>JADFZQ010000004.1 GCA_015232455.1 Desulfamplus sp. | reverse complement strand
TTTCAATTAAATTCATATTCAGATAATAGTCTCCATGTCTTTCAAGTTTATAATACTTATAACTCTGAAACGCTTTATGAAAACTTACCTACTCTGTCAACACTTTGAAAAGAACTTAACAGCCCTGCCCCCAAGGGGGAAATTAATAATCATTTAGGAACGAAAATTTAATAACACAAGTAGGGAACAACGATCGTTGTTCCCTACTTGCTGGATATAATTTCGGGCATTATTAAATTCTTATTCCTTAGAAGAACGATAAAGTTCCCATTTCCCTCTTAAATCTTCATTTCTCAAGGAAGCCTTTAATACTCTTAAAAATAGGCTTCTTGGTATCTCTTGAGCACCCATTGAGATAAGGTGAGAAGTTTTCACCTGACAATCAATAAGGTTAAATTCTTGTTGTTTTAAATGAGAACATAAAGCAGCAAGAGCAACTTTTGAGGCATCGGTTTGGTAAGAGAACATAGATTCACCAAAAAAGATTCTGCCAAGTGAGACACCGTAAAGCCCACCAACAAGTTTACCATCTTTCCAGCTCTCAACAGAGTGTGCATATCCAAGTTTATGAAGCTCAATATAGGCTTGAACCATCTCATCAACAAGCCATGTAGATGTTCGGTTTTTATTCCTGAACTTTGAGCAGCAAACAATTACATCTTCAAAAGCGTTGTCCATAGTTATCTCAAAACAGCCTTTTTTGATCTTTTTATATAAGCTTTTTGAGATATATATTTTGTCAGGACATAAAACAAGGCGTGGATCAGGAGACCACCACAAAATTGGATCACCTTCTGAAAACCAGGGGAAAATACCACTTTGATATGCTTTAATAAGCCGTTGCCAAGTTAGGTCTCCTCCGATACAGAGGAGACCGTCATACCTTGCAAGGTTAGGTGAAGGAAATTCGATATTATCTGTAAAACTATATCTCACACCTTAAATTTCCCCATCATATCCTTTAATTGTTCTGCAAGTCTTGCAAGCTCTTTAGCACTCATGGTTACTTGAGAACTGCTATTTGCCATCTCTGTTGCAGAGTGGTTTACCTCTGCTATATCTTTTGCAATTTCAGCAGTAACTGACGAGCTTTCTACAACATTTTTACCAACATCACTAACTGCTAAAGAAGCTTGAGCCACATTATCTGCAATCTCCCTTGTAGTTGAAGATTGCTCTTCAACAGCAGCAGCGATTGTTGACACACCTTCATTTACTTGAGTTATGACTCCCGCAATCTCTATGATTTCGTTTACAGTGCTGCCTGTTGCATCTTGAATCCCTTTTACACGATTTTTAATCTCTTCAGTTGCTGCTGCTGTCTGTTTTGCAAGCTCTTTGATCTCGCTTGCAACAACAGCAAAACCTTTGCCCGCCTCTCCTGCTCTTGCTGCCTCAATTGTCGCATTAAGTGCAAGAAGGTTTGTCTGGCTTGAGATTTCCGCAATTGTCTGAGTAACTTTTCCTATCTCCTGAGCAGCCTTACCAAGATTTTGAACTCTTTCTGAAGCTGTATGAGCCTGTTTTTCAGCCTTAGCTGTTACGTTGCTAACATTTGCCGTGTTTCCAGCAATTTCGCTTATTGTAGAGGTCATCTCTTCTGCTGCTGATGAAACAACATTCATATTGGCGTTTGTCTGCTCCATTGCTGCTGCAACTGAATTGACATTAGAACTTAGCTCCTCTGCTGCTGCTGCAACTGTATGAGCTTTACCAGCAGTATGTTCAGACCCAATTGCCATCTGATGAGAAATGCCGTTAAGCTGTGTGGCTGATGAAGAGAGTGTCTGAACCCCTGTGATAATACCTTTAAACATAGCTCTTAACTCAGCAGACATCTGATTGAGTGCTTTTATGAGGATACCGACCTCATCATTGCGGTCAATGGCTATATTTTGGGTCATATCACCCTCTGACATCTTTTTTGCAAAATCTACCCCTTGAAGAATAGGTCGGGCGATTGATTTAGTTATTAGAACCGCAAGAGTTAAAGAGATAAAAATTCCAGATAACATGGATATCAATGAAGCATTCTTTAAAAATTTAGCCTGTTTTTCTGCCTTCTCAACCTCATCTGCTGCGAGTTTAACATTAATATGAGCAACTGCTTCAAGGTATTCAGCAGCTTTTTGCTGAAGTGGTATTGACTTATCCATAACCATTTCGTGGAGGGTTGCATAAAGTTTTTCAACCTTTTCTGCTTCTGCTATCATCTTATCAAAAATCTTGAAAACTTCTTGTGCAGAGGGCTTCATTGTAGTTTCAAATAGTTTCAAGGCTTCATCTTTGTCCCCTGCTTTTATGGCATCACGTATTTTAGTTACAGAGCCATGAAAATTTTTATGTGGTTCTTTAAGGCTTTGAATCAGTTGATTAAGTTCTGGGTCTGTAGTTTCAAAACCTATTAACCAACGTCCAAAGTTACAGACAGTGTGATCTTCTCCACCATCAAACGCCCCCCCAGAAAGAATCATATCAGCAACTTTAAGTTCAAGAGTATAATGGTCTGCTTTGAACTTATTTAGTTTACTTAACAGCTCATCAGGGTTGTAAATTCCAGTTTCGCTAATCTCACGGTGAAACTTAAATATATTATCATTAAGACTAACTATTTCTGACACTGCGTCTCTAAAATATTTCCATTTAAGAGCATCTTCTCGCGTTTGTGGTAAAAGTTCATAGATGTCAAAACCCTCCTTGTAATCTTTTCGGGCTTGTTCAATACCACTATACTCTTGGGCATAGTCCTCTACAGCGAGGTTTGGAATAAGTAGAGTTCTAATATGTTTGTTAATTTTGTCTATGGCAATCTCTATATCAAGAATTGATTGAACACTTGGTAATCTTACAACTCCTATCTCATTAATTGCTTTACTGTTTTTAACAACTCCGTAATAGCCCATAATGCCTAATGCTAAAGCTATCAAAGCAATTGATGAAAAACCAAGCATCAGTTTTGAACCTAATTTCAAATTTTTGAACATACTGCTTCTCCTAAATAAATTGAGTTGTTTATATTGCAAAGTAGAGACTTACGGCGTGCGTCCCCACATTTAATGTTTTCTTTTAGTAAACCTCAATTTATGATCTTTCAAAGATATATAAATTTCACTTTCAATACTCAAATTCATAGCCTTCTGGACCAGCATTGATTACAGGAATACCATTTATATTGCTTTGCTGTTTCCATCTCTCATGGATATGACCACATGCTACAAACAAAGGCTTTGATTTTTCAATAAATGTTCTGATACTCTTACTGCCAATATGCTTATTGTTATTCAATGTATCTAAACAACCAAATGGTGGTGAGTGGGTGATAAATACAAAATCATTATGAGGTTCTGGTAAAAGTTTTTGTGCCTCTTCTTCGGAAAGGTCAACTGACCACGGTATAAAAGGCGTTACTGGAATGGCACAACCAATTCCCATAAATAGAACTCCATTGATCTGTATAGAATTACCATGCAGAATATGAAAATTATTATACTCTTCACAGGCATTTGACAGCTCAAGGCAGGTTTCATGATTTCCAGGGACTAAAATAACAGGAATTTTTATCAAGGAGAGAATATCAATAGTTTGTTCAAGTCCTTTTCTAAACAGAGCATAATCACCCGCACCTATTGCAAAATCAGCGTTTTTTGTTTTTGAAATGACTGATTCACACGATGCCTTATCGCAATGAATGTCGCTAAAAATTATATATCGCATATCCTTACCATTTTCCGTTCAATAAGATTTATTGGTAGTGGGTTACACCCAAACAATGTAAAATTTTTGTCAAAACAACCTCTTTGCCTATACAAAATAATCATATTAATATATTAATGGTTCAAAATCAAACTAAGGCTCTATAACTTAAAATTTAAGAACGGTCAACAAACTTGGTTTTTAGAAGATAAGTGAGATTCCTAAACAAAATATAGAATTATTTTAATAATATGGGGGATTTGTGTCTAAAGCTCATTTGATAGCAATAATAGGTATGGGAGCTATTTTCCCAGACTCTAACGGACTTAAAGCGTACTGGAGTTTACTATTTAACGGCAAAGACGCAATTACCGAAATTCCTGAAGACAGCCATTGGTCTCTAAAAGATTACTTTGACGAAAATCGAGCAGCTCCTGACCACACCTACTGCAAAAGAGGCGGATTTATTCCAAAAATTAACTTTGATCCAGCAAAATACAGCTTTCCACCAAATAATCTCGAGGCAACCGATACCTCGCAGCTTTTGGGGTTAATGGTTGCTGAAATGGCTCTTGCAGATGCGGGTTATCCTCCAAATGGGACAAATTCAATCAATTCAGATAGTTTATCTGATTCAGATAGTTCAACTACTAATTTAGATAAAAGTGTAAATGTTAATCCTGAAAAGAGCAAAACAGCCAACCATCTAAGAACAAGCGTTATTTTGGGTGTTACTGGAACTCAAGAGCTTGTAATTCCGCTTGGTGCAAGGCTCTATCACCCTTTATGGAAAAAAGCACTTCAAGAGTCTGGCATAACAGGTGAAAAACATGACGAAATTATTAAGCGGATTTCTGCAAGTTTTCCAAAATGGCAGGAGAACTCATTTCCCGGACTTCTTGGAAATGTGGTTGCCGGAAGAATTGCAAACCGCCTCAATTTAGGCGGCACAAACACAGTTGTTGATGCTGCTTGTGCAAGCTCATTGAGTGCAATTCATACAGCCTGTTTAGAACTTCTATCTGGAAGGTGTGATATTTCTATAAGCGGCGGTGTGGATTGCTTAAATGACATATTTATGCATATATGCTTTTCTAAAACCGGCGTTCTTTCGCCTACAAGCGATGCTAAACCGTTTTCAAAAGAGGCTGATGGCACGGTTCTTGGTGAAGGTATTGGCATGGTTGTCTTAAAACGGCTTGAAGATGCAAAGCGTGATAATGATAAAATTTACGCTGTCATAAGAGGAATCGGCACATCAAGCGATGGGAAAACAGGTGGAATATATGCTCCTGACGCTGGCGGGCAACTTCGAGCATTAAGATCAGCATACAGTGAAGCAAAAGTTGATCCTTCAACAGTTGAGCTATTTGAAGCTCATGGAACTGGAACTCGTGTTGGCGATAAAATTGAACTTACTGCCCTAAAATCCCTATTTTATGAAAATAGATATAATGTTGACAGTAGAGTCAATCCTTGTGTTTGCCCAGAAGATAGCACCACCTACCTCAAAGACAATTATCCAGAAAAAAACACTGTTGCTGTCGGCTCTGTTAAATCTATGATTGGTCATGCTAAAGCTGCTGCTGGTGCTGCTGGTCTCATCAAAGCTGTGTTAAGTCTTCATCACAAGGTTATTCCACCCACTCTTAAAGCTGAAAATCCTGATCCTGAAATTGATATAATAAACTCTCCCTTTTATTTAAACCCGATCGCAAAACCTTGGGTCAAATCTAAATCTCACCCAAGAAGATGCGGAGTTAGTGCTTTTGGATTTGGAGGCAGCAATTTTCACGTAGTTCTTGAAGAATTCAGACAAAATAAAGAGCATGTTTCGTGGGACGGCACTGTTCAGATTGCAGCCTTTTCAGCCAATACTTTAGAAAAATTAAAAGAAAATATCCTAAAATTTCAAGATTCAATTAATGCTTTAGATTCTGGCAAATCATCGGCTGGAGCAACATTAGATTGCAGCGAAAAAGCTCATAACATAGCGTGGGAGTGTCAAAATTTAAGAAAAAACTTTTCATCGTCTGATTTGCATAGGCTTCTGATTGTAATAACGGATCAAGATGATCCAGAAACAAAAGCTACAGAGGCTCTCAAATATTTGGTCGATTCAGCAAACAAGAGAGAAAATTTATCAGAAAACAAAACAGGGATATTTTACGGGTCAGATTTTATAAGCCACCCAATCTCATTAGATAAAAGAAGAGAAGAAAAAAGAGAACTCAATCCAAAGATTGGATTTCTATTTCCGGGACAAGGAAGCCAATATATAGGCATGGGCAGAGAGCTGATTTCTATGTTCCCCGAAGCTCTTTTGGCACTTGAGTCAGCTCAAGATATGTTTGGACAAATTAATAACAACCCAAAAGAAGAGTTGCAACATTATATTTTCCCCCCTCCATTGTATGCCCAAGATGAAAAAACATCAGAAGATAAGTTAAGAAGCACTGACATTGCCCAGCCTGCAATTGGGGCAGTCAGTCTTGCTATGGCAAAGATTCTTGCAAGATTTGGCATCAAGCCTGATGCTGTTTGTGGTCATAGTTTTGGAGAGTTGACAGCTCTTTGTGTCGCAAATTGGATAGATGATGAAACTTTTTTCAAATTGGCATCTGAAAGAGGAAAATTGATGGCAAATGCAGCACTTGAAGGAGATGATGCTGGAACCATGTTTGCCGTTAAAGCAGCGTTTAAAGAGATCGACGAGCTTATAAAATCTGAAAATCTTAATCTTGTTGTTGCAAATATAAATAGCCCAAATCAGGTGGTTTTGTCTGGAAGAACCGATGAAATCAATAAAGCTGTAAAACTATGTAAAGCTAAGAAACTAAGAGGTGTAAAGCTCACAGTTGCAGCAGCTTTCCACAGCACTCTTGTTGAAAATGCTGTTGAGCCTTTTAAAAGAGTTGTGGATAAAATCTATATAGATGATTCAGATAAGAAGATAGATGTTTTTTCTAACACTACAGGCGGAAAATATCCAAATGATTTGGATAAAATAAAGACTCTTCTTGGGGAGCAGCTTATAAATCCTGTCCATTTTATGAAAAACATTGAATCAATGTTGGATAACAACATCACAACCTTTATTGAAGTTGGTCCCAAAACAGTATTAACAGGGCTTACACGCTCTATTTTAGAAGATAATGCTCAATCAACATCAAAAAATTCAGTAGTATCCAAAAATTCTAAATTAGAATCAGAAAATTCTAAAAATTTTTTAGATAAAAATATTATCTCTCTTTCAATGGATTCTTCTGCTGGCAAGAAAAGAGCAATTGAAGATTTAGCTTATCTTTTATGCTCTCTTGCTGCTTCTGGTATTAAAGTATCTCTTGACCAATGGGAAGATAGAGTTGAGAAGCCAGCAAAAAAGGTAATGAGAATCCCCTTAACTGGTGCGAATGTAAAGCCTAAGTCTCAAAAAATTTTACAGACAAATAAATTGGCAGTTCCTATTGCCCCACCCCCTTCCCCCTCCCCAATTGGGAGGGGGAATAAAGAGCCACAACAAATTTATATAAAAAAGAGTAATAGCAAACAGGAAAAAGGAGTTGATATGGATAGACAATATAACCCTGTAGAGAGTCGCAACATCGCGTCTCATATTTCAGAAACTCAGCCATCGTCAATAAATCACCAACCATCAACAATGAATCATCAATCGTCAGCACATTATCAATCATCAGCAAATTATCAGCAATTATTGACCCATCAATCTCCAATTATTTACAGTGCAATGCAGATGGTTCAAAAAGGTATGGAGTCTATGCAGGAGCTTCAGACCCGCACAGCTCTTGCACATGAGAAATTTTTAGAGACTCAAGCAACTGCAAGCAAAACATTACAAGCAATGATGGAGCAGACAAGATTTTTTGCAGAAAATGCTATTTACTCTCTGAATAATAATAACAGTCATAATCAAACTAAAATTTATGAAAACACCACGCCTCAAATAAAGATTGAGACAAGCAATATACCTCCAAAAAACAATGGAAAAAATAACACAGCAGTTAATTTACACTACCAACCCGCAACTACTGTTCATCAACAAACACAGTCTAATAATGTTCATAAGACAGATCATGTTAAAATAGAGCCATCAAATTACGTTCAAACAAAGTCATCAAGCTATATTCAACCCCAGAAAGTAGAGCATATTCAGCCAAAAACAGCAGATTACGTTCAAGCAAAGCCGGTAGATTACACTCAAACAAAACCAGAGGGTCAGTCAGAAACAACTCTTGAACCAAGTAGCGTTGTAAAAGTAGAATCAATCCTTCTTGAAACTGTAAGCAAACTCACAGGATTTCCAGTTGAAATGCTAACTCTTGATATGGATATTGAGTCAGACCTTGGGATTGATTCAATTAAGAGAGTGGAGATTGTTTCAGAGCTTGAAAAATCTTTGCCAAATGCGGACGCTCTCACTCCTGAAAATATGGGAACATTAAAGACCCTTAAAGATATTTGTGATGCTCTTACTCCAGCAACTCAAACTGTTCAAACGATTAACCAATATATTCCAAACCATTATCAGCCTTCACATTCTAACCACCAAACTGCTTCGCAACAGCAGCATATTAATCCGCAAGAGCATATTGTTTTGCAAAAACATGTTGATTCTCAAGAGCATATTACTTCTCAAGCCCAAATTGGTTCAAATAGCCAAAACACCAATCAAAATATTATGGAAATTTTGATGGAAACCATCAGCGAATTAACAGGCTTTCCAGTAGAGATGCTTACATCTGATATGGATATAGAGTCTGATCTTGGGATTGATTCAATCAAGAGAGTTGAAATTTTATCAAAACTTGAGGAAAAACTTCCTGAAGCAAAACAAATATCACCTGATGACCTTGGACGACTAAAAACAATTGAGCAGATTGCAAAGCATATTTCAGGCGATCAAAAAGAAAAAGCAGAGATTAAAGAGACCGAGACCGCTGGCATTGAAACTTCTTCTTATCAAAAAGCATCTTATCAAGTTGAGCCTTGTCAGATAGCTTCTTGTCAAAAAAAAAACTCTTAAGACAGGTTATATCTCTTAAAAAGATTCCTTTTGATGCTCTTAGTTTAGAAAATGGATACCAAATAGCCATTGAGACCACTAAAAAGGTCTATATTGCATCAGGTGGTTGTGATAATGCAGATTTAGATAATGTTAGCAGTGATTGCGATAATGATGCGACTGGTTACAATAATGTTTCTGATGTTAGTCTTAATATTGCTTTAGCATTACAGTCTGAATTTAGTAAAAGTAAGATAAATTCAGAGATAATTAAAATTGACGATGCTTTAAATAAAGACCTGTCTGACATGGCAGGTCTTGTTATTATTGCAGGAAATAACTCTTCTCTATTATCTAACAACGATCTCCATTCAGAACTTTCTGAAAACGTAAATTTTATCAATTCTACTAATGCCAAAGAATTTCTAAAAAAAGCATTCCTCCTTGCAAAACAAAGTGGAAAATTCCTTGTTAAATCATGCGGTTTTTTTGCAACTATCTCTTTTCTTGACGGAAGTTTTGGTTTTGGAGACGAAAATATTGATGATTCTATTCAATACGATCCTATCCAAGGCGGGCTTGCTGGGCTTGTAAAAACAGCTTCTCTTGAATGGAGTGGTGTTTTATGCAAAGCTATTGACTTACCATCTACATCAGCCTCACCCCTCACCCCTCTCCAAAGGCGAGGGGAATATATCTCCCAAATCGTTTCTCTTATTTTTACTCGTTACAGCGTGGATTCTGCCTTACATGGTAAGGTTGAAATCGGCATAAAAGATGGTTTTTGCATTATTCCTGAATTAATTAATAGTCCCCTACCCTTTTTCTCTGATTTCCCCAACTCTGGTAGTAAAAATGGAGTTTATTTTTTGCTTAATAATAAAGATGTGATTGTGATTACAGGCGGAGCAAGAGGCGTTACTGCTGAATGTGCTGTTGAACTTGCATCACGATTTTCTCCAACAATCATACTTATTGGAAGATCGCCAATTCCAGAGCCAGAACCTGCGTGGTTAAATGGCATTGTTTCAGAATCAGATATTAAAAAAGCCGTTCTTGCCAATATTAATAATATTTCCAATACCACATCAACAACTAATACCCCACCAACTCCTATGGAACTTCAAAAAATCTGTAAGAAGATAATTGCCAATAGGGAGATTACCCAAAATCTTGAGAGAATATCTGCTGCTGGTTCTGTTGTTCAATATTACAGCGTTGATATTCGCAATATGGAAGATGTCAGGAAAACCCTAAACGATATTAGAGAAAAATTTGGCAAAATAAGCGGAATTGTTCATGGTGCTGGTATTTTGGAGGACAAGCTGATTGTTGATAAGAGCGAATCACAGTTTGAAGCTGTTTTTAGCACTAAAGTTGATGGTATGGAGAATCTTTTAAACGCCACTTTTAATAATTTTGCTTTTTACTGTGCTGAAATCAATAATATTGTAACGCTTCAAAATGGTGTAACACTAAATAAACAAGATAATAGTTATAAATACAATGATGAGCTTAAATTTGTGGTCTTTTTTTCGTCAGTTGCAGCAAGATTTGGCAACTTAGGGCAGGTTGACTATTCAATGGCAAATGAGGTTTTAAACAAGACAGCCCAATATTATGCAAAACGCCAAAATAATCAATGCAGGTTTCTATCAATAAATTGGGGTCCTTGGGAAGGTGGAATGGTCTCCCCATCTCTTAAAAATGCTTTTATTAAACGCGGCATTGAGTTGATTCCATTAAAAGAGGGTGCAGAGAGTTTTGTTGATGAACTTTGTATGTGCCTATCTAAAGTGGATTCATCTCAGATAGACGCATCTAAAACAGGCTCATCTTATATTGAAGCATCGCAAGTAGAGGTATCTGATATTGAGGTTGTGATTGGTGCTTCGCTTCTTAAAGACACTGTTCACAACAATACTAAAGAAAATGGAGTTTATGTAAGAGAAAATCAAAGCCTTTCCGCCTTATTTAGCAAAGAACAGATACTTGAATTTGCAATTGGCAGCCCATCAAAGGCATTTGGAGAAAAATATAAAGAGTTTGACACAGACAGACAAATTGCGCGGCTTCCCGGACCTCCCTATTTTTTCATGGACAGAGTTATAAAAGCAGATGCAAAACCTTGGGAAATGGTGTCAGGTGGCTGGATAGAGGCAGAGTTTGATATGCCTTGTGATGGCTGGTATTTTAGAGAGGGAAAAACAGATTTTCTGCCGTTTTGCATTTTGCTTGAAATTGCATTACAGCCTTGCGGGTGGCTTGCTGCATACGCAGGCTCTGCATTAAAAAGCAAAGAGAGGCTCTTTTTTAGAAATCTTGGCGGAGAAGCTGAAATTTTTCAGCCTGTAAATAGATTGGAGGCTGAATTTATAACTCTGACCATGCGTTCTAAGATGACATCTGTTTCTCATGCTGGTGGTCTGATTATACAAAATTTTCTTATGGAGGTGTTAAAAGGTGATGAATATATCTATAAAGGAAAGACAAATTTTGGATTTTTCACGGCTCAAGCACTATCAAATCAAACTGGAATCAGAAATTCAGAACTTGAATACACACCCAAATTAGAATCACAGCAATTAATTACTCAAAAATTAGATGAACCTTATCAAAATAAATTAGATGATCAAGAAGGAATGCCCGCAAAGGCTCTTCTTATGATTGACACTATTGATCTTTTTTTACCTGATGAGGGAAAATATGGAAAAGGGTTTATAAAAGGCAGTAAAATCGTCAATCCTGATGAGTGGTTTTTTAAAGCCCATTTTTATCAAGACCCAGTTTGCCCTGGCTCTCTTGGTGTTGAATCATTTTTGCAGCTTATTAAGTTTTATGCTCTTAAAATATGGAAATATGATCCTTATGAGTACGATCTTGTGTTATCGCCAAACCGCACTCATAAATGGATTTATAGGGGGCAGATTATCCCTTCATGCAAAAGAGTTGAAATTTTAGCCCATATCAAAGATATTGTTGATAACACTCACGATATTATTGATAACAAGACAGCTCGTAAAATTATAGCAGATGGTCTTCTGTATGTTGATGGTTTGTGTATTTATCAGATGGAAGATTTTAGTGTGGAATTGGTTAATACAGTTGTAAATTAAAATGTGAGCATAATTATGATGAACTCAGAGCTTGTTATGGCATTCATCTTTTGGTTGACTCTATTTTTGAAGAAAAAGATGAATAAGAGTTCTGGTTTAACCACTATAGAATGCTTAATATTAAAACACACAAGCCGTTGATAACCCATTGGAATCTTTACTATGTTGAAAAATGCTCTAAAACAAAAAGAAGAGATAGAAAGAATTTCTATCTCTTCGCAAAGCAGGATATTCAAATGAAGAGATTGCAAAGATGTTAAACATTTCTCTACCAAAAGTTCAGAGTATTTCTCTTTAATCCACTAAATTCTGAATCAGGATACCCAAGATAAAAGGATAAGGCAGGATAAATAAAATTTTGACAATTCATAAATTTAAAAAAGGACTCAACAACATGAAAAAAATAATATTTACTATATTTTGCCTAATTGCAATTTCCACCAACGCCTTTGCAACACCAACTTTAACATTGAAAGGCAAAAATTCCACTGCTGGCAGCACCATTAAATTGGCTCTGACCTTAGCAGGCAGCGGGGGGCAATTGGCTTCTATCAGTTCTGACATTGCATACAATCCAGACCTTTTTGAATCTGTAACTGCTGAAATAGGGGCTGCTGGGACAAGTGCAGGTAAAGAGATCAGCAGCAACATCATAAACGGCAACAAGCTCAGAATTGGTATTTTTTCCATCACCAACAACAATCTTATAAATGACGGCGTTGTTGCCTATATAAATCTCAAAGCCAAATCTAGTGCAGCAGGAACCGCATCACTTGAAAATAGTGCCTCTGGTTCAGACACTACAGGGCAAGAGATTGCAATCACAGGCAATACTGCCCAAATATCTTTTGGCAGCAGTGGAGGAACATCTTACAAAGTATTGACAGCACAATCCTCATCACTAACTGTTAATTCTGGAGAAACTGTTAAGGTGTTTGGGTCTGGCGGTAACACAATTACTTTAGAATCTGGAGGAAAGGCTGAATGTGTCAACTTTATTGGAGAAAATGTTGTAAATATTGAAGAATCAGCTTCTGGATTTACTGTCCGGCGTTCTGGTGCAACGGTTTATTTAGAAAATACAACCACAGGCACGAGTATTAAGATTCCAGCAACAAAAACATCTCAAACTTTAACCTTTGCAGGTGGTGTAAGTTACCCTTTGATTATCAGCAACGGTAAGGTGATGTTTGGAAGTAGAGAAGTTACATTGACAGCAGAGCAGATTTAAAAAATCGACCGTTGGCATCATTAACAAAACAAAATAAGGAGATATAAAATGATTTTAATTACTAATGTTGTCTATCCACCAGAAAGTGCTAAAGAGGTTGCGAAGCGTTATTTAACAGCACCTAAGCTGCCAGATTATCTTAAGAAAAAAGGTCCATATATTTGTGCTGATATAAATAATGGTATTAACTCTATCACTTTTTATGAACTTGAGAATGAGAAGTTAGCAGAAGGGTTACAAGCACTTGGGAATAATATGGCTGTTTATATCGGTATTACTGGATATAAATACGATATTAGACCATATTACGATCTTGAAGAGGGGTTAAGAGTCATAGGCATGTAAAATAATATATGGTGAAATTTTGAGAACCAATCTATAGATTTGACAATAGTGGGTAGATTTGACAACTTTTGAAAAGTTGTCAAATCTTACAACAGTTTGTTTTTAAATACTTTATTTGCCTGTTAAGGATATTTTCTTGATTGCCTGTGTCGCAAGAGCATCTGCTTTTTCATTGCCTACAACTCCAGCATGACCCTTTGTTTTAATAAAGCGAATATCTTTGAATTTTTTGATAAGCTCTCTTGTTTCTGCTACTAATTCCTGATTTTTTGTTGCTTTCCATCTTTTGGTTAATATCCCAAGTGCATAGCTGCTGTCTGTATAAAGCCTCACAGGTAAATCGTATCTCTTAAGCTCAAGCAATGCTCTTTTAATTGCTGTCAACTCTGCTATGTTATTTGTAGTATGCCCAATTGATTCAGATATCTCTTTTTCATGCTCATTATATTTTAAAAATATACCAATTCCCCCTGGACCTGGGTTTCCTGATGAAGCTCCATCTGTATATATGGTTATGATATTTTCACTCATAAATATAAAATTTCCTGCTCATCTTTTTAAACTTCTCAAGCTCATCTTGCCATGACTCTTCAATAGCATCTATATTTTCAAAGTTTTCAAGAGCTTCTCTCAACTCTTTGTCTCCAAGTATCAGATCAATTGGAAGTTTCACATATTCATATTCGTAAGGTGGCTCTTTCCACCTAAATTGATCAAAGTGATGCTTTATAATTTGCTGAAGAAGAAATAGCGAAGTTTTATACGGCTTAAATGCGTATGGTTCAACAACGTGTATCTGAAATCCATAGCAAACCTTACCCTGCCATTTTCCTGATGTTGGCTCAAATGCAATTGGTCTTAATACAAAGCCTTTTATATCACCTACAGGGCTTTGAACCTTCTCCATAAGGGCTTTAAATATTTTTTCCGTGTCAATAAAAGGAGAGCCAAATATCTCAAACGGTTGTGTTGTGCCTCTGCCTTCAGAAATATTTGTTCCTTCCCAAATAACTTGTCCAGGATAGACTAAAGCTGAAAATGGGTTTGGAAGATTTGGGGAAGGTGGAATCCATGGAAGTTTAGTATCTGGAAAGAGCATCTTTCTCTTCCAACCAACCATTGGAATAATTGCTAAATCACACTTTTTTTCTACGATAAATTCAGAATTAAAGAGGGTTGCAATTTCGCCAACTGTCATGCCGTGCCGCATGGGAATTGGAAATCTTCCAACAAATGATGAATATTCGCTTTTTAGAATATTTCCTTCCACATTCAATCCCCCAATCGGATTTGGACGGTCTAAAATAACAACCTCCTTGCCATACTTTGCAGCAACTTCAAGACAATATGAGATGGTATAGATAAATGTATATACACGTGTCCCTACATCTTGAATATCAACAATTAATGTGTCAATTAGATCAAACATCTCTTTTGTTGGAATACGTGTTGTGCTGTAGAGGCTAAATATTGGAATTTTGAGAATAGGATCAATTGAGTGGGCTGATTCAACCATGTTATCTTGCTTTTCCGCATAAAAGCCATGCTGAGGCGAAAAAAGAGCTTTAAGTTGATCTGGATATATCTTGTTTATCAAACTTGAGGCGTGTCTAAAATATGAATCAACAGAGGCTGGATTTGCGAGCAATCCTAATCTTTTCCCTTTAAGTTTCTCTCTGTAAATAGAGCTTAACTCATATTTCCCACATAAATTTTCAAGCCCTGTAATTACCTTATCAAAATTTTTTATTGCGTCATTGTGTAAACCGTGCTGCATATTTTTATATCCTGATCTTTATCTTGAATCGCTAATATTATAAATCTCTATTTTTGACACTAAATGAAACTCCCCGCCGCAAGTGGCGGGTTATGAACCCGAGCTTCGCAATCAAAAAAGTTGACAATAAATAGAAAGCTCAATAAATTATCCACTTTCTATTAAATTTGATTAAGTTTAAATCGTTTTTTATCACACCTTTAATTTTTATTACAGCGTTGTCCATGACTTTTCTAACTTAGATTGATTAAATGTTTGAACTGTATGTTGACTATGGCTGTTCTTTTGGGAGTTTTATATGAAATTTAATGTTCCAGACTACATCATGTCAATTAAACCATACGAACCCGGAAAGCCAATTGATGAGCTTGAAAGAGAGTATGGTATTAAAAATATTGTTAAACTTGCCTCTAATGAAAACCCTGTTGGTCCATCTCCTTTAGCTATCAAGGCAATTGGTGAACACCTTGCTTCAATGAATCGCTATCCTGATGGAAGTGCATTCAAATTGACATCTAAACTTGCAGAGCGTTTTAACGTAAAAAATGAAAATATTATTGTAGGCAACGGCTCTGACGATATTATCGCTCTTCTTGCTCATGCTTTTCTTGGTTCTGGAAAAGAAGCTCTTATGCCTTTACCATCATTTTTGATGTATGAGATTTCAGTGAAAACATCTGGTGGAACCCCTGTTATGATTCCATTAAACGGGCTTGAAATTGACCTTGATGCTTTAGCTGACGCTGTAACAGAAAAAACAGCTATGATATTTCTAACAAACCCTAATAATCCAACTGGAAGCCACTTTACAACTAATCAATTTAATAAGTTCATGGCAAAAATTCCTAAAAATATCATTGTGATTGTTGATGAGGCATATATTGAATTTGCAAGAGACCCAAATATATTTAACAGCCTTGCAAGCAATTTAGAAAGTAATATTGTTACTCTCCGCACCTTTTCTAAGGCTTATGGACTTGCAGGATTCAGAGTTGGATATGGTATAATGGATCAAGAGATTGCATCAGTTCTACACAGGATAAGGCAGCCATTTAATGTAAACTCTCTTGCTCAAGTTGCTGCTGCCGCAGCTCTTGCTGATTATGAGTTTTTAAAAAATGGTATAAATATAATGCACCAAGGCATTGATTATCTTGTGAATGAATTATCTGAAATGGGCATTAAAACTTTTCCTACTCAGGCAAATTTTTTCCTTCTTGATGTAAAAAAAGATGCTACAGAAGTTTTTAAAGAGATGCTTAAACATGGCATAATCACTCGTTCAATGAAATCCTATGGTTTCCCATCATGTTTAAGAATCAGTGCTGGTTTACCAGAAGAAAACAGAGCATTTATCGAGGCTCTCAAAAAGGTTCTCTCTTTATAATCCCATTTTATCTAAAAATAACAAAAAGCAAATTAACAACAAAAAATAGATATGAAAAAGACAACAAGAATTATTACTATTGACGGACCTGCGGGAGCCGGTAAAACAACTGTAAGCAAATTACTTGCCGCCCGTCTTGGTTGTGCGTATGTTGATACTGGTTCTCTTTATAGAGGCGTTGCCTATGAAGTTTGTCGTTGCGGTCTAAACTGGCATAATGATGACGAACTTGATGCACTTCTATCATCAATTTCGTTTGAATTAAAACTTCAGCCAGAAGGGGTGTATCGGCTTTTTAGTTCTGGTCAAGATATTACCGATTATATACGAACGCCAGAGATTACCATGATATCCTCTGATTTATCGGCTAAAAAAGCTGTGCGTCAGGCATTGCTTGGTTTTCAAAGGGAGATTGCAAAGAACAATGATGCGGTTTTTGAAGGCAGAGACATGGGAACAGTTGTGTTTCCAGATGCAAGCTATAAATTTTTCCTTTCAGCAGATTTAGAGATAAGAGCATTAAGACGTTACAACGAAAGTGTTATAAAAGATGTGGAACAAAAACAAACCCTGCCTGAAATTGAACAATCTATAGCTTTAAGAGATAGAAACGACTCATCACGAAATATTGCTCCTTTGAAACCAGCAGAAGATGCAATTATGATTGATTCAACAGAACTTACACCAGAACAAGTAGTTGATAAAATAGCAGCTTATATGCAGCTATAGTATTCCAGATAAATAGATTGGCAATTCCTATTAGCCTCTCTGCCCCAAGAGGGCAGGAGAGCTGGGGATGATTTAGGTTATAGTTTAACAACCCTGTGCACTTTAGGTCGTTCAAATATTATTAGGGTATCTGTTTATGAAAAGTATTAATATCCTCATTCTTATTGTTATGAGCCTTATGTTGACTCACAATTCTGTTTCTGCAAGCAGTTCTAAGAGTGTCAAAAAAGGCATTGAAGCATACGAACAGGGAAAATATGAAGATGCGATGAAGAGCTTTATTGACGCCCAGCTTCAACGCCCAGAATTGCCAGAGTTATACTACAATATTGGCAGTGCAGCTTATAAAAAAGAAGATTATGAAGCAGCATTTAATAATTTTACAAAAGCCAAAGAGAGTTTAAAGGATAGTAAAGATGATGATACAAAATTACTTAGAGAAAAGAGTATCTACAATCTTGGAAATACAAAATATAGAATGGGAGACCTTGAAGGTGCTGTTAAAGAGTTTCAACAGATTCCTAAAACATCTCAAATTTACAATGATGCAAAAGAAAATATAGAGTTTGTAAAGAAAAAGATAGAGGAGCAGAAAAAGCAGAATCAACAAGATAATAAAAATCAGAATCAGGATAGTCAGGATAAAAAAGAGAATAAGGATAAAGAAGAGAAGGATAATAAAAAAGAACAGAGCAAAGAGAATCAAGATAAAGATAAAAAAGAACAGAATAAGCAGAATCAAGGTGATAAAGAGCAAGAACAACAAAACAAGGCTGAACAAGATAAAAAGAATCAAGAACAGCAGCAAAACGAACATCAGCAAAACCAAGAGCAGCAACAAAATCAAGATAAAAAGCAGCAAGAACAAAATGGAGAGCAACAACAGCCTAAAGATTCAAAACAAGTAGAAAAACAAACAGGAGAAAGTAAAGAAAAAAACTCTGAAAAAGGTGAGAATCAGCAGAGTCGCGAGCATCTTCTTAATAGACTTGAAGATAAACCCGGCAGTGCAATGATGCCTGTATATAGTGAGCAGCCAGTGTTAAAGGATTGGTAGATATGGACCTAAAAGTATTAAAATTAGTTATTCTAACCATCTCATTTTTGTTGATTAACCCTATAAAAGGATTTTGTTTTAACGTAACTGCACAAGTTGATAGAAACAGCATATCAATCAACGATTCAATTGCCCTTTCAGTGTTATTTGAAGAGGGCGAAGGTGAAGTAGATACTTCAGCAATAGCCGATTTTACTATTGTGTCGCAAAGCAGCAGCAGCAATATATCAATAATCAACGGTAAATATTCTAAATCTGTTACTACTACATATAGCTTGATTCCAAAAAAAGTAGGAACTTTAAAAATTCCGCCTCTCAAGGTTGAGTATGATAACAAGATTTATGAAACACAAGAGATTACAATTGAGGTGTCAGGGCAATCTACAACTCATAAAGATAAAGGCTTAAAAGATATTTTTGTTGAGTCTGGCATTTCAAGAACTTCGCTTTTTACAGGCGAACAAGCTGTCTATCAATTAAGGTTTTACAGTGCTGTCAAATTATCTAACGCATCACTTCAGCCTCCATCTTTTAAGGGATTTACTGCAAAAGAGGCTGGGGAGAGAAAGAGCTACAAAGAGACAATCAACGGCAGGCTATATTATGTTACAGAGATAAATTACGTTATTATTCCTGAAACAGCAGGAGAAATTGAGATTGAGCCAGCAGTTATAGTTTGCGATGTACCTGTAAGGCGAAATAACCGAAGCGGTTTTCCAGACCCGTTTGATGACCCATTTTTTTCAAATAATGGTGTTTTCTCGTTTGGCAGAAGCGAAACAAGACAATTTGCAACTGAACCTATAGCAGTTAAAGTTGAACAGTTGCCTTCCTACACTTTCAACTCTTCATCTGGTAGCTCTTCACTTAATAGTTCTTCTTCGTCTAATAGCTTTTCAAAAAATTCTGGTGTATCAGACAATATCCCATTTTCTGGACTTGTTGGCAATTTCTCTATTGAGGCAAATTTAGACAACTCTAAACTCAAAATCGGTGATTCTGCAACTTTAACTATCACCATTTCAGGAAAAGGGAACATCATGGATGCAAAAGCTCCATCAGTTTTAATCCCTTCTGATTTTAAAGTGTATGATGATTCGCCAGAAGAGTCGATTCAGCTCTCTCTTGAAGGTTATAGCGGCAAAAAAATATTTAAAAAAGCGATTGTCCCTATAAAATCAGGAAAATATATAATCAAGCCGATTGTTTTATCGTTTTTTAATGTCTCAAAGCATAAATATGAGACTATATCCACAAATGAGATTGCTGTTGAAGTAGAAAACTTAAAAGAAGAGCAGCAAACAAATAGTAATAATGAGTCTAAAGGTTCTAACTCTGAAAGTCAGAGTGGAAACGATACAGGGATAAGCTCAATAAACTCATCTAATAACAAGATGGTTGTGAAAAAAAAGAGTGTTGAATTTACAGGCAAAGATATTTTATCAATTAAAGAAGATGTCTCTGTTCTTTCAAACAAAAAAGAGCTTTCATTTACAATGTTTTTATCTCTATTTTTTCTGCCATGCCTTCTATTTTTAATATTTAAAGTGGCTGTGGCAATTGGAAAAAGAGAGAGTTCAATATCAGAGATAGTGTTAAAAAAGGCAAAAAAGAGCTTAAAAGCAGCATCAGATAGTTTAAAGGTTAAGGAACTAAAAAATGTTAGCTTAAACAATTTTTTTAAATTTCTCCATGACGCTCTAATTGCAATGGTTATATCTAAAAGTAATTTAAAAAGTGAATCAATCTCAGCTATAACAGCAGATGAGGCAACTAAAATTCTAACTGATTCTGGCTCTGATCCAAAAGTTGCTATGGAAGTTACAAATATCTTAAGTGAAATTGAATCAGCAAGATATGGCAGACAACAAAATAACCCTGAATATTGTGAGCAACTTCTTCAAAGAGTTGAAAAATTATTTCAAATTCTTGTTGGAGTTGCTGTTGTATTTATTTCAACTCTTATACTTGAGCTTTTTCTGCTGCCACTCTATCCTGAAAAAGTTTATGCCGATCAATCAGAAATTTCTAAACCAGAAAATCTGAAATCAACAGAAGGCGTTAAAGCAGTAGAAAATCTTAAATCAGGAACTCTCTTTCTTGAAGGGGTAAAAGCCTATCACAACGGCGATTTTCAGACAGCAGCAGAGAAATTTTTATCAATTGTACAGGGGAAAGTTATTGATAGTGGAAGCAACAGTTACGATAAAACACAAACAGAAGGGATCAAAAATCCTTACCTATACTACAATCTTGGCAATGCCTACATCAAAGCAGGCGATGTAGGGCGTGCGATTTTGTGGTATGAACGGGCAAAAAAAGAGATTCCCCTTGATCCTGATTTACGCTTTAACCTTGATTATGCAAGAGGTTTTGTAACTGATTTGAACGAAAATTTTGATATTTCAGAGCTTATATTTTTTTGGAAAGATTATTTTCCACCCCAAATTATTCAGTATCTTGCAATTGCCTTATCTTTTATATTTTTCATCTATTCAGGATTAAGAGTACCTAAGAGAAAAAAAATCTTTACTCCAGCAGGTGTTATTATCTTTTTAGCTCTTGTTTTTGCTGGCTGCACATCTTTTTATTTATATTATAGTAACTACTTTAACCAATTTGCCATTGTTGTCTCAAAAGAGGCATCGGTTAGGTCTGGCAATTCAAAAGATGCAACCCAGCTTTTTATTCTCCATTCAGGAACAAAAGTAAGAGTTGAAGAGATAAAAGATAATTATCTGAAAATATTTTTTTCCAAAGATAAAATAGGTTGGGTTAGCGTAGCTGATGCAGAGATAATATAGTAAAATGGAGTTTTTTACACCTTAGCCGTGCGATTTATCGCCAGCTGAAAACAATTTCCACAAATGCAATTAGGAACGCCATATATAAATTTTTAATATTTTTCAAATTACATAAAAAATGAGGTTACATGAGTTTTATTAAAGGAATAATTTACAACTTTAGGGGGCTAATTATGGGTCTGACAACCCCTAAACTTCTTTTTCTTGGTATGTTGAGGCTTATAGTTGTGCTCATTTTAACTATTTTTTGTTCTGGTCTTGTGCTTATGTGGCATCAAGAGATTCTAAATCTTATTTGGATAAGACCAGAAGCTGGTTTGGTATTGTTTCTCTGGAGAGTAGTTGCTTGGATTCTATCTATCTTTCTTGCCGCAGTTTCTGGTCTCTTTTCATATATAGTTGCACAATTACTATTTTCTGTTTTTGTGATGGATTATATGTCAAGAGTTACTGAAAAGATAATTTTAGGTCAAAGTATTGTAGAAGAGTCTAACCTCTCTTTTTTCAGATTATTTCTTTATCTTGTAAGACAGGAGATACCAAGAGCGATAATCCCACTTTTTTTTATGCTCTTTATAATGGGTGTGGGATTCTTAACACCACTTGGTCCTGTGGTTGCCATTGCATCATCTATTATTGCAACTATATTTCTTGCATGGGACAATACAGACCTTGTACCTGCAAGAAGAATGCTTCCATTTAATCAACGATTTGTTTTTTTGAAGAGAAACCTATTGTTTCATATTGGGTTTGGTTTTTGCTTTCTTATTCCTTGGATAAATATTTTGTTTCTATCTTTTGCTCCTGTTGGTGCAACAATCTATTTTTTAGAAAATGAACGGCTATGAATTGTCCAAACTCCCATATAAATGTTAGTCTTTTTAAATCTACTCCATCGCATCTATACGATATCTCTACAAGCAATGGAACAAAAGATAAATCTAATAAATCTATAAAGATTGAGGAAAAAAAGGTAATTGTTTGTGCTTTTTGCGGTAATTCAATCACAGATGTAAGCCAAATTATATCTGTAAATGGATCGCATCAGCATGTTTTTGTCAATCCTCATGGTATTGTTTTTGATACGATCTGTTTTAATCAATGTGATGGCTGTATAGTTGACTCTTCACTCTCTTCTGAATTTTCGTGGTTTCATGGCTATAGCTGGAAAGTTGCTGGCTGTAATAGATGTTATAGACACCTTGGTTGGTTATTCTTATTGGATAACATTAACTCTCCTTGTAATAAAATTGACACTTCTCTTGTTGGTGTAAAATCTTTCTTATACAAATCATTCTACTGTCTTATTTTACAAAATATAATAATTCCATAATAAATTGAAATACTAAAATGTTTAAGAAGTTGTTAGGTTTAAGGCAACAATTTTAGTATTATTGGATTTAGATTGCTTAATGATATAATCTTATGGTATATTTTCTGAAATGATGGCAGTATTGTTTGGGTAAGAATATAACAAGAGTAGTGCTTACAAATAGGGGGATAGTCTAATGGCAGTCGTAGGTGGACCTGTAAAAAAACATTTTAATAAAGGTGATCTGGCTGTTTATCCTGCACATGGGGTAGGCTGTATTGAATCCATTGAAACCAAAGAGATCAATGGTCAAAATATGAATTTTTATATGATGAAAATCATTGAAAATGGCATGGTTATAATGATTCCTACGTCAAAAGTCGAATCTGTGGGACTTAGGGATATTATTCCTGAAAATGAAATTCCACAAGTTTATAAGATCATGCAGAAAAAGACCCATATACCTGATAATCAAACATGGAACCGTCGTTATCGTGAATATATGGATAAGATTAAAACTGGTTCAATATATGATGTTGCAGAGGTATTTAGAGATTTATTTCATCTAAAACTTGAAAAAGATCTATCATTTGGGGAGCGTAAACTTCTTGATACAGCTCAAAGTCTTCTTGTGCAGGAACTTTCAACAGCAAAATCTATAAATGAAAAAGATATGATTACAGAGATAGAAAATCTTTTTGCATAGAACACTTAAATAATCAAAGTTAAAAACCGATAGTCGCTTTATGTGTGGCTGTCGGTTTTTCATTTAATCTCATGGAAAAAACTCTATTTTAAAGAGATAAGTTTTGGAAATTAAATTTGTTGTTGACATAGAATCTGACGGTAATCGTCTTGACTACGTGGTTGCTGCAAAATTAGCTGAATACTCCCGTTCTTTAGTTGCACAATTAATTAAAAATGGAGAAATTTTAGTATCTGGTAAAACAAAGAAGCCCTCTTCAAAAGTCTATACAGGAGATATTATTTCAGGGTTTTTAAATGATTGCCAAAATAAAGAGCTTATAGCTACAGGCAGAAAGTTCCTTGTTGATAGTGAAAACAAAATTATTCAAAATAATAATACTGATAAAATACCATTTAATATTATCCACGATGATTCCCATATTCTTGTTATCAATAAGGATTATGGAGTAGTCGTTCATCCTGGTGCTGGAAACAACTCTGGGACGCTTGTTGATTCTTTGATAAGTTACTGCCCACAAATTCAATCTGTTGGGGAAGATAGTTTAAGACCCGGTATTGTTCATAGATTAGATAAAGATACAAGCGGCGTTATGGTTGTTGCAAAAACTAATCAAGCATTTTTGTTTCTTAAAAAAGAGTTCATGCAAAGAAGGGTAGAAAAAAGATACCTTGCCCTTGTATCAGGTAATATCAAAGAGAATTTAGGAAAAGTTATACTGCCAATTGGTCGCCATCCTGTTAAACGTAAGATGATGTCAACGCTTCCTGAAAATGGTCGATATGCAGAGACAATTTGGATTGTAAAACAAAGATATGGTAATGCTACTTTAGTTGAAGCAGAGCTTAAAACAGGAAGAACTCATCAGGTAAGAGTTCATTTTAAAGCAATTGGACACCCATTAGTCGGAGACCCTGTTTATGGTTTTAAAAAAGGGAAGGTCAGATTACAAGGTATAAAAAAAGAAGATGGAGAATTTCCCAAAATCCAAAATACCATTTCAAGGCAGATGCTTCATGCTTGGAAGCTAAGTTTCAGACATCCATGGTCAGGC
Organism: Desulfamplus sp.; assembly: GCA_015232455.1. Taxonomy (GTDB): domain Bacteria; phylum Desulfobacterota; class Desulfobacteria; order Desulfobacterales; family Desulfobacteraceae; genus Desulfamplus. Next base: position 223,366 of record JADFZQ010000004.1, on the reverse strand, counting down.
AAAAAAGTTGAATTTATAGCATCTTTACCTGATGATATGGCAAGATTTATTGATTGTGTTTGATTTACAGGCTCTATTTAACTTATCCTTTAAATAGTTTTGGTTTTATTTACTCTATCGTAAAAACTTGGTTGGTAGTTTTAAAATATGGAATATCTTATAATCTCAAATGGTATTGTGCTTGATGATGACTCTCTTTTAAAATTAGCCGAACAGGCAGATGTTATTGTGTGTGTTGATGGAGGTGCAAGGCATCTTAAGAGAATTAATGTTGCCCCTAATATCTTGATAGGAGATATGGATTCAATTGACATTGAAGCACAACTATATATGGATATTTGTGCTTCAGAAAATTATACAAAAACAATAAAATATCCTAAAGAAAAAGATGCCAGCGATACTGAGTTGGCTGTTTTATGGGCAATAGAGCATGGAGCTACATATATAACCTTAACAGGAGTTACAGGCTCACGAATGGATCATACCCTTAGCAATATATTTTTGTTAAGAAGTATCACAAAAAAGGGCATTGGATGTAAAATCGTTGATGCACACAATGAGATATATCTATTTTCTAATGAATTATCAAAAAATGGGCTTAGAGCAAATACAAGATGTTGTAATGACGATTATGGTGAGTTGTCTGTTAATGGAAAAAAAGGGGATTTGCTTTCAATTATACCTATTACCAACGAGGTTAGTGGTTTAACTTTAACAGGTCTTAAATATCCTCTTAGCAATGCCACATTGCAGCTTGGATCATCTAAAGGTATAAGCAATGTATTTAATCAAGAGTGTGCTTCTATTTCACTAAAACATGGTACGATATTGATTATAAAATCATCTGAGTAATTATTGGTATCAGTTATCAAATCTGCATCAATTTAGTCTTACTCATAACAAGTGTAGAATAGTGCTTTTCAAGTGGTTCTTTATAACTGCTTCAGCCGCCATAAATAAAAAAGGGATTAATCCATCTAAAAAAAATCATAGAACGGTTTAATCCCAATGTCTTAAATATCAGATGTTCAATTTTGGCACTAAGTATTTAACCAATCCGTGCTATTGTTCCTACGTTCAGAAAGAGCTATCTCGGCAATCAACATCAAAATAGCTGGCAGAAGCATCCATTGAAATCTATTTTCCCACACCTTTTTTTTGCCACTCTCAAGGGTTTTCTTTTCCATATTTTTTTGAATTTCGTTGTTGTATATCTGATCTAAATCCATATCTCCAGCAACCGATTTGACATAGATCCCATTCCCAACTGCTGCGATTTTACGCAACCCCTCATCATCAACCTTTGACATGATGATTTTGCCTTGATCATCTTTTTTGAACCCTCCATTTGCATCTGGTATGGGAGAACCATCTTCTTGTCCAACACCAATAGAAAAAATTCTGATTCCTTTTTTTGCTGCTTCAGTTGCAACTTCTATTGGATCAGAAATAGTATTTTCTCCATCTGTAATTAAGATGATCGCCTTTTCTGTCTCTGAATTACTCTCAAAACCATTCATTGCAGTTTGAATTGCACCGCTTATGTCAGTTCCACCCATTGGCAAATAATCAGGATTAAGGGCATTCAGAAAAATAGAAAACCCTGAATGGTCAAGAGTTAATGGACATTGAAGAATTGATGTGCCTGCAAAGGCAACAAGCCCCACTCTATCTGAGTGCATCATGTTAAGCAGATCAATAATTTCACGCTTTGCCTGTTCTAATCTTGTAGGTTTTATATCGGTTGCCAGCATACTTCTTGAGCAATCCAACGCAATCATAATATCAACGCCTTTCTCTTTAACCTCTTCCCATCTGAATCCCACAAGTGGACCTGTTAAAGATAGCACAAGAAAAAGTATAGAAAGGGTAAGCAAAATTCCCTTAATCCACTGACGTTTTGGGCTATAACCATTAATCATGGTCTTAATTAAGGCGGAAGAGATAAATTGCCTCACAACTCTTGAGCGTTTACGTGTGCCGTATATCACAAACCCAAGCAACATAACTACAAGCCATATCAAATAGAACATATTTGGATTTGAAAATTTCATTTACGGTATCCTTATCAATCTTGTATTTGAGATTAACGCCCAGTGATAATTTCTATAGTGATTTACAAATTGAATTTACAACTTTATATATAGTAATTGCAATATCTGACGGCTCAAAAGATACAGCCCAATGCCACTTACCAAAACCACCATGATTATTCACAGCTTTTACCCACTCATTTAAAAACTCTCTTTTTGTCTGATTCTGCTGATTGTCAACACCTTTTGTCTCAAGTATCAGATATTGGTCATTTGTTAAGCGGATTATAAAATCAGGGTAATACTTTCTAATTACTCCATTAAAATTATATAAAACGAAAAATCCTAAATGGTCATTTTTGACAAATGATTTTACCAAATCAGATTTATCAAGAAAATAGGCTTCGCCTGCCTCCCAGCTGCTGTCATAAACACAATGGCTTATATGTGATTTTTTAACCCATTCGCATGGCTTGCTTGTATGCCATGCCTTCATATCAGAAGTTGAGCGGATTGGTCTCTCTTTATCAAAAACAGGGAGCAATTTTTCTCTGTTTTCACTTCTTATCTCAGACCAGATATGCTGGATTATTTTGTTCATGTTCAAGATTATAAGAATCTTGCGTTTAGAATCGTATTTGTAATCTTTTTGAAAATCACTTGAGAAAACACCATTTGAATGGTCTTTGAAATCACCTTTAGAATTGTCTTGACTAAAAAGCTCATGTTTTATTCTAATTTTGTCAGACTCAATAAACTGTTCTACCAATCTTACCACTTGAGCCAAAAATATCTCTTTGCTGCCTTTCCAATCAGGACGTTTTTCAGAATTGTAAATAGCAGAAGCAATCTTAAATATAATGGTTTGAATCCTTGTATCTTCTGCAATCTCTTCTAACCCAATCAAAGACTTTATCTTTTCATTTGCTTTGCCTGAAATAATTGCAGCAACTTCTGCCTCTGTGATTGACTCATAAGGATCAATTTCTAAAATTTTGACTTTATCCCAATCCAATTTTAACTGAGAACGGTAAACACAATCAATCCGCAACACATTAGGAAAAGATATTTCATGCTCTGCTTTATCTGGAACTGGCTCGATTTTTGTTTTTGGCAGAGGCGGCGGGGGTGGTGGTCCATCTCCCTCTTCATGCGGCAGAAATGTAAAAGGGACACCAAAAATATTTACATACTCAGCTTCAAACAATCCATCATCACCAATATCATAAGAGACACGCCGCAACCCCCTGCCAATAACCTGCTCACACAACAACTGGCTTGAAAATGCCCGCAGCCCCATTATGTGTGTAACTGTTTTTGCGTCCCAACCTTCTGATAACATTCCAACTGAAATAACATTTTGAATCTGTTCTCCCAACTCTCCAGCTTTTCCAACTGTGTCAACTGTTTTACGCAGAAGTTCAGCCTGCTGTTTTTTCGTAAGTTTTGGAGAATCCACAGATTCTTCTCCCTGTTCCTCGTTCTGTTCATTTGATTCTGCTGCTGTTATTTCAACTGCCTCTGTTTCAGATTCAGCACTATCAAGAACTTTGCTGTCTATCTGTAATGTTTTTTCTGGTACGCACAGCTCTGGAATTAAAATCTGACTGTGGTCAAATGCGTATTTTATCCTTGAAGATGTCTCTGTTCTATTGGCAACAGTAATCATTACAGGCGGTATTTTATGCCCTGCTTGTTCCCAATCTTTTTTTGTCTCCAACCAATCTTTACCAAGCAGATAATAGGCATTTATAACTAAATCTGGCAGAGGTTCAGTTTCATCTGCTTTACGGTTAATATCGTCTTTTACCTCATCGTCCATGTAAATATGATAAAGCCTTGATTTCAGCTCTTTTGTCCTTTCGCTGTCATCACGCACAACAACCCGTGGAGTCTTAACAAGACCAGATTCTATTGCATCATTCAAACCAAAATCAGAGACTATCCAAGTAAATAGAGACTCTTCTGCTGCTTTTTTGCCTGATGGAGAAAACGGGGTTGCAGACAGATCAAAACATCTTAAAATGCCTCTCTGCCTGTGTATCTTATCTAAACCACCAACCCAGATTGTCGCCTCTTCAGCACTATCTTTATTAGAGCCGATTCTCTGATATTTCCCCTCTGCTTCTGGGTTTACTCTCCATGCGTGGTGTGCTTCATCATTGATAACAATAATATTTCGAGCATTGGACATCTCACCTAAAACCTGCCTTACATAAGCCTCCCCGCTTATCTCAATTCTCTGCCGCCTGTCAACTGACCGAAGCTGCCCTTTTTCAACCTTTGCGTCAATTTTATCCTGCGTATCCCAAGCCAAAGAGTGCCAGTTGTGAATGATAATCTTGCCTTGACGCAGTTTATCCATTAAAGAGGCAGGCACAATATTAAACTCTTCATAATAGTTATCTTTATTGGAAGGATGTAAAACCTGTAAACGGCTCTTTACTGTTAAACCCGGGGCAGCTATCAAGGCATTTTTGCTAAAACGTGCGTCAGTGGGATTGCTCACCTTGTTTAAAAAATTCCACGCAATAATCATTGCCATGATAATGGTCTTTCCAGAGCCTGTAGCCATTTTGCTGCACCAACGCTCAATCTCTCCGCCATCGCCTCTTATATCAATTCCAATTTTTTCAGATGAAGGGGCTTCTGTCAGCCAGATTAAAGTTTCAATTGCCTCTAACTGGCAAAAGAAAAAACGGCGGTCTTTCCGCTCTTCTGGCTCCTGCCAATGCTCCAAAAGTCTTTTTGTAATTCCAGTTACGCCTTGATAGCCAGCTTCCCGCCACGCTTTAACACGAGGACGGATTTTATTTACAGTGTCAATCTCCACAAAAACACCAGGGTCATCAAATGCTTTTGAGTTTGGAGTAGCCATTACATAACCTGCTGGACGGCGACCATCTTTTATATAAAAATCACGGTTTTCCCTGTCATAAAACCAATATCTTGACGGCTCTTGGTATGGACTGTTTATGATTAGTTTTTCAATGTTTTTCGGCATAATCCACTATTGTTTGATACGTCCTGTAAATAAATTTAACGAAATTTAATTATCTTCAGAAATAGCATGATAAATTTTGAGTTTTAAAGATTCGTCATCCATATCTTTATTAAGAATAGCTGTGATAATTTCATGTAAAAGTTCTTTGTTGATTTTACCTGATGCTACGTGATAGCTGATATTTTCCATTTCTCTAATAAAACTATCTCCGCAATAAAGATAGCCGTTAATAATTAGAAAATAAGTGCAAAGAGCAATGGAAAGACGTTTATTGCCATCTGAAAAACAATGAAAATTACAAATACAAAAGAATAAATGAGAAAGTTTATATTCAAAAGTCGGGTAATAATCATCATTTTGAATATTGTTTAAAACCCCAACAAGCTTGCCTGTTTCTAATTGCCCGATTATTCCTCCGCCACTAATTTTCACAGTATTCTTATGAATTTCAACTGCCTGCTCAATAGTCGGATATATTATTGTCATTCTCAACGATCCTTAAGCCGCTTCATTACATCTTTAGCGTCTTCAAGTCGTTTTGATAGTTCTTCACTTTTTTCTCCAATAAATCTCTCAAAATCTTTTGCTTCAACAGGAGTAATATATTCTTCAAGTCTATAATGTAAAGCATCTCGGAAAGCTAAATCACGGCTTGCCATTTTATTTCGTGCCTTCTCAACTAAGGGTTTCCAATGTGGTAATGACTCAAATCTATAAAACAATTGATCAACTTCAAAGGGACTCAGTTTTGTTCCTTTCTTCTTATGCTCTTCGGCAAGCACTACACTAAAGCCATATTCATAAGAAGATACAAGATCGAGAATTTCAGAATAAAAAGTCTCTCTGGTCTTATCTTGTTCTTGCAGCTTCAAAATTTTACGATATTCTTTTGCTTTTTCTTTAAAAATACTTAAGTAAATTTTATCTGTGTAAATAGCATATTTAAAATTTCCCATATTTACACAATTTTTTAAAGCATCTGTAAATTGCTTGCGGTAGTTTTCTTCAGAAAACCAAGAGATAATAAAATCTTCATCTCTCTGATTGATATACTTAGTGCCGCCGCCTGTTTTTTTATTTATAGTGTCAATTACTATATCAAGGATTAGCTGTCTTAAAAGTTGAGCACGATTACTTTCTGTAATAACCATTCCAAGATTTAGAAAAGCCCTGAAATCAAAAATTCCAACTTGAGAGCTTTTAAAAATGTTTCCGAAATCTGTTTCGGTAGCATTTAATACTTGAATAGCTAACTTCAATTCTTTCAAGGGTTTACCTTTTAAAACCTCATAACCATTTTGCCTTAATTCATCTTCATATTTTCCAAGATAATTTTCAATAGTACGTGTTGTTACTTCAAAAAAAGCAGCAATCTGCTCTTTTAGAAGAACAAATTTTCCTCTGAATGGAATGCCTTTAATATCAATTGCGTTTTCTATTTCTAACAAAGCGTAGGAATTATTAAGGATATTCTGTCTGTCAATTGGTGAGTCTGTTAATTTTGTATTTGGCATCCCATAATTCCTATTTTTTACCCATCAACTCAAAATTTCTAATAACCCGCAGGCTCTCAATTCCACGATCATCAATGATTTTTACCGCAATTGAGCTTTTAGGCTTAAACGGCAATGAAACCGTACCTTTAAAAGCCTCAATCTTTTCATCATCAATTTCAGCTTTTAGGTTTTTTGCCAATTTATCCCAACCATCACCGCTGCCTGCCATTGGAAAAAATATCTGTGTAGGAAATAAAGAGCGGCTGTCATAATCAGTGTCAAGCATCCAGATTGCAATATTTTTCTTGCCTCCGCTCTCAACACTGCCTGTTTTTGGATTGTAGTAATCAAAGCCCATAACTTCAACCTGCACTTTGCCATCTTTGAGTTTATGCACCTTTACATCAGGCTGACCAATCAACCAAAAGCTCTGGTTGCTGCTTCGTTTTTTGCGTAAATCATCTGTAAACAGATCAGCGTTCATAAGCACTTTAAGAAGCTGCATTCCAGCAATCCGCGGGATTAGATCATCAATCTCTCTTGCTGCCTCTTCATCAAACTGAAAAGCACAAAACAAAAGAATATCAGTCTTTAAAAGCCTTGCCTCCTGCCATGCGTTTTCTACCATACGCCTTTCAAGCGGTGCATGTTCAGGACCAAAAACAACTAAAGTTTTAAGTATTGAGTTTTCAGTTTCAAGTTCTCCCTCACAATGAATATATTTTGTGCCTCCAAGCGGTTCAAGCCTTATAAATTTCATAATCTGACCACCTTTGGCACGAACGCCAGATTTAAAAAGCTCATCTCTCCACTCGCTTTGACGGAGAGTTTCACCTGTGCGGGCAATTGAGGTGTCTGAACCATTATCGTCATTTTCCAAGTCATCAAAACTTTTGGCATGAGGGGAAGGAACAGCCTCTACTGTAAATGGACCTGTTATTCGGGTTTTGTTTCTTTCAATTAAAGGCTGGTCGTAAAGGGTTTCAGTTGCAGGAGGTTCGTTGTTGGCAATGCTTTTGAGGGTAATGTGCGGAACTGTTTTGTAAACAAAGCCGCTGCTTACGCCTTCTTTTTGGTGTGCTAACTGGTAATAATCAAAATTGGCAGTCATTAAACGCTGCTTTGCAAGTGTTAAGGCAACTCTTGAAGTATCGCAGGTTATCCAACGTCTGCCCCACTGCTCGGCAACGTAGGCGGTTGTTCCACTTCCGCAGGTGATGTCAAGAACAAGGTCTCCAGGGTCGGTGGTCATTAAAAGACAGCGTTGGATTGCTTTTGGAGTAGTTTCTACAACATATTTCTTTGTTTCACTATACCCAGCTGCTGTATCATGCCAACTATTTTCTATATGCATCACTGGATAATCAGAATGATATTGGCGAAAATAAATTGATTTCCCTAATCTAAAAAGACGATTCTTTTGAATAAGTCTTAACATACCCTCATAGTGTGTTCTCCAGCTTTTCTTCCCACAATGAAATTGCTCTCCTTCAAAATCAAATATATAATCACAAGTCTCTCCATAACCAGAAGAATGTAAATCTGATCTTTTAAAAACTAATTTCTTATCTTCTTTGCTTAATTGTAATATTTCTGAATGAGGTAATTTCTTATAATTTCCCCTTCCATCATCTAAAAAACAAAACTCAGATTCATCTTCAATTCTTTGTTCACGAAATATTGGATTATACTTTATTGTAGAATTATTTTTTGTATACCATATAATATAATCATAGACTTGAGCCATTCCAGCATGACCAAGAGGACTCATACTTCTGTAGTTAATCTGTGCATGAAAATTCTTAGCTCCAAACACCTCATCTAAAATTTCCCTCACATGATGCACATTTTCATCACTAATCTGCACAAACACGCTGCCGCTGTCGGTGAGTAGTTCACGGGCAAGCAGAAGGCGGTCTCGCAGATAGGTTAAATAAGAGTGTATGCCGAGTTCCCAAGTATCACGGAACGCTTTTATCATTTCAGGTTCAGCAGAGAGGTCTTCATCTTTGCCATCTTTTACATCACGCTTATTTACAAACGGCTGAAAATTGCTGCCGTATTTTATGCCGTAAGGCGGGTCAAAATAGAGCATCTGCACCTTGCCAGCCATGCCCTCTTTTTCAAGCAGAGAATTCATAACTAAAAGACTGTCGCCAGCAATAAGGCGGTTTGACCAATTTTCTTTGTGCTTGTAAAACTCTATGGCTTCACGCAGAGGCTTTTCCCGAGCATCATCAAACAGAGACATCTGAACAGGAGCATTATCTTGAATCTCTTTTTTCACAGATTCAATAATGGTTTTGGGGTCTATTCGTTCATGGACATGAAGGCTGACAGTTGGGACTTCAAAACTTGTGTGTTCTGCTTTGCCTGCCCATTGCAATTGAGGATCAAGATGCGGGTCGTATTGGTAGGTCTTTTTTGCTCCAGTTTCAGGGTCGCTCTCTGGAGTTACCAGCCCGATAGGCGGGATATTTGGGCGATCTTTGCCTTTATGGTCATACTGTTCAATTTCTCGTTCGCTTTGTTTTTTCTTTGCCATGATATGCTCGTATTATATGCCCCGAAATAAATTTCAGGGCTAAATTTAATCCAAGTCCTCTTAAGAGGACTTCCATACATTCTTAGCCGAGCTTTTTAACCCTACGGCTGACCAATTTGATAATAACTAAATTTATGCTCTAAGGTATCCTTATCAATCTTGTATTTGAGAGAACCGTATAAACCCCAAGCAAAATCAAAGCTGATACTAAAAGCCACAGATATAGTTCATTGTATTCTGCCCAAGATTTGACATCAACCTTTGTCTTTTCAAGGTTGTCAATCATCTGATATATCTTTTGAAGGCTTGCAACATCTTCTGCAGCAAAAAAAGTTCCTTTGGTCATGTCAGCCATCTTTTTAAGAGTTTCGTGGTCAATATCAACCTTTTGATAGACATATCTTTGACCGAAAATCGGGTCATTGATTAGAAATGGTGCTTTTCCCTCTTTTCCAACTCCAATTGTGTAAATTTTAACGCCTCTTTCTGCTGCAATTGATGCCGCTGTTTCAGGAGCAAGTTCACCGCTGTTACTGCTGCCGTCAGTAAGCAAAATAATGATGTTTGATTTGCTTTTAATATCTTCAAGGCGTTTAAGAGATATTCCAACTGCATCACCAATTGCTGTGCTTGGTCCAGCAGCTCCGATTTTGAGTTTCTCAAGCACAAATGAGATTGTATTGTAATCACGAGTCAGCGGCAGTTGCGTAAATGCTTGAGAGCCAAATACAACCATACCGATTCTATCGCCCTCTCTTTTCATTATAAAATCACTTACAACCTCTTTAACCGCATCAAGCCGAGTAATAATCTTTCCTTTACTTGAAAAATCAAGAGCTGCCATTGATTCAGACAAATCCAAAGCAAGAATTATGTTTATACCTTCTGTAGTTACATCGGTTTTCTTAGTTCCCCATTGAGGACGGGCAAGGGCAATAATCATAAATACAAGTGCAGTATATTTTAAGATTGGAAGGAGTCGAGCTAAGGTAATAGAAAGAGATTGTAATGAATTTTGATTATTTTTATTAGATTTAATATTTGATTGAGTATCTAAAAATGAGATTGAGGATACATTGATAGAAGCATATTGATTGTATTCTTTAACAGATTTACTATTTTTTTTATTCCGATTTATTAAAAATACTATTGGAATAACCAAAATAAGGGTCAAAAACAACGGAGATGCAAAACGAAACATTTTTTATTTTTCACCTCTGTTAATATTACTTACCGAATTAATTACAGACGCAATAAAAGCTCGCACAAAATTTTCATCAGATTTCATCTGGTCAATTTGAGGCATTACTCCCGCATATTTTACCATTGATGATGATATGAAAAACTCTTTTGCTTGTGCAATCATGGCTCTTTCAATTCCACATTGCAGAGCATTATTTGTGCCATTTTTTGCTGTAACACTATTAAAATCATTATCTTTAATGACTTTTTCAATAGCAAGATTATTAAGAGCTGCAACCATCTCTTGAGTTGTCATTTCAGGGGCGTTGATATTAAACACTTTGCCAATAAATATCTTCACAAGTGCTGTGAGTCTAAAATAGTAAAGTCTGGGTTCGCTCATCATCAAATCAGCAATTAATTCAAGCTCTCTTAAAGCAGCTTGGTCTGCTGGAAGAGGAGGCGGAAGAAGCATAACAGTATCTTTTCTCTTCTGGCTTAGTCTTTTTTTGATATATCGAAAAAGAAAATATCCAGCAATCAAGCACAATATAACTAAAATCAGAGTAATAATAACCTTTAAAATAAAAGGGTCAATACCCACTTTAACAGGCGGCTTTATATCGTGAATATCTTGCATTCCTTGAATCACCTGAGAACCAACTCCCATATTCTGCTGGATTCCAGTTCCAGCTTGAGTTCCTTGCCCAATACCTTGAATTGCGTTAGAAGCTTGAGCTGCCTGAATAACTTGACTATTTTGCATCTTTTACATCAACCTCATTCTTTTCTCTCTGTATCTAAAATATTGAATAAGCGTATCTGCCACAGAGTGTTCAGTGCTAATCTCAACAGAGTCAACTCTTGCAGATTTAAGTCTCTCTATTATCTGTTTATGGTATAATTGACGCAATTTAAAATAACGCTCTCTTAAAGTCTTATTTCCAGCATCTATCATAATATTTTGATAAGTTTCAAAACAGGTCATAGATACAATACCAGAAGATGGAAGTTCAAACTCACCTTTATCAGATATTATAACTCCAATAAGTTCATGGCGTTGACGGGCAGTTTTTAGTGCTTTTGTGTGATCACTGCAAATAAAATCAGAAATCATAAAAGAGAATGTCTTTTTTCTGGAGACAGATGACAAAAATTCGAGTGCTGCTGTGATGTTTGTCCCTTTACCATCAGGAGTAAAGGTAAATATTTCAGTAATTAACCTCCAGATATGACCTGAACCTTTTTTGGGCGGAATATATTTTTCAACTTTATCTGTAAAAAAGATTGCTCCAACTTTATCGTTGTTTTTGATGGCACTAAATGCAAGAACTGATGCAACCTCTGCTGCTTTTTCAAGTTTCATACCTGAAAATGTGCCAAATTTGAGAGAACCACTCATATCTATTAAGAGCATCACAATACTTTCTCGCTCTTCTCTGTAGAGTTTTATGAAAGGCTTGCCAAGACGGGCTGAAACCTTCCAATCAATTGATTTTACGTCATCTCCGGGCGAATATTCTCTTACTTCCTCAAACTCAATACCAGAGCCTCTAAATACAGATTTATACTGCCCTGCCATCATATTATTTACAGTGCGGCTTCCTTTAATGTGTATTCGCCTGATTTTTTTTATAATTTCTTCTGGAATCATATTGTTTTATTTTTATTGCAACTTAATAGGTTAAAGTTCCTTCAATAAGATGAGCCTTTCTAAAAGCTCCATAATCTGAATCAGGATATCCAAGATAAAAGGATAAAGCATGATAACCTATCCTGAATATCAATTAATACTGACCATCTTGATTCAGACAGCAAGAATTATCATCATTTTAATTCTAAACTATCCTTTTGCTTTAATCTTAAGATTTCACTTTTGAACAGATAGAGCTTTTTCAATATCAAGTAAGATTCTTACCCTCTCACCTATTTTTGCCATGCCAAGAATTGCTTCAGTATCAAGAGATACTCCGAATTTAGGATTTGCCTCAATATCTTCCTTTTTAACATTAAGAACCTCTGACACCGAGTCAACTATAACACCTATCTGAACATTATGCTTTTCACGTTCTGATGGAACTTCAACAACAAGAATACAAGTTCTATCGCTATATTCAATAGACTCCATACCAAACTTGATACGAAGGTCCATTACAGGAATAACCTTTCCTCTAAGGTTTATAACCCCTTTAACATAGTTTGGTGTTCTTGGGACGTGTGTAATTGCCATCATGCCAATTATTTCTCTTATATTTCTTATAGTTATCCCATACTCTTCTCTATCTAAAAAAAATGTAAGATATTTGCCTTCTTGTGCAGAGTTTAGCTCTTCTTTTATATTGCTGTGTTGGATTAAATTTGGTTCTATTTGGTTGATATTTTCTATTCTATCAACAATATCATCAGTTTCATCTTTATCTGCCTTTGCAAAATTTTTATTTAAAATAGTGAGTATCTCTTCTTTAGAAAAGTGAAGAAAAGAGGGTCTAAAATCTGCAAGCCCCATATCACAGGCGTTATCAGCAAACCTTAAATCAACAAATTCATCAATATTTATAGCATTTCCAATTCCCATCTCTTTGACCATATATTGCTGCATGGTATCAAGGTCTGCAACCACTGGATAAAGATCATCAGTTGTTATTCCATTTTGGTCTGTTAGAACTTTTTTCAATATTGGAACTGTCAATCCAACTGTTTTATCAGGATCAAGAAACTCTACAGCTATCTTTGCCGCATCATCAGGATGGGTTGCGATAAATTTACCAGCTTTTACTAAAAGGCGAGTAAACTCAAACATTGCATCAGTGTAGTTATCTATAAAATCTTTTTGCATCACAACTGCACAGCAAGGATGGTTTTCCCAGATTTCACCAGATAAAAACTGATAAGAGGCAATATTTGATTCAACAGCTAAAGTGCCAATTGGTTCAGCAACCATAAATCCACTATTGTTTGTATTAGTTTTAAGAAACTCTGGCATATTGATAGGTGGGGCAACCTCAAACTCAACATCATATTCAGCACCTTTTTGCATTGATGGATTAAGACCTATCTGTTTCAAAAAAAGGTGCGAAAGTATATGGTGAATAGACATCTTATGAGGAATAAGAAAAGAGCTTTGTCTAAAAAACTCTTTAAATGACTTGCCATATTTTTTATTTTTTGTGCGAACAGCAACACTGCCATTTTTATGGCTCAAAAGCACAAGTTTAATAGGGCTGCCAACACTGTAGAGATCCATTGCAAGCGGGGCAAGAATACAAGCACCATCAACAATGCCCTTCTCAAGAGATTTTGCCACAGGATTCCACCCTGACATACAGATAGGTTCTAATTCAAAGTGGTTTGCTTTGAGTTCTCCTTTATCAATAAGATATTTTAGCACCCCTAATACTAAATGGTCAGTAATCTGGATATGTGCAATTTTGAGTTTCACCTTTCCTGATGTACCAAATCTTGATATAGACTCAACATCTTTAAACTCTTCTGTATCTACTCCAAATGCCCTTTTAAGAGTCAACTTTAGCTCATCATCAGCAAAGGGTTTTACAAGAAATCCTGTAACTCCAGCATCAACAGCCTGTTTTTCATGTCTTTTATCTGCCTGACCAGTTGCCATTATAAATGGAAGCTCTTTTAATTTTTTGTCTGCTCGCACCCAAGTTAAGAGTTCAAGACCTCCTTTTTGGGGCATATTCCAATCGCTGATAATAATATGGATACTATGTTCCTGCTGAAGTATCTGGATAGCCTCATCACCATTTGCTGCTTGTATAACGTCTGTGTATCCAATTTTTTTAAGTGCATGAATCTCAATTTGACGCATGGTTCTGTCATCTTCTACCAGAAGAATTTTCAAATTTTCAGGAACTTCTGACATAACCTACCTCCTCTCTATACTGTTTCTATTCTTGACATGAAAATCAAAATTATTTTAAATGCAAATATAAACTCTTATTTTTTGGTTTTTTATCTTTTTGTTCTAAAACTGTAAACTAAAAACTATATTTAAATTTAAGGAATAGCCGATGAAGATTCTTTTTGTAGATGATGATTTAATGACACATGCAGTTATGAAAGATATTTTAAAAGGGTGGGAGTTAATTATTGCATCTTGTGCAGAAGAGGCATTGGACAATTTTCCTGAAGGTTATGATTTGATTGTTTTGACAGATATTCACATGCCCGGAATGGGAGGTGTTGAATTTTTGCGTCAGATCAAAAAAAGATACCCTTATGTGCAAGTGATTATGGTCTCTTCAACAGAGGATACAAGAAATCTTCTTGAGGCTTATGAGGCTGGTGCAAACGATTTTGTGGTAAAGCCGTTTGATAAACAAGATATTCTTAAGGCACTTGAAAACACAATTGAGAAGAACAGACGGTGGAAAGATGCTTTAGGTCAACTATATCTTCAGAAGAGCAGAAAATCGAAAAACTATGAGGGACAGGTGTATCAGAGAAAAGATGGGTTAGAGCTATGAAGAAAGGTCTATTTAAAGGATTTGACAACTTTTCAAAAGTTGTCAAATCTTCTTGTTCTTGTTCTTGTTCTTGTTCTTGTTCTTGTTCTTGTTCAGGAATTTTAATCCAACAATAACTTGTCTAAACTGCATATTGACTCAAACAATAGTAACAATAAGAGACGTTCCATCTTCCTCAGATGTCTTCATCTCAATATTCCAACCTTGAATTTTTGCCAATAGTTTTGCACTATATGTCCCAAGACCAGTTCCTTTTGGCTTACCAACCGTAACATACTTATCAAAAAAACGTTCCCGAATATTTAGTGGCACAGCTCCTTTATTGTGAACCAGAACTTTAGCTAACTTACTGTTATATTGGATAATAATATTGACTATTTCATTGCTTGGAGATGCTTCAACTGCATTTATAATAATGTTTGAAAATACTGAAAATGCAAGTAGTCTATCTCCATTGAATAGTATCTTTTCAAGCTCTATAATACCATCATTAATCGTCTGATCATCTTTTGAGTCAAAATTGCCTTTATCGTCATTATTAATAAGACCAATATCAATATTATCAGATTGCCTATTAATCAAAAGTTTGATTTGAATATCTTTGTTGCTGCATAAAGATACATTATCAGATATACATTGTCTTATAACACTAAGAAGGTTAAATTGAGTTGTTAAATATTTATATTTGCCTGTCTCAATTTGATAAATGGTCAAAGATAGATTTATCAGATCAAGCATATTTTGACCCGCATTCATAATTAATTTAAGATATTTTTTTTGTGAATCAGTAAGGTTCTCATTATCTATCATAACCTTAGGAAAACCGATAATGGCATTAAGAGGAGATTTCAGATCATGACGCATGATCCTCTCAACATCTTCTCTAATCTCTTGAGCCTGTCTTCGCTCTGTAACGTCTCTAAAAAATCCCATTGAGCAGGATTTACCGTCAATATTAACTGCTGTTGCATTCACATCGCAATAAAGAATAGTTCCATCTTTTCTTATACATGGCAATTCTACAGCATAGCTTACCTCACCTTTGGTTTGGCGTTGAAAATTATCTAAAATAGATGGAAGCTCTGCTGGAGGATGAATATCAAGAACACTTTTGCCAACAAGCTCATCTTTTTCATATCCTAACATAGTTGAAGCAGCTTTATTGCAAAATAAAAATTTCTTAGTTTTCTGATCTGCTATAATAATACCGTCCTGACTCCAATCAAATATTGCCTTATATCTTTGTTCTGATTCATAAAGAACCTTTTCTGCCATCTTTTTCTTTGTAATATCCTCTTTAACTCCTACAAAATTGATTATACTTCCAGAAGCATCTTGGTATATATTTTGATCTAATTTTACATCTCTTTCTATAGTTAAATTATTCTTTTCGGGTAAATTACTATCTTTATTGAATTTTTGATTCAAATTTCTATCTTCAAGTAAAGGAGATATAGCTACATTTTCCCAATATAACTCACCATTTTTCTTTCTATTACAAACCTCTCCTCTCCATGTTTTTCCAGCAAGCAGAGTTTTCCACATCTGCTCATAAAACTCCTTTGTGTGAACTCCTGATTTAAGGATTCTTGGGTTTTGACCCTTTGCCTCCTCAAAAGTGTAGCCTGTCAGTTGTGTAAAAAAAGGGTTAGCATACTCAATATTACCGTAAATATCAGTAATCACGATTGATGCAGGAGATGACTCTACCGCATTAAAAAATTTTTGTAGCTCCACTGTTCGTTGAGCTACCATTTTTTCAAGTTGCTCAGCATGCTCAACAGCTTGATTCATTAACTGCTGTGCGTGTATTACTAACTGCTGTTGAAGAACTATATTGTCAATTGATACAGCAATAATAGATGCAAGAGATTCCAAAAAACTTGATTGAACTGAAAAATCCCATTCATGGCACAATCCAATTCCAACTACGCCTATTATCTTTTCTCTGTTTATAAGAGGAAGAGATGTATATGAGTGGATACCAGCCATTCTGCACTCATTATGTTTGCACCGCTGATCTCTGTGAATATTAAGTGAAAAAATAGGATTAGCCTCTTTTGCTGCAATACCACAGAGACATTCACCAACATTTAGAATTGATTTTGGAGGTTTGGTAAATAGCTGGATTTTAGAACTTTGTTTTACAGCCTGAAGACGCATTTCGCCGTTTTTTGTTAAGCCATCATGATCTTCGAGTAGATAGATAAGCACAAGATCAGAGTTAAGTGTTTTCATAAGTTGATTTAAAGCAGCTTCAACAACCTCGTCAAGTGAGATATTCATAGAAACAGAACTGCTCATTGCATTAATTGCTTCAAGTTCTGCCATTCTCTGTTTTAGTGTCTCTTCTGCCTTTTTCTTATCTGTAATATCATCATAGATTGCAACGATCTCGCCCGTGGGTAATTTATAAACATAATTTTCAACCCATAAAGTTATTCGCTCATCTTTATAATTTGAAGCTGGGCAATACTCTGGTTTACCTGTTTTATAGACTCTTTGAAAAACATCAAAAAGACCACATGAGACAACACCTGGAAATATATCTTTAACATTTTTCCCTATAATATCTTCACGGCTGATTAGACTTGACACCTCGGCTGCTCTGTTAAAATCTTTGAAAATAAAATCGTTACCATCGTTTAAGACTTCATATACCGCCATGCAGCTTGTCATACCGTCAAATACATATCTGTAATTGGCTTCAAAATCATGGTTAAGTTTTTTTAACTTTTCTATTTCATCGGTTAATACTGATATCGTTGGCATATTGCTTTTATATTCGGCAGACATGCTACCTCCAAATTGTCTATAAAAATATACAGAAATAAAATTGTCATTAGGCTAAGTTCTGATATATAAGCTCAATATACTGACTGGCAAAAAATATCAACTGGCAAAGAAAATCTCACTATGCAGGGGGCAGACAATGGTTATTCAGGATATGCTTCGCAATACAGGTCAAACAGAACAGGAAATTATTAGAGATCACCTTACTTTACAGGGCTTTTCAAAAAAATCAAAATTTGAAGCTGAATGTATTTATTTTGAGTCAAAATATGGCTGCAAACTTGAAGATTTTAGGAAAAGTCTTGAAATAGATAATAAGGAAGATTTTGAGAAAGAAGATGATCTGATGGATTGGGAATATGCCAGCTCTTCATTGAAATGGTGGCAATCCAGATTAGAGGAGCTTTCTATTGCTGCCTGATTTGATAAAACAATATGCCAGATTTATCTCTTCATGGCAGGTTTATGAATATGATAAGGATGGTCCAAACCTACGGTTGAAATCAAAAATAGTCTTTGTTGATAAAAATGAATTTCACATACGTCAAGTAATTATATGTAATAAATTTTTCAAATATGCTTATCATTTGCAAACTGAACATGGCGAGCTTGTATCCAGATGGGACAACGCCAACCATTGGCCTGAAATCAAAACACACCCTCACCATAAACATGTCCAGACTAAAAAGGGCGAAGATGTTCAGGAATCATTTCACGGTGGTGATTTAAAAAAAATTTTTCACGAAATTACACAAAAGATGGATAAATTAATTTGAAAATACTCATTGTAGATGACAATCAGATGGAGAGGCTATTTCTAACCACAGCTTTAAAAAGGCTTAACTATGATATTTTTGAAGCTGCTAATGGCAATGAAGCACTCTCTATGTTAGAGAGTTACAATATAAATATCGTAATCTCTGACTGGATGATGCCTGAAATGGATGGCATTGAGCTTTGCCAAAGAATCAGAGCAAGAAAAAATAGTGATGGTTATGTATATGTTATCATGGTAACTTCACGCTCAGAAGAAGAAGACCTTATGAGAGGGTTTGAAGCTGGTGTTGATGCCTATTTGCAAAAACCAATCACCATAAAAATCCTTAATGTTCAGGTCAAAGTTGGAATCAGAATTATTAACCTTGAGCAACAACTGAATTATGAAAAGCAAAAAGTCTCACGTTTTGCACATGAGATGGAGACTCTTGCAAACCAACGTGCAGAGCAGTTGGTTCATTCAGATAGAATGGCAACTCTTGGGGTTATGGCTGCTGGAATTGCCCATGAGATAAACAATCCTGCTACATTTATAAACGGCAATATTCAAACATTTGAAAAATTTTGGAATATCATTAAAGATAGGCTTTCAAATGGTAATATTGCAGATCAAAAGATAGGTTTTATAATCGAAGAGATGCCAAGCCTTATTGATGGTATCAGAAGCGGAGCAGGCAGGATACAGCGTATTCTCAAAGGACTAAAATCTTATGCTCGACAAGATAGCCCTGAATTTATCAAGTATGATATTCATAAAATTATTGATGATGCCTTACTTTTATGCCACAACTCCTTAAAATATAATGTTACAATAACAAAAAATTTCATGAAAGATATACCCTCTGTAAGGTGTGATCCGCAACAGATAGAGCAAGTTCTTGTAAATATATTCAACAATGCAGCAGATGCTATGGAAAGCATAAGTAAAGGTTATATTAATATTACAACAACTCATAATTCACAAAATGGCACAAAGAGCATAACAGAAAAACCTAATAATATTAACCAAAATGATACTCCAGAATGTATTAATACTATCAATGATTTATGTAATAATAACCAGATTATAATCATAATTGAGGATAGTGGTCCTGGATTGAGTAAAGATACGCTCAGAAATATATGGAATCCATTTTTCACAACAAAACCAGTTGGTAAAGGAACGGGACTTGGCATGTCTATATCCCATGGCATAATCAAAGCTCATGGTGGTAGTATTACAGCGGAAAATAGAGAGAAAGGCGGGGCAAGGTTTATAATAAGATTGCCTATTTATGAAGCAGCTTAAATATTTGAATTAAGATTTGACAATCTTTATAAAACATTGTCAAATCTATGTTTTATAAAGAACATGAGTGGAGACGTGAGGCTGTTCATCTCTACAATTTAAGATTGGATTGAAATCCATGAACAAGAACAGTAAAATAATTACCCTATGCTAAAATGGATTAAAACAACAGAAGGAGATATTTTCGCCATGTCAGCAGATGCCAAAACAGAAAAACCACACATTCTGGTAGTTGATGACGAAATTCCAGTTCTGAAAATGCTGCAAAAAATCCTTCACGATTCAGGATATAGAACTTCAATGGCTCAAAATGCAATGGATGCTCTCAAAGTGCTAAAAAGAGAGGCTATTGATGTTGTGCTGACTGATATAAATATGCCGGGAATAAGCGGACTTGAACTTGCTGAGATAGTGCGTGAAGATTACAGTGCAAATGTCATTGTTATGACAGCGTATATTGAAGATTACAAATTTCAAGATATTATCGCAACTGGAGCAAGTGATTTTATACAAAAACCTCTATCTGTAAAGGAGTTGATGGCAAGGCTTGATCGTGTCCTCAAAGAGCGAACTATTATTGCTAACCTTAAAGAGACTGAACAAAATCTTCGTATCGCAAAAGAGCAGGCTGAGTCTGCCAACCGTGCAAAGAGCGAATTCTTAGCAAATATGAGTCACGAAATAAGAACTCCAATGAACGCTATAATGGGATTTAGCTCTCTTTTGATGGGAAACCCACATAATAGAATCCACCCAGATGATTTAGAGTATATAACGGTAATATATAAATCTTCAAAATGCCTATTGAGCGTTATAAACGATCTTCTTGATTGTTCTAAAATTGAGTCTGGTAGGATAGATATGGAGATTGTCGATTTTGATCTTCGTATAGCTATTGATGATATTATATCCAATCTTCAAGATAGTGCTAAAGATAAAGAGCTACGTATCTCAACTCAATTTGAGCAAGATATAACGTTCCTCTACAGAGGTGCTAAAAATAGATTGACCCAAGTAATTATGAACCTTGTTTCAAATGCCATTAAGTTTACTCACAAGGGGCAGGTTAATATCCATATTCTCAAAGAGCAATCTCAGGTAGGAACTAACTCTAATGGATCACAAACAACTCTGAAATTTATGATAACAGATACAGGCATTGGCATTCCTGATAATCGCCAACAATATCTGTTTGATGCTTTTGTTCAAGCAGATGGTTCTGCAACTCGAAGATATGGTGGAACAGGAGCAGGACTTTTTATATCAAAAAAGTTAATAGATATGATGGGTGGCAATATCGGATTTGAAAGCAAAGAGGGGAAAGGGTCAACATTTTGGTTCACAGTTCCTCTTGAGCAACTTGAACAGATTGATAATGAACTATTAGTTGGGCAAAGTGATAGTGACTTATTTAATGCAGCTCTTCAACACATTGTATCTGCAAGCCCAAAGAGTCCAAGTGAACAGTCAATAATTAGTGAGTTTGAGAATACGCCAATATGCTGTGAGAGTTTAAAAAATAACGATAGCAAAAGAGTTCCAAAATATAAGGATAACAGCTCTGAAACTAATAATAAGAATCAACAAAACAAAGCTAACTTCTCCAAATCTAATATTCCGAGTTTAAATATTTTACTTGTAGAAGATCAATTGTTTAATCAGCAGTTGATGATCGCCATGCTGCCTATGCACAACTTAAAGATTGCGGGTAATGGTAAAGAGGCAATAACAATATTGGAGAAGGAGAATTTTGATCTTATATTTATGGATATTCAAATGCCACTTATGGACGGCTTTGAAGCAACCACTATAATCCGCGATCCAACTTCAGGTGTTCTTGACCACAATGTATTTATTGTGGCAATGACAGCACACGCAAGCGATCAAGATAGAGAGTTGTGCCTTTCAAGTGGTATGAATGATTATCTATCAAAGCCATTTGAGCCTGAAAAACTTTTTGAGCTTATTGCAAAGAGGTTTAGTGTAGAAAATGCAAGACAACCACAACGTGAATGCAGCTTTAAAGAGCAATTAGATCAAAAAGATGACACTCAACAAACAAAACGCGATAATTCAAAAGTACTATCAGAACCCATGATTGATATGAATGGGTTAATGAAACGCATTGATGGAAACCAAGAGCTTGCGATGCAGCTAATAGATATATTTCTCTCAAATTATCAAGAGAAACAGGCAGAGATAAAAAAGGCTATTGAGTCTGATAATCCAAATGGTCTAAGAATGTCTGCGCACGCACTAAAAGGAATGTTACTCCATTTTGGTAAAAAGGCGGCTGAAATAGCTTTTCAACTTGAGAGTATAGGAAAGTTAGGTGTTATAGATTGCGAAAAAGCATTTAAAGTCTATGATGAACTTGTATTTAGTGTGAGACAGATGGTTGATGAGTTGAAGCAGTATCAAAATGCCTGTAATCATTAGAGATAATTTATGTTTGTGCTAATTTCATAACAGAAGAAGTAGAGCAATCTTTTGACGAAATGAAAGATGTAATATCTGAAATAAAAAAGTTTATCTTGTAAAGTTATCTTTATTAATACCTGATGCAAAATGCTATTACTATTTATAGCTTTGAATATAACCAGCTTTTATACATTCATAGTAAGATGAGGAATACAATGGATAAAAATACTATTTTAGAAAAAACTAAATGGCTTGGACATGATTCTATTAAGATCGATTCAGTTGGAGAAGATTTTCCCCTTATATATTTTGATCCATATCAGATAGATTCGGGAAAAGAAGCGATGTCAAAAAATCTATCAACTATTATTTTGATAACTCACGAACACTATGACCACTGCTCAATTGACGATGTTAAAAAGATTTTGGGACAAGATACAGTCATTATTACTGAAAAAGATTCTGCCAAAAAGCTCAAAAAAGAGCTTGGGAAAGCTGTTGATGGAAAGGTTGAAATTTTAACTATTGGGCAGAGCATAAATATAAAAGGGGTTGATATTCAAGGAGTTCACTCATACAACATCAACAAAAAATTTCACCCTAAAAATAAAAACTGGCTTGGATTTGTAGTCAATATTGGAGGTGTTAAAATCTATCATGCAGGGGACACTGATCTAATTCCTGAAATGTCAGATATAAAATGCGATATTGCTTTTCTTCCTGTTTCAGGAACGTATGTTATGACTTCTGATGAAGCAGCCTCAGCAGCTCTTGAAATCAAGCCTAAAATCGCAATCCCTATGCACTATGGTTCACTTGTAGGAAATGATGGAGATGCTCAACTCTTCAAACAAGCCCTTGAAGGTAAGATAGAGGTGCATATTCTTCAAAAAAATAAATAGTTATATCCAAACTAAACGAGAGTCTTGATGAGTAAATATGTCGATAAAAAAGAGAGCTGTGATAACCAAAAGAGCTTTGGCAAACTCTTTTTTGACAAAAGAGATCACGATCTTATCAAGATCGTAAACGATCTTTACGACAGAAATAGATCATTATCCTACACAAAAAAAATATTCTATCCATTCTTTCACCCACTTGGCATTAAAGAGCTTGCAGAGTCAAAAGGTCTTAGAATTGCCTATTCTGTTGTCAACCTTCTCAATTCATTAGAAAGAGAAGATATTGACTACAGACTTCAAGCACTTAGAGGCTTACGCAACGAAATTATTGATACTACATCAGGAGTAATGCCTAAAAATTCCGCTCGCGTGCTTCTACAAATTATGAAAGAAATTGTGCGGGCACGTGGTCAATATTGCAGACAACTTGAGCTTGCCCACGATTTTAGAAAAACTGCATCTGGGAAACCTGGATTTGTAAGAAAACAGCTTGAAAAATACCACCTTTTAGAGATGCCAGAGGAGTGGAATCAAGTAACATTTGATGATCATGTTCACGATGCCAACACAAAAGGACGAAAAACTCCAACCCACTTAATTATGGACGCATGGATAAAGGGTATTAGACGGCTTAGAGTTGTCTATTATCAATATATTGCCCCACGTTTTGTTGCAGAACTCTCTGAAGCTGCTGAGATAATGGGTATGGATATACGAATTGGCATTGAATTTACCGCAAGGTTTAGAGATCGATTTGCATCGTTTATTTGGGTATCACGAGGACTTGTTGATGCTCAATCTTTTTTGTGCTTTCTTGCTGAACCATCTGTAGTGAGTTTTATGGAAAAGGGAAAGGAGGTGATGAAGTACCAAGAAAGATATGTTTTAAAAGTGCTTGAAGCATTTAATAAAAACCAAAGAGAGAGATTTATTTCAGATACAGGTATTGAGCTGCCTTTGCTCGATCTTAAAAAATTTATAGCATTTTTTGCCCCGGGTCAGGCATCACTTCTCCATCTTGGTGAATATATCCACTATGAAGCTCTTGAAGTTGTTAAAAACTCTTTATCATCTTCAGAGACAAAAGCTGTTCCGCCATTAACGATTGTAAATAAATATCTATCTCCAAAACTATATCCAGAATTGCCAGACCCTTGGGTGCCAAGAGATGCACCTGATGTTCCAGAGAGACTCAACCTTTCTGTTGAAGAGCTTTTATTTGAAATATCCAAGCTGCATTGCAGCTTTAAAATGACTCTTAATTTAAGCAATCTTAAAGTAGAAGATGTTCTTGAAATCCTATATATGGGTGATGGAGTCATAACACGGCTTGAGATATTTAACCTTAAAGATTATGTGGCTGGAGTTACTGATCATATCCCAGCCATAAATGAGCTTCAACAAGCTATTAATCAAGGAAGTCTGATTAAGCTAAAGAGGATTGTCCTAAATATTATTCATAGAATGGGAAAGGCAGGATACCAAGATGAAGCTGACAGAAGAGAAAAGTTAACTGAAATTCTACACGATCTCGCAGCTTTAAAAAATATGTATAAAGGAGTGCCTCTAAAATCGAGGATAGGGAGCGACTCTACAGGTAGGGCATTTCTATCTTACGGAATGGGTCTTGGAATAATTGAGACTCTTGCTCCTGCTGCACGCACTGAAGTATTAAAGAACTCCTCTTCTCGTCTTATCATTCCAATTCATATAAAGATATATCCAAGTGTAAGCACAATTAACCGAACTCGTCAAAATGGGGGGATTCGTTCTTATCTTCTCTCTCTTTTAAGTGGTCTGCCAGGTCTTGAAGTTTTAGGTTCAAAAAAGGTTAAAGAGTGGATTGTTAAAGAGGACTCTACCACTATGGAGTCTCCCGGAAATATTGTTACTTTAGGTGGTATCAAACACAATCTAAACAGTGATATTTCTATCTTATCAAGTGCGAAAGATAGTGAAAAAGAGAAAGTAAGCAAGTATCAATATCTAATGCAGTCATGGTCAAATCTAAATACAGGCATAAAAAATGGGCTTAAAGTTTTAATCGGCTTTATTCCTGCCTTTGCAACCTTTGCACTTACTAAAGATTGGTGGTTTCTTGCATGGTTTGGAGCTTTTATCTGGTTTGGTATAACTGGAGTTAGAAACATTGTCCAAGCAGTGCTTGGTGGCGGTGGAATCATGCGATCTCCTCTTATGCGTTGGAATGATTATGTAAGTTGGGAGAGGCTGACTGACTCACTTCTATTTACTGGTTTCTCTGTCCCTCTGCTCGATTATTTAGTCAAAACAGTTATTTTGGATCAAGGAATGGGGATCACAATATCAACTAATCCAGCAGCTCTTTACGCTATCATGGCTTTAGCAAATGGAATATATCTTTCAAGCCATAATACATTTAGAGGATTTCCAAGAGTTGCTGTTGTAGGCAACTTTTTTAGAAGCCTCTTCTCAATCCCAATTGCTATTCTATTTAGTGCAATAATTGGTGCAATATTGATAAATAGTGGAATAACAACCATTGAATCAGCATCTATTCTTCAAAAATGGGCTGCTGTTATCTCAAAAGCCGCGTCTGATCTTGTTGCAGCATTAATTGAGGGTCCTGCTGATAGATTTCAAAACATCTCTTTAAGAATACGAGATTATAGACGAAAATTCTCCGAGCTTTTTGACTCCTACTCTAAACTTGAACTTCTATTTCCAGATGATAAAGAACTCTCTTTGCTTGAAAAGCCTGAAAAACTTCTTAACAGCACTAATGCTGAAGCACGAGACCTCATAACTGTGATGATAATAAATGCTTTGGATATGTTATATTTTTGGATGTACCAGCCTCGTGCACGTATTACCCTTAAAGAGATGATGGAGCGTTTTACTCCAGAAGAGAAGCAGATATTTCTTTTATCTCAAAAACTACTTGAGCAAGAACAGCATATAAGCCGCCTTTTTGTTGATGGTATTCTTGGTAGAAACTTTTCAAAACCCTTATCATTCTACCTTATGAGGTATGAAGAGTATTTAAGAGATATAAAAAAGATGTAATAATCAAAGGAAAAAAATTATGAAACAACCTGAAATTGATTATTGGATTACATGTATGTTGGAGACCTTTGGTAATGTCTCAGACCTTAATGTAACGGTTGGAAAAGCGTTACAGGTTGAATCTTCTGGACAGCTTACCGATATTCCTGTGGTTCCAGAGGTTTTGGAACTTACCCCTTTTCAGGCAGAGGTATTTGCCTTAAACCTTATAGGAGGAGATCAAAGGCTTCTTGAAGACCTTGTAAATAGAGGCTCTTGCGACTTATCATACTGGTTGGGTAATAAGGCAAGATTTAGGGTAAATATTTTTAAACAGAAAAATCATCTAACTACAATACTACGAAAACTTGAGACAACTATTCCAAGTATTGAAAAACTTGGTTTACCTCCAATTTTTCACAAAATGGCAGGAGAGAAAAATGGTCTAATTTTAGTTACAGGCTCTACAGGTTCTGGAAAATCGACCACCCTTGCTGCACTATTAAATGAGATTAATGAGAAAAAATCAATTCACGTTGTAACTCTTGAAGACCCTGTTGAGTTTGTCCACCCACATAAGAAAGCAACATTTAATCAGCGTGAGCTTGGAAATGATTATGACTCTTTTGCCACAGGGTTAAGAGCCGCACTAAGACAAGCTCCTAAAGTTATACTTGTAGGTGAGATGAGAGATCGTGAAACAATGGAGATAGGTCTTTCTGCTGCTGAAACAGGGCACCTTGTTGTAAGCACACTTCATACGGTTGATGCAGGTCAAACAATAAATAGAATACTTGGTATGTTTGAGCAAGAGGAGCAAGAGCAGATTAGAAACAGACTTGCAGATACAATTAGATTTATTGTATGTCAGCGTCTTTTGCCTAAAAACGGCGGTGGCAGAGTAGCAGCACTTGAGATTATGGGTATGAACCTGCGAGTAAAGGATGTAATATTAAATGGAGAATCAGAGGGTAAAACTTACAGCGATATAATATCTAATGGCAAAGCATTTGGTATGCAGACATTTGACCAACATATCTTGAATCTTTTTAAAGATAATTTAATCTCAGAAGAGACTGCTTATGCCTACTGTTCTCAGAAAAATGCCCTCTCAAGAGGTATGGATGTTCTAAAGAGACAAAGAGGAGAAAAGACCACAGATATTGATGGTTTGACAATTGATTGGAGAAAAGAGGAAGTAGAAGAGACTACTCAACAACAAGAAGGTACCCCGCAGTAGGCAAAAGTTTTTAAGTTTTTTAAATAAACGCTATAACATATTTATTCATACTATTTAGAGAGGATAAGATATTTATGATTTCAGAATGCCCTCATTGTAATCAAAATCTACGTCTTTCTGATGCTAATAAAGAGAGGCTCTTAGTAGCTCTTGCAAAGCTGCCAGAGGGTCAGACGCTAAAATTCAAGTGCCCTTCATGCAAAGAGGTTATTGAGCTTAACCCTGATGGGTTTCCACCAGATGAGAGTTTAAATGCAAATGAAGTTCTACCTGATGGTGTAAATGTTAAGCAAGAGGATAAACCATCGCCACAAAAATATGCAAACACGATTCCAGTCCAAGCTCCTGTACCACCAAATCCTCCAGATATTTCATGGCTTGTAAGTGGTTCAAATCTTGACACTAACCTTGTTGAAAATATTTTAACAGCAATGGTAATTGTCCCTGACAAAGCAATGCTAAATAAAATCTCTGAAGTCCTAAAAACAGAATCATACCAAATATACACTCCTCAAAGTATAGATGAGGCAATAAGCAGCATACGTTTTAAAGATTATGCCATAATCATCTATCACAGCAGGTATGAAGATATTCCTTTAAAAAATCAAGATTTTCATAAATTCATGCAGCAGATGAGTATGCAGAAGAGACGATATATCTACTACATACTAATTGGTCCTGAATTTAGGACATTGTATGATCTTGAGGCTTTAGCAAATAGTTCTAATATGGTTATAAATGACAATGAAGTTAGATTTTTCTCAACTATCCTGACAAAAGGAAAAGCAGATTACAAAACACTATTTGGTCCATACTGTTCAATGATAAAAGCAAGAGGGAAGAGTTGATAAACTCAAAAACCCATCTCCTTCTCGATCTTTTCAATCTCATTTATTAATATATGTTTCTGCTCTTCTGTGAGTTCAGCATTGGCAAGACGTTGTCTAAGAGAAGCAAGTATCATCTCTTCGCGATACTCGTTGCAAGTATATTTTAATTTATTATTACTATCTGGTAAGTTATTTGTCATACAATATCGTTCCTATGTGATTCCTTCTTATGTGATTGTGGAAAATCAAGATGAATAACTAAACCTGTTTCAAAATTATTTGTAATGTCGAAGCATTTCTCCGATTGAAGCGATATATACCATGATTCCCAAGATGGGAGGAGTTTGTCTTTCATATTCAATTATTGAGCATTTTATGGATATATCTGTTCTTTGAGAAAATTGGCTGTCTTTACTTTAAATCTACCTCCCTGCATTATCAATAGGTGGCAAGTTGAATTATTAATAAAAAAATTAAGCAATCGGAATAATTTTTTTATTGTTTTCCATTTTTTCTTCTGCTATATGTAATAAATTATACTCTTAACAAGAATAACAGGTAATTTAAAGTAAAGTATTTTTTAAATAGATTTATAGGTTTATAGATTTTGTATATCATACTTTCTCTAATTATTTTATCTGTAATTTTCCTGTAGCGTCTTTAGGAGTATAAAATACTGTTTAGGGAGAAATAATATTAATGAATAACATTGCTGAAATTAACGAGAACAACAACATGAACACTGAAGAAATTGAGACTGCCGAAGAAGTAAAAAAAAGCCGCAAATCGGAACCTGTATTAACAGGCGAAGAGACAATGGACGAATTGATGGGTATTTATGAAGAAAGCTTTAAACGCTTTGAAGAAGGACAAGTTGTAACTGGAACTATTATTGCTGTTGATAGGGATCATGTACTTGTCGATGTTGGCTACAAATCTGAAGGGCAGATCGCAATTCATGAATTCAGGGACGAGCAGGGCAATGTAAATGTCAACCTTGATGATAAGGTTGAAGTTATGGTTGAGTCATGGGACGAAGAAGAGGAGACCGTTATCCTTTCAAAAGAGAAGGCTGCAAAGGTTAAAGTTTGGGATTCAATCAAAGATATTTATGAATCAGACGGCACTATTGAAGGTGTGATTACAAGTCGTGTAAAAGGTGGATTCTCAGTTGACATTGGACTTCCAGCCTTTTTACCCGGATCTCAGGCAGACTTACGACCTATCAGAAACATGGATGAGATGGTAGGACAAACCTACATATTTAAAATTCTTAAATACAACAGAAAGAGAAGCAATATTGTTCTATCTCGACGTATTATTCTTGAAAATCAGCGTGAACAAGCAAGAACAGAGACTCTTGATTCCATTGAAACAGATAAAGTTATGATTGGCGTTGTTAAAAACATTACTGAGTATGGTGTATTTGTCGATCTTGGCGGAGTTGATGGACTTCTACACATTACAGATATTTCATGGGGTAGAGTTAAACATCCTTCAGAACTTTTCTCTGTGGGCGATAAAATTAAGGTCAAAATACTTTCGTTTGATTTTGAAAAAGAGCGTGTCTCACTTGGTATGAAACAGCTTACTCCTGATCCTTGGACAACTGCTCAAACAAAATATCCTGTAGGCTCAAAGGTGAAGGGTAAAGTTGTTAGCCTAACTGATTATGGTGCCTTTGTAGAGCTTGAAGAGGGAGTTGAAGGTCTTATTCATGTATCTGAAATGTCATGGACAAGAAAGGTTCGTCATCCATCTAAAATGGTATCAGTTGGTGAAGAGATTGAGGCTGTTGTATTAGATCTTAAGCCTGATAACCGTAGAATCTCGCTTGGTATTAAACAGACTATGGAAAATCCATGGGAAGTTATAAGCGAAAAATATCCTGTTGGCACAGTAATTGAAGGAAAAATAAAGAACATAACTGACTTTGGTCTATTTATTGGAATTGATGATGATATAGATGGTCTTGTCCATATCTCTGACATATCATGGACAAAGAGGATCAAACATCCTTCTGAAATATACAAAAAGAATGATATAATTCAAGCGGTCGTCCTTGACATTGATAAAGCCAGTGAGCGTTTCTCGCTTGGCATTAAACAGACACAGCCTGATCCATGGGTAACAGTTGGTGATCGTTATAGAGTTGGAACAGAAATTTCAGGACTTATCACTAATGTTACAGATTTTGGTGTATTTGTTGAGCTTGAAGAGGGTATTGAAGGGTTAGTTCATGTATCTGAAATAAGCAAAGAGAAAATCAAAACTCCTGTAGATCAGTTTAAACCTGGGGATCATATTACAGCAAGAGTTATGAATATCAACAGCGACGAAAGGCGTATCGGACTATCTATAAAAAGGCTTGAAATTGAAGAAGAGCAGGAGAATGTTCAAGATTTAGTTAAAAATGCAAAACCTGCAACTTCGTCATTTGGCGAACTTCTCAGGGATAATCTTCAAGAAGCTTCAAAATCATAAATATAAATAGTATAAACTTATGTTTCTATAAATTGTAAAGCCGGATATAGAGAGTATTCTCAATCCGGCTTTATTTTTTGATTTATTACCCATTACCCTGATAAAGTAATAGTTAGGATAATTACAAAGAGGTATTCATTTATGTTTTCAAGAAGACACCCTTTTCTTTTTTTTACAATGATTATGTCTGTTATAGCCACATCATTTATGCTCCTTCTGATTGCTATAGTTATAGCAAGTTCTGCGTTAATAAAATCAGATTTTACAGCCACAAGATTACAAAGTGATGCTAATATTGGTGTAGTTGAGATAGTAGGTCCAATTGTCTCTTCAAAAGAGGTTATTGAGAATATAAAAATTTTTAGGGATAAAAACTCCATCAAGGCTATTGTTGTGCGAATTGACTCTCCGGGCGGAGGTGTTGGACCTTCTCAGGAGATATACAAAGAGATATTAAAAACCAGAAAGATAAAGAAAGTTATTGCATCAATGGGATCTGTAGCAGCGTCAGGTGGATACTATGCAGCAGCTTCTTGCGATGGTATTGTTGCAAACCCCGGGACAATTACAGGTAGTATTGGCGTAATAATGGAGTATGCAAATTTTCAACAGATTGTTGAGAAAATAGGTCTCTCTCCTATTGTGATAAAGAGTGGAGAGTATAAAGATATTGGTTCTCCTATGAGAGATATAAAGGAAAATGAACGAAAATTGCTTCAAAATGTGGTAAATGAAATTCACGGTCAATTTGTAAGAGATGCTGCTAAAGGGAGAAATATTGCGGTAGAGACCATGTCAAAACTTGCAGATGGTCGAATATATACTGGTGAGTCAGCTCTATCTTTGAAACTTGTTGATAGACTTGGTAACCTTGATGATGCAGTTGAATGGGCAGGAGAGCTTGCTGGAGTTAAAGGAAAGCTGAAAATAGCCTATCCAGAAGAGGATAAAAGTGAATTTTTAAGAAAATTAGTTACATCTTTATTCAAAGATGCTAACATCTCCAGCACCATATCGGATTATTTCAGGTATGTCATCAATTAATGAAACAATACTTGAAGCTACATTTGGAACTTGCCCTCCATCAATAACAGCATCAAGCAGAGAGCCAAAATGATCATGAATAAGGGAGGGATCACTGAATATACTCTCCTTTATATTACTATCTGCACTGTTTTTACTGTTACTTCTCTTATCGCTTGCACTTGTAGATAGAATTGGGTGTCCTAACTCTTTTGCAATTGCAAGGACAATATTATTGTTTGGAACTCTTATGCCAGCAGTTTTGCGTTTGGTCAGCATTATTTTTGGCACCATTTTTGACCCGGGAAGTATTAGAGTAAATGGTCCGGGAAGCACTCTTTTCATATTTCGATATGCAAAATTTGAGACTTTTGCATATTCACTAATATGCGTAAGATCAGAGCATATAAAGCTAAAAGGTTCACTCTTATCTCGATTTTTTAACTGATATACACGTTCTATAGCTTTCTTATTCATAATATCACAACCGATTCCATAAAAGGTATCGGTTGGGTAGGCAATAACCCCGCCTTCTCGTAGCAATTCAACTACTTTCGAGATAAGTCGGGGCTGTGGATTGTCAGGATTGACTTTTAAGAGCATAGTTTTATATCCAAATTCAAATCTATTAATTTTTTGTAATATATTAATTACTTAATTATACTTTAAACGGGAATAAATTGGGTTTTAATATATCCAACATTAAATTTATAACCCAAGAGCAGTAAAAATATACAATCTGACCAAAATAAAATCAACTTTCACATCAATTTGCAAACGTGTAAATTTATATAATTGTTCCTAAAAATCTGGAATCTTATTAAATAGAACATGATAAACAAAGACAACCATTCCCACACAGATTGCACTATCTGCTATATTAAAGGCGGGCCAGTGATAATAGCCAATATATAAATCTAAAAAATCTACAACCTTTCCGTAACGAAAACGATCAATTAGATTGCCAACAGCTCCTCCAAAAATAGCCGCCAAACCTAATGAAAAAAATGGATACCTATCTACTGATTTTATGTAAAACCACAAAAGGGCGATAGATACTACCGAAGATACAAAAAGAAAAAAAAATTTTCTTACTAATGGAGAGTGATTAGCAAAAAGTCCAAAAGCACCTCCGGGGTTTAGGACATGTGTAATATTAAAAAAAGAGGTTATAGAGATTGTTTCATGCAACATTAAAGTGCTTGTAATAATATATTTTGTCAACTGATCAAATAGAATGATATTACCGCTTACCAATAGAAGTTTTATAAGTGCAACTCTTTGATTTAATTTCAATTTTTCACCTTTTTTAACACTTACCTTCCATTATACTTCCAGCACTGCTTATCTCAATGTATGATGCCCCATGTTTTGCTCCAAAGTGTCCTGCAAGAACTGTAATAAGAGATTCTGGAGAAAACCGTTTTCTCTTTACAAGACCAGCAATAGATTTACGCAAAAGTTCTGATGAGTCATTTTCTGCGTCAACATAATCAGCTTGCACTCCATAAGATAACGCAAGTTCTCGCATTACACGTTTATCATAAATTTGAGCATAAATAGGATTATCCCCTCTGTAAGCAGCAATAGCCCTAATAGTATCTCCTGACATTGAGTCTGCTATAATTGCACGGGTGTTGAGTCGCATCGAAGCCTTTACAGCAGCCTTTGCAAGATAGGCAACAACTTTATTGTGGTGCATATATGGAACATCAAGAAATGTTTCTCTTCCAGATTCAGCCTCAGCAGCAATTTTTGCCATAATCTTAACAGATTCTATAGGATAGTTACCATTTGCGGTCTCCCCTGACAACATCAAGGCATCGGCAAAGTCAAAGCAGGCATTGGCAACATCAGAAACTTCAGCCCTTGTAGGTCTTGGAGATTTAATCATGGAGTGGAGCATTTGTGTAGCAACTATCACAGGTTTTCGTTTTTCAATACAGGTTTTAATTATTCTTTTTTGAACTAAGGGAATCTTTTCGGCTGGAATCTCAACTGCAAGATCACCTCTTGCGATCATTATTCCATATACATGATCTAAAATCTGCTCAAGATTCTCAACTCCTTCGCTATTTTCAATCTTTGCTATTATTTTTACCCTGCTATTTCTCCTGTCAAGAATCTCTTGAACAGCAAGCACATCATCGCGATTCCTTACAAATGAATGAGCAATAAAATCAATATCTTGATCTGCTGCAAATTCAATAAATCCTTTATCCTTTTCGCTTAAAGCTGGCAAGGTTACATGGACAGATGGAATATTTACGCTCTTTCTACCATAGATTATACCATCATTTTCCACTCGGCAGATTAAATAGTCTTGAGAATTGCAACTGCTATGTTGCTCTTTGTGATCTGTTTGAGAACTATTTTTTGATATAACAGTTAAGGCAAGTGAACCATCATCAATCAAAATAGAGCTACCTACTGGGACATCTCTTACAAAATCAGGATATGAAACATAGACAAGATTATTTTCTGGAAAATCACTTTTCAAAGCATCGTTAAAATTAGCTAACCCTTTGATATGTATAACATCTCCATAATTTACCGTAATTGGATTATCCATTGGGCAAGTTCTGATTTCAGGACCTTTTGTGTCAAGCAAAATGGCTATTTTATCAGATACTTTCCTAATATTTTCAACAACTTTTAGAGCTTCGGCATGTGTTTGATGTGCTGTGTTAAGTCGAACAACATCCATTCCTGCATCATGGAGTTGTTTTAAAAATTCTGGCTCACAATTTTTATCAGATATTGTGGCAACGATTTTTGTCTTTTTTATCATCTTAAATAGTACTCCATTGTTATAGACGTTGATATTAGAGTTCTTGCAATACTTGCGTTACTGCCCTGTGTTTAGCTAATAACCAATTGATTTTACAGGAGGTTCATTTATATGATGTTAAATTATATTTTTGAAAGTTATTTGTGCAGATTCTTATTATCATCTCCTCAAGAATAATAAAAGGGTCTCCATCTGACGAAGATTTAAACTTATAGTCCATTTCACTTAATTCCACCATGATTGATGAAAGTTCATTTAATTCAAATTTATCTGCTCGTAAAAATGTTTGAAAAATAGGATACGCATTTTTAAGGTTTGGGGCAATAATTAGATCAGTTGTCTTGCCTTTGTTAGCACCATTTTTTTTGTCAGGTTCACCTTTTTTTTTTCGTTTACTTGCCTTAATTGGCTTTGCGTTCAGCTCTTCGTCATCTGACTCAGATTCATAACTATCATCTAAATTATTTTCCAACTTATCTTGGGCATCTCTATTTCTTAGCTCTTCGCCCCATTGAGCAATGATTTTATTAAGTTCCTCATCTGCTTTTGTTATAAAAGGCATAGTGTTGGCAGTAAAGTTTTGATAGTTCTGATTTCCCTGACGCCAACAAGAGTTTCCTTTTTGCACCTGAGTTTCAATAAAGATTTTTACAACAAAGATTCTACGTATCTGATTGACAATTGCAGCAAGTAGCTGAAGAGGATGAAATCCGTTATCACAAAGTGATTTATAGTAAAAAATTGATGACTCTAAGTTTTTTTGTGCAACAGCATTTGTAAGCTCAAATATAGGGTCTTTTCTGCTTCGTTTTACAGCTGAATAGACATCATTTATTGTTATTGTATCTTTGTTCCCTATAAACGCTGTGAGCCTTTCAAGATTGTCATTAAATGTTGCTGGATCAAATCCTGTCATCTCAACAAGAGCTTGAAAAGCATCTCCTTCAATACCTTTTCCTGCTCTGTCAAGAACCATTTTCATTGTGAGGCGTAAGAGTTGAGTTTGCTCCTCTTTATCTGTCTTACCACTTCCTTGAGCAACAGAGCAGTCAATAGCAATACCTGATGTTTTAATTGTATTGAAAAGATTGCGTCTTTTATCTGCATTTGGAGACGTTATAACAAGATAGTGATTTTCAGGAAATCCTCTTTCAATCAAATTCTTCAAATTTTCAAGGTCATGGTTAAGAAAACCTTGTGATGGAGAAGTGCCGGGAGCGTTAAATAAAGGGGCATTTTTTATAGCAATAACTCGCCTTTCCTGAAAAAATGAATATGTGCATATACGCTCAATTATCACAGGTATAGAAGCCTCTTCA
Organism: Desulfamplus sp.; assembly: GCA_015232455.1. Lineage (GTDB taxonomy): Bacteria > Desulfobacterota > Desulfobacteria > Desulfobacterales > Desulfobacteraceae > Desulfamplus. The sequence goes on along the minus strand of JADFZQ010000004.1, from coordinate 187,727 downwards.
CCTTCAAGAAGCTCATATCCTAACTCCCTAAGATTGCTTGGCAAAAGAAACGATATTACAGCATCAAAGACCTTTCTGCAGATAAATTCCTCTCCCCAAATAAAGAAAAGTTGCGGAACATTTTCAGAAGTAGAATGAGTCTTTTCTCTCAAAGAGTTAAGATAATCATTTAAAATGTTGTGTTTAATTTCTGCCATTTTGCTTTTTTCCTGCAACATTTTTTTTACACTTTGAAAGATATACAACTATGCAAAGACCCACAATAGACATTGATATACCAATTCCTTGAGAAGTAGAGAGAAAATTTAAAATAAAGTCTCCTCTTGGATCTCCTCTAAAAGTTTCAATAAAAGTACGTAGAATTCCATAAAAGAAAACATAAAACCCAAAAGTGATCCCATCTATTTTTTTCTTTTTATCAATAGCAATTAAGATTAAAAAAAGAATAAAGTTAGAGATCGCCTCATAAATTTGAGTAGGATGTAAAGCTATGTTAAGTGGTGCAAGAGAGGCTGGGTCTTTAAAAGTTACAGCCCAAGGAAGATCACACTGTTCTCCATAGCAGCAGCCAGCAAAAAAACAGCCAATACGTCCAATTGCGTGTCCAAGGGCAATTGAAGGGGCAATTATATCAGCAGTTTTACCAAGAGGAAGTCTCTTTTTTTGCACAAAGATAAGAGCTGTTATTAAGGCCGTAATGAATCCTCCATAAAATACAAGCCCTCCGTTCCATATCTTAAAAACAGATATTGGATCAGATGCAAATTCGTTAAAATTTACAATAACATATAACGCTCTTGCCCCTATAATAGAAGATATAAGTATGAGAAAGAAGAGATCGGTCATCTCCTCTTTAACAATGCCATATTGTCTTGACTGTTTTCCAGCAAATCCAACTGCTGCAAGAAAGCCAAGACCAACAAAAAGTCCGTAAGTGTAAAGTGTGATACTACCAAATTGAATTAGAACTGGATGCAATTTATTTTATCCTTAAATTTTAATATGTGGATTTTAAGGAATGGGAATTTAATAACACCAGAAATTGAATAAACTGGGTAGGGAACAACGATCGTTGTTCCCTACCTATGACATATCCTTGCTCATTTTAATTTCGGACATTATTAAATTTTTATTCCTAACTATTGAGTTTTTAATCTTTTATTTTAATTATAGCAAAGAAAAGGGAAGGCTGGAAATAAATAATAGTGAAAGATTTGACAGATTTCTAAAAGTCGATAAATCTATTTTGGTAATACTTAAGGGTATAATTGCTTGTCTTGCTTATAATTAACTTGACAACTCTTTTCAATTAAATTAGAAGGTTATGTTTATTTGGTAGAATACCTTTAGTTAATTATTGTAAAATAAATTAGATAGTTAGGAGAAATAAAAATGGCTGTACCCAAAAAGAAGATGTCAAAAAGCAACAGTAGAAAAAGAAGGACACATCAGAAAGTTGCTGTGCCTACATACACAACATGCCCAGAGTGTAAAGAGGCAAAATTACCACATGCTGCGTGTCCAGCGTGTGGTGTCTATAAAGGTAGAAATGTCATTGCAAAAAGTGTTGATTCAGCAGAAGCAGAATAGCTCTTTAAATAGGCTTATCAGACAGATAACACTCTGAAATTTAATAGTCTCCTTAAGTTTGAGAGTGTTTTAATCCTAAAATTATATAACATTAAACACAGAGAATTTTGAATTTATGAGTATTGAAACAAAGGTCAGGAAAATAATTGCTGAGAAACTCTCAAGAGTAGATTCAAGGATAGATATTGAGGATGTTGTTCCAGAAGCATCTCTTGTTGATGATCTTGGTGCAGACTCTTTGATGCTTGTTGAACTTATGATGACAATGGAAGAGCAGTTTGAGATCGATATGGACGAAGATGAGTCTGATAAGCTCAAGACAGTTCAAGATGTAATTGATTACATAAAGTCTAAATCATAAGAGAATGATAAGAGGGCAGGCGATAAAATGGAGAACGATATAAAACAACCTATTATTATTGGCAGTGATCATGCTGCATTTCAGCTAAAAGAGAAGATTCGTATTTTTATTGAGTCGCTTGGTATTAAAGTTGATGATGTTGGTGCATTTAGCGAACTATCTGCAAACTATGTTGATTATGCTAAAAAAGTGGCTGGGGCTGTATCAAGAGGCGAATTTTCACGAGGCATACTGCTTTGTGGAACTGGTCTTGGTATGTCTATTGCCGCTAACAGATTTGCCAATGTAAGGGCTGCTCTTTGCAGTGATATTCTTTCTGCTAAAATGAGCCGTATGCACAATGACTCTAATATTCTTGTGCTTGGTGGCAGACTAATTGGCGATGTGCTTGCATTTGAATTGATTAAAACATGGATTGATACCCCTTTTGAAGGTGGAAGGCATTTAGAGAGAGTTGAGTCTATTGAGACGATTTCAAAGTCATAATCTCTATATTGATAAATTATAAAGTAATAGCTTATTATATCTATTAAGATAGAAGCTAAAATAATTATAAAGTAATAGGAGTTTGGTTTGAACATAAGCAGCGTTGAGAAAATTGACCCTGAAATTGCAGGGATTATCAAAGATGAAGAGCTAAGGCAGAATAATGGACTTGAACTTATAGCATCTGAAAATATTGTCAGCAAAGCGGTAATGGAAGCTCAAGGTTCTGTTTTAACAAATAAATATGCAGAAGGCTATCCAGCAAAAAGATATTATGGTGGGTGCGTTCATGTTGATAGAGTTGAAGAGCTTGCGATCAATAGGCTAAAAGCACTTTTTCATGCTGATTATGCAAATGTTCAACCTCACTCTGGTTCTGGTGCTAATATGGCAGCATACTTTGCACTGCTTGAACCAGGTGATACTATTCTTGGAATGAATCTATCACACGGAGGGCATCTTACACACGGAAGTAGTGTCAGCTTTTCAGGCAGACTTTTTAACTTTATCCACTACGGAGTCTCTAAAACAACTGAGATGATCGATCTTGATGAAGTTGAGTTACTTGCAAAAACACACAGACCCAAACTTATCCTTGCTGGGGCAAGTGCATATCCTCGTGAGCTTGATTTCAAAGGATTTTCCTCAATTGCCAAAAAATATGGTGCACTGTTTATGGTTGATATGGCACATATTGCAGGGCTTGTTGCAGCAGACGTTCACCCTTCACCAGTTCCTTTAGCTGATGTTGTAACATCAACAACCCACAAAACTTTAAGAGGTCCAAGAGGCGGCATAATTTTATCTAAAGATGAACATGCCTCAAAAATAAGAAGCCAGATATTTCCAGGTATTCAAGGAGGTCCTCTTATGCACGTAATTGCAGCTAAAGCTGTTGCATTTAAAGAGGCTCTTGAGCCATCTTTCAAAGTATATCAGCAAAAAGTTGTTGAGAACGCGGCAACTCTATCATCGCTTCTTATGGAAAGAGGGTTGCGTTTGGTCTCAGGTGGAACAGACAACCATCTTATGTTAGTGAATCTCTCCAACAAGGGAATTTCAGGGAAAGACGCTGAAAATCTGCTTGGTCTTGCTGGTATAACTGTTAATAAAAACAGCGTGCCTAATGATCCTCTTGGACCTTCAGTTACAAGCGGTATAAGGATTGGCACTCCTCTTCTAACATCTCGCGGTATGGGAAAAGATGAGATGCGTGAAGTTGCATCATGTATCTGTGATGTTCTTGATAAACAATCTGAACTTGAAAAAATAAAAGATAGAGTTATGGCTCTTTGCAGAGCATTCCCAATTTACGGTGATTTAGGTTGATTTTAATGACTTCTCTTGATAGTTCTGACAAAGCCTCAATTAATAATGATGCGGACAACAACACAATATATCAGCAATCTATACATCTGCAAATTGATCGTCCTTCATGGACAACATATTTTATGGGCATTGCTGATTTAGTTGCAACACGCTCTACCTGCATTAGACGCAAAGTGGGGGCGATCCTTGTTAAAGATAGAAGAATATTGTGCAGCGGTTATAACGGCGCCCCATCAAAAATTGCCCACTGCATTGAGACTGGCTGTCTTCGTGAACAGAGGCAAATTCCCTCTGGAGAAAAGCATGAACTTTGCAGAGGCGTTCATGCAGAGCAAAATGCAATTATTCAGGCAGCTTGTCATGGAATATCAGTAAGTGGATCAACTTTATACTGCACAGACCAACCCTGTTCAATATGTGCAAAAATGATAATCAATGCTGGTATAATCTCCATATATTTCAAAAAACAATACAATGATCAGATGTCAATTGAGATGTTCCGTGAGGCAGGAGTTACTCTGAATTGTGTAACATTATAGCCTGAAACAAATCTTTAAAATATTAAGCCTGAAATACTTAAACAGGCTCTTAAGTTATTAATTTTATTTCTTAAATTTTGGTAAGTGACGAGGTCAGCTATGAGATGTCCATTTTGTGGTAAGCTGAATAACCGAGTTATTGATTCCCGTTTGAGTCGCACTGAAATGGAAATCAGGAGACGCAGAGAGTGTCAAGAGTGTTCTCGCAGATTTACGACCTTTGAGACTGTAGAAGACCTCCCTGTTATGATAGTAAAAAAAGATGGTCGCAGAGAAGAATTTATTCGTGGCAAAATATTGGCTGGAATAAAAAAAGCATGTGAAAAGCGTGCAATTAGTATGATTCAGATTGAAGATTTAGTTGATAATATTGAACGAGAACTTCGTGATTTGAATTATAAAGAGATACACTCAAGTGTCGTTGGCGAAAAGATTATGCACCATTTACACAGAATAGATGATGTTGCATACGTCCGTTTTGCCTCTGTTTATAGAGAATTTAGCAGTGTTGATGATTTTATTGATGCTCTTAAGAAACTTGGCACATCAAGTCAGCAAATTGAAAGTATAGATGAACAAAGTTTTAGCGACAAGAGAGAGGAAGTAGAGGGGACGCCCTACCAAGAATCTTTAAGCGAGCAGCAGCTAAACTTAGATGCAGAGTTTATAAATGAACAGTGATACTTGCCACAATGATGCTTTTTATATGCAAGAGGCGATCTCCTTAGCAAAAAATGGAAGAGGTTATACATCTCCAAATCCAATGGTTGGTGCTGTTGTTGTTAAAAATGGTCAAATAGTTGGCAGGGGTTGGCACAGAGCTTATGGTTCTTCCCATGCAGAGGTTGAAGCTATTAATGATGCTGGCGAAAATAGCCATGGAAGCGATATTTACGTTACTCTTGAACCATGTAATCACTATGGAAAAACACCACCTTGCACAAAGAAAATTATAGATTCAGGTATCAGGCGTGTTGTTGTGGCTGCTCAAGACCCTAACCCTTTTGTTACGGGCGGCGGTATTCAATATCTTCGTGAACATGGAATAGAGGTTGAAGTTGGGATATGCAAAGATGAAGCTGAAACTCTGATTGAAGATTTTATCTGGTATATTCAACACAACAAAAAGCCTTTTGTGATTCTAAAATGTGCCACAACTCTTGATGGAAGAATTGCAACTTCAACTGGCGATTCAAAATGGATTACTTGCGAAAAATCACGCCAATTTGTCCATGAATTAAGACATGCCTACGATGCAATTCTTGTTGGTTCTGGAACTCTCCATAAAGATAATCCTTCATTAACTGCCCGTATTCAAAAAAACGGTGAGCAACTCAAACACTTACAAGCTAAAGACCCTCACCGAATTATCCTTGACTCTTCTCTTTCCATTAATCTTAACTCAAAAATCTTAACTCAAAAATCTGATTCAAATACTATTATAGCTGCTTTTGCAGATGCTGACACTGATAAGCGTCTTATTTTGGAAAAGATGGGAGCAACTGTTATTACTGTTGCCAAAAAAGAAAATTTTTTAGATTTTGAAGATTTATTAGAGCAGCTTGGCAAAATGAAAATAATGAGCCTTTTAATCGAAGGCGGATCAACTGTTATTGGCTCTGCTTTATCAAGCGGCATTGTTAATAAAGTTCTGTTTTTTATTGCACCAAAAATTTTAGGCGGCGATGATGGAGTTCCAGTTTGCAGAGGAAAAAGTCCGCTTTTAATGCAAGATGCCTTACAGCTCAGGAAAGTTGAAGTGATGAGATTTGGTGATGATACACTTATTCAGGGCTATCTCAAATAGTTAAGCAGATTGAGATAGTTGTGTAAAAAAATCGAACGGAAAGAATGGTAGGTAAATGTGCAACAACAGGATAAAATTCAACAGCACAAAATTAATATGTGGCGTGCTTTATTGAAAAAAACTCAGGCATTCATAAATTCTCAGAATATCTGCAATGCAGATATTGAATCTGAAATTGAATCTTACCGTGTTGAAGAATCCGAGTCTGCTCGTGCTGGACAATATAGAAGTTATATTTGACGGGAGCGTTTTATGGAAAACCATAATTCAATAATTATTGATTGGTTTGGAACTTATACACTTGATGAAATAAGTGAAGATCGAGATAATGGTTTTGGGCTTTACTTGGCAACGGGAAAATTAAAGTATGAGAGAGATGCTTCTATTCAATATTGCGGTATAACAAAAGGCGGTTTTTATAATAGGTTAAGAGGTCATCACAAGGCACATAAAATTAATAGGGAGCAAGAGTTTTGGTTGGGGAAACTGATTTATCCTAATAGGACATCACGGCACTTCTTAGAAATTGCAGAATCAATTATTATCTATTTTTGGCAACCTACACTCAACGAAAAAAAACGGTTTTCATTGCCCAAGCCCACAACTCTTATAAATAGGTGGTTTAAAACTGATGGTTCGCCGCGGTATCGACAACATTCTTTATGTAAAGACCTTCAAGATGTTATTTCTTGGGATGGTAAGCTCTGGAGAACGGGAAATCTTCAGGTTTGGGAAGAGTGAAATATGTTGTTAGGGAGCTAATTATGTTCACAGGAATAATTGAAGGATTTGGTATTTTAAGAAGAATCCAGCCTAAGGGAGAGGGTAAGATTCTCACCATTGAAACTGAACTTGATCTATCACAGAGTAAAATTGGAGATTCCATTGCTGTAAATGGTGCGTGCCTGACTGCTGTAACGCTTGAACGCCGCTCTTTTTCAGTTGATATGGCACCTGAAACTGTATCTCGAACAACATTTAAAAAACTTCAATCAGGTTCAAGGGTAAATCTTGAAAGGGCGTTAAGACTCTCTGATAGATTAGATGGACACCTTGTCTCTGGGCATATTGACGGAACAGGCACAATTAAATCAAAGCAAAAAAAGAGCAATGCTGTTATTGTATCTATTGAAGTCTCTCCTCAACTTGCATCAGAGATGATAACTAAAGGCTCGGTTGCTATTGATGGTATTAGCCTTACCATTAACAGATGCTCTGACACTGACTTTGAAGTGAGTATAATTCCACACACAGCATCTATTACGACAATAGGTTTTAAAGATGTTGGAGATGAGGTCAATATTGAGACAGATATGCTTGGAAAGTATGTTAAAAAATTTCTCCAATTAGATTCTTTAGGTAATGCTAATTTTTATAAGAATGTTTATTCTGATAAACAAAGCGATTATAGTGCTAAAAATGGGAATCATCTTGATTCTAAAAAAGATATTAGTATGGCACTGTTGGCTAAAAATGGTTTTCTATAAAATAAGTTTTTATTCATTAAGTTTTGAGTATTTTTAAGGAGTTAAAAGATAAAAAAATGCCGCACATTACAATTGAACAGGCTATTGAGGATATAAAAGCTGGTAAAATGGTTATTTTGGTTGATGATGAAGATCGTGAAAATGAAGGCGATCTTACTATGGCTGCTGAAGCTGTTACACCAGAGGCTATTAACTTTATGGCAAAATATGGAAGAGGTTTGATTTGCCTCTCTATGACTGGTGAGATGGCAGACAAACTTGGATTGCCTCTAATGGTTAAAGATAACACTTCACAGTTTGGCACTGGCTTTACAGTATCAATTGAGGCTAAAAAAGGTGTTACAACTGGAATATCTGCTGCTGATAGGGCAACCACAATTCAGGTGGCTGTTGCAGATGAGACCACTGCTGACGATCTTGCAAGACCCGGACACATATTTCCTCTAAGGGCAAAAGATGGCGGTGTTATGGTTAGGATTGGTCAGACTGAAGGGTCTGTTGATCTTGCTAAACTTGCTGGACGCAAACCTTCTGGGGTTATCTGCGAAATCATGGACGAAGATGGTACAATGGCAAGAATGCCAGCACTTGAGAAATTTAGCGAATTACACGGAATTGGAATCTGTACAATTGCCGATCTTGTTGCTTATCGCCTAAGAACAGAATCTTTTGTCAGAAAAGCCGCTCAAAGCACAATTCCTACTGAATTTGGCGGAGAATTCAAAATTATTGCTTATGAGAATGATTTAGATAATTTAACACATATTGCAATGGTAAAAGGTGAAATTGATCCTGAAAAGCCAATTTTAGTAAGAGTTCATTCTGAGTGCATGACAGGAGACATATTTGGCTCAATGAGGTGTGATTGTGCTGCACAACTTCATAAGGCAATGCGAATGATTGATGAAGCAGGCTGTGGTGTTATTGTCTATTTACGTCAAGAAGGGCGAGGAATTGGTCTTGTCAACAAACTAAAGGCTTATGAACTTCAAAAGCAAGGATGTGATACAGTAGAGGCTAATATTCAACTTGGGTTTAAAGCGGATATGAGAGACTATGGAATTGGGGCACAGATTTTAGCGGATTTAGGTATCAGGAAAATGAGGCTTATGACAAATAACCCCACAAAAATGATAGGTCTTGAAGGCTATGGTTTAAGCATTGTTGAGCAAATTCCTATTGAAATTGTGCCAAATAAACATAATCAAGGCTATCTTAAGTGTAAACAGCTTAAGATGGGGCATATTTTTAAAGAGTGTGTTGCTAATTTTTCTGAAAAATAGATTATAACATTACCACTTCCCCCTCTCCTTAGAAGAATAGATAGTTAAATAACGAACTATAAATTACAGGATACTTGCAAGTATCCTGTTTTATGAAAAAGATACTTGATTCAATAATGAATTCGTAATAAAAATCATTTCAGCTATCAGCTAAAAAAATCAATTCTTACCGCCTTAGAAATCTTTACCTCAAAAAGGCGATTCGTGTAAAACTCCTACGTATCTACTTGTCTTAAAATTGTCTTGTAAAAAATTGTTAATAGTTAATTAGCATTTGGCGATAAAAAGCCGAAATATCTCATAATAAAAAATTGCTTAATAAATAAGAAATAATAAAAGAGAGAGGTGCAAAGTGAGCTATTTTTTTCAGATTGTCGTCAGTGGTATAGTCGTTGGTTCAATATATGCTTTAGCAGCCCTTGGATTGGTGCTTATCTATAAATCAAGCAGAGTTGCAAACTTTGCTCATGGACAGATAATTGCTTCAGGTGCTTTTATAACCTACGCTTTAACAGTATGGGCTGCAATTCCAATATATATATCTTTTTTTATAAGTCTAATAATTACCTTTTTCCTTGCATGGAGTGTTGAGAGAATTTTTCTCCGCAGACTTATAGGAGAGCCTATTATTTCAGTAATTATGGTTACAATAGGGCTTGCGTCTATTATTGATGGATTAATCTATCTTACTCCATTTGGAACTAAAAATTTCTCATTTCCACAATTTTTACCATCAGAACCTATTGCAATTGCTGGCGTATCTATCTCTTGGACTCAGCTTGCTGGTGTTATCATCACAACTATTCTGATTGCCAGCTTCTCTTGGTTCTTCAAAAAATCAACTATAGGTATATCAATGCGTGCTGTCTCAGACGATCAATTTGCTTCAATGTCTGTTGGTATCTCTGTTCCGAGTGTATTTGGTCTTGCGTGGGCAACTGCTGGACTTTCGGCTGCGGCTGCTGGTGGCATAATTGGCAATATTACAGGTCTTAATTTTGATACGCTCCATGCTTTTGGTATTGTAGTTTTTCCCGTAGTTATACTTGGTGGTCTTGATTCAATACTTGGTGCTGTTGTTGCTGGCATCATAATGGGTCTAATCCAGCAGTTTGCTGGTGGCTACCTTGATGGTAATTGGGGATTAAATGGTACAGGTGAGGTTTTACCTTATATCATTCTTCTTATCATTCTTCTTATAAAGCCCCATGGACTTTTTGGCATACATGAGATTGAAAGAGTATAAGTTAAAAACAGACGCTAAGTAGGGAAGGGTGGGCTTTCCTTACTCTATTGGAGAGAGTATAAACTTAAGATTTGTGAATTTAACAAAAATAAAGAGGGATAAACTATGTCAGTAAATAGATGGTTAGCTACTGGTAATTTTTTTACAGCTTATCAAGAGGAGCAAAGGACATTTCTAACAAATCTTGACAGGCTCATATTCTCAATCTTTCTTCTTATCTTATTCACGTGGCCAATCTTTTTCCCTCTTAATAGAACCTACATGCTTGTTGTGGACAATATACTTGTTGCAGTTATTGCTGTGCTTGGGTTAAATCTTGTAACAGGATTTGCGGGTCTTATATCAATTGGTCATGCTGCTTTTGTAGGGGTAGGGGCTTATACAATAGCATCTTTCTCAAGAGTTTTAGGTGATAGCCATATTCTTCTTACACATTTTTGGCTAATTTTGATCCTTATTGGTGGATTGTTTGGTGCTATAATGGGTGCTATTGTTGGTTTGCCTTCTCTTAGGCTAAAACACCTTTACCTTGCTATTGCCACGCTATCTTTTCAGATGATCTTTGAGTGGGCAATAAAATTTTTAACCTTTTTTAATCAAGGGCAGACCATATCTGTTGGCAGAGTAATGTGGTTTACAGGTGAAATTGGAAGAGAGAATCATTATCTTTTTTGGTACTATGTAACTCTTACTCTGATCATATTATTGGGGTTTGGAATTAGAAATCTCTTTAAAACTCGATATGGTAGGGCACTTGTAGCTGTTAGAGATAACGACCGTGCAGCAGATGCAATGGGAATGCACCCAGGACTTACAAAGGTTTACGCTTTTGCATTATCAGGCTTTTTAGCTGGTGTTGCAGGTGCTGTTCATGCGTTTCTTTACAAAGGTGCAGGCATTGAATCTTTTACTCTTCACCACTCAATAACATACCTTGCAATGGCAATTGTTGGCGGGCTTGGAACACTTAATGGCTCTTTTTGGGGACCAACTGCAATACAGATTCTAAATTTGCAAGTTGAGAAGTTCTCAGAATATGCAAGTAATTATTTGCCTTCTGCTATGAACCTTGCCACAGCACTGCGTCCATTGACATTTGGACTTGTTATTGTTCTATTTTTGATGTTTGAGCCAAGAGGTATTGCAAATTGGTGGAGAATTGCAAAGTCATATACAAAAACTTGGCCATTTAGATATTAGTAGCAATATTAATATATTAGAATTATTGGTGCATAAACTTTACTCAATCTTTAATGAGGAGAACTATTATGAAACAACTTAAAGTAATCGGAATTTGTGGGAGTTTACGTAAACAATCAACAAACATGGGGCTGCTTCGTTATGCAAAGGAAAATGCCCCACAGGGAATGACAATTGAAATTGCTGATCTTTTGTCCGTTCCTTTTTATAACCTTGACATAACTGAAAAGCCAGCATCAGTTCAAACTTTGTTAAACCAGATTGAAGAGGCTGATGCCTTGCTGTTAGCTTGCCCTGAGTATAACTACTCAATTGCTCCAGCTCTAAAAAATGCTTTAGATTGGGCTTCACGAGAACCTGATAATCGTATTTTATCAGGCAAACCAGCAGCAATTATGGGGGCAGGTGGAGGTATGGGAACTTCAAGAGCACAGTATCATCTGCGTCAGGTAGGAGTTTTTCTTAATTTGCATATACTTAATAGACCAGAAGTTTTCTCTAATGCGTTCACTGGTAGTTTTGATAATGACGGAAACCTTATTGATGGAGAGATTAAAGAGCTTATTAATCAACAACTTTCAGCTCTCCAAAAATGGACAGAGAGAATTTTGTCGAAATAAGAATTATGATAGTAAGTAGCGGGTAGAACAACAAGGAGTTATGGCACAAGGAGTTGCAGTCAATAAAGAGTCTAAACAAACCATTAAAAACTTTAAGGAGGAGGCAACATGAAAGGCAAAGATTCAAACTCAAGAGAGTCAAATTGGTCAAGGTTGGTTACTCAAATGGTTGTTATTACACTTATTCTTGTAATAGCATTAATTGGAATGGCTTCTTTAGCAAATGCAGGAGGTAAAGTCTATAAAATCGGACTTTCTCTTGCAATCACAGGTCCTACCTCTGATGCTGGCAATCCTTATGCAAAAGGCGTTGAAGACTATTTTCGTTTTGTAAATGACACCAAACTTCTTGGAGATGATAAGATCGAATGCACAATAAAAGACGATCAATATCAGACAGACGTTACTAAACGCAATTTTGAGGATTTTTTGGATCAAGGAATTGTATTTTACCTAAACTACTCAACTGGAAGCACGCTTGCACTTAAAAAGGATTTTGACGAAGTAGAGATTCCAGTGTTACCTGCATCTTTTCATGCTGGCAATGTTGAAGGATCAAAGTATATCTTTTTACCAATTGCCTCATATTCTGAGCAGACAATATTGCTTGCTGAGTATATTGTAAAAAATAGCAAGGGTGGGAAACCAAAAGTTGCTATGTTTATTCATCCCTCAGCATTTGGAAGAGGACCTGTAAGTGACCTTGAAAAGGCTGTTGGTGCTGGTCTTGGCATAGAGATTGTTGAGGTTGTTGAGCATGGAAATGATCTTGATAATACGGCTATGCTTCAGCGTCTTATGAGTAAAGGTGTGCAATATGTTCTTTGCCAAACTATTCAATCACCAGTTGCAACTATGTTAAAAGATGCTGCCCGCCTTGGGGTTATATCAAAAACATTTGGTGAAGCTGGGAAAATAACATTTCTTGGGGCACATTATACTGGTGGAAACGATCTTATTGATCTTGCGGGTAATGCTGCTGAAAATTTTTTCTGGACAACATCTTACACAATTACATCAGAACCCGGAGCTGGAACTGACGCACAACTTTCACTTGCAAAAAAATATGGGCGTGATGATAAAGCTGCAAATTCACACAATTACGCAAACGGTGTAATGGTGGCTCAAGTTGCAACTGAGGTTATTCGCCGTGCAAAGGAGAAAGGTCTTGAGATAACTAAAAAAGCCCTTTACGATGAACTTAATGCAATGAACGGCGATAAAGCATATCAACCACCAACAACCGTTGGACCTGTAACTTATTCAGCAACTGACAGAGCTGGCGTGGATTCTCTCCAGATTTACAGTGTTCAGCAAGGTAAATTCAAAAAGATTGGGACACCTATTACTTCTGAATTTATCAAGAAAATCAAATAGTTAATTTTATAAAATATTGGCAGTTTAGATTTGACAACTTTTTAAAAGTTGTCAAATCTTGCTACGATGAAACTATATAATCTAAGGGTAAGGGATTACCTCTTATGCTAAAATCATCATCACAGGAAAATATTTTGGAAGTGAACAATATTGAGGTGGTTTATAACGATATTGTTCAAGTATTGCGTGGGGTAAGCCTTACCGTGCCAAAGGGAAGTATTGTAGCATTGCTTGGCACAAATGGTGCTGGTAAAACAACAGCCTTGCGTGCAATAAGTGGACTTTTAAAACCTGAAAATGGAATAGTTAAAGAGGGTTATATAAAGTTTAGAGGAAAAGATATAACCAACAAACTTGGAACAGAAGTTGTTCGTCATGGGGCAGTGATGGTGCCAGAAGGCAGAAGGGTTTTTAAACACCTTACAGTAAGCGAAAATATAAGAGTTGGCTCTATTACGAGAAGAGATGGAAACTCTAAAATTAACGATGATTATGCCTTGATGTATAAACACTTTCCACGCCTTGCCAATATTACCAATCGTATGGCTGGATATAGCTCTGGTGGAGAACAGCAGATGATAGCAATAGCAAGAGCTTTAATGGCAGCTCCTCAAATGCTTATGCTTGACGAACCTTCTCTTGGACTTGCTCCTCTTCTTGTAAGGGAGATTTTTGATAATATTCTTGAAATAAATAAATTTACAGGCACAACTATTCTTGTAGTTGAACAAAATGCTAAAATTGCACTTGAAATTGCTGACTATGCCTATATTATGGAGTCTGGAAGAATTGTTCTTGAAGGTGAAGCAGATGATTTAAAAGATAACCCTGATGTGAAAGAGTTTTATCTTGGTGTAACTCAAGGTGGAGGGAGAAAATCTTTTAAAAATATCAAGTCTTATAAACGGCGGAAACGCTGGATGTAAACGGTATAGCTTTATAGATAATTATTTTGCCCCTCCCCAGCCCTCCCCAAGGGGAGGGAGTAATTATTCACCTCTCATCGGAAGAGGGGTTAGGGGGAGGCGAAGCAATATAATAAAATGGTAGTAAACGGAGAGTAAGAAATAGTTATGGGAACTATTGGCGATAATTCAACTAAAGAAAAGAGCAAAACAGCTCCTTGTAAAATTTGGGGAGAAAATTTGGATCCAGAGGCGTTGATTCAGATGGAGCAGGCTTGCAGCCTACCTATTTCTGTAAGAGGTGCTTTAATGCCAGATGCTCATAAAGGTTATGGATTGCCAATCGGTGGGGTTTTGGCTGTTAATAATGCTGTAATTCCCTATGCAGTGGGTGTTGATATTGCATGTCGTGTCTGCATGACAGTTCTTGATATACCATATTCAGAATTTGAGCAAAACAGAGGAAGATTTAAGATAGCACTTGAGAAAGAGACTAAATTTGGTGTTGGAGAGGAGTTTTCAAATCCTAAAAATCACAAAGTCATGGACCAAGATTGGGGCTTTTGCAGCCTTGTAAAATCTTTGAAAGATAAAGCATGGAGACAACTTGGAACAAGTGGAAGCGGAAACCATTTTGCAGAGTTTGGTAAATTAACTCTTGATAAAGACGAAGCCTCTCTTAAACTTATGAACCCTTATTTAGATAAAAATAGCAGCACTGACAGTTACCTTAAATCAGGAGAGTATTTAGCTCTTCTAACCCATAGTGGAAGCAGAGGAGCAGGTTCAGAGATTGCAGACTATTATAGTAAATTAGCAAAAAAAGTAAGAGCTGACCTTGAAGCCTCATTAAAGGATTTGGCGTGGTTTGATATGGATAGCCATGAAGGACAAGAGTATTGGATAGCAATGGAGCTTATGGGTAGATATTCAGAAGCTAACCACGAAGTTATACATGATAGTGTAGTTAAATCTCTTGGAGGACAATCAATTCTTACGATTAATAACCATCATAACTTTGCATGGAAAACATCTATAAATTTAAGTCAGTTATCTTCTGCAGACCATAATATGGGTAACGGTAATACAGCTAACGATAATAATAAAAAAATATATAATGAGAATAATAAAAGTTCGTTAATAAAAGATGTTATTGTTCATCGTAAAGGTGCAACACCTGCTGGAAAAGGGGTTGTTGGCATTATTCCGGGTTCTATGGCATCTCCTGCTTTTGTAGTAAAAGGAGTTGGTAACCCCTTTTCTCTTGAATCAGCAGCACATGGTGCTGGCAGACGTATGAGTCGTAATGCAGCAATGAAACAATATAAATGGAGTGATTTAGATGCTTTACTTAGGCAAAGAGGAGTATCGCTAATTTCAGCAGGACTTGATGAAGTTCCAATGGCATACAAAAATATTGAAGAGGTG
This sequence comes from Desulfamplus sp., assembly GCA_015232455.1. GTDB lineage: Bacteria > Desulfobacterota > Desulfobacteria > Desulfobacterales > Desulfobacteraceae > Desulfamplus. The sequence continues at coordinate 172,069 of JADFZQ010000004.1, read as the reverse complement.
ATGTCTCAACAGAGAGATTTAATCTCAATAATTGCAAGATTTGACCCTAAGTTGGTTAGAATGTCCCCTCCTGATAAAAAACATTTTAAGAAAAGATAGGAAAAGGTTAATAGTTGAATTTGAATACTATATGAAAGCAATAAATGAAAAAACAAGGAGAAAACAATGTCTAAAATTCTCAGAATTAATACAGCAACCAGAACCTACAACTTTGAAGATGTCCCATCAGAGCTTGCCTCACTTGGTGGAAGAGCGTTAACATCAAAAATGGTATTAAATGAAGTTCCTGCAACTTGCCATCCACTTGGATTTGCCAATAAACTTATTATAGCTCCGGGTCTTTTATCTGGATCACCAGCAGCTAACTCAGGCAGACTCTCAGTTGGTGCAAAATCTCCACTAACAGGTGGAATAAAAGAGAGTAATTCAGGTGGTTTTGTCTCCCAAAAACTTGCAAGGCTTGGAATAAAAGCGATAGTTCTTGAGGGAAAACCTGATGATGATGACTACAGCATGGTTGTCATTACAAAAGATGGAGTGCAGATTTTACCAGCAGATGAATATGTAGGTATGGGAAACTATGAAACTATTGAGAAATTGTGGGCAAAATATGGCAAAAATACAGGAGTTATGAGCATAGGACCCGCAGGAGAGCAAAGGCTTAAAGCTGCAAGTATTCAGCAAGCAGACCTTAAAGGTACCCCAGGTCGTGCGGTTGGTCGAGGCGGGCTTGGGGCAGTTATGGGTTCAAAAAAGATTAAGGCAATTGTAGTTGATGATAAGGGATGCGATCGTCTTCCTATTGCTGATGCAGAAGCATTTAAGATAGCAAACAAACGTTGGGTTGAGATGCTAAATAACCACCCTGTAACAGGTCAGGGACTTCCCGGATTTGGAACTGCTGTTTTGGTTAATGTTATTAATGAGGCAGGTGCACTTCCTACAAAGAACTTTAGAAGCGGACGTTTTGACCATGCTCAAGATATAAGCGGCGAAAAGATGGTTGAAAATATTAAGGCAAGAGGTGGAATTGTCTCTGAAGGTTGTCATCCGGGTTGTGTAATTAAATGTTCTCAGGTTTATAACGATAAAGATGGAAAACAGCTTACATCAGGTTTTGAATACGAAACGCTCTGGGCATTTGGTGCACACACTACAATTAAAGACCTTGATGATATTGCAATGCTTGATAGACTATCTGATGATATTGGAGTTGACACTATTGAGACAGGTGTTGCCATTGGTGTGGCAATGGAGGGAGGACTTCTTGAGTGGGGTGATGGTAAAGCGGCAATTGAGCTTTTAAAGGAGGTTGGTAAAGGGACTGGAAACGGCAAGATTCTTGGCAATGGAGCAGCGTTTGTTGGCGATGCCCTTGGTATTGATCGCGTCCCTGTTGTAAAACGCCAAGGGCTTCCAGCTTATGATCCTCGTGCTGTTAAAGGGGTTGGAGTTACCTACGCCACATCTCCAATGGGGGCTGATCACACTGCTGGATATGGTGTAACTGCCAATATTCTAAAAGTAGGCGGCGATATTAATCCATTAAAGAAAGATGGAAATGTTGATCTTTCTAAAAATCTTCAGATTGCCACAGCAGCTATTGATGCAGCAGGTCTATGTTTATTTGTAGCTTTTGCTGTTCTTGACAATGCTGATGGAGTTCAAACAATTGTTGATCTTCTTAATGCTCAATATGGCATAAAACTTACTCCTGATGATGTTGTTGCACTTGGCAAATCAATTCTTAATGATGAGAAAGAGTTTAACAAAAGAGCGGGATTTACAAAACTTGATGATCAGTTGCCTGAAATGTTCAATACAAAATTCCCACCACATAATTCAGAGTGGGATTTCTCTATTGACGATCTTCAGGAAGCTCTTAACTTCTAACTCTTTAATACAATACTAAATTGATAGGTTAAACGGTCAGACAAAAGCCAAAGATTGCCCGTTTAACCTATTGTTATTCAAAAAGGTAAAAATATGAAAATAGTCGTTACAGGAGGTGCGGGATATATTGGCAGCCACACCTGTGTTGAGCTTCTTGAAAATGGATATGATGTTATTGTTATTGATAATTTATCTAATAGTTCTTTTGAAGCATTGAGAAGGGTTGAAGAGATCACAGGAAAAAAGGTTGAATTTCATAATGTTGATATTCGAGATAAGAGTTCTCTTTCAGGTATTTTTAAATTGCTTTCTGAAACGCTATTACCTCTCTCCCTAAAAGATAATACTGCTGTAATACACTTTGCAGGACTAAAAGCTGTTGGAGAATCGGTCAGCTTTCCACTTGAATATTATAATAACAACATCACAGGAACTATTAACCTTCTTGAAGTTATGAAAGAGTATGGGGTTAAGAATCTTGTATTTAGCTCATCTGCAACGGTTTACGGAAATCCTCATACACTTCCAATTAAAGAGAATTTTCCACTTTCTGTTACAAATCCTTATGGACGGACAAAACTTATGATCGAGGAGATTCTAAAGGATTTACACCTATCTGATCCATCATGGAATATTGCTTTATTAAGATATTTTAACCCAGTTGGTGCTCATAAAAGCGGTAAAATCGGCGAAGACCCATTTGGTATTCCAAATAATCTTTTTCCTTATATTGCACAGGTAGCTGTTGGCAGATTGCCATTTCTAAATATTTTTGGAAACGACTATCATACAGAGTATAACAGAGAAGATGGGACAGGAGTAAGAGATTTTATCCATGTCTCAGACCTTGCTGTAGGACACATTAAGGCTCTACCCAAACTTTTCACAAATTGCGGCGTTGTTACCTACAATCTCGGAACAGGCAAAGGTCATTCGGTAATAGAGCTTGTCAGTGCATTTGAAAAGGCATCTGGAGTTGAGATACCGTTTAAAATTGCCCCAAGAAGGGCTGGTGATATTGCTGCTTGTTATGCTGACCCATCAAAAGCTGAAAAAGAGCTTGGTTGGAAGGCGACAAGAACAGTTGATGATATGTGTCGAGATACTTGGAATTGGCAAAAAAATAATCCTAATGGCTTTAGGTTATAAATCAAAATTATATAAGCAACGAGGTTATATAAGTGGGAAATTATATCAGCTACTTTAGAGATAGTATTAAAAATTCAGACATCAAAAAAGCAAAAGACCTTCTGCTTGATCTCCATTTAGAGTCAGATAAGACTAAGGTCGCCATTTTAGATGAACTTGCAATGGCATCAGACAGCGATGCTTGGATATTGTTAGATTTTGTAGTTAGGTTAGAGACCAAATATTATAAATCTTTTAATAATGATAATCATAATAAATTGATTCAGCTTATCACTGATAGGGCACATCTTAATTTTGGTTTTGCATTAATATTTTATAAAGCACGCGACAGAAAGCGACTTTTAAAAGCCTCGCCTCTTCTTAAATATATTTTGACAAACTGCACAGATAGAGAGATTTTATTTGAAACAATTAATATTATAGGAGAGGAAAAGATAGAATCTCTTGTGTCTGCGGTTGCGGAATTTCTCTATTATGATGATGCAACGCTAAAGGATCAAGCAGTAAAAACCCTTGCTAAAATTGGCTCTCCAGAGGTTTATAAAATCTTTTTTGATATATCTAAAACAGCTAAGAACGACCAAAATATTATTGATGCTCTTGCCTCTTTTAAAATACCATCAATCGAACCATCACCTCAAGTTACATCAGCACCAATACTAAAAGCTCAACCAACACAAATATCTACTCCTCCTCCATCAACTCAACCACCACAAACTCAGGCAAAACAGAAAACGGAGTCAAAACAGGAGAATGATGGAATAACTCTTTATATGCAGATGTTTGCTTCAAGAGCTGTTGAAGAGAGGTTTGAGGCAATTAGCTATTTGTTAAATCCTGATTTAGATTTAAAAGCAAATCCTGAATACTTGAAACAAATTACTTTAAACTTGGAATCCAATGATCACGATCTTGTATTAAACAGTTTAAGATTGATTGCAAGTAGAGCAGCATCTGACGAAATATTGTCTGACGAGATATTACCTGATATTTATTCATTTTTAAACAAGAAACATTTAGAGCCATCTTTAGAACATCAGGCTTTTGAAACACTTTACTCGTTTGATAAATTTAGCTTTACAGAACTTATGATGGGTGCAATTGAAAACAACGCTATCCATGTTAGAATCTCTGCTATCAAGGCTTTAGATAAAAATTACAATGATCCTGTATATGCAAAGGTAAAAAATAGAATCGAAACTGGAAGAGAGCATGGTCAAAGACTTGTACATACAATAATTGATGCACAGGTTAAAAACATTATTAATTATCTCCTTGTGTCAGATACATTTGTTGATATGGCATCGACATACTTAGCAAAAGATGCTGCACCCTCTGCTTTAAATAGTTATCTTAATATTTTGACAAACAGAGGTCTTAAATCTACTGCAAAGAAAATTGAGTTTAAAGCAGATATGGGAAATAAACTTCAAAATAAACTAAGAGCAATGGTGATAAGCTCCTCTGATACAGTCCAAAAAATCTATGAAAAATTGTTATTAAAAAATGGCTATATCTCAATTAGATTTGATAATCCTGAAGAGGCGTTTGAACCTATTTCTGCTGAAAAACCAGACCTTATTATAAGCGATCTCTTCTTAAAAGATATGACAGCACTTGAGTTTGCAAAAGAAGTTAGGGAGTTTTATAGTAAAAACGACCTACCTTTTCTGGTTTCAACCCTTCAGAAAGATTTTCTCGATCTCAACTTAACAGATAAATATTTAGACTGCGGTATAAATCGCATTTTTAGGTTTCCAGAAATAGTTAAAGGAATCAAAGATTTAATTAAATAGATTGGGCATTTACCAGAAGGAATAAAACTGTCACAAATGCTTTCAAAAATAGAGTCTTCTAAAATAGCAATATCCCAAAAACTATTACCCAAAATAGCACTTGGCTCAAGGTTTAAAAACTGTAGAAACATTATAACTCTTGGATTTAAGCCCAATTTTATCGACTATTCACCTGAAGAGATTCAACTTATCAGAAATGCAGATAAAATATATTATCCCACAGCATTTTACGCAAATATGTTCCATATAATGGGTAAGACTACTTTCCCAAGTTTTACGACATACCATTTTGTGCAGGATAAAATCAGACAAACAGCACTTTTTAATTTGCTAAATATTCCACATCCACGCACTAAAGTCTTCTATGGAGCAAAGCAAAAACAAGAGATATTAAACAATTTTTCGTTTCCTTTTATTGCTAAAATACCAAGAGGCTCATCAATGGGCAGAGGGGTTTATCTTATTAATAACATTCAAGAGTTGGTTAGTTATCTCTCTTCAATAGATGGCTCTTTAATAAAGCCAATAGAAGAAAAATTAAATTCTACCTTAGACTCATCAGAATTTATTAAAAGCTCAACTAAATTATTATCAAATAAATCTTCAAAACCTGCATATATTCAGGAGTATCTACCTCATAAGCGAGATATTAGAGTTGTGGTTATTGGAAAAGAGGTAGCTATTGCATATTGGCGAGTTGCTAATTTAGAAGATTTTAGAGCAAATATCTCATGTGGAGGAGATATCTCTTTTGCTCCAATTCCAAAACAAGCTCTTGAGCTTGCTCTTTACACAGCAAAAAGTTGCGGTTGGGACGATGTTGGACTTGATATTGTTGAAAGCAGAGGTCAATTTCTTGTGGTTGAGGCAAATATGAAATACGGCAGAAAAGGCTTTGTTAAAGCTGGTATTGACTATAACCTTTTATGTGAGAAATTTATTGAAGAGGGTAAAATATAATTGTCTAAGTAGTTACTATTTTTTTCTATAGGAGTTGCAACTATTTCATCAAACCATAGCTATAAGATTTTGTTTATGACACTTTTTCAAAAAGTCAGTCCAAAAGTAATTATCACATCAAACGCATTTTTAAGAAAGGTGTATTCAGAATCTGTTGCTCCGAAATATCTATTGATGCTTATTCCTGCATTGAAATCATTTATGTTTTGGTAGTCGATTCCAGTTGTAAAAATGAAAGAATCTTGCTTGATGTTGGAGATAAGATTTGCTTTGAGAGAAAAGTCGCTTGTAAAAAATTTATTCACTGTAGTAAAAATAGCGGCGTAATAAGGGGAGTAGTAATTAGGCTCATAAAGACCATTCCCTATCAAATAGAGACTCTTTAACCCCGCTGGCACGTTTATCTCACTTGCTTGATTGATTCCAAACTCAGAAGTTATTGCAACTGGACTATCAAACATATAGATGTTGTTATCTTCAAAAACATTCTCTTCATAACCTGCACCATTGTAAAATAACTCTAAGTTTACCTGTATCTTGTCAGGTTGCTCATTAAAATCAAAAGCTTTTCCTAAATCAATAGCAGCTTTTGTGATCCACTTATCTTCTTCTTTTATAGCATAAAGAGTTCCATTTTGTTCTACAAGTTTATCTGTATTATCCCCATAAGATGCACTTAGCTCTCCTTGTATATCAATACCAAGAATTTTTGTTGAAAAATCATAGCCATACACAGTATGTGCATCTTCTTTACCCCAGATAGAAAATGCCATCTCAGTGTTTTCAACCAAAAATTCAATTTTATAAGCACCTGATATTTTTTGGAATTGATCTATTTTGAAATATTCATCAGTTTCTGTTGTGTTTATAAAGCCATACATATTCATGTCTGTACCAAATGGAATATGGGCTTTAATTCCACGAGTTCCTTCACGAGAGCCTATCTTCTCAGTAAAGGTTTTTTTCTCAACATTAATAAGATCTGTTGGATTGAAAAGATAGCAACGTCCCCACTGTAGTACCTGTTTCCCAGTGCGAAAATAGATGGCTTTGTTGATATTAAAATCAACAAAAAGCTCTTTCATTTCATAATCAGCTTCGGCATTTGAGTTGTCTGTGTTATATACCGCCTCAATATTGGCAAATGCTTTTATATTATCTGGAAGACGAACATCAATAAACATAACTCCATCAATATATGGATTTATATCACTTCTCTTCTGATATTCAAGATGGTTCTTTTGCTTTATACTCCAATTGGTTACATGCTGTATTTCACCAGATATGCCAAAATGAATCCTATTTTGCTCTGCCTCAAGACTCTGCTTTTGATTATTACTATCTTCTATGTGTTGGTTTTTATCTGTTTCACTGTCTATCACAGTAGTAGGATTTGAAAAGAGCTCGCCTTCATTTATAATTATATCATCACTGCCTGAAGCTGGGGCGGACAAAATAATTAATGCAAGAGCTATGTAAAATATTTGTTTCATACCATACCATATTTTATATTGTTCTATTGTTCAGGAATTTCAATCCAACATTATTGCAGCGAAGCTGCTTATGTTCTATTGATGTTATCAATTAGTTTTCAACTACTTACTGATATTCTCAAGATATGCTTTTGTGAATAGGGAATCATCAAGTTTCTTAGTTGATATACCGGAAATCTCTACAAGAGTCTTATTTCCTTTTTCAAACTCATCTATGAAGAGTTGTTTTACTGCCACGTATCGCTTTTCCACAATAGTGTAATTGATATAATAGGCTGTCTGCATAAGTGTGCCTGAGGCAGAAAATGACTGCTCCTTTAGAGGTAGTCCTTTATCCTGCATAACCCAATAAATTTTTTTGGGGTAATCAACATCATTAACCTTAGCTACTATTTCAAATCTGAAAACCGATACAGCACCTAATTTTTCTGTAGAGATGATTTCATTGCCAGAAGCGTCTTTGGAAGGGGCGTAAAGCTCGGTTAGTTTACGTTTTTCAAAATCATCTGCATTTGCATCAGAACCTCCTATATTTTCATCTCGATTTATATGCTGGAAAGTTCTGGTGTTACGTCTATACATCCAAAAATTATCGCCAACTCTTAAGTAACCGTTACCTTTATCTATTTCAGGGGCAATCATCACTATCATAAAGGAATCGTCAGAGTCACGACGGTAATAGAGCATCTCTATTTTTTTTGTTCCCTGACCCGTTTTGGTTTGAGTTAAATCAACCCTTGCCATAACGTCTGTGGTCATCTCCTGAAGCTGCTCAATCTTTTTCATAAGTTCAGGAATTGTGGTGGGTTCTGCAACTGCCAATAGAGCTTCTTTTCCCAACACAATAAAAAATAAAAGTATGATAACTAATTTTCTAACCATTAATTTAACCCCTAATTTTTAGATATATTTTATTCAAAATGTCTGAGCGCATCGGCTGCTGAAAGGTTTGCAGCTTTACGTGACGGAAAAAATGCTGTTATAATTGAGATAAATAATATAAATCCTATGTTACCAACAATTCCAATAAATGTTGGTACAAAGTGGAGGCGATCTTTAACAAGCAATATCCCCATGGGATTATCAGTTATTTGAAAGGCAATATTACTTAACCCTGCCATTGAAATGAATGCCAAAATAGTTCCTGCTATTGATGCAAAAGCTGTCAATATTGCTGTCTCTATAACAAAGATCAAAAGTACATCTTTTTTCTGCATACCAATGGCTCGAATAGTACCTATCTCTCGTGTTCGTTCACGGATTGTCATGCGGAGCGTATTTACGACTCCTACAAGAATTATAAAAAAAAGTATTAGCACTGCTGTAAAAGTAATGATGTTCAAAGCATTCTCAAGTTTCAAGACATCGCTTGCACTCTCATACATTGAATTAACATCTATTGTGGCAGCTTTAATTTTTTTTCTACCGGCTGCACGTAATTTTTGCTTAAGATCGTCAGTGCTGCGAGAACGATCAAGCAAAACCCACTCCGTGCCAAGTGCTGGTTTGAATGATGCTTTCTCTTTAGGTATAAAAGCAAACTTTGAATCACTTTGCAGATCAGGAAGATTTTCGTAAAATTTTGGATAAAATAGAGCCTCGTGCATATAGATAGTCTCTTTTCCCGTGCTATCATCAGAAATAAAGATGCCTTTGACTACAGCACTGAAGATAGCTTCTCTAACTGCAAATTCGGGTTTATCTTTAGTTATAAATTTGGGTTTGAAATGAAATTCGAGTTTATCTCCTTGTTTAATTTTTAAAATATCTGCTAAATAATCACTTACCATCATACCATCTTTTCCAAAAACATCTTTAACATTGCCGCTGCTTAACTTGAAAGAAGATAGCATAAGTTTCTTTAGAGGTTCGTCATTTCCCATAAAAGGAATAAGGGTAACTCTTGGGCTTGTGTCTGCATTTTGATTGTTACTTGAGATTGTGTTGGGATTTGAATTTTTGTTTTCGCTTGTGCTAACATCAGGATTCATGCTTGAGTCTTGATTCAACACTTTAGCTGTTGCAAGTATAAATGCTGGACCTGGACGAAGTGCTGAATGAATTTTATCTGCCACATCTGCTGCATCTTTTTGAGGTTCTTTGAGTGTAAGTTTTATACTTCCGCACTCGTAAGGGCGGTATCCCATCATCTCTTTCAAATTGGTGAGTTCAACAAACATGACACCTTGCATAAAGATATTGTCGTTTGACATTATTCCAACTACTGTAAGGCGTGATGACTGTGTCTGTCCGTAAATATTTCTATATCGGACACGCACTATATCATTTGGCTTGACTGATAAAGCATCTGCTTTTTCTTTTGAAAGTATAGCAGGATTTTCTATAGACTTATTTCCAAGGTCTTTAAATTTACCATAAAGCATCTTGAATGATTCATTAATCTCTTCACGCTGTTTTTGTGTAAGCGTTCTGCTAATCGTGTTAATACCAACAAGAACTAAATTTTCAACCTTGCCGTTACCTATAGCACGTAAAAAGATACCAACACCTTCGTTGTATTCAATAAGTTTATCTCCTGCTGTTTCAACTGCTATCTTTGTCAGACGATCTCTATCACGGAATAGAGGCAAATCCCTACCTTTGCCTTCATTTATGGATATATTTACATGACCCGCAACATAGACGACAATTCTATTGAACAGTATGTCAGATATGCCATGAGAAAATGAGTTTGCTATTATAAGTATCATAACACCAAAAGCCATGGCACTTCCAAGCAGGATATTTCTGCGTTTCTGCCTAAAGAGATTACGCAGGCTAATGATAAAAAGAAATTTCATAAATAATAACTCCTTGAGTTACAATTTAATTTTGATTCATCCTTATCCTTATCTACAGAATAGAGAGGGATAAGGCTCTAATATTTGAGTTATGGCTAATCAAAAATATAATCCTAATCACGTGAGATTGCGTCAAGTGGCGTGATATTTATTGCCACTATGATAGGGTAGATAACCGTGATTAAAGTAACAACTATAAGTTCAAAGATAACAACTAAAATATCACCCATTGATAAAAATGGGTGGAAGGTGTCCCCACCAAAAAGAAGTTGTACTATGTCGTTTTCTGATGTGATGTTAAAGAGTGGAATTAGCTGAGCTATAGCAATACCTACAACAAGTCCAATTCCACCAAATAGCCCTGATAGTATAGATGTCTCACCAATGAACATTCCTGTAACCATGGCTTTACGTGCACCGATAGCACGCATCATGCCAATTTCTGTGGTTCGTTCGATAGCCGCCATTGTCAGAGTATTTACAATAATAATGATAGCGACAAAAAAAAGAAAAGCTACAAACAGAAAGAGTGCCCCCTTTATAATCGTTGCCATACTTCCTATAAATCCTGATGCTTTTTTCCATGTAACAGCTCTGACTCCGAGTTTAGAAGATGAAAGGGTACTATTAAGGCGTTTAACTCCATCTTCCAGATTAATGTTATCTTTGAGTTTAACAAATACAAGATTATACACACCAGCCTCAAGGTCGACATTTGTTGAAGAGCCATTTCTACTGGTTGGAACAACAGAAACCTCTTTTTTGCTAAAATCTATGTCAGCAACTTCAACATTGCCACTATCTGATACCAGCACATCAGTGGAACCAAAGAGATTTTCTATACTGTCGGTCTCAAGACCTAAAAGTTTTTTCTTCTCCTCATCAATAATGTCCAATTTTTCTGATGCTCCAAAATAGCCCAAACATTTTCTGTAGGACTCAATATCCATTATTGCAAAGTGTCCCCAGATTGTGTTCAAGGCACTATATTTTATTATCCCTTTCACTGTTAGGCGGATATCAGATGTTGAGTTTGTAGAACTCATCCCCATGAAAACCGCTGTGTTTTTTATTTTTAATTCACTTCTATTGTCCTTTGCATCTTCTGAAAGATTCTCTTCAACTAATCGGCTTTTTTCAGGTATTAGCCAGACGTTCATCTGATCATATAAATCTTCTCTTGTTTTCAAGGGGATAACTATTCCTGTTTCTTGATTCTCCACCATTTTTTGTTTTATTACTGCTTGTTTGCCCTCACCATTTTTTATATCACCTTCAACTAATTGAAAGTTATCTGGGAAAAAGTTGCAGTATTCCTTGAAATCTACACCAAGAACCATTGTAAAACCTGGATCTCCATCTTCTTCATTCAAGACAGTAGTAACATTTTTACCGACAGGCAAGAAATCTTTGAGATCATCTTCTTTTATTAATTGTTTTTTTATATCTTTATAGTTTGTTATGGTATCCACAGATTCGCCGTAGAGTTTGAAAAGAATATTATCGCTCTTTTCTTTTTCCGGAATAATAACAATGTCTCCAAGAAAGCCATTGACTATGTTTTTTTCAAGACCTCTATCCATTCCCGAAATAACGCTGCTACCTACGGTCATAAGCAAAGCACCGAGAAAAAGAATTATTCCGATTATAATACTTCTTCCCTTGTGGCGGAAAATATTTCTCCATGCTATTTTGAATATGAGCTGCATTGTCTCAGTCCTTAATCTTGTTTGTTGTAAATTTAATTTACCATTTTACCATCTTTGATTTTCAAAACATAGCCTGCGTATTTTATGACGTTAGAGTCATGGGTTGAAAAAATAAAAGTGGTTTTTTCTTTCCTGTTCATCTCTTTCATAAGCTCCAATATCTGTTCTCCTGTTGCAGAGTCTAAGTTTGCAGTTGGTTCATCTGCAAGCACAATATCTGGGTTTGTTACAAGTGCTCGGGCAATTGCTACACGCTGACGCTGTCCACCTGACAGCTCAGAAGGTCGGTGTTTAATATGTTCGGATAGCCCTACTGCGTCAATTAGACTCTCTGCACGTTTTTTAACCTCAGATTTGGAACGATTTTTCATAAGCAGCAGAGGAAATTCAACATTTTCAAGAACATCAAGCACAGGAATAAGATTGAAAGTCTGAAATATAAATCCGATTTTATGCAAACGAATATCTGTGATTTCTTTGTCATTAAGTTTTGTAATCTCAACACCACCTATATTGACGCTTCCTGAACTTGCGTTATCAATGCAGCCAATTATGTTTAGAAGGGTAGTTTTTCCGCTTCCTGATGGTCCTACGATGCTCAAAAAATCTCCACTTGCAATATTAAAATCAATGCCACGAAGTGCGTGAACAATTGTCGAACCAAGTGGATAGTTTTTTGTAAGTTCTTTTATTTCTATGATATTCATAACACACCTAAATTGTTAGAGTCTTTTTAAATATTCAGACTCTTAATATTTATGCTTTAGTTTAAAAGGTATAACCAACGCTAAAATGAATTCTGCCGGGACTCTCTCCATCTTCTGTATCTAATTTATGACCATATAGTAGCCCCACAGGTCCAATTGGCGTGATATACCGTAATCCAACCCCAACAGACGACCTAAAACCATTTGATTCTAAACTGTTTGTTAAATCTATTTTATTTGTTAAATTATCTACTTTTCCAGTGTCTAAAAATAAGCTGAACTCAAAATCAGCGGGAAGATCAACTCTTGCCTCAAGGGTTGAATTTATCGCTCTACAACCTCCTAATGGATTGCCGCTGCTATCATATTCAAGCATATTCTCCTTAAACCCCCTTACATTTGATGTGCCTCCAAGAAAAAATAGTTGATCTTGTGCTACACTATCTTCTGCTCCAAACGGCTGAATATATCCCATACGACCACGAAGAGCAAAAGTTACTCTATTAAAATATGAGCTATTAAATGAAGATAAGGTTCTAAAAGGAGAAAAATATGTTCGCAAATCAATTTGATATTTGAAAAACCTGTCAAGATCGTTATCAAATCCATTGTAAACTTCAACTGAAGATGTTGAGAGAAATCCCTTTGTTGGTCTGATTGAAGAGTCTCTTGAATCATATCCCAAAGAAAAAGATGTAACAAGAATATTACGACTTTCTAACTCATCAATATCTACATGTTGTAGTTCGCCATAAACAGTTCTGTTTTCATAATTTAGATTTAATCCAGCAATGAGGTTTTTAATAAACAGTTCCCTTGAAAAACCAGTCTCATAACCCCATGCTTTTACACCAAAAGTTTTGTTAAGCTCCTCTTCATCTTCAATATAAATATTGCCTGTTGCTTCAATTTTTGTTCCAAGAAAAAAAGGTTTTTTAAGTCCGCTCTCTGCTCTATATCCAATACCACTAACGCTTGCCTCTAACCAAGCATCAATTTCACGACCAGAAAAGTTATTATCTCCAATTTTTGTATCTAAATAAAGATTTTGCTCAGTATCGTAACCTATAGCAGCCTCAACAAAATATGGATTACTCTCTTCAATTGCAATCTCAATATCAGGCTCTTCTTTCATAAGGGTAAGTTCTGGAGATTTTATCTCAACAGATTTAACTGCTGAACTCTCTCTAATTTTTTTCTCTGTGGCAAACACTTTTTTGAGTGAAAATGGTTCTCCTGAAGCTATATCAAGCCTTCTTGCAATTACATCATCTTTGAGCCTCTTATTACCTGAATAGTTAATTTTTCCAAAACGTGTAAACTTACCTTTCTCAACCTGCCAAGTAATATCAGCTTTTGTTGCATTACTATTTAATTTTATATCACTTATAACTTTAACATGTGGGTATCCAAGCTCCGATACTATCATACTAAGAGAGTTTTCATCACTTTTAACCATATATTCACGAAATGGCTCTCCATGTTTTAATGATAGTTTTGTAAGATATTTAGAGTCAAAACCTATGATATTTACATTATCAACAATGGTTTGAGTTCCTTCTTCAATGTTTATCATAATATCAATAAGTTGGACATCTTGGTGAGTAACTTGGTGAGTAGCTTGGGGAGTAGTTAAAGAAGAGGTAATATTATTTAAAGAGGTGATCGTAGTTTCTAATTTATTTATCTTCTTTGAAATTTTAGCATTAAGAAACCCTTTGCTAAGGTAGAGAAGTTCAATTGCATTTATATCCTTATCAAGCACATTTGAATTGTATCCACCTATTTCCTCTCTTATTAAATTCTTTTCTTTCTCTTTTTCTCTTGTAAGCATGGAATCTAAGATTTCATCTTTTGAGACGAGTTTGTTACCCTCAATTTTAAGCTGATTTACAACTTTTCTCGTTCCCTCATTTATCAAAAATTCCACAATCCAGATTTCATCTTTTTTAGGCTCATCACTTCTAGGCTTATAACTATTTTGTTTGTAAGGCTTGTTTGAGAAGCTCTTACGTTTTTTACTAAAATTAACAGTAACATCTTCAAAACCAGCATCAAGATAGCTGTTTTTTATATCAACTTTTGCTCTGCTAAGTGCAGTGTCATTGGCGTTTCCTTTTTTAACAAGGTCAATCTTTTTTCTAAGCTCTTTTTGAGAAAAGAAATTGTTTCCTTTAAATAGAATCTCATATTCCAACCCTTCAGCAATATTAATTTCAACAACACCCTCTTCTTGTTTTTCAACAACACCATCATCTTGTTTTTTAACAAGACCCTCATCTTGTTGTTGAGTTTGTTTAAATAGATAACCAATATCAACATCTGGAAAACCTTTTTTTCTGTAAAAATCAACAAGAGTTATAATATCTTTTTTTAGCCAATCTTCATTGTAGCAGTTGAAATTTCCGGGTAAAAGTGAGGAGTGCCAACTTTTCATTCTCATTTTAAGACGTATATCTGAAAAGTTGTAGTTACCATTGAACTTTAATGCTTTGATATTAATACATTTCACCTCAATAGGTTTAACCTGAGTGAGTTCTTGAATCTGTTTAACCTTTTTTTGGGCATAAGATTGTATAGTATTTTCTTGACCATAGATTTGCGTAGTCTGTTGTTGATCGTAGGATTGCGTAGTTTGTTGTTGACCGTAGATTTGCGTGGTTTGGTCTTGAGCATAAGATTGAGGAATAAAACAATTAGTAATAAGCAGAATAAGAATAGTATTAAAAATTAGATAAACGGTAAAAATGTGGATAATCGAATATAATGAGATACTTATTGATTTGACCATCTCTATCTTTCCTTCATCTAAATTCTAAACGATAACGTATTTCACCACCAAACTGACCTTCAGAGTCTTGAAAACCAGTTACAGATACATTATCTGTAAACTTATATTCAGCCGATGTTTTACCAACCATTACGCCATCTTTTTTTTCAGTGCCATATTTCACGCTTATCCTATCTGTAAGTTCTTTACCCACGGTAACATTAACATCTTCAAATTCGCTATCACTATTCTTATTATTGTTTATCCTGTTATATTTACGTATATTGCTTTTAGATTTACTTATGCTACTCCCAGTTCTGTTTTTAGAGCTTCTATATTCATTTGTGTTGCCAAATCCCACCTCAAAAATATCAAGACCTGTAGCAGATTTAACTTTATCGCTAACTTCTGAAGCCGCAATTTGTGAGAGCATACTTGCGGCAGAGAGAGTTGAGCCTCCTTCTGCACTTATCAACTCAGTAACAGTTCTCCCTCTTAACAAAAGGGAGATTATGTCTCCATCTTCAAGACTTGGGTCTGACGTAAGTTTAAAACTTATATTATCTGGTGTTCCTAATACCGAAAGGGTAATATCCCAATCACGCACTTTACGTTTAGATTGAATATCAAGCTCTGGCTCAATTTTATAAGGATTTACAAAATCAATTATTCCACGAGTGAGGGTAAACTCTGTTGATTGGTAGTTTATAGTGCCGGGGTTGATTTCAGAACGTCCAGAAACTAAAGGCGACAACGCTGTTCCACCGATTCTTATATCTGGACGAATCTCCATATATGCTAAATTGTTATCAACAACAAATGGCTTTTTCCCTTTTACTACAATATTGAGTTTCATATTTTCGACTATTTTGCTCAACTTATTTGATTTTTTTGAATTGAAATCAGTTGAGCTTACGCTGTTATCTTGAACTTTATTTTTATTATCTATTGACTGCCTACTCTTTTGCTTAACCTCTTTTCTAACCTTTTTTCTCTCAAGTAGTCTATCTGTAAGTGTTGATAAAATTGTCTTTTCAACATGAATATCCCTTGTCCATTGGGCATTATTAATCATAATATTACCAGATAAAAGGCTTGATGATAAAATATCACCTTTAAAGTTTAAAGATGTGTCAAAACTTGCTGTAAAATCCTCTATCATATTTACAGGAATTGATGTTGCAGTAAGTTTAGCTTCAATATTTTTTGGCATAAAATTTACTAATTTTGCATCACCACTTAGTTTAAATTGACCAGATTTACTATTTTGTTTTTCACTATTTGCAACAAGATTGTCATCACTATCTCTATTGATACCACCATCAACTCTACCATCACTTATTTTGCCAGTAATTTCTGGTATCGCAATTTTATTTATATCAGCTTTTATTGCGCCATTTATGCCATGAAATCGTATCGTTCCTGAACCGTCAGAATAGTCTCCAGAAGATTTAATAACAGGCAGTGTAACTCCAATGTTTACAAGCTCTACTGTAGCATCAAACTTAGAATCGTCAATATATCCGCCAGATTGCATATATTCGTTAGGTTTCATATACCCAGCAGACTCCATATCTTTATCAGATTGAATGTATCCACTATATTCAGTATCTCTTTTTGATCCCATAGAGTAATCAGGTTTTATATACATTTTAGGTTTTATATCAGCATTGAGATTTAGCTTAACAGCACCTTTTATATCAGGCATATCAGTGATAAAAAGAGATGCGAAATTAACAGGAAATGTTGCATCAGCTTGAGCTTTGATATTCCCCCCAATACGACCCGAAGCTGAAAGCACAGCGACTCCATTTTCAGGAAGCATGGTTTTAAATCTATCTATATTAAACTCTTTCCCATTAATCCAAGCATTTATACTCCCTGCTTTAACAATCATATTTCTATTTAAGGTTTTTGAATCAAAATTATTGAACTTATCAGAATGCTTTGCAAAAATTGCAGAATTATTAAATAGTCTCAAAGATAGTTCAGACAAACTACACTTTCCTGAAATTTTTTCTAATTTATCTAAATTATTTATATTTCCTTTTATATCAAGGACTCCTGTTGCTGTTCCACTGTCAATACCTTTAATATTGGTAAATGTAACCCATGGAAGTAACTCTGTTTTGTTAAAAATAGCGTGAATATCAAAATCTTTAGAGTTAAAATCTAAATTTGCACTAATATCAAAATTTAGCCTTCCATTGATCTTTAGACGGCTATCTTTTAACTCCAACTTTGCAGTGAAATCTTGAAATGGCTTATCCACAATCTTTACCTGCTTTAGTGCAAGATCGCCGCTTATCCTTGAAGATTTAATAGAACCAAGATTCCCTTCTATGTTGATAGAGCCAGATGTAATCCCTTTTATAACGCTATATTTTTTTATAGGTTCGATAGAAGCAAGCTCAACTCCTTGTGAAGATATATCAACTTTGAATTTATGTTTCTGCTTATGATCAATAAAACCTTTTGCTTGAATAACATTATTATTGATAAATCGTATGCTCTTGTCATTTGTATTAGTATTAAATTTATCAGAGTAGAGGGTGTTGTCAGCAGTTTTGTTAGCAATTTTGGTGTTATTAGTTGTAGTGTTAGTAATGGCGTGATTAGTGGTCGAGGTGTTAGTGGTAAATTCAACAATCAGAGAATCAATAGCTGTTTTATGATCTTGATAAGCACCCTTTAGAGTTGCAGACCTGATTTTTTGACCCATTAGATCAATATTTTTGCCATTTGCATTTAAAGTGATATTTGGATTGTCAAAAGTGCCAGCAAGAGTTGCTTTAGCTTCAAGAATCGCTGCCAGTTTCTTATCAGCACTATTATCATTGCTATTTTTAAGGAGCTTAAATTGACTTAATATTTCAGCAAGATTGAGATGTTTAGAAGTTGCTGAAATATTAAAGAGAGGTTTTTGCTTATCTGTTTTTAAATTTTTTGGGTAGTTAAGATTGGTTGGATAAAGGATATTTCCATCAAGTTTTATTAATGAATCGCATGATAAAATATCAAATTTTTTGATGTTCAGACCGCCATTTAAAAAGGTAAAATCCAAATCTCCTCTATCTACAAGAGGGTAGCCTTGATAGCCCGCATTTTCAGCCTTGAGGATAACTTTAAATTCAGGATTGTTTAAACCGCCAGAAACACTACCTTTAAATGAGACAACTCCCTTTATTTTGCTAATTGTCTCCATAATACTAAGGTTTTTATTAAAATTATTATCTTTAGAGCTATCTAAATTATCATTTTTAGATTGATTTACATTATCACCTTTAGATTCCTTCTTATTATTTTCAGATTCATTTACAGAGCCATTTTTAGAGCCAAGTAGTTTGTCTAAATCAATATTTTCGCCAGTAAAATGAAGTTTTGTTGCAGCTTTATCTATTTTCCCTCTTTCACCACCCAAAAAACCTTTAGGAAATGCCTTTGCAAGAGAAATATTGCCATTTGCTTGTAATTTGGAATTAACACTTACTTCCGCAACTTTTTGTTCTAACTCCAATTTCTTTATCGTTATCTCTTTTTTTTGCATCATAACATCAACTGTAGCTTTTATCTTTTTTCCAATTATCTGACCGTCGGGGTAAGTTATCAGACATGAAAATTGAGGATCACCCAGAGAGCCTAAGAGAGTTGAATGGATTGATAAATTGCCACTAATTAATGGTTGTTGCTTATCTTTTTCTAAACCGATAACACTATTTAGAGTTAGAAGAGTAGTTTTTAATGAGTCTATATTTTCTAAAGTTTTTAAAAGCTCTGAAGTTATAATGTTTGCGTCAATTGTGATGTCAAATGTAGGGTTTGAAATTATTCCTAAGATTATTTTATGCAGCTCTGGATTTTCACCATTGATATTATTTTTTATATGTCGGTCTTTTATAGGAATCTTTTCTATAAAGATATTTTTAATACCTCCTTGAAAAGAGAGGCTGATAGAGTCAGATTGTTTACTGTCAGAACTGTTGTTATCCCTATATTCATTATCGCTATTTTTATGCCCATGTTCATATTCATTATGCGTATATCCATTATTACTATTTTTAAGTTCCTTTTGATGTTTGCTATTTTTATATTCAACTACGCCTTGTTTTATATTGAGTTGATTAACAGTAATGTCAAATGGCAAGTAAAAGGGCTTATCATCTAATTTTGATTTTTGAGGCTGATAAAGAGTAAATGCTTGGACAATATTAAACTTTTTTTCAGAAGTCATGGAAAGAGTTACAATAGGTTTGTCAATGGCTATGCTTTTAATAATTAAACCATTACTATTAAACTTTGAGAGATTCGTTCTATTAAATTTTGAGAGATTTTCTTTATTAAACTCTGACAGATTGTTTTTACTAAACTCTGAGAGTCTAAAAATATTAGGAAAATCCAAAGCATCATTTATATTTGTAAAGTGTAAGTTTTTAAAAGGCTCAATAATACCCTGCAAATCAAGATTAACATAGACCTTATCAACAGATATAATTTCATCACCATTTAGAGATAGCCTATAATTTTCAAGGAACAACTCACCTTTAAGTAGTGAAATATTAAATTTTTTCCACTCCATTTTACCCAAAATTCTCTTGTTTATTTGAGTTTGCACTACCTTGCTAAAATGGTCAGATTGGATATAAAAAAATAGTGATGGCAAGCTCGTTAATCCAATAATTATAAAGATAGCTATAGAAAAAAGTATTAATAATGCTATTTTTTTTACAATACTCTTTAAATATGGTTGTTTAACAATAGTAGTATTTTGAGGATTTTCAATTTGCATATTTTTTGGATAAAAGCGAATTACCTGTTATTAAGTGAAATATTTTAAATTTATAGCTTTCTAAGCTCTTTCTGATATACGTTGCCTCTGTAAGTTTAATTTTTTTATATCAATCAAACCTTCAAAATGCTATATTTATTAGAAAATAGCATAAATATTAGTTCAGATAATTGCTAATAACAATGCAACTTACAAAGTATTTAAAATAATAAATTCTAAAATAATAGAACAATTGATATTAATATAAGGTGATTTGAGTTTAATTTATGGTTATTGATGAAGCGATAAGCGTATTAAAACAGGAAGCAGAAAGTATTTTGCATCTAACAGAAAAAATAGGCTCTGACTTTGAGAAGATGGTTGAAGTTATCTGTAATTCCAAAGGAAGAGTTGTTATTTCAGGTATTGGAAAATCAGGTCTAATTGGCAAAAAGATTGTTGCAACTCTTTGCAGTACCGGGACAAATGCAATATTTTTACATCCAGTTGAAGCAATGCACGGAGACCTTGGCATGGTCTCAAAAAATGACACATTTATTGCTATCTCAAATAGCGGTGAAACTGGGGAACTAAATATTTTGCTACCATCTATCAAATCTCTTGGTTGTCCAATGATTGCATTTACAGGAAATCCTAACTCTACAATGGCAAGAGAGTGCGATATTGTAATTGATACAGGGGTCGAGAAAGAAGCGTGTCCATTGGGACTTGCCCCTACATGCAGCACAACTGCTCAACTTGCTATGGGCGATGCTCTTGCTGTAGTTCTGATAAATAAAAAGCAGTTTAAAGTTAGCGATTTTAAAAAATCTCACCCCGGAGGCTCTCTTGGACAGAGATTGTCTTGTATGGTTGAAGAGATTATGTTCTCTAATTTATCCGAGAATAATATCCCGTCAGTTTTGTCTGGTACAACTATGATCAAAGCTATAAATGTAATGGATAAATTTAAAATTGGTGCTGTGTTTATACTTGACACTAAAAATTCTCTTCTTGGTATTATAACTGATGGCGATATTAGGCACTCTATTTCAAAGATGGCGATTGATTTTAATAGTATGGTGGTTGAAGAGCTTATGACAAGAAATCCTCATGTTATTTCACCTAAGCTGCCTTTGTATGATGCTCTCAATATAATGGAGCAACATCAGATAACCATACTTCCAGTTACAGATGAAAATAATAGTCTTGTTGGTATTTTGCATCTTCACGATATTCTTGGCAAAGGTGCTTTCAAGTTTACAGGATAAAATTCCAATATAAGGATTAGTTGCAAATGAATATAGATAATCTAAACACACAGATACAGACACTTGGGGAGGCAAAAATTGCTTCACCGTTAAAAGGAAGAGTTAAAGGTGGATATACAAACCGATTTGTTAAAGATAGTGATAGAGTTGTAGGAATTGTAGAGTATGATTCGGTTTTATATCACATTGCAAATAATATTGAGATCCCAAGTTTTGAAGTGGCTGGACCAAGAGAGAAAATATACTTTGATCCAAGTAAACTCAAATGTGCCATTGTAACTTGCGGGGGGTTATGTCCTGGTCTTAACGATATTATCCGATCCGTTGTGTTAGAGCTTTATCATTGCTATGGGGTCAGAAACATTTATGGAATTAAATATGGACTTCAAGGCTTTATTCCTGACTATGGACATGAAGTTGTTGAACTTACCCCTAATTCAGTTGCCAATATTCTTGATATGGGAGGCACTATACTTGGCTCATCTCGTGGAACTCAAGATATAGATGCAATTGTTGACTGCTTAGAGCGTATGAATATTGGAATTTTATTTATGGTTGGAGGCGATGGAACTTTGGTTGCTGCAAATAAAATTGCTGATGAGATCAATGCTCGTAATCTTAAGATAAGCGTGGTTGTAATTCCAAAGACGATTGATAATGACATCTATCTTGTATCAAAAACTTTTGGATTTGATACAGCGGTTGATATAGCGACAAATGCAATTAAAGGAGCGCATAATGAGGCTGAGGGCTATCCTTATGGAATTGGACTTATAAAATTAATGGGTCGCCATGCAGGATTTCTTGCCGCAACCGCAGCTCTTGCCCAACAAGATGCAAATTTTGTTTTAATACCTGAAATTGATATTGATCTTTATGGGGAGTCAGGTTTTTTATCAGCTCTTGAAAAGAGGCTCATAGAGAGAAAACATGCTGTAATTGTGGTTGCAGAGGGGGCTGGACAAAAATTCTTTAAAGACCAAAAAATAGAGTATGACCCTTCAGGTAATATAAAACTTAAAGATATTGGGATTTTTTTAAAAACAGAGATAAATAGCTGGTTTGAGAAGAAGAATATTACAATAACGCTTAAATATATTGACCCAAGCTATATGATCAGAAGTCTTCCAGCAAATGCTAATGATAGTGTCTTTTGTGGATTTCTTGGGCGTGATGCAGTTCATGCGGGAATGGCAGGCAAAACAAAGCTGCTAATCAGCCACTGGAACAACAGCTATGTCCATATTCCAATGGAGGCATCTGCTGGTAAACGTAAGAATGTTGACCCTGACGGCAAATTGTGGCAGTCAGTCCTTGAAGCAACAGGGCAAGGTTCTCTTACAAGTTTATAATTAGACTTCTTACAAAACTTGGAATTAACCCTTGATATTATTGGATAAAAATTTAATTTTGCAGGAAGTCTATTTTACAAAGTAGAGTTCTTGTTAGTGACGCTCAATTTCCACAAAGGCACTATTTTCAATTGTGAGAAAAAAAAGCTCTTTTTGAGCATTCCCGTTTGTCTCAAACATAGTCTCTCCAGTAACACCACTATAAATCATATTACCAGCAAGGATATTTTTTATATCTAATCTTGAATTAGTAGATTTATCCATAGCTGTTTTAATAAGAATCAACGCTGTGTCATAGGCAACTGCCTCAATAAATCCCGGATATTCGCCATATACTGTTTTAAATGCTTCAGCAAAACGAGCAGATTCAGGTTTTCTGCTTTGAGCAAAATATCCGTCTGTAATCACAACATTTTTGATATGTTCAGATGGTATTTTTAGAAGAGCGTTATTGTGCCAGATATTTGTCCCAAGAAGATAAGCCTCTTTTACATTATAATAGAGTAACTGTGGAAGAATAGTAGCAGCTTTTGAAGGTGAATCAGGTATAAAGATTGCTATTTTAGGTAATAAATCAGAAGTTGTATTTGCGATCCCATTGGATTCAGTATTTCCATTTATCTCTGGCGGTTTAGAATCAGAAGAGTTATTTGCATTTGTCCTTTGAGATTCTTCATCTGCTGTCTGAGGTTGAAAAGCTGCTATTTTTTTGATAATTTCGGAAAAATCTGTCTGATTGTCACGATAGACTTCAGCAACAACGATCTCTCCTCCTGCTTCAGCTACCGCCTGCCTATAAAGGCTCATAAACCTCTGTCCATACTTATCATTTGGGGCAAGAACCGCAAATTTCTCTATCCCAAGAACTCCTCTTGCGTGCGATACAAGCCCTTTTATCTGCATTTCAGGTGTTATAAAATTTGAAAAAATATAGTCTCCAATATCCGTAACTTCGCTCTTTTGAGTCATACAGATCATAGGAATCTGATATTTTTGTGCCTCTTTTGCTGCTGCTTCCGATGTAACCATAGGACCTGCGATTGCAGCAATATTGGTTTGTGAAAGCTCTTGAACAACTGTCTCAGCTTTTGCATCATTAGACTCTGTATCTTTAATTATAAAATCTATCTCTTGATCACTGTATAGAGCTTTGGCATCTTGCAAAGCCATCTGAATGCCTCTTAAAGCCTGCTTCCCAAATGTTTGATATTTTCCAGAAAGAGGCAACATGCACCCAATGATGTTTTTTGCAAAAGAGCTTTTCTCAATCTCTTTTAAAATTAGCTCTACTTCTAATACGCGGGGATCATCTGGGTAACTTGAGATAAATTTACTAAGAACTTCCTTTGCTTTTTGGTTATCTTTCTGTTTTTTAAAGTAATTTACTCCAATTTGATAAAGGAGCATTGATTCAGGTATTTGGCTCTTCTTAGAATTTAGCACAACCTCAAGATCGCTATTTTTCATTATAGATAGAAGTGCCTCTGTCTTTTCAAGAAGCCTCGTTTTATCCTCTCCTGAATATTTTGTCAGGAGGTTATTATAAATATTTAAGCCAGAGCGGTAGTTGCCAGCTTTAATCTCATTATCGCCTTTTTGTTCAATTGAGGCATAAGGCGATTGCTCAACTTGTTGCTGAATAACAGGTTCAACAATTTGGGGTTGTGTCGGCTTTTTTACAGGCGTAGGTGTAGCCTGAAACATGGTGCATGATGTGCAAACAATTGACAATAAGATATATATTATTGTCAATTTCAATATGTTATGACTACTTATAGGTCTATTTTGATTTTTCATAATATTTCCATCCGTTATATAAATTAACTTGATTCAAAACTTACAAAAATCTCTTTATCAGCTCTTGAGCCTCATCTAATTCGTGAGGCTCAAGCCAATTAATGTCTTTATCTTGCCTAAACCATGTGAGTTGACGTTTTGCGTATCTTCTTGTATCACGCTTGAGCAGACGTATTGTCTCTTCCCATGATATAGGTCTTAAATATCCATCATCAGACTCAAATCCAAGATCGCGTTGAATATCGTTTTGCAGAGTTTGACCATGTAAAAATTCGCAAATATGACGATAGCCAATTGATTGCATTGACTTTAAACTACAATCATAACCTTTGCTTATAAGCTGCTTTACCTCATCAACAAACCCCTGTTCAATCATAATATCAACCCGTTTCTCAATACGCTCATATAATTTGGCTCTATCCATGTAAAGACCGATTTTCAAAGTAAAATAGCGTTCTGATGAAAAACCATGTTGATCTTGAAAATTAGATATGGGTTTTCCTGTAACTTCAACAACTTCAAGTGCCCTTACAACTCTAAAGCCATCATTTGGGTGAATACGTTTGGCAGCTTCTGGATCAAGCAAAGAGAGTCTTTTGTGTAGTTCAAAACTTCCATTTTCCTCTTTTTCTCTCTCAAGTTTATCAATAACCTCTTTGTCAACTGTTCTGTCTCTGAAAAGTCCATGAAGAAGAGCTTTTATATAAAAACCTGTTCCTCCTACAACTATTGGAATTTTAGGTATTGGAACTTTAGATAAAGCTAAATTAGATGAAGTGAAATTAGAACGATAATAAATATCATTGATTGCAGCATCTGCTGCTTGCATATATTTTCCAGCATCAAACTCTTCATCAGGCTCAAGAAAATCAATCAAGTGGTGAGGGGCAAGTTCACGCTCTGATTTGTCAGGTTTTGCTGTGCCAATATCCATATATTTATAGATTTGCATGGAATCTGCACCAATAATCTCGCCGTTAAATCTTTTAGCAATTTCAATGGCAAAACCAGTTTTCCCGATCCCTGTAGGACCGCAAATAATAATAATTTTATTCTTATTTTGCATTATAATAATTAAAAAAATGGAGCTATTTTAAATCGTTGACATATTGCATTTCACTAATAACGGTTTTAGCAAATTTCCATGTAGTTCCATTCGCTCCATCTTCAAGGATGATTTTCATGGAATCAAGCTCTTTTCTTATCTCATCAGCTCTTGCAAAATTCTTTGATTTTCTCGCTTCTGTCCGCTCCATGACCAATTGATCAACCATTTTGGGATCAATTGCACCATCAGCAAGAGCCGCATCTTTCTTATCTTTAAAATAAGATTGAGGAGATTGAGATAAGATGCCAAGAATATTGCCCATTTTTTGAATGTCAGCACAGATTGCAGCTACTTTTTTAAGATTATCAGATGAGATAGTATCACCGCTCTTATCAAGGAGTTTATTGCCTTCTCTTACAGTGTTAAATATCGTTGCGATTGCTTTTGCGGAGTTAAAATCATCATCCATATTCTCTTTAAAAGCTGCCCATGACTCTCCACCAGAATGGTAACTATTTGAATCTGATTTTAAGTTGTTTAAATTATCCATTTTATTTTTATCTGAATCTAAAAGATCAACATTAGCTTTGTCTGCCCTCTCCAAAAATGCGTAGATTTTGTCTAAACTTGAAACCATCTCAGCCATAGAATTTTCATTGTAATCAATCGGGCTTCTGTAATGTTTAGAAAGCAAGAATAGACGAATAACTTCAGGGTGATATTTTGCAAGAACATCTTTTATCATTGTAAAATTGCCCAAAGATTTTGACATCTTCTCGTTATTAATATCGACAAAACCATTGTGAATCCAATATTTGACAAACTGTTTACCAAAAAGAGCTTCAGATTGTGCAATCTCGTTTTCATGGTGGGGAAAAATTAGGTCTTTACCTCCGCCATGAATGTCAAAACTCTGCCCTAAATAGCGGTTGCTCATAGCAGAGCATTCAATATGCCAGCCGGGTCTTCCTGCTCCCCAAGGGCTTTCCCATGCTGGTTCTCCGGGTTTTGCTGGTTTCCACAAGGTAAAATCCATTGGGTTTCTCTTATTCGCATCAACTGCAATCCTTGCCCCTGCAATCATATCATCAGGGTTTCTGCCTGAAAGTTTGCCATACTTTTCAAAAGAACTTATTGAGAAAAAGACATCACTGCCTTTAACATAGTATGCTTTCCCTTTTTCAATTAGCATCTCAATAAATTTAATAATATCTTGTATGTGTTCAGTGGCTTTTGGTTCAATTGTTGGACGAAGAACATTTAAAGCGTCCATCTCATTGTGGAACTCTTTGATATATTTTTCAGATATTTCTATTGGGTCTTTGCCTGTTTCATTTGCCCGCTTTATTATCTTGTCATCAACATCTGTGAAGTTTCTAACATAGCAGACATCATACCCAGACTCTTTAAGCCATCTAAAAACAACGTCAAATATAACAACAGAACGGGCGTGTCCTATGTGGCTTGTATCATAAACAGTTGGTCCGCAAACATACATGCCAACTTTGTTCGGTTGAATTGGTACAAACAGCTCTTTTTTTCCAGTCAATGTATTGTAAATTTTTAAGCTCATATATTTTTTATCCTGATTTATTTATGGTCTATAATCTATTTTTAACTCCAACTTGGTTTGGTAAATTATATTGGAGACTAATTTTACTACTACAAATTATTTATAAGAATGGCGTAAAACCCCTATCCCTTTAGGGTAGAGGTTATTCACTAATTCACTCTGATGATGCTGCAACATTGCGATTTGAGCTTGAGATTTTTGTAATTAAAACAATTGCATGGGCAGCAATACCTTCTCCTTTTCCTTCAAATCCAAGCCCTTCTGTTGTTGTGGCTTTTACATTAACAGATTCTGGAGAGATTTCAATGGCAGCAGCTATTTTATGCTCCATCTCTTTTTTGTATGGCTCAAGTTTTGGAGATTGGGCAAGTATTGTGCAGTCTATATTTCCAATGGAGTATCCCTGATCTTCAAGCATATTTGCACAATGTTTTAGAAGGATCAAACTTGATATATTTCTATACGTTGGATCAGAATCTGGAAAGTGTCTGCCAATATCTCCAAGTCCTGCAGCACCAAGTATAGCATCACAAATTGCGTGGGTAAGGACATCAGCATCTGAATGCCCTTGCAACCCCTTGTCAAATGGAATATTAACTCCACCAATTATAAGTCTTCTATCGTTTGCTAACCTATGAACATCATAGCCTGAGCCGATTTTAAATTTCATGTTTTATCCTTGAAAAATAGTGTTATTGTAGATTTATTTTATAAATCCAATTTCTATTTTTTGTAATTTTAATTTCTATATTTTGATGATAAAGAGAATGTAAGCGATATACCTTTTTACTGTATATAATATCAATATTTAATCAACAACATTTAATCTCAAGTTAATTGAGTATTATCAACGTGAGGTAACCACAATGAAAATGAAAATTAGAACAAAACTTATTGTTGTCGTTGGTATGGTAGTTATGTTTGCATTTTGTATAACTATTGCATTCGTTGGTATAAAAGCTGGTAAGATAACAGATAAATTTGGAAGAGAAGTTGCGGAACAGATGGCATATAGATATGGAAATCAAGTCAAAGCTGATTTAGAAGTTGGAATGGACATAGCCAGAACGCTTGCCGAGACATTTGAAGGCATTAAACAAAATGGTAATCCTTATAGAAATGTAATGGATAGCATATTTAAACAGATACTTGAGAGACATAAGGAGCTTCTCGCAGTCTGGACATGCTGGGATTCAAATGCTTTAGATGGCAGAGATAGTGAGTTTGCAAATACCCCGGGACATGACTCCACAGGGCGTTACATACCATATTGGAATAGGGGATACGGCACAATTAAAGTTGAGCCATTGGTAGATTACGACTCTCCTGACGATTTAGCTATCAGAAAAAGTGGTCAAGAGACAATTTTTGAGCCTTACATTTACAAAGCTGGTGGAAAAGATGTTTTGATGACAAGCGTTGTTGTTCCAATAAAGGTTGATGGGAAGGTTTTAGGTGTAGTTGGAATTGACATAATTTTTACAGAGTTTCAGGAGTTAATAAAACAGATAAAACCTTATGATACAGGCTACGCATTTGTAATGTCTAACAGTGCCATCATGGTTGCACACCCTGCTTCTGACGCTATTGGTAAAGATGCTGTCCAAAGGCAGCCAAAAGAGCTTCAAGAACAGTTCAGAGAGGCTGTGTTGAAAGGCGAAGAATATACTTTTTATAAGAAAAGTATAGTAAAAGGTACAAATAATTACTTTATTGTTACTCCAATAAAAATTGGTAATACAGCCACTACTTGGAGCTTCGCAATAAGCGTACCTATGGACAAAATACAGCAACAATCTAAAGAGCTTACATGGTCAATCATAACAATTGGTTTTATTGCCTTAATATTGTGTGCAGTCATTTTGGTTATTATTGCAAATTCTATTGTCAAACCTATAAATAAGGTTGTTGAAGGGCTTAAAGATATTGCCGAAGGTGAAGGTGATCTCACAAAACGGCTTAGTATAAAAAGCAATGATGAGATAGGAGAGCTTGCCAAATGGTTTGATAGATTCATGGATAATCTTCAAAATATCATTAAAAATACGATTTCAAACGCAAAGATAATGGATAGATCATCATCTGATCTTCTTAATATTGCATCTAATTTAGCAAAAGGGACTCAGGAGACATCTTTGCTTGCTGCAAGTGTTAGTGATGCGTCAGAAAAAGTCAGCCAAAATAGAACTTCTGTTGCTGCTGCAATGGAGCAATCGTCAACTAACCTATCAATGGTGGCAGATGCTTCTGAACAGATGGCAGGCACAATAAATGAGATTACAAAAAGTGCTGAAAAAGCAAGGAGTATCTCTGAAAAAGCATTTACACAGGCAAAAGAGAGTTCAAAGCAGGTAGAAACACTTGGAAAAGCAGCTCTTGATATAAATAAGGTTACAGAAGCTATTAATGAAATATCGGAGCAGACAAATCTGTTAGCCTTAAATGCCACTATTGAAGCTGCAAGGGCAGGAGAGGCTGGAAAAGGCTTTGCTGTTGTAGCAAATGAAATTAAGGCTCTTGCAAGACAAACAGCAGACGCTACCCAAGATATTAAAAACAAGATTGAGACTATTCAAAATACCACAAAGAGTTCAGTTGCAAAGATTAACAGCATAACTGAAGTTGTTGAAGATATTCATAATATTATAAGCACAATTGCAGCATCAGTAGAGGAACAATCTGTTACAACATCTGAAATATCGTCAAACATTGCTCAAGTTGCAGATGGAGTTCAGGAGGCAAATCGGCATGTCAGCGAATCAGCACAAATATCAGTTAGTATAAATAGCGATATTGCAAAAGTTAATTTTGCTGCTGGCCAAGGGGCAAATAGCTCTGTAGAGTTAAAGATACAGGCTGAAAAACTAAAAAAAATTGGAGAAGAGCTTCAGTCGCTACTTGGGAAATTTAAAACAGAAAAATAGCTTAATTATTTCGTAGTTCTTGTTTTAAAGATTTGACAACTTTTTAAAAGTTGTCAAATCTTTATATGTCAGCCAAATCTGTTCCATTAAATAACAAACAGCTTTTGGATTATTTTTAGATAGAGTTATTGCTCAAAATATTGGTGATATTTTTCCAAAGCAATTTTCTTATATCTTCTTTTTCAAACAAAATTTCATGCCGTGAATTTGGTATTGATATAAATTTCACATTTGGAAGAGCTTGGCATATCTGCTTTTGTGCCTTATTAGATACAACACGATCTTGTTCAGCACTCAAAATCCATATAGCTGTCCTAATCTTAGATAGGGCATCCTTATCGTTGAGAGTATCAATAGAGTCAAAGGCTGCTTTTAGCCACCCCCATGTTACGCCACCAAGTGCAAGTTTTCTATTCTTTGCGATTTCTCTGTGTTCTAACCAAAAATTATCCCAGTCATGTGTCAAAAGGTTGTTTTCAAATTTAGCGTTTTTTATTGAATAATCTTTTCCGCCCGGAATATAGCTTGCTCCAAATTTAGCTTTTATTGCTATATCTGCAAGAAGCCGAGTTCCCCAATTAGTTGAAATGTCTAAAAAATCTTTCTTAACTGGTGATGTGATAATATCTATCATGGGTGATATAAGGATTGATTTTTCAATATTTAACATATCCATTTTATAGCCGTTTTTATAAACTTCAGATAAAAATCTTAATGTTATATGCCCACCCATAGAGTGTGCAATAATAGTTATAGGTAGGTTAAATTTAATAGATAATGGTGCAGCATAAAGATTAAAAAATAGCTCAAGATCATTGATATACAACTGAAAATTTTTAACATATCCTTTATCTTGATTAGGAAGTTCTCTTGCAGATAGACCTTGCCCTCTCCAATCTAAGCTCATAACATGGTATCCCATAGAAGATAGCCTTGATGCTACTGATTGATATTTTTCCATAAATTCAGTCCTTCCATTCAAAAGTAAAATTATACCTTTACAATTATCTTCTATATTCTCTTTATTTTTTGTTGTGCCATCGTTTTTTGCTAAATCCCACTCTTTTTTTACGTTGTTTAAATATATACAACTCCTATTAGATTTCATATAACCCCAACGTATCTGCTTTTTATCTACTGATGTGAAAAAGCTAAAATTAAAGGATTGATCGATATTATCGCTACTATTTGTCAAAATTTAGCTCCTTTATTCTCTTTTTGAGTTGATTTCCATAACTATCTGAACTAATCTCAAAACTATATTTACAGCTTTTAAGGATATTGATTTAGAACTGTTGTCAACAATAAATTTGCCCCCATTCATTTTTTAAGATTAAACGGCAAATAAGGGAGGAAAATTGACTACATTATTAAATAATAACGATGATAAACTGACTCAGTTATTAAAAATAAACGATGAATTGAATCATATAAAAGATATTGATTCACTTCTTGATACTATTCTTAGTAAAACAAGGCGGCTGACAAATGCGGACGCGGGTTCCATTTTTCTCCTTGAAAATAGAATGCTCAATTTTAGCTATGTTCAAAATGATACATTAAAAAAGAAAGATCCTCTTAACAATAAACAGATATACTCTAACTTCTCAATTCCAGTGAATGAAAAGTCAATAGCAGGCTATGTAGCTTTGCAAGGTAAATCACTCAAAATTGATGACGTTCATAATTTAGATAATACAGTGCCTTATTCTTTTAATAAAAGTTTTGATGAAATTGCAGGGTATAAAACTCAATCTATGATGACCATTCCACTTATTACTACACGCTCTCAGGTAATAGGTGTTATGCAAATTATTAATGCAAAAGATGAGGCAGGCAACCCTATCCCTTTTAAACAAGCTGACGAAAATTATCTTAATTTCTTTGCAGGGAGTGCAACGTCTGCAATTGAAAAGGCAAAGATGACCCGTGAGATCATTTTAAGAATGATCAAGATGGCAGAATTACGTGATCCTAAAGAAACTGGTTCTCATGTTAATAGGGTAGCTTCATACTCTATAGAGATTTTTCAAAAATGGGCAGAGTATCATAATCTTAAATATAGTGAGATAAAGAATTACAAAGATATTTTGAGAATTGCTGCGATGCTACATGATGTTGGTAAAGTTGCAATTTCTGACGTTATTCTTAAAAAACCAGCAAAACTTAGCGATGAAGAGTTCAAAATTATGAAAACTCACGCTTATCAAGGTGCGAAGCTATTTCGTGGAAATGTATCTGAGCTTGATGCTCTCTCCTATGAAATTGCATATACTCACCATGAAAAGTGGAACGGTAGAGGCTATCCAAGAAAGTTAAAAGGTGAAGATATACCTCTTTCTGGCAGAATTGTTGCCCTTGCAGATGTTTATGATGCCCTTATTTCAGCAAGAGTCTATAAAAAAGCATGGAAAGAGAGCGATGTTATTGATACTATAAAGCAGGAATCAGGGCACCACTTTGATCCCGAAATTGTTGAGATATTTTTATCTATTTATGATGTTATTGAAGCAATTAGATTGAA
The DNA here is from genome assembly GCA_015232455.1 of Desulfamplus sp. GTDB lineage: Bacteria > Desulfobacterota > Desulfobacteria > Desulfobacterales > Desulfobacteraceae > Desulfamplus. The sequence goes on along the minus strand of JADFZQ010000004.1, from coordinate 139,537 downwards.
GTTCCCTGATCTTGACATTAGAACTTTTATATAAAACAGTATTTTTGTCTTTCTTATTAATTGGCTTGTATCTGGGATTTTATAATCAGTATTTTACAAATGACGGGTTGAAAGTTTGAGCAAAGCAATGAACTCTTTAGAAAATGCAACTTCACAACAAGAGAGCCACAATTTTATACATCAATATAAAGGGTTGGGTGCTTTTGGCATGGACAGAACAACTGATGAGGAGACAATCATGTTTTATCTTCAAAAGTTTTCTGAGGACAGATTTATGAAGGTATTTGTACCAAGGCTAAAAGATGAAGAGCTTGAAAACCTTTACAATATTATTAACTCTCTTTTAAAAAAACATTTTTCAGAAGATGAATACCACTCACTTTTCCTTAAAGATAGATGAGTAAAAAAAGAGGTTTATAAATTTGTTTATATTTTGGGGATATGGTTATTTATTGATGCAAATATTAATGAACAGAGTGAACTTATAAACAAAGATAACTTAATGAAACTTGTTGTAACTGCTGATTTGCATGGAAGCTATTCCACGTGGTTGACCATTAAAGATATGCTTAAACCCGAAGATTCTTTAGCTGTGGCAGGTGATCTATTTGGCACTCGTTATCCACGTTTAGGTGAGTTTGATTATCAACCAGAACGTATTCTTAAAGAAATTTCAGAATTAAAAAACCCATTCTATTTTGTTTATGGTAACTGTGATAGCAAAGTTTTTTCTTCTGGCTACAAAGATAGCTTAGTATTTGATTTTATGGGGTTCAGAATTTTTATTCACCACGGGGACAAATATCTTAGGCAGATTCCACCAGAAATACTCCCTGAAGATGTAAATTTAGTGATACAAGGACACACTCATGTTTTTTCTCTTGAAAAAAAAGTTTATATAAGAAACCCAGATAATAATAGTAAGATTACATTTCTTAATCCTGGGTCTCTTGCATATCCAAGAACACCTTTCTATACCTATGCAGTAGTTGACAGCAATGGAATAAATATAATTGACATTAAAACAGCTACTTCTTTAAAATCTATCTCAACAATATAAAATCTTTGCGGAGGCATTATGAAAAAAATTATTATCTCACTACTTACTATCTTTATGTTCAATCCAATATCTGTATCTTTATCCCTCTCTTCTACAGATATTGGGGAAGCTGTGAAAGTTTTACCAGAATCAACCGATTTTATTATCAAATTTTCTTCAACAAAAGATTTTTACGATTACCTTTCTGTTACTGATAAGTCGTTTTTGGGAGAAACCATAGAAGATATTAACGATATAAAGGATTATCTTGGGTTTAATCCTTTTGATCTAAAAGAGTTAGAGAGCAATGGATTTGATATAGCTAAACCATTTGGGATAGCGGTATCTGACATCAAAATTGTAAATAGTTATGATAATTCAAAATCTAATGACAACCCCAATATGAATATAATGATCTTTTTGCCTGTAAAAGATGTTGATAAGGCGGTTGGAAAAATCAAAGAGATTGTTGAAGAAGATAACCTTGATGCCAAATTCACAAAAAAAGGCGATTTATGGAGCTGGTATATTGAAATTGACTCTTCTGAGCCAGAAGACCTTGAAGAGGGTGAAGTAGCAGATAGCGAAGATGAAATTACTCAAGAAAATAAAGATGAGTCCCAAAAGATAGATACAGATTCTCAGACAAAGAGTTCAGAAGATGAAGAGCCAGGTTCTGTTGATGAGTCAGAGATACTAAAAATTCAAACTTATATGGTTAGTAAAAACGGCTACCTATTTATAGGTGCAAACCCTCAAACAGATGCGAGAAAATTTTTTGAGACTTTTGGAAAAGATGGGAAACATTTAATAGATACACCAGAATTTACAAACGTAGCTAAAAAGGCAAACCCATCAAATGATCTTTTTTTATACGCCAACTTAGGAAGGATATTTAACTCAAACCCAGATTTGGTGAAATATTTATCTAATGATATTCAAAAAATATCAGATAGTGGTGAGAATAATAAAGATATTGGCACTAAAGATAGTAATGCTAAGTCTAATACTACTCAGATAGCGAATTTTAACTACTTAAAAGATTATCAAGGTTTTGGTATTACTGCGGATTTTAAAAGTTCTGACCTAAAAGCTGATTTTATACTAAATGTTGTTGAGAAATCACCACTACTAAATATGTTTAAAGGGGTAACACCAAAGAGAGATTTAATTTTAGGTCTTAAAGATAACCCTCTTTTGTTAATTGGTGTTGTAGAGAATATTCAGGCTTACTGGAAGATGATTAAAGAAACATTAGATAAAATTAGTCTTGATGCAATGGAGAAGGAGTTTGCAACTGTAAAAACAGATTACGGTATTGATGTAGAAAAAGATATAATTGAGAACATTGGCAATAACTTGACTCTTGGAACCTATGATGGAATGAGTATTAACATGACAAACATTAATACTTTAGCATCAATAGAGTTTAAAGACCCTGTAAAAATGAAAACCGTTATTGATAAGTTAATTGCAAAACTCCCACCTGATAATCAATCTATGGTAAACAGAGTCGATATAAATGGAAGCCAGATTTATATGATTATAGCAGGTCCTTTTCAGTTATATGCAGGTTTTATTGGAAATAATCTTGTGGTTACACTTGGAAAACCGATGTTTGAGAAAGCTATGTCTGCTGAAATAGAGAATGGTTTTATTAAAAATTTTAAAGAGACTAAACTCACAACATCTCTAAAACAAGATGTATCTATATTTTTTCTTGATTTTAAAGAGTCTATCTATGCTGTAAAAAACTTTGTGCCAATGTTTGCTGCTGAAGATCCTGAGATTGGTATTATAATGATGCCAGAATTTCAGAAAATAGTTGAACCTTTTAAATATATATCTGCTTTTTCTCGCATTGATGGGAACGCTATTGTTGGTGAATTTTTATTTAAAACTGACTTTAATAAACCGTTTTTTCAAGGTGTTAAAGAGGCAAATAGTGAAATTGCGGCTCTTAAGAAAAAAGCTGTGAAGCAATAAGTAAAAAAATCGCTTGAATCGACCTATCCACGCCCATAGGACGTGGTTTTAAAGTTCTAATAAATATAACCCATGTATCAACAACAAGTTACGGGTATTTGCTTTCGCAATAAAGCTAAAAACGATAAAAGATTCTCATATTTGATTCTTTGCAAAACTCATTGTCTATCCAGTAAAATCAAGCAGTGAAGTTTTGCAGAGAAATCTTATTAATAGACATCTTTTTCCAATACAAATTCAACTCTTCTATTTTTCTCACGATTTTCTTGGGAACTATTTGAAACTAACGGCAATGTAGAACCGTATCCTGTTGCTGTAAGCCTTTCTGGCTCAACTCCGTTTCTGATTAAATATTTTAGTACTTCCGTAGCCCTTGCTGATGATAACTCCCAATTTGATTCATATTTTTCTGACGATATGGGGGTATCATCAGTATGCCCTTTGATGTTTAAAATATAGTCAGGATAGTCATACATTATATCAAGAAGCCTTTGTAAAACAGGAATAAATCCCTTGTTAATCTCCGCTGATCCTTGCTCAAACACGTAATTACCATCAAGCCTTATTACAATTTTGCCCATACGAACAAAGGTAGTTAAATCACTGCTATCATTGTTTTGTGCAATAAATTTGTTCACATCTCTTATTATTGAATCCTGCCTTGATACTAAGCCAATTCTCTCATCAAGTGTGATCTGTTGGCTTCCATAATCTGGAAAATCAAACATATCAACATATTCTGAAAAAAATGAGTTATCTTCCATCTGGATTCTTATATTTTTAAGAGCAGAAATAGCCCTTGTCTGTTCGTTTAATGAGATTGAGTAGAGCAGAACAAAAAAGACTAAAAGCAACGTAACAAGATCGGCGTATGTTACTAACCAACCAGCGTCATCATCATTTGATATAAGAGAATCAGATATTCTTGTCTCTTTCATGAGTGCTTTTCATAAAGGTGAGTATATTTAATTGTTACAAGATACTTATAAATTATCTAATCTATCTTGTAAACTCATTTTAGCCATTGGTTTTCTCGATCTTTCAGGGATAAAAGATGAGAGTTTTTCATAGACAATAACAGGATTGTTGTTATCAAGTATTGAGATAGACCCCTCCATCATAATCTCAAGATTAATAACTTCCATAATAGTTCTTGCCTTTAGCTTACCTGCAACTGGCAAAAAAAACATTGTTGAGAGCAAAGAGCCGTAAAATGTGGTAAGTAGAGCAACTGCCATTGATGGACCTATGCTTGCGGGGTCTTGTAATTTACTTAACATTTGAACAAGCCCAATCAATGTTCCAAGCATACCAAACGCGGGTGAGTAGAGTCCCATTTTTCTAAATACATCTTGAACAATATAGTGCCTCATCTTAAGAGACTCAATTTCAGTAACCAATGCGGCTCTTATGACATGTTCTGGCGATCCATCAGCAATAAGTCCACATGCTTTCTTAAGAAAACCTGATTTTGTTTGGATTTTCCCAAGCTCAAGCAAACCCTGTTTTCGGCTAATATAGCAAAGCTTTATCATAGTTGCTACAGCATCGTTTGGCTCTTCTTTATCTTTTGAAAAGACAAAATATGCAGCCCTAAAAGCAGCATAGACATCTTTAAATTGGAATGTAAGAAATGTGGTTGCAACTGTCCCACCACCTACAATCATCATACTTGGGATATTGATAAAGTTGTGGATGTCACCGCCAATAAAGATTGCACTTATAATAAGCGAAATTCCAGAAATAATGCCAAGAAGAGATGCAATATCCATAAGAAAATTTATTCACTTTGATAACATAAATAGGGGCGACTGGTCGGTCGCCCCTACAATTATTGTTTGATTGAAATTTTTGAATAAGAAGATATTTAGTGTATTATCTACTTTTTAATTCTAATACTAACAATTTTACCTGATTTATCAAGATAAGCTGTTCCCATAGATATTGTTTTGCCTGAAGATTCGCTTACAATTCTAACTTCTTCTTCAAAAGTCATTGCCTGAGGCTTTTCTTTTTCTGTTTGGCTATTATTTTTTGAGGTATCCTCAGGTAGCGAACTCTCATTTTCAGTAAGTTTTTTTGAGGAAGAATTCTGAGCAGCTCTGTTTATTCTGGCTTTATTCCTCTCTGCTATCATGCTGCTTACAGTAGAATAAGCATCTTTTTCTTCATCTTGACCGCATCCAGCAACAAGAGTCAGAGCAAAGATAAAAAATACAATTTGCAATATTGTCTTCCTGACCTTCATTCTTCCGCTCCTTTGATTTAACCATTTTTATCTTAGATAAATTTTGCAAATGATATTTTTATTAATCGAATGGAAATATTGTTGACTTTGAGTAGTAGTCCTATTTTACACAGTTAAATATGTAGAAATTACTTTGTTTTAAGATGCTTTGTCAATTTTAAAACGTCTATTAAGTCGCATAGTGCTAAAGAGTCCATAGATGTCGTTAGAGACATTTATAATCTCAAGCGTGCTTCCTTTTTGAGTCAATGTATTATGAGCAGCAATAATAACGCCAAGTCCTACTGAATCAACCATATCAACTCCTGCAAGATCAATCACCAATTTTCCATTATACGTGTGGATTGCTGACAAAAGCTCCTTTTTAAAATCCTCAGCCATTGATGCCACGATGCTCATACCCGGTGTTATAATTGTATTATCACCTTCTCTTATAATTTGACTCATTATTGTATCTCCCTATAGTAAAAATGTTATAATTATTTTTGACAAAATATGATTGCCATTTAATACTTTATGATATTGATGAATTGAGATTACCATTATCAGCAACAGTTATCAAGAATCAGCTCATTATTTTTCAGCGATCAAATAAAACTATTTGGTACTTTGTAATTTAAGGATTAATCTTACCCGCTCTTATTATCTACAAAAAAATCCTTTATAATACCTTGTGATTTGAGTTTATTGCCATGTTCTGCTGCTCTCTCTTTTGTTTCATATTTTCCAACTCTTATTAGATACCATATTTTTCCACCACCTTCTACTTCAGTGATATAACCGCCATCTCCACCTTTTTTTTCAAAGTTACTTAAATATTTTTCAGCATGAGATTTTACAAGATATGCAGCTATTTGAATTGTAAATTTTTTCTGCGGAACTACCTGAATTTCATCATCTTCAGCTACTGTTTTAGGAGGTGGTGAAGTTGGTGGTGGAGGTGTTTTGAGTAGATGAAATATAGTGTTTATAGACAGTATAACAAATCCTGTTATCAAAATAGTTATGGCAAATCTCTTCAGATTATTCCCAAATGCAGGATGAAGTGCAATGGCACGGTAAATACGCTTAAAAGGTATTGTTAATAAGTTGTGAACAATCCACTCTACTATCTCAATGATAAACGAGATAAGGTGCATTGGTATGGAGAATACCCATATAACTCCCTCTTTAATTGCTAAATCGTTAATTGCTAACCGCCTAAATAGTGCAATATTATTAACTCTTTTGGATATTTTACGCACTTGAGATATTTTTATATTATCTAACTTTTGAGGAGTTTCAAAACATTCAACATCTCTATCTATAAACGAAAAAACTCTTTTTGCTGCAAAGTCAGAGCGTTGAGTTTTTGTAAATATTTCAGCTAAAAGAGGAACTAATTGTTGGTTTAAAGGCTCTTGCTCTGCAAGAAGAGTTACTAAATTCTCTTCCTCTTCCGTAATCGGTTTCTCTTTTACGCCATTTTTATTTTTTTGTTCTATAAAGTTTTTGAGCCACAGATATGCAACTTCGCCCTCTTGTGGATTTTTAAGAAGAAAAAAAGTTGCAGATCTATCAAAATTGTCGTTGTGCCGCCCCGCAGTTAGAGAAAATTTAGCAATAGCACCTGTTAAAATTGGAGATACTTTTTTAGAATTTAAAATGGTAAGTAAGTAAGAGTCAAATAGCTCAAGTGCCTTTAAATAACAGGCTTCGCTTTTATGGAAAATCCCGTCTCTTTCCCAGCTTTTTGCCTCATTGATGTATTTGTAAATAGACCTTTGACCTATCATATTCATAATATAACCAGTAATTATAAGTATAAATGTGATACTGGTTATAGAGAAAATCGTTATATTTAGACTTGGAATAAGCTCTTTAATGGTTGGGAAGCAAATAAATGTGGCTGGTATGGAGATAAGAACTGATATACACAACCTTATTGAGATATTCCTTAAAAAGTAGATCATGGTTTAAGTTCCTTAATTTAAGGTGTATCATAAAGATTTTGATCTTTTTTAAGTGGAATAGTAATTGATTTATTGCTGACAGATGTTCTATTTTTATCTTGTTCTAAAACTTTATTGACCTTACAACCTGATAGAAGATCAGCGTTCTCAAAATGGATACCGTCAGGAATTGAAAAATCTCTTAACGGTTCATTTTTCATAGCTTCATTCATAAACTCTGCCCATATAGTTGCTGGAACTTTTCCGCCTGTTATACCTTGTTGATTCGCAATTTTTAGTGTCCGTTTTCTGTCAAAACCTGTCCAGACAGTAGTGCAAAGAGTTGGAGTAAATCCTGTAAACCACGCATCATTATAAGAGTCTGTAGTTCCAGTTTTGCCAGCCGCAGGTCTTGTAAAACCCATCTCTCGTATAGTTCTGCCAGACCCTCTATCAATTACAGATTTCATCATATCTACAACTTGATATGTAATTTCAGGATCAAGAACTTTTCTACCCCTTACTAAATGTTCATAAATAACTCTTCCAAAGGCATCTTCAACACGCCAGATCATAAAAGGCTCGTGTCTAACACCGCCTGAGGCAAATGTAGAATATGCAGATGCCATCTCAAAAGGTGTAACTACGGATGTCCCAAGTGCTACTGAATAGACATCTTCTAAAGTACTTTTGATTCCGCACAACTTTGCTGTATCAATAACTGCCTTTGGACCTGTTTTTTCGACAAGGCGGGCTGCAATGGTGTTGACTGAATCAGTAAGAGCCTGTTTAAGAAGAATTCGTCCCCGATAACTTTTTTCAAAATTTCGTGGTTGCCACGTTGTTGAGCCTATAACTGGTATTGAGATGGGGCTATCAACCAGAACTGTAGCACCATTGAAATTTAATCTTTCAAATGCTGCGTAATATAGAAATGGCTTAAAGCCAGAACCGGGCTGGCGTCTGCTATTTATAGCTCGATTATATTCACTGTTGTAGTAATCTCTTCCACCTATCATTGCCTTAACAGCTCCTGATGCTGGATCAATAGCTACTAACGCCCCTTGAGGACGAGGTTCTGAGTCAGGTTTAAGTCCCATTAAATTATCAAGATGAGCTAAACCATTTTTTAATGCTTGATCTCCAGCATACTGTAAATTTGAATCAACCGTAGCTGTAACTTTAATTCCACCATGAAACACAACATCAACTCCATACTGCTCTATGAGTTGACCTATCAAAGCATCTAAAAAATAGCTGCCTGTCCTTCCGTCAGCGTGTTCTGAATATAGAGCGGGGCGGGTTTTTAATACCTCTTCTTCCTCATCTTCTGTTATGTATCCTGCCTCTTTCATTCGAGCAATAACAACTTCACGCCTCTTTAGAGCTTTATCATAGTGCCTGTATGGATTATAGTTTGTGGGAGATTTTGGCAATCCTGCTAAAAGTGCTGCCTCCCCAAGAGTTAGATCTGCTGCTGATTTTCCAAAAAAGACTTGAGCTGCCTTTTCAACACCTTGTGCACCTGCACCAAATGAGATTTGATTTATATAAGCGTGGAGAATCTCCTCTTTTGTGCAACTGTATTCAATCTGAAATGCAACAAGCAGCTCTTTAAATTTTCTCAAATATCTACGTTCAAAACTGAAAAATAGATTTTTTGCAAGCTGCTGAGTAATTGTTGAGGCTCCTTCAACCCGCTTGCCTCTATGTGTTAACGTTATATAAAGTGCTTTTAGAGTTCTAAGTTTATTGATCCCTCTATGTTCCCAAAACATATGATCTTCAACTGCAAGAACAGCATTTATAAAGTCAGGTGAAACTCTTGAAAGCGGGACAGGCTCTCTTCCACCAATTGTAATGAGTCTCTCACCAGTGGCAGCATAAATCTCTGTTTTGGGAGTTTCAATGATTCTACTCAAAGGTTTTGGCACTTTGGGCAAATCTTTTGCAGCAGAAAATATAATAATAGATAGCAATATCAGAGATAAAGCTCCAAGCCCTAAAGCAGTGTAGAAGATAAATCTTGAGAAACGGATAAAAATTATTAACAGTCGCACTGAGACTTAATCTCCCTTACTTTGTTGATTCTGACCATTAGTAAGGTTGCTATTTAATCGCCATACAGCCCACTCTCTTGCTCTTATGAATACAACTACGCTTTTCCCATTATCTTTAAATTCAAAACCAAGTTTAATATATCCAGATGCAGCTTCGTTCCAAATACCAGCTTTTGTAAGAGTTCCACTCTGTTCAATAAGTTTATGCGGAGTTGTAATTAAATCTGAGATTATATCTTGCGGAAGCTCAAGCAATGCTTTGAAGAATTGCTCAGCAGGATATATTCGCCCCTGAAACTCTGGAATCTGCTCAAGCAAGCCTTTAAATATAGCATCATTTTTCTCAATCTTCTCCATTTTTGCTCTGTTCAAAGTTATTTGACGCAATACTCTATTTTCTGCATTTAAAAAAAATATCTCAAGTCCATAGGGTTTTCCCTCACAAAATAGCCTTGTAACAGAGCCTCCGCTAAATAGCCATATCAGCTCTGCTTGTGGTATTAGCTCTGATGCTGCTTGTGATGGAAGTGCAAGGTAAAGGCGTTTAAAGTGAGCTTTGTCGATATTTGCCCATTGTCCCGGCAAAACACCAGATGCAAGTTCAGCAAATGATGTAGCCTCTTTAGCGTATCGAGCCGCATTCTGCCTCTCTTGAATTATGTTTTTAAGAAATGTATTTGCACGAGAACTCTGCTCTCCAGCTTGCCAGATAGCACCAGTTTCTGGACGATAATCATTTAAAGATGCAAGGTAACGCCCAATCATCAATTCGCACCAATTAACTCTTAATTCAGATATTAACAAAATAGAGGCTATGAATAGCATTAAGATATTTGTAAAAGAGACTATTCGTCTTAGCCATTCAGAAAATTTTGTGGGTTCATACCATATTGTCATGGTTATTTATACTCTAAGCGGGCATTAATTGAGCTTTTATATTTAAAAATAGAGACGCACGGCTGCACTGTACGTCTCTACAGTTTATACAGAACTAAATTTATGGACTATAATAGTATATATATCACTTTAATGCGTTATTTTTATAAACAATTTATCTTTCACCAATCAATAGGCTTGTAATCTTTTAGAAATTTCCCGCACCAATGTTTGCCAGTTAAAATACCGTTAAAAAATGGGTCGCAAACTCTGGCAGCACCATCAACAATATCAAGAGGAGGCTGAAAATCATGCACCTCTTCTTTATGTTTTACAAGTGTTGCTGGGTCTTCGTCAGTTACCCATCCTGTATCTACAGCGTTAATATAAATGCCATATTTAGCAAGATCAGCAGCAGCAGTGTGAGTCATCATATTTAATGCAGCTTTTGCCATGTTTGTGTGCGGGTGGCGTGATGCTTGCTTAAAACGGTGAAATTTACCCTCCATTGCAGTAACATTTACAATATGTTTTTGACCAGTGTAATCTTTTTTCATAAGATCAATAAGTCGATTACATAGAACAAAAGGGGCTACAGCATTGACCAACTGGACTTCTACCATTTCAGATGTATGAATTTCTCCAAGTTTTAACCGCCAACTGTTTGTGTTTCGCAAATCAACCTGTTGAAGATCAATATCAAGTTTCCCTCTTGGAAAAATCTCATCTGCTCTGTCAAAATCATCAACACTGTAAGGTATTTGAGAGAGCTTTGCAGATTCTCTAATTCCAATTGCTGGCAAACCATCGTTGCATGGAATAATAGTGTTGCGGCAATTTTGTATTGGAATAATTTTATTCACACTGTTAGTAAAACCAGATTGTGAGCTTAAACATATATCATCTACTTTCTCTTTACAGATAATATCATCTAATCTCTCTTTACAAATAGAGTAATCTTTAAGAAGTTCAACAGCAGATTTGCCATATTCACCATAAGATTTTATCAGTTGATCATAGGTTAGGTTTTCATTATCCATAAGATGGGCATAAAATTTTGGTGGTCTTCTTACAGTTTGGGCAGCGTTGTTAATTAAAATATCAAGTCTGTGATAGTTATGTTCAACATAACCTGCAAATATCTCAACGCTTGGTATATGTCTTAGATCAAGCCCATAGATGTGTAGTCTATCTTTCCAATCTTTAAAATCTCTCTCTTTTGCATAGCGAAGTGCTGAATCAACTGGAAATCGTGTAGTTGCAATTACTCTTGCCCCAGCACGAAGCATCATAAGTGTTGCTTGATAACCTATTTTAAGGCGTGATCCTGTAATTAGAGCTACTTGACCATCAAGAGATGCACTTTGAAACCTTTTTTGGTAGTTGAACTCAGCACATTCAGGACACATTGCATCATAAAAATGGTGAAGAGTTCTATATTCTGCCTTGCAGACATAGCAGTTACGAGGCGAGCTAAGTTCTTGCTCAATAGTTGAGGGAATTGCTGTAATCTTGGCTGGAGCCTCAAATATATCAGTTTCTCTTGCACTTCTAATTCCAGTAGATGCTCTTGCCTGACGCTCTTTTATAATAACGGGCTGCCGTTCGATTTTATTTAACTCTTTGCGTCTCTGTTTAAGGTATTTTCTATCTGGTCTTGAGACTCTGCCAGCGGCTGATAGCAGTGCTATCCTTTGAACTTCTGGGATATTGGCAATAATTTCACTTTTTTGAGCCATACTCTCAAGCATGGAAATACATTTGTCTATCTCTTCGGGAGAATAATATGGTTTCATATATTTATTGTAAAAATATAAACAGTTTAGGTACGATTATTTTTCTAATGTCCAGACAAACAAAAATTGACCTCCTGAAAAATCCATTTTTTATCCAGTAAACTAAAGGTGTCAATTCAATTTTTGCAGGAACTCTAATATAAAAACTCCTTTGTAATGAACCGCTTAAAGTTCAGTAGAAAGGAGTTTTATAGAACATTGGTTGCCTTTTAACTATATTGAATATGGTTAAAAAATCTCAAGTTGGAACATCATATCACAATTTAGATACTATGCCATAATAAGATCTGCAAGCCCTTTATCTTTTAGATACTGTGGATAGAGTCTATAAGCAGGTTTGAGAATCGGCAAGAGCTTCAATGTTTTGGGAACATTGCCCTTTGCCACAACAAGCCTGCGAGTCAAAGCACTGACAAGGTTTGCCTTGCCATGCCAAAATTTATGTGCAAAATCAGCGTCCATAGTCATAGTAACTTCTGGTGAACCACTAAAATCTCCCGCGATAATTTTGAGTTCATCTCCAGAAGCATCAATTGTAATGGTTGCTGATGGGTTTTTATAGACAAACTGAACGCAAAGCCCTGTTTTTGATAAAGCTGGTCCAAGCTCTGCATCATCTTTTAACAACTTATAAAATCCAACTAAAATATCATAAAGCTGATCACTATCTTTAAAGACAGATTTCATTGCCTTTTCGCCTGCTGATTTTTCAGCAGCAGATTTGAGATCATCTTCAGATACCTTAAGAGGCGTATCTTTACGGTAATAGGCAGCTTTTACAATCTCAATAACATCTTCTCTTTTAGGCTCAACAGGGTTGTAGAGCATTGAACCATCTTCCATTGCAGTATCTGCAACTTGATCAATTTTTGCAAGATCGTCTCTTATACCCGCCTCTTTCAAGTTAAGCGGAATACCAGTTAAAAAGGCAAGCTGGCGATTTAGTGTTCTTATTCTGTCAATGCCTGCGTAAGCTGCATTTTTTCTAACCCATTGATCCACAAATCCAAGGCTATCAAGTTTTTTAACTGCAAACTCCCTGACAGCACTTGATCCATTTTCAACGACCTGCTGAAGAGCCTTTAATTCGGTTTTTTTCACAAGTTTGGATAAAATATCAAGTTTACCTGTTTTAATAAGACTTTGGCTATCTGTTATAATCTCTGGAAATGATATTCCCATAGTGATCGCAATATCTGCAAACCTATCTAATCTTGCATCAAGATTGTATTCCATAACTTCAGGCAAAATAAGTGCATTAGCAAGACCATGAGGTATATGATAAACTCCACCAAGTGCATGAGAAATTCCATGAACCATTCCAACCATTGAGTGCGAAAATGCAACTCCAGCAAGAAAACTGCCAATTAGCATTGCACCCCGAGCTTCAATATTATTTGGTTTTGCACATGCGATCAAAATATTATCTGAGATAAGTTTAATTGCATGTAAAGCAAGGGCATCTGAAGCTGGCGACCACTCTTTATCAACATAAGCTTCAATTGCATGAACTAATGCGTCCATACCAGTTGAAGCAGTAAGTTTTCCGGGCAAAGAGAGTGTAAGCTCTGGGTCTAATATGGCAAGCTGTGGCAAAAACTGCTCTTCAGCAAATGGAAGTTTAACATCATTGTCAGGGTCAGCGATAACAGCAACCTTAGTAACCTCTGAACCTGTTCCAGCAGTAGTAGGAATAATAATTGATGGGAAAAGAGATTCATTGCTATCAAGAAGATATGCACCCATGTGGTCTTGAACCTTGCCACCTTTTTTCATAACAAGGTTTGCAACTTTTGCCGTGTCAATGACGCTACCACCACCAACCGCAATAACCATATCGCAGTTATCTGCAACACCTTGAGCCGCACAATCTTGAACAGTTTTTAGTGTTGAATTTGGCGGAACATTGTCAAACATAGATACAATCTCAATTCCAGTGTTTTTAAACCCATTCTTAACTTTTTCTACGGGTCCCGCCTCAGCAAGAATAGCATCAGTTACAAGCAATGCTCTTTTCTTACCAAATTTAGCAACTGCTTTTTCAATATTACCGACAATCCCAGCACCATAAACTAACTTTGTTGGAAGTGAAAATTCAAAATACTCAGGAAGCATAAGGGTTCTCCTTAAATTTATATATTTGGGGGGTTAATTTGGTTATATATGGTTATAAAATATTATTCAATTTTTGATGGGCATTATTATACCCCTGAGCTATGAGTCTATTTGCTTGCTCTAGAGTAAAGTTTAACAAAGATGGAATACCAAGCATTTTTAAAGGGGCAATTGTTATTATCCGAGGTGTTGTTTTTCTTTTGTTATTATTAACATTACTAATGTTATCAGATTCTCTTTTTGTGAAGTCTTCTATTTGGCTTTTTCTTCTTAAATAAGAAGATGCAGAGAGCTGATCTTTTATGCTTTTAATATCTTGCCCCATAAGCGTGTTTTGGTAAGAAGAGACAAGAGATTGCTCCAGCAAATGTTCTCCTGCATCAAATAATTTTTTGGGTTCAGGCAGATGAAAATCGTGTCCAAAAGGCGAAAGCAGCACAACAATAATCTCATCCATCTCTCTTGATAGAGCTGGTAAAAGAGGTATATTTGCCATGATTCCTCCGTCCCAATAGGGGATTCCATTAATCTTATGAGGTGGAAAGATAATTGGCATAGCACTTGATGCCATAATATGGTTAATGGTTATTTCATTTTGATTAAAAAATTCAGGTATTGCTGTGTGAAGATTTACAGCAGATATTATGATTTCAGTTGTGCTTTTTTTGAGTCTGCTAAAATCAATATTGGATTGGATCATATTTTTTAGGGGCGTTGTATCCATAAGTGGAACCCAACGTCCTCTAAATAGAGCGTTTGCTATAAAATTAAGAATCTGTAGCTTATATATTTTTTTTCTATTTGAGACAGATGTCGTCCAAATATTTGCCATCTCTTCAACAGTTAGACCAGAGCCTATTGCAACTGCATTAATAGCACCAATTGAAGTGCCGCAGATCATATCAGGATACCACTTTTTTTCTTGAAGATATTTCCATACCCCAACCTGAAATGAACCTCTTGAACCGCCTCCAGACAAGATCAATGCTCTTTTCATATCAAAGCTCTTTTCATAATAGTAAGCCTTTTTTAGATTGATTTGTTATATTTTATCTTTAATCAAAAAATTTTATCAATCAATTTAATGTTCCACCATTCCAAATTTCATTATGCCAAGCAATTTCACGGTCATGGATTGTATTAACAAAGTAATCAATATTTTTTATCTGCCTGAACGCTGTGTATCCTTGATAAATAAAATCAACAACAGGCTTTATTTTAAAAAGGTATGCAGCACTTTTAACAGTATTAAGGGAAACTGCTACGATCCACTTTTGGCTTAATCTATGAAATGTTCGTGTAACTTCTGTGCTTAAATTTATCTGATATATTCGCTGATCATAATTATCAAGACTTCTGTAAATCTCCTGATATTGATCCATATTCATATCAGTTCCAATATCTCCATCGATCATCTTGTGAACCATTAGGTTATCAAGAGAATCGCTTAATTCGTGGAGTTCAATAACTTTTGAGACTGCTGAGACCATTCCAGAATATACTTTTCCATCTAATGCACGGTGTAGCTTTTTTATTCCCTCATCTCTAAAGCTGAAATCTTCAGGAGCATAGAGTCTATTAAAGAAAAAATCGCCCATTAGATCATATTCTGGATTGCTTTTTATATCTTGATATGTGCTGTTCAAACGATTTGACTGAAACTTTTGAAGTGATCGTTTGAGAGTCAGGAAAATATCACCGTCAACGGCATGATTAATATTATGGATGTTGGCAGTAGCATTAGTATTATTATAGGATGTTTGTGTTTCCATTAGATTCTCTTTTATTATTTCTTTATGTATAATTACGCTTTTTTTTCTTACTTGTTGCTCTGCTGTTTTTCAGCTTCAAGTTCTTCAATCTTCTTTTCAAGATAATTAATTCTCTCTGTCAGGTTTGCAAACTGATCTCTTGTAGCAAGATTCATAACGCTTAAAACTTCATTAATACGCTTATCAACCATTTCTGAAATCCAACTTTTGAGCGAAGATGTAAAACCCATTATCTCCAGTTTTAAACGGCTACCCTCAGTTTTGGAAATTTCGTTATTCTTAACAAGACTTTTGAGCATATTATCAAGCTCATCTTCTGCAAGGGTAAAGGCATTCTGCCAGATTGAGAAGTATTTCTTAGCATAATCTGTAATGGCACCGCTGCCTTTGCGAAAAAGCTGAATAAGAAGGCTTGAAGATAGGGATTCGTCAGCTTCACCAGAATCTTTACCCATTAGGCTGGATACAATTGACGATGTTAAATCTTCGCCAGTTTCGTTATCAATAATAGAGACATCTTTTCCTGCTTTAATCATTCCAGAGATATGCTTCATTGTAACATATTTCTTCTCTGTCGTATCGTAGAGCTTACGGTTTGCATATTTTTTTATCAGGTGCATCTTTTTCTCCGAATGTTTTGCTGCCCTTTTTCTACAAAATTATTTTCTCAATAACATATAAATTTAAGAGACCTTATTCTATCAATTATAATTGCTTTAGTTAGGCTTTTTTCTTGTCTGTTTTTTTACATTTCTAACTGCTTTTATTGTAGTTTTTTGTGAGACAGGATTTATTTTTTCAGCAAACTCTTCAAAAGGATTTTTTCTAGGGGGTGGTGGCTCTAAGACAGGCTCTGAAAACTCCTTAAATAACTCTTGGCTTTGGGAAGGAGAAGATACCTCTTGATTTTGAATAGGTAATGTTGATTGATTTTGAGCAGATAGTGCTGAAACTTCTTGAGATAATTTTTGGGTTTTTGCTGATAACTCTTGATTAATGGTTGAATCTGAAGAGAGTTGTGATGGTTGTGCGGCAGAGGCAGAAGTTTGCAAAGCATCAATCTTAATGCTAATAACCTTTATATTAGCATTAAGTTCAGCAATCTGATCTCTTGTAGGAAGATTTATTATCTCAAGAATTTTATTAATACGCTTATCAATAACATCAGATACCCAATTTTTCATGGCATCTGTATTTAAAAACCGTTCTATTTTCCATGACTCTGATTCAACATCTTTTTTACCTGAGAGTTTTTTGTCAAAATCTGTGGTCTCTGAAGATGTGTTTGTATCAGAATCTGATATTATTGACCCTATAGTTTTACCTTTGAGCTTTCCTGAATATTGGGAAATAATAGACTCGGTAATCTCCTCTCCTGTTGTGGTTAAAGTAACTTTAATCTGCTCCCCTTTTTTAATCAACTCTTTAATACGGTCAGCTTTTATAAACTTTCTATTAACAGCATCAAAAAATCTGCCGTTAGAATATTTTTTTATGTCAATCATAGTTGATTCCTTAGAAATAAAATAGTTAATGCATTGGAGGTTATTAACTACATAACTTCCAATGCTATAACCAAATATTCAGTGCTTTATTAGAAATTAATTGCTATGTTTAATTTAATGCAGCAGTTAAATTTTTTTACGTTGCTAATTAATTACGCTGCAAGGGGCTGTTTTGAGAGAGAATCAACTTTTCTATTAACGCTGTCAATACCTTTTATTAAATCTTCAACCTCTTTTTTGCTCGGAAGGTTAAGCATTGATGGAAATTTCTCAACAGTGCTTGTAAGTTTCTCTTCAATAACTCTTTTAAGCTCTATTTTATCAAGCACTTTCTTGCTGGCATCAATAATATCTTGTTTTGCAGTTTCAGCATCTTTTTCTATTTTTTCAATAACGTTTTTTCTATTTTTTTTGTATTCTTCCTTATATCCTTCAAATTTTTTGGTCGCGTCATTTTTCACATCTTTTACAATCTCTTCCATAGCTTTAAGAGGGCTATTTTTAAGTTTATCTCTAAGCTCTTTTGTCTTATCCTTTAATTCTTTTGTCTTATCTCTAAGCTCGTCATACTTTTTAATGGAGTCATCTTTAAGAGATTTTGCGGCTTTTGTGCCGTTGTCAATAATTGCGTCAATTTTCTTCAAAGGGTCTTCGTTTAACTCTTTTATAAATTCACGGCTAACAGCAACTGTTTTTTTGACATATTTCTCATTATAAACATTTAAACGTTTTTTAATTGACTCGCGTGTCTCTTGAACAGCTTTGAGTGTGTAATATTTTGACTCACATTTTGTCGAGTCGTAATTTGAAGTTGTATTATCATCTGATGTAGTGTTAATAGATTCATTGACCATAGTTGTATTCTCCGAAGTTGTATTGTAATTCTCTGCAGTCGTATTTGTTGTTGCATTAATTTCGTCCATTTTTAACTCTCCTGTTTTTTAAGAAAATATTATTTAAATAAATAAAAAATTGTTGCTCTATCTATGATTATTTTTTATAACAGATTATAGTTCATAACGCACTGTGTCATTTGAACGTAATATGATGCACTGCGTTATGAATGTCAAGAGAAAAATTTATTTTTTTTTATTTTTTTAATGCTTGAACAGTGCGTCAATCTTTTATATACAATTGGTAGTTTACGGAAATTTTATATAAATTTCATTTTGATTTCATCTAAATTATATCCAAATGTAATTCCTAACACAATTTAACATCTTATCAGGAGGAAAAGTATGCCCGAAACCATGACAAATGCTGACAATTTCTGGCTCTGCATGGATGACCCCGTTAATCTAATGGTAATAACCGCAGTAATGGAATTTGAAGAGCCTCTTGATTACAACAGACTCTATGCCACAATAGACACACGTCTTGCCTGCTTTCCAAGATTTAAGAAAAAGGTTGAAAAACCGCTTTCAGGTATTGGTGCTGGAAAATGGGTTACAGATAGAAATTTTGATCTTCGCTCCCATATCCACCGTATTGGGCTACCCGCATCTGGTGAAAAAGCTGATCTACAAGAAGTTATAAGTGCTTTGCAAACCAAATCCCTTGATTATAACAAACCTCTTTGGGATATTCATCTTATTGAAAACTACGGTAAAGGTTGTGCTTTATTTTTTAGAATTCACCATTGTATGGCTGATGGAATTGCTTTGGTTCATGTTCTTTTATCAACTGCAGACAGTGATCCCAATGCTCCTTGGCCTGATACTAAACCGCAACCTTCAAAAAGACCTTCTGATTTTGCACCTCTTTTTGTATTTAACTCCATGATGGACAGTGCCAAAGATATGATAAATACTGGTCAGAAACTTGGTAAAACTGTGATAAGAGAGTTGGAAAAGGTCGTTACTAACCCAAGCTCTCTAAAGGATTGGGGGATATTATCGGCAACCATCTCATCAGATGTTGCTAAAGTGTTGTCAAAACACACTATTATGCCTGCTGATCCAAAAACTGCATTTAAAGGCAGACTTGGAGTTCAGAAACGTATGATCTGGACGAATCCTATACCTTTAGATAAGATCAAGAAAGTTGGTAAAGCCATTAGCACCACTACTCTTAACGATGTTCTTGTTGCCACTGTAACTGGAGCAATGCGTAGATATTTAAAAACCAGAAATACGCCTGTAAATAAACTTGATCTTCACGTTGCAGTACCTGTTAATGTAAGAAAACCAGGCACTGAATTTGAGCTTGGCAACAAATTTAGTTTAGTTTTTTTAAGACTTCCAATCTATCTTGAAGACCCAGTATTGAGGTTAAAAGAGGTTAAAAGGCGTATGGATCAACTCAAAATCTCTCCTGATCCATATATCAATTTTGGACTTTTAAGCACTATTGGTGTACTTCCAGCAACACTTGCACAAAAAGCTGCACAAGTCTTTGGAGATAAGGCATCAGGAGTTCTAACTAATGTTCCAGGTCCTCGAGAACCACTTTATTTTGCAGGAAAGAGAATCTCAAATTTTATGTTTTGGGTACCAAGATCAGGTATGATTGGTTTAGGTGTAAGCATTATGAGTTATAATGGTAATGTTACTATAGGGATCGCATGTGATGATAAATTGATGCCAGACCCTGAAACAATGCTTGAAGGGTTTGAACAAGAGTTCAATGAGCTTATTGAACTTGTGCAATCTGGAAAAATTTATGATGAGCCTTTGGTTATAAATGATAGATATGAAGAGGCAAGACTTCTTGCAAAAACGGTTGATTCGCAAGAGAACGATTCAGAGTCGTTACAGACAGACTCTTCTAATGATAGCAGCGATATAGATGCCACAAAAGCTAATGATGAACCTACTCAATGTCAGGCTGTTACAAAAACTGGAAAACAGTGCTTAAAAACGGCGGCAGAGAACTCCAAGTATTGTCATCTGCATCAAGAGTATAAGGAACAAGATACGCTTTTGAATGATGTTGCTCAGATTATGAGGGAGCTTGCAAGTTAATGAGCCTTACAGGCAACAAACCAAGCGATGGTGTAGAAAATAGAAGTAATGGGTTATCTTATTATGCTATTATTACAGAGAATGTGTCAGGCATGTTTTATGTGGATATAAGATGTATCGGTTGCTCTGTATGTGCAGAGATTGCACCGTCTCATTTTGCAACTAACCATGATGAAGGCTATGAATATGTTTACAGTCAGCCAGTAAGCGAGTCTGAGATAAATCTGTGCAAAGAGGCTATGGAGATATGCCCTGTAAACGCAATTGGAATAAGGTAATTAAAATAGCCAAAACTAAAATCTGTAGAGTAAATCGTATCAATCCCAAAAAAATAATAGAATAAATCGTTTATTATTTGGGGTAATTGCGTGCTAGAGGTGAGGCTAATACAAAGATAAAAAATTTTTAAACATGAGATTTTATAAAAACATGGGGAGGATATATTGAAACAGATCGTCAGTATCAATCTTGGATCAAGTAAAGATGATTATGAATTTGAGACCGAATTTCTTGGGCAGGAGTTCAACATCAAAAGCTTTGGTGTCAATGGGGATATGGATAAAGCCGCAAATCTGCTTTTACAGTGGGATAAGGAAGCTGATGCCATTGGTATTGGCGGTGTTAAATTTCCCTATGGTATGGGACCTCGATACCTTAAAAGAAAGCATTATGATAAACTAAATGAACTTGGAGAAAAGATAACCACCCCAGTTACAACAGGACTTTCGCTAAGAAATGTCTCAATGGAGTGGTGTTTAAGATTTGTAAACCACAAATTCCCAAACTACTTTAAAAATGCAAGGGTCTTTTTCATGTCAGGCATGACAAGCTATAGAATTGCTAAAGTTATGTCTGAATATACAGATAACCTAACATTTGCTGACCCTGTTTTAGAAAATGGTATCTCAAAATTTATTAACTCATTTACTGGTCTTGAAAAGTATGCTCAAGGAAGCCATGAAATTTTGCAATGGGTTCCAAGCAAAAAACTTGCAACTTCAGTTATTCCTACAAGAGCATGGAATGACTATATAATGCGAAGAGCTTTACAAAAAGCTGATGTTATTGTTATTCCATCTTATGATTTTGATAACTACATTGGCAAGGCAACACTTGAAGAACTTGGTGGAAAAACTATTATCACATCAACAGTTACAGATGAAAAGGTGGCATTTTTTAAGGAGAGAGGCGTAAATGTCATCATTGATACAACGCCCAAAATACTGGAAAGAGTAGTAGGTCCTAATGTGCTTGAGGCTCTTATTATTGCATCTCTTGGCAAAAAACGTAATCAAATAAGAGATGATGATCTGCTTGAAATAATAAGCACCCAAAAAATGGATCCACGTATTGTCTATCCATCTGGAAAAGAGAAGAGAGTAAACAGATTTGCATTTGTTATTCATCCGCTTTCAAAAGAGTTTCTTAAAAAAGATAAACTTGTTGATACAATTTCAGGATTTGCTCCACCAGCATTTCTTGATGCTGTTGAAAAGGTTGTGGCTTACGCCCCGCCTTGGATATATTCTCGTGTAACAGGCGTCAAATCTCCCACAGGTGCTGAAACAGAGGGGTGGCTTATTACCATTGGCGGCACACCAAAGCAGATGCTTGCACATGACCCTGAATTTACCTACAAACGCCTTCTTCAGGCTGCCAGAATGGCAAAACGTCTTGGTGCCCAGATAATGGGGCTTGGTGCATTCACCAAGGTTGTTGGAGATGCTGGAGTTACAGTTGCCAAAAAAGCAGAGCTTCCAATTACCACAGGTAACAGTTACAGTGCTTCTGGTGCTTTGTGGGCTGCTGCTGATGCTGTTCGCCGTATGGGTCTTATTGAGGTTGAGAAAGGAAAAAAGATCAAAGCAAAGACAATGGTGCTTGGGGCATCTGGTGCTATTGGTTCGGTCTGTTCAAGACTTTTGGCAAAAGCATTTGATGAGGTCTATCTTGGTGGAAGAAACACAGCAAAACTTATGGCTCTTCAGCAATCAATATTAGATGAGACACCTGATGTTAAAATAAAGATCACCACCAATCCTGATAAATATCTCCATGATATGGATGTTCTTGTAACAGCAACATCTGGGGCTGGAAAGAAGATTCTTGATATCACAAAGGTAAAACCTGGCTGCGTAATTACTGATGTTGCACGTCCCTTGGATTTACCTCCTAAAGAGGTGGCAAAGCGTCCTGATGTTCTTGTAATTGAATCTGGTGAAATTGAGCTTCCCGGTAACCCTGAGATGAAGAATATAGGTCTTCCGCCAAAAATTGTTTATGCATGTCTTGCTGAGACTATTGTTCTTGCTCTTGAGGGGCGTTATGAAGTTTTTACTGTCGGACGCGATATTGAGTGGGAAAAGGTAAAAGAGATTTATAAACTTGGTTTAAAACATGGTATGAAACTTGCCGCTATTTCTGGTGTTAATGGTGTTTTTACTGATGAAGATATTTTAAGGGTAAAAGAGCTTGCTCTTGAGGCAAGAAAAACTTGGTCGCCTGATGGAGTGGCAGTTGGCTCTGATGGAGCAAAGAAAAAAGCAGCATCATACACTGACACTAAAGACGGCAGCTTTATAGATGAGCCATTATCAGACAAAGGCGAACCAACTTTATCAGATGATTCAACTCCAACAATATCTGAGATTGAAGATACTGATACTAATAGTATGACTACGGCTAATGACAGTGTAGAAGCTACTGACGGCACAGTTAAGTCTGTTAATACTGCTGATGATGCAGCTGAAAAGGTTGAAGATAATGAAGATAATATTACCAAAGTTGCTGAAGATGATTTAGATGGTTCTGGAAATATCAGTGAAACTGCAACTGATGACAATGAGGCTGAAATTACTGATAGTGGAGACTCAACTAATGAGAAGAGAGTTGAAGAGACTATTTAACATGAATCATAATTTTCATATCAATATATCAGGGGGAGTTCAACTTTGAAACACATTACAAATATAAGTCTTGGACCAGCAAGCGATAACTACACTATAGAGACAGAGTTTTTGGGGCAGCAATTTACAATTAAGCGGTTTGGAACTGACGGAGATTTAAAAAAAGCAGAAGATTTGCTTTTAATGTGGAATAAAAAAGCAGATGTAATCTCATTGAGTGCAATAAAATATCTTTATGGACAAGGTTCAAGAACCATTATTAATAAAGATATTAAAAGGCTTCTTAAAGTTGCAAATACGCTTACAACACCTGTAACAACTGGAGAGACTTTAAGAAGGGTCAGCCATGAGTGGTGTATCCGTCATGCTCAATTTCAGCTCGGCAATAACTTTTTTACAAATGCAAGGGTTCTTTTCTGCTCTGGTATGGCAAGTGAAAAAATTGTTAATGTTATGAGTGAATATACTGAAAATTTAAGTTTTGCTGATCCTGTTTTTGAGAACGGTATCCCTAAGATATTAAATTCTATAGAATCGCTAAATAATTATGCACTTCGTATCCACCGCCCTTTGAGTTTTGTTCCTGGAATTCTTTCAAAGGGAAAGGATCTGCTCTCTGAGCAAAAACAAATTAAGAAAGTAACCTCTTATGTTCTTCAACGTGCAATTAAAAATTCCACTGTTATTGTAATTCCTTACAATGATTTCCATGAGTATGTGAACTATTTTGATGAAGGAGAGCTTAAAGATAAAGTTGTAATAACCACAACTGCTTACGAGGATAGAATTGAGATATTGAAATCAAAAGGTGTTGCAATGCTCATTGACACCACGCCAAAGGTAATTGACAGAGTGGTTGGTGTATCTGTTCAAGAAGCTCTTATGGTTTCAGCTCTGAATATTCCTAAAACCTCTGGACTTAAAGATGATCTGCTTGAAGTTATAAGCGAACAACATTTAGAGCCAAGGATAATATATCCTCAAGATGAAGAGAGGCGTATAAATAGGTTTGCTTATCTTATTCACCCACTTTCACAAGAAGATTTTAAAAAATTTAAACCTTTTGAGGTAATTACAGAAATTGTGCCGCAAACAATGAATGTAATTGAAAAAGTGATAGCTTTCTCTCCCCCATTTATCTACTCTAAAGTAACTGGAATAAAATCTCCTGCTGGTGTTGAGGCTGAAGGTTGGCTTATTGCACTTGGAGAGACTCCAGAGCAGATGCAATCTAAAAGCCCTGAGTTTACAACAAAAAAGATACTTCAAGCAGCAGAAAAAGCAAAATCGTTAGGTGCTCAAGTTATGGGTATAAGTATGTTACCCAAAACACTTGAAGGGACAAGTATTGATATTGGTAAATATGCAGCACTACCTGTTACAACAGGTAATAGTTACACAGCATCAACTGCTCTTTGGGCATCTGCTGAGGCAGTCCGCCAGATGGGACTTGTGAAGCTTAAGCACAACAAGATACTTAGGGCAAAGACAATGGTTATTGGGGCAACTGGTGATGTTGGCTCAATTTGTGCAAGACTTCTTGCTACAGCATTTGAAGAGGTCTATCTTGTGAGCCGTAACATGGCAAAGCTCTTAGCAATTCAGGAGACTATTCAAAAAGAGAACCCAGAAGTTATTGTTAATGTATCAACAATGGCTGACACCAATATTGATAAGATGGACGTTATTGTTGCTGCAAGTTCAAGTGCTGAAAAACCTCTTGATATTATGAGGGTAAAATCGGGCTGTGTAATCACCGACATCACACGCCCAATGATTTTTTCCAAAGAAGAGGCTTCAAAACGTCAAGATGTGCTTATAATAACAGGTGGTGAGATTCTTCTTCCCGGGGACAACATTGAGATGAAAGATATAGGCTTACCTCCAAAGGCTGTATATGCAGGGCTTGCTGAGACAATAATTCTTGCCCTTGAAGGACGTTTTGAAGATTTCACCACAGGTAGCAATACTGAGTGGAAAAAGGTAAAAGAGATTTATAAACTTGGTCTTAAACATGGAATGCAGCTTTCAGCTATATCTGGCGTGAATGGTGTTTTAACTAAAGATGATATTGCAAGGGTAAAAGATTTTGCTCTTAAAAAAACTAAGAAAAATGAAGATAATTGAAAATGCTATAAAGCTCAAAGAGTCTGCTGCCAGAATGCTTATAAATGATATACCTGCAAGAGTTATAAATGCGGGCTATAACACTTACAGTAAAATTTATAAAGGGCAGTTGAGTCTTGGATTACCAGTGTCTCGCGAGCTTATCCATAATCAGCGTGAAGTTAGAATTCACGCTGTGGGCAAGCTCGCCCTTATTTTATACCATATTTTTAAACATGCAGCAAAAACAACAATACCGCGAGATGAGATCAAAGCTGCTATTGCCCAAGAGCTTGAAAGAGGTAAAATCAAATTAACTGAAAATGTAATCTTGCTAAATTCAAGAACCCTCACTCATCTTGCATTAAAGCATTTTAACATTGACCCTGTCTTTATTCAGCCAATCTTAGATGAGGCAAACCGTAGGTTTATTTTAAGAGAATCCTTAAAACAGGATAAACAGCCTATCTACTTTGAAACTGAAATAAATGAGCGTGAAAATAATGGGCGTGGAGATTACGCAACCGTTTTTTATCGTGATTTTACAGATGAAGGTAAAGAGATTCGTTTTCAGCGATTTGTAAGCATGGAAGATGTTACTGCTGGTGATAATAGACCGTCTGTAATACTTGTGCCGGGCTTTGCCAACAACAGCAGATGTTTTCACTTAAATAACCGCTATTCAATGTCAATGGATCTTGCTGATGCTGGTATGTGGGTCTATCTGTTTGACCCTCGTGGAATGGGGATAAACACGGGACGTTTTGATCCTTATTACACTGTAGATACATTGATTGACTATGATCTGCCTGCTGTCTTGAAGTTCACCTATTCAAGGAGCTGTGGTAAACCATCTATTTTGATGGGGCATAGTATGGGTGGAATGGTATCTGAAAGTATGGTGCTTAACTGGGCTTTACGCCTTAACTATGATAAATTAAGGTTTTTATCTAAAGAGGAGAAAAAAGTTCTAAATAAGGTTCTGCCTTCAAAAGCTGATGCTAAAAACAACATGAATATGATTAAGGGGATAATATCACTTGGTTCTCCGAAATTTTTCAACAAAACATCACACGTGTTGTTTCCTGCAAGCCTCTGGCTTAACCATTTGACCCGAATTTTTAATTTATCTCACATTCCGATTCAGGAAGTTTCAAGAGTAGTTACGGATTTCCCAATTCTCAAGGATATTACCCGTGCTATATATAACCACAACATAGGTCAAATCAATTTTTTGATTTCATCTGAAAACCATAAAGACGACAAGTTTTTTATTGAGCGTTATCTTAAAACTGCTACAGAATCGATTCCTCTTGGTATTGGATTTCAACTTTTGCGATCAATATATGATGGCACAGGATTTAAGAGAATGGATAACAGTAATCTTAACTATTCAGACTGCTTTCAATTTTTTCCTGCTGATATTCCTCTTTTTCATTTTTGGGGAAGCAAGGATCCGCTTGCTCCTGTTGATAACATGAAATACTCAGAATTTTATCCTCATAAAGTGAAAAAAGTTTATAGAATTGAAAGTGTAGATGATCTTAACAAGGTTGAAATTACTGATGAGAAAAGCCAGTTGATCGATTTTATAATTGAGGGTGCAAACCATATTGATCTGCTTTATGGTAAAGCTGCAAATGAGCTTATCTATCCTCTTTATGAACAGATTATTGAAACCATTTGGGGAGATTGGACATATCAAGATAGTTTACTTAAATCGTGCGACAACAGTATGTTTGAATCACCAAGTAATAGTCTGCCCACACTATTGAGTACTAACTTGATCCACTCGTCCAATAGCATTGGATTACAAAATACTCAAAAACCATTAGATACTTTCCAATTTCCACCATCTGACAACTTCCAGTACCTATCTGATGATAATGAAGCTAATAATATTGATCAAGTTGAACGAGATAAAATTAAGCACGACTACTTTAGCACGTTAAGCCATCACTTTGATTTTAAATCTAATTCAGGAGAAAATGAAGATCAAAATGAGTTAGATACAGATAGCCACCAGTTACCTGAAGGGCTTATGCCGGCACCATGTGATTCTAACAGCTTATTGAAATCATGCTAAATTTTAGAAGTATCGGCATTATCGGAAGAACATATAGACATGTAAATCGCTACCGCCAAATACTTACAATTTTATTCAAATACGGATTTGATAATATTATCGATATTCTGAAGATCGACCAATATCTTGAGGTTGGTCTTCAGATGATTTCGAGAAAAAAACGGGAAAAAGTTGAAAAACTCACTCCACAGGAAAGGGTGAGACTTATTTTTGAAGAGCTTGGACCTACCTTTATCAAATTTGGGCAGATTCTATCCACAAGACCTGATCTTATTCCTCTTCCTTTTATCCACGAACTTGAAAAACTCCAAGATAATGTTCCAGCGTTTAGCTTCTCAGAAGTAAAATCAATAATTTCATCAGAATTTAAGTCAAGAGGCAGCTGGAGTTTAGGTAGTGTATCAGAAAAAGTAGGTCAAAATAGCGTAAATTTTATTGCCCAATTGGCAGGTAAAATTGATAATCCATTTGAATCTATTGAAGAGACTCCATTTGCATCTGCTTCAATTGGTCAGGTTCATCGAGCTATTTTAAAAACTGGCGAAAAAGTTGCGGTTAAGATTCAAAGACCTGGTATAAAAAAGCTAATCGCAGTTGATTTAGAGATTCTCTTACATCTTGCAACACTAATGGAGCGGCATATTGAGGATCTCTCTTTTTTCAAGCCAGTTAAGATTGTTCAAGAATTTGCAGCAACACTTGAAAGAGAGCTTGACTACACTCTTGAAGCGTCAAATATAATAAGAGTTCAAAGGCAGTTTCCATCTAACAATAGAACTATTAATACTTCCCATAACGCTGATAATACTAACACTACAAGTAGCCATAATAGCTCTAACTACGGTTCTAAAACTATTCATGGCATTTATATCCCAAAGGTCTATCTTGAACATACAACTTGTTCAATATTGACAATGGAGTATGTTGATGGGATAAAAATTTCAGAGATCGAAACTCTTGATGCTAAAGGGTATGACAGAAAACTTTTAACAAAACGGGGGGCTGATTTTATTCTCACTCAGGTGCTTGAGTATGGTTTTTTTCACGCAGATCTACATCCGGGCAATATCTTTGTTCTTCCTGATAATGTTCTCTGCCCCGTTGATTTTGGTATTATGGGTTTTGTGGATCAATATTCTCGTGAGGTTTTTATTGATATAATCGCAAGCACAGCCATGCAAAATATATCACAGGTAAGCCGCCTTTTGCTTGAATTAACTGAATATGATGAAGAGCCAGATTTACGAGCATTAGAAAGAGATATTGCAGGATTTACAGGACACTACTTTGCAGGCAGTATGTTAAAAGAGATAAATATCGGTAAGATGCTTCAAGATATTGTTCAAATTGCCTTAAATCACAGGCTTAGAATTTTGCCCGAAACCTTTTTGATGCTCAAGGCGTTTACTGCTGTAGAGGGTGTGGCTAATATGATTGATCCTGAATTTAATATGATAAGTCATGCAGCTCCGTATATCAAAAAAGCAAAGATGGCACGTTTTTCTCCAGCAAGAATATCTGATGATATGAGTCGCGTTACTTCTGAATCTATAAAGCTTCTTCAAAGTCTGCCAAGAGAGTCTCTTACTATTATCCGCCAGCTTAGAAAGGGCAAATTAACTATTGGCTTTGATATTCAGCGTCTTGAGAAGATTCTCTCTGCTAACCATCAGGCAAATAACAGAATAGCAATTGCTATAATTATTGCATCACTTGTTCTTGCATCTTCGCTACTTCTCTGCTTTGCTGTGCCACCGCTGATTCTTGGGCTTTCGCTACTTGGCGTTGTAGGGTTAGTTTGTGCAAGTTTTATTGGGTTTATGCTTGTTATTTCAATATTTAAGCAGTAATGGATAAAAAATATGGATAAAAATAGAGAAAAAAATTTGCAATTGCCTTTAGATATTGATTATAAAGATATTGGCTATGATGTAATTACACGTTCTAATGTCAATTACAATAACTGCTATCATTGCAGATGTTGTGCTTCAGGTTGTCCATTTTTTCAGGCAATGGATTATGCTCCTCATGGGATTATAAGGCTTTTACAGTTGCACTTATATGAGCAGGCTTTAAAATCATCAACTATATGGATATGCGTTGGCTGCAATACCTGCTCAAGCGTATGCCCCATGTCAATTGATATGTCTGCTATAATGGACGCTTTGCGTCAAATTGCTCTTGAAAAGAATATAAAGGTTGCACAACCTTCAACTTTGAAATTCCATACAGAGGTTCTAAATTCAATTCAGCGATATGGAAGAACCCATAAACTTGAGATTATGCTCAGGTATAAAGTTAAAACAATGGATTTCTTTTCTGATATGGACGTTGGCATTAAAATGCTTACAAAACGAAAACTTGATTTAATACCATCTAAAATAAAAGATATGGAATCAATAAAAAAGATATTTAAACCAGAAGAGTAAATTAATATGAATATTTTAGTTGTTGACGATAATATCAGCGTTGTTGAGTTGGTATCAAAGCAGTTAAGAAGTTGTGGTCATAGTTCTGTAACCGCTGAAAATGGTGGGATAGCATTAGAGTATTTCTTAAAAGAGCCTGCTGCCTTTGATATTATCATAAGTGATGTTATGATGCCTGTGATGGATGGTCTTGAACTTTTGAAGAAAATTAGGCAGCATAAATATGATATTCCCTTTATAGTTATGACTGGTTTTAGTGAAATAGAGACCGTTATAAAGGCACTAAAACAAGGTGCAACAGATTTTTTAAGAAAGCCATACAGTTTAAAAGAACTCTCTTCAGCTCTATATAGGATAGAGTCTATGCTTAATATTAAACAATCTATTGAGCAGACACTCCCCTTTATCAATACCGATTTCCACACCACAATGCCGAGTAAAACAGGACTTATTTCTGGTGTTGTTGGATTTCTTCAAATAGTTGCAAAGCCGTATTGCCAACTATATGGAATTAATAGTGCTGATATTACAACTTCGCTGACAGAGGCTCTTAACAATTCTGTTGTTCATGGCAATCTTGATATTTCTTCAGAACTTAAAAATAGATCATGGCAGGAGTTTCAAGAGATTTTAGAAGAGCGTGAATCTATACCTGAATATTGTGAAAAGCTTGTTAAAGTATCTTTTACTGTTATTGATATGCAAATGAAGTGGGAAATTATAGATAATGGTAAGGGATTTGATTACATTAACCTACCTAAAACCAATGATCCTTCAAAATTCCTATCATCAGGGCGGGGTCTTTTTCTTATTAGCTCTTTTATGGACAAAGTATCATGGAACAGCAAAGGAAATGCTATTGAGATGGTGAAATATCTTAAAAAGTAGAATTTGAGTCAAAATAGCAGACAGAAGCAGAATCAACTCCACACCTTATCTGCACTATTGTAATATCGTCCCTTTGAGTTAAGCTGCCGCGGAAATCATCAAGGCTCTTTTTGATTTTATCAAGTATTGTCTCTGGATCGTATTTTTTATCATAACTATCTAATAAGCTCTCTTTTCTATCTACCAAGCTGCCTTTGTTTATTTCACTACTATTATAAGATTCAAGATGAACTTCTCTGAAATGCTCTTCTAAACGCTCTTGCCCATACATCTCATGTTGCTCATTAAATGTCTCTGCAACACCATCTGAAAAGATATAGATACAATCATCAGGTTCAAACTGTAATTTTTCTGTTTCACACTTGAGTCTCTCATTTTTAAGGACTCCCAGAGGCAGATTGCTTGATTTTATCCTATTTTTTATCCCTCCATTTTTCCCAACAACAAAAATATCAGGCATACCTCCGCTCCATACGGTCATTAGTTGTTCAGAAAGATTTATCTCCAAAATAGAGGCACACAAAAAAACAGAAGGGGGAAGCAGCTCTTTTAATCTTTTATTTATCTGAAAAACAAAACTACATACTGGCTGTTCGGTATCTGCCATATTGTTAAAGACCTCTGAAACAGGAAGAGTTCCAATTGCAGCAAGTAACCCATGACCTGCAAAATCTCCAACAAGAAGATACTGCCTGCCAGAACTCTTTGATCTTGAAAAGACGATGTCCCCACAAAAAGTTTCCATTGGAAGGAGAATTTGTTTAACGTTTGTGCATTTCTGTTCATTTGTTTTAAGAACCTTTTGGAAAAGATTTCCAGCAGCATCCTGTTCTTGACGCATTTTGTTATTGAGCAATTCAAGCTCTGTATTAGTGCGTTCAAGCTCTATTTTTTGGAGGTTTAGGTTGCTGTATAATCGTCTTAATCTCTCCATAGCAGCCATCTTAGCTCTTAGAATCATGCTGTTAACTGGTTTGCTTATAAAATCATCTGCTCCACACTCAATGGCTTTAGCAATATCTTCAGGATCGTTTAGTGCTGTCAATATAATTACTGGGACAAAATGTTCACCAGCATGAGCTTTAATTGCTCTTGTAGCTTCATATCCGTCCATTAATGGCATCATAACATCCATTAGGACGATATCGGGATTGATACTTTTAAACATCTCAACCCCTTCAACTCCGTTTTGTGCGGTATATACAATGCAGCCATCTTGCTCAAGTAACATCTTGAACAATAGACGGTTTGACATATCATCATCAACAATAAGTGCTTTCATGGGCGGAATATAGCTCCTATAAATCTATTATGTTTTTAATCTATACTGTAAACGGTTATAAATTGAAGTTTTATGCTTATTTAAAGATTTGACAACTTTTAAAAAGTTGTCAAATCTATGGCTTTGCTTACAAACACGATTTAATTGAGAATACAAGATTTTTATAGTCTGTTTCAAGGTCTTTCTTAATGCCGAAAGTAGTTCATAATTAACTAATTAAGTTGACAGTTTTTCCACAGTTTGACTATATAGAATATATATAATTCGTTTGGGTTTGCTGTGATATGTTACATTAAAATTATAAAGGCTTAAATCTCAATAATGAAAAAGAACAAAAACTTTTTTCTCAAAAAAAGAGAATCTTCAGAGGATAACGATGATAATGGAGAATCATCAATCTTTGAAGATGATATATTTGACGATGATTTTACTCTTAACAGAAAGATAACAGGTGGTAATTTCCAGACAGATTCATCATCTTTTTCATCTTTTTCATCATCATCTTCTTCTTCTTCTTCTTCTGAGGAGAAGGAGGATTTTAACGATGAGCCTTTTAACGAGTATATTAGAGACTACGATGATAAGCAAAATGATGATGATTTTAATGTTGGTGATGTTGAACTTTTTAAGGAAAACAAATACAGGGACAGAAAAGCTGGTAATAAAAATATCCATAAGAGAAAGATGGTCGCCTTTAGCCCGCCTCCTATTGATGAGGAATCTGTAGTATCTGTTGGACTAACCCCGCACTCCATAATGTTTGCAATTGCAACTATTATGCTTATGGGAATGGGATTACCTATATTATTGATTTTTTATTTTAATTCACCCCCTTTGGATCAACATTTCCTTGTTCTTGGAGTACCTTATTTCAGGATTCTGTTTATATTTTTTATCACCTCAGCAATAATGATCTATACATCTTGGTTTTTTCTTGGAGGAAAACAGTTTACCGTTATTCCTGTTTTCCTGTTGACTCTTTTCTGCTGTTTTCCTTTTATTGCTGGTATCAGAAATGATCTGACAGTTATACAGGCAATACTTGAGCTAAAGATTTTCTTCAACTGGCCTTTTTTTCTCAGACCAGCCTATCTGTTCTTCCAGTTTCTTCTTCCATTAGGAATTGTTATCTATATCTTTCTTCAGCTCAAAAATCTTTCAGGGAAAGAGAGAAACTCCTATGCTTACATCTGCATTGCTCTTTACTTAGGCATCGCATCAGTTATAGGATTCTCCTTATTAAACAGGACAAACCAGCCAAACATTATTTCGTATATTGCACCGCATATCATCTCAATGGGGTTGTTTGAATTAGACAATACTGAATCATCTAATTTAGTATCAGTTAAATCTGCTGATTCAGTTATACCTGAACCAACAATGGCTGAAAATAGAGACCTTCAGTTAGGGACAACCGAATCTGTCTCAATGACATCCAAATCTGTCTCAATCCCCCAATCTCACATTCAACCTCAAGAATTACCTGTATCTAAACTTTCAACCCATGACTCTTCAGATAAAAATTTGGATAGTGCGAATACTGATGTTTATACCAATACCAATACTAATGTTGATACTAATATTGTTAATTCACAACTCTATCTTGAGCAGAATCTTGATGCGTTACGTGTCAAATCAGAACATCTTCTTGAATTAGTATCAAAAATAGAATCAGCTTTGGAAACAAAATACTCTGAAAAATCATTGGATTCTGCTGCTGAAACGCCAGTAATTGCAGATGACAGAAGTAATGGAGAGCTTGAATATGTGCCAGATAAAACAGATAATATAAAAAATGGAGAGCTAACTCTTGAACAGGTTGAAAAGGAGATTCAAGAAATTTCCTCCAGACTGGAACTGTTGAGGAGTGTAATAGCTCGTAATCAGAGTCATGAACAGGAAAAACTTAACCATAAACACTCAAGTTTGAATAACAGCGAGCGGAAAGTAAAGTGAAAGATAGATGCCTAATATGCAGAAACAGTGTCAATGATTCGCCTGCACAGTCTGGTGATAGTGAGAATAATGGTTGCCGCTACAACTGCCCTTGTTGCGGAACTGTTGCTCTTTCTGGTGAGGCTGCAAATTATATATCTACAGATGGGTTTATCTCTGCAAAGGATAAATCTATCATAACTATCTGTTTAAGGCAGCAATTTGAAAGAGAGAAAGTTAAAATCAAAGATAGTGATTCAAATACAAATAATATTTCAGATGAAAAACTTACGGTTGAATCCATTAACAAACTAATCGCAACATACCAGCCTCTTGCACCACTACGTAAAATTGAGAATTTTCTTCTAATTATTGAGAGAAAAACCAAATCTCCCGGACAGTTTACTGATATTAAAATCCAGACAGATTATCCACTCTTTCACTGCCTCTCTTCTTATGAACTTGTCTCTTTGATTACTTTTCTAAATAAAGAGGAGCTTCTTGAATTTAAAACATCTGAGCCAATAATTAATTCAGATGAAAGTGCGATTAATTCAAGTGAAAGCACAATTAATTCAACTGCCTCAACTGATATAGCTCGAATAGCCGGCTCTGGCTCATCAAAATCTTCTTCCCAATTCTCTGGTGATAAATGTTATGTCATGCTGACAACAAAGGGGCTGCAACGATTAAAGGAGTTGACTCACGGAGATAAGACAGACCTTTTCATGGAAAATGCCATGACTCTTGCCCAAAAAGCTGATGAGGAAAAAACAGCAGCATTTGAAATGGTAAAAATTGCAAATGCTGAAAAGCTGAAAGCAGAAAATGAGTTAAAACAGGCAATAGAACTTCTTGAAAAAGCCAATGCTGATAAAGAGTTAGAAAAACAGGCAGTAAAAGATTCTGTCATTGAAATGGTAAAATCTGCAAATATAGAGAAAGATAAGGCTGTAGAAAAGGTCAAGAAATATCAGGCTTTGATTAAAAAAACTACTGCTGTATCAGAGATTGCACTCAACAGGCTCAAAAATGAAGAAAAGGCAAAAGATGAGGTTCTCAAAGAGATAGCAAAACTTAAAGCTGAAATTGAACTATTAAAAGCTAAAAACCAAGAATTATTATCAAGACTTGATAGTGCTGTAAGGGCAAAAGATAAAGCAGAAAATAGAGCAGAATATGCGGTTAAAAGAGCAGAAGAAGGTAAGCAAAAAGCTCTTGATGAGGCACTTATGGCAATTGAGGAGAAGAGAACCTCAATTTTGATTGCTCAAAAGGCAAAACAAGAAAAACAGGTAGCTTTGCAAGAAAAACAGATTGCTTTGGAGAGAATGAACGCTGCTATTGATTTAGCTGAAAAAGAGAAATTTGAAAAACAAAGAGCCATTGATTTAGCCCTTGAAGCTAAAGAGGCAGCTTTGAAAGAGAATGAGCGTCTAACTTCTCAATTAAAAGCAGCTAAACAGGTGGCTGACAATGCTCTTTCAGCCGTAACAAAAGCTGAATCTGAAAAAAAAGAGGCTGAGACAGTTGCAAGAGTTGCTT
Source organism: Desulfamplus sp. (assembly GCA_015232455.1). Classification (GTDB taxonomy): domain Bacteria; phylum Desulfobacterota; class Desulfobacteria; order Desulfobacterales; family Desulfobacteraceae; genus Desulfamplus. The sequence continues at coordinate 104,069 of JADFZQ010000004.1, read as the reverse complement.
TAGGCAAAGTTATGGATGCAGAATACAAGATGGAAAAAGCGTTAACAGCTCTTAAAAAGGCAGAAGAGGAAAAACGAGACGCTCTTAAGGTAGCTTATGGATTATTTTAAAGATAATTCTCTTATTTTTTCAAAACAAGATATTCTGGATTTAAGAAAACGGGCTGGAAATAATCCTGTTACACCCCTTATTGTTCAGAAGATAATTAGAGTTTCAGAAGAACACTACAAAAACATTAATATTGAAAGAAGTAAGTTGTACAAACTTGCAAGCGAGATATTGATTAATGGTTCGGGTAAGTTCTCTCTATCTTCTGACTCTTATGAGTTATCTTCTAAAACTCTATCTCAGGATCACAAATATCAGGCATCTTCTAAATCTTCATTTCAAGATCATAAATATCAGATGTCTTCTAAAGAGTCAGAGCAAGATCATAGGTCATTAAACGATCAAGATTATAAATCATCAAACAAAAAGATAGTCTCATCAGCATCAACGCCTATCTCTCTTGTCAAATACAATGATCCTATGGAAGAGATGGAAGAGCTTGTTGCTGAACTTATAACAAAAGGTAAGATTCCTCTTCTTTGGAGTAAGGCAAGAGGTCTTGTTTTGAATAATCTTTCAAAGCAATATCCACTTTTTTCTGATGCCAATATATCGTCAACATCAAATCCAAAAGAGATTTTAAAGTTTATAATAGGAAAACCACAGGGGCGTATAGCCTATATTTTAGAGGATTTTCACCATTATATCGGTGAAAGAGATATTGTAAATCCTGCTGTTGGTGAAATCCGTTCCCTTATAAAAGAGCTGAACAGGAGTCTTGAAAGCAGAGAAGATGAAGTTTATCTCTTTGTTCCAGCATCTTATGATATGCCGCCTGAACTTTCTCTTTTTTTTTCAAGATCACCCAAACAGCCAAGAAAGGCTGTGGGTTACCTTGAAAGATATGGACAGCTTCTTACAGATGCAAGATATATTAAAACAGCAAAACCTCTTATTGGAGCTGAAGCAACAATTGAGCGTTTAATACAGGTATTAACTCAGATGGAGATCAATAATCCTCTATTAGTAGGGTATCCGGGAGTTGGAAAGAGTGCTGTTGTTGAGGGGTTGGCAATGGCAATTCTAAAAGGAGATGTATCTTCTAAATTAGATAAAAAAAAGCTCTACTCTTTGTCCCTTAACAGCCTTATTGCAGGGACAAAATATAGAGGCGACCTTGAGATAAGGCTTCAGGGTCTTATGGACGAAGTTTTAAATCAAAAGGATCGCATCATCATATTTATTGATGAGATTCATACTCTTCTTGATGCTGGTTCAACTGAAGGTTCAATGGGTGCTGGCGAGTTTTTAAAGCCTCTGCTTGCAAGGGGAGAGTTTCCCTGCATTGGGGCAACAACATTTGAGGGCGAGAGATTTCTTTCAAAAGATACAGCATTCTCAAGAAGATTTAAAAAGATCGTTGTGAATGAGCCTTCAACAGAAGAGGCAATAGAGATATTAAGAGGGGTCGCTTCAAGTTTTGAGAGTCATCATGGCGTATCCATTGATGATGGTGCGTTAATTGCAGCGGTAAAATTGAGTGGAACATACCTTAAAGGAGAATATCTGCCGGGTAAAGCTATATCTCTTATTGATGGGGCGGCAGCTTACTGTAATATGCAAAATAGATTTAAAGTTACAAAGGAAGATATAAAACTTGAAATTGAGAGACTTTGAGCAAATAGTATTATAGAAAACGAGGATTTATATAAATTGGAGCTTGAAAAACAGATTGCCGAAAATCATAGATTAAGAGAGCAGATTGAACAACTTACCAAAAGAGTTGAGCAGTCAGAAAAAGCATTAGAAATATGCAAAAAAGATCACAACAACGTATCTTCACGAATCATTGCTGCACAAGAAGAAGAGAGAAAACGTATGGCTCTTGAACTCCATGATGTTCTTGGAAAATCTCTTACAGCAATAAAATTTTCAGTTGAAAATGTAGTTATGACCATGACCCGTTGGGGAAACAGGGAGAGCAGAATCCAGCTTGAAAATGTTGTATCTATAATTCAAGATACCATAAAAGAGACCCGTGATCTTACAGCAGCCCTCTGGCCTCCTGTTCTGGCTGATCTTGGTATTGTTGCAACAATTTCTTGGTATTCAAGAGAGTTTGAAAAGATTTACCCATGGGTATTTGTAACTCAAAATATAGATGTTCAAGAAAATCAGATTCAAGATGAGATAAAGATTGTTATTTTTAGAATTTTGCAAGAAGCAATGAACAACAGCATAAAGCACAGCGGCTGTAAAAATATTACAATAACCCTTCAAAAGATTTGCGATACTAAAAATATCGAAGATAGACCACTCTCTTATGGTTATTTGGAAGAATTACCTCTTAAAAATATTAGCAATAGAGGCAATGGAATCATATTTGCTGTTTCAGATGATGGCAAAGGTTTTACCCCCCCCTGTAACACTAATGACTTTTATTCGCTATGCAGCATAAAATCATCAAGAGAAGAAAAGGAAGATAACCGTTCTAAATTTGGTCTTTTAAGCATGAAAGAGCGGTGCAGACTTTCTGGTGGGACATTGGAAATTGAATCTCTGCCTGATGTTGGAACTACTATCAGGGCTTTTTGGTCAATCGACAACTTATCTTAAACGTCATCGTCATCTGAATAAATCAATGGAGTAAGGTTGTCAGGTGCAATGAGTTTGTTTTGGATTGCATAGGATGTCAGGGCAGAGGAGTTGTGAATATCAAGTTTTTTCATAAGATTGGCTCTGTGTCTCTCAACAGTTTTTAAACTGATAAACAGCGTATCTGCGATCTCTTTGTTTTTATGCCCCTCAGCAATAAGTATTAAAACTTCCTTCTCACGTTTTGTAAGAGTGCTTAACCTTGTTGAGTTGCACTCTTTTCTTTTCCCATCAAGATAACCGTCAATTACCTTTGATGAAACCTCTGGGCTTATGAAGGTTTTTCCATTCAAAACGCTTTTTATTGCCATCTCTATCTCGTTAAAACAAGCAGATTTTGAAACAAATCCGCTTGCCCCAGCATGAAAACAGGCATGGACATGCTCGTCTGTATTGTGAGCTGTAAGAATAATGAATTTGGTGAACGGGTTGCTTTTTCTTATCTCTTCAATAACACATATCCCATTTCTCTTTGGAAGTGAGAGATCAAGAAATACAAGATCAGGTTTTAGTTCAGCAATACATCTTACAGCCTGAATCCCATTGTCAGCTTCGCCGATAATCTCCATATCTGGCACTGAACTTAGCAATGCTCTAAAACCTTGTCTTACTATCTCGTGATCTTCAACTAAGACTATCTGAGTTTTCTTTTTGATAACCATTACACCCCATAAAAAAATACATAGTTGTTATTATAAAAATACATAGTTTGCCCTATTTATCATTATCTTTTTGTTTAGTAAATCTATAGCTATATAAATATCGGCAAATTCCAATTTTGAAAATTACCATTGCCGATTTGATGATTGTTAAAAACTATCAACTTTATCAACTATGGAGGCTCTTACTATGGTTAACCTTCTACTTTTAGAAAACAATCTGAATTTAAGAAATACATTTAAGAGTATATTTAGCAAAAAGGTTGCTGGGTTAAAAATTAGCGAGTCTTCAAATTTTACAGAGGCATGCAGCAAGATAGTAGAGGAAGAACCAGATTTAGTAATTACAAACAGCCGCATTGCTGGTAAAAGTGTATATCCATTTGTAAAATATTTAATAATTCACTATCCAAATATTCATATTGTTATAATTTCTGAGAGAAATATCTTTGAATACCAAAAGTTTGAGGGAAATATCAAAAAAGGAGTGGTGGTCTTTGCAGATGAGTTAAATATAGCTCAAATAATTGATAAAATTAATATTTTCAAAAATTTAAAATCGCCAAAATGTTTAGCAGTTAGGAAAACATTATCAAAACAAGAGCGTGAATCTCAAGGGTGTGAACTTGAAAAAAGAGTTGTTTTGCCAGTTAGTATTAAAAAAGAGAATCAGGTATCTTTTGCTCACTCACTCACTCACTCACTCACTCACTACTCATTACATTCAATTGAGGTTAATATTTCAGAATAGTTATATTTGTAATTTTTAAGTTTATGCTCAGGATTTTCAATCAAATCTTAAATTTTAGAGAAACACTGCTGTGTGTCTCTACTTATGTTCAATTAGGGTTTAAGGGGGAAATATGCTCCATATAATTTTCGGATTATTTTTAATTGCAGTGGGTATCTGGGGTCTCTATGACGAATATTATTATGTTGCTGACATAATAAAAGGGGGATTACCGATATTCTTAATGTTATTGGGTTTGGTGGCAACATTGGCTGGATTCATTCCGCCAAAAAATGGGAGAATTTGAAAAATGGGTAGGAATGAAGAGAAAGGTAACGAGAAAGAACCTGAAGTTGAGATAAACTATCAGGAGACAAAAACAAAAGAAAAAGAGACTAAGGTTAAGGAACAAGAGCCTGTTGCAAAAGAGAAAAAGCTGAAGGCAAAAGCACAGGAAGAGAAGATTGAAGACCATGAATCAGAAATCAAGGCAAAAGGAAAACAGAAAGTGAAAGTATCAGACGGCAGGGCAGCTAAGAAAACATCAAGAGAGGAAGCATCGGCATCCGACACAGATGGTCAGTATTCATCAGTATTTTACTGGCATTCGTTTCTTCTTTACTGTGGCCGGATACTCCACAAGGTGCTTGATTTCTACAACCAGTTTTTTGATCTCACCCCAAAAGATAAGGCAAAACTTTACAGCAACATAAGCAAACACTACATAAACAAAGGGTTATACGACAAGGCTCTGAGCTACCTTAAAGAGTGGAGTAAAGTTGACCCGACCAATACAGAGCCTCTTTACCAGCTTGGAATTGCTCTTGCTGCATCAGGTAACAGAAAAAGTGCAATGGGTGTATTTTCAAAGGTTCTTAATCTTGATCCACAACATTTAGGGGCGATTCACCGCAGAAGTTCAATAATGCTTAAACTCAAGGAGTTCAAGCCAGCAGCAGATGAACTTGAAAAAGCTCTTGCAATTGATGGAGATAATCCAAAATTTTTCTATCTCTACGCAGTTGCCCAGGAGGGACTTGGAGAGATTGACAAAGCTATTGAGGCTTTAGAAAAAGCAATAGAGCTTGATCCAGATGAGATAAAATACCATCAACATCTTGGTTTTCTAAATGTTAGCAAAGATGACCACAAAACTGCTGCTAAATCCTTTACAAAGGTTATGGAACTTGAACGTGAGATGGAAGAGGAAGATGACGAAGAGTCATATTAATCAATCGTTCTTCTCAGAAAGCTGTGAGATGTCAACTCAAAGTGAAGAGGCTGCCAAATCTGAGCTAAACAACAGAAGCCACCATATCAATATTAATTATATTAAATGGCTCTGGCTCTCTGTTATGGTATTTGTCTGTTTATTTTCAAACAAAACCATTGTTAATGCTGCAAATAATTCTGTTTATTATGATCCAACAATAAAGAACATAATTATTCAAGATTGCAGCAGATGCCACTCTGGACCATCTCGTAATTTAATGGATTACGATAACCTCAAAATGTATGCAGACAGCGGAATGCTTGCTGCAATGGTTCAGGGTCCAATGGGTCAGTTTGCAGGTAATGACGCATCAACCATACTTGACTGGATTAATAACGGTTCGCCTGAAAAGCCTGCTGGCGGAACAATGGTCAGATTCCAGTCTGGCGGCAACCACATCAATGGCATTCAAAATCAGATGACGGGTAATTCAATTAGAAACCATACAGGGATTAATCCGACTGGAAACCAGATTAGTAATAATCCAATGACTCTTGCTGCGAATGCAAAGGTCTATTATGACCCCACAATAAAGGATATTATTAATAAAGATTGTGCAAGATGCCACTCTGGACCATCTCGTAATTTAATGGATTACGATAATTTGAAAATGTATGCAGACAGCGGAATGCTTGCTGCAATGGTTCAAGGCAGCATGAGCCGCTTTGCAGGAAATGACATGGGAACAATTTTAGATTGGATAAACAGTGGCTCTCCTGAAAAGCAGGGGGCTGCACCAGCAGGTTTTTTCTCAACAATGAATCAACCTACAGGCTGTCCTTCAAATCAGATGTTTGTCCCTGATGTTCCTTTGGATAAGATAACTTATACCAATACAATCCAATATGTATTGGCAAGGGACTGCCTTGGATGCCATTCAGACAAATTCCGTAATCTTACCACCTATGAAAATGTAAAGATTTACGTTGATAATGGTTTGTTGAGATCGTTAGTGCAAAGAGGCGGTCCAATGCACAGATTTGCAGGACCTGATGCCAAGCTGATTATAATGTGGGTTGATAAGGGTGCACCAAGATAAAAATATAAAACTTTAAGAGAGGAGCAGATATTAAAGATGAGAAAGGCTCATATTATTGCAGGATTGACTATTTTTGCTTTGGGTCTGTTTTTGGCATACATGAACAGTGCCATGGTTGTTGAATTTATTAAGGGGGCGATTCAGCCAATTACAATTATTCTCGGCTTTGTTGCATTGGCAAGTGCTTTGTTGGGAAAAAAGGCTTACAGAACAATCAATTCCATTCTTGCTGGTCTGCTGCTTGCAGTTGGTTTTTACGGGCTTTATGATGAATACTATGCAGTTCTTGACTTTTTTTACGGCTTTTTTCCTATTTTTCTTGTCTGTGCAGGCTCTGTATCGCTTGTCTATGGCATTATGAAACTGAAATAGACTTCACCTGATTTCTATTTTGAAAATCTTGATTTTTTTGATTTTGATCAAGATTTGACAACTTTCAGAAAATTGTCAAATCTGACACGTAAAATTATATTAATAAGAACAGAGATAGGTATATAGACAATGTCAACAAAAACAACAATGACACGGATAATCAAAAATGCCTACGGAAGACGATACAACCTTGATGCCTATGAACTGCCTCAGCCGTCTTTGTATGAATCCTCTTTTCAAGAGTATATTTCAAGATTAGCCCCCTTGTTTGATTTTTTGAGGAACAAATGGATACACATTACTGCCGTTGTTTTGACTGTTGTGCTGGCTATTGGAACCATATATTACTATAACTCAATTATGATATGTCAGCAGAATGTTGAAACAGGGGCAAGCAAGGTTGAAGCCCTTATGCAAAGACGCAATGATATTTCAATAAATCTTGCAAAGGCTGTTCTTGATTACTCAAAATATGAACGTGATGTGATGACAGGCATTGTAGCTTTGAGGACATTAGTATCTGGTGATGAGAAAAAAGCTGAAGCTCTTAAGAAACTTATTACCTCCCCAGATATAAAATCTGCCAACTCTTCAAGCAGCACTTCTAATCAGACGCAATCTTTAAATAAATCTCTTCCAGAAACACCAGAAAAAGGGGGCGTCAATTCCATAGAGACATTGAACCCTTTAGGAACGCTCAATCCTTTAGGTAAACTTATGGCAGTTGCAGAACAGTATCCTGATCTAAAGCTGTCAACAACATTTAACAACCTTATGACAGCATTGATTGAAGTTGAAAAAGACCTTGCATCAGAAAGGCTTAAATACAATGATCAGGTTAATAAATACACAACAATTACAGCACTTTTTCCGGGCAATCTATTTGCATATCTGTTCAATTTTCCTGAAAAATTCTATTTTCAGTCAACAGACGAGGCAAAAAGCCTTGTTCCGATAAGTTATTGATTAGACTTAACTGCAAAATGATAAATTTAAAACTTAAAGTGGTTTTGCTTAAAAAAACGTATTAAGGCACGATGGAGTCAAAAAGTTTTGGACAACAAAATAAAACAATATGACATAGCACTTTTTGGCAGAGGTCCGATTAAATCAAGGATTATTTTTGTCAGTGTTCTGGTGATTATCGGAATACTCTATGCTGTCCATTCAGACTATAATCTTGCTACAGGTTCAGGCAATCTTTGCATGGTTCTATTTTTAGCCGCAAATGTCTATTTTCCAGCAAAAAGGATTAGATTGAAATATGCCATAAAAAATGTCCAGTCAGAGTTTAACAGCCTTTTGGTCTGGCATATCTGGCTGAATACATTTTCTTTTATTGTAGCTTGTATCCATTGTTATGTATCAATGTGGTCAAATGACTGGCTTCTTGCAGCTCTTTTTATGATGGGTTGGCTGACATTTGGAGGATTTCTGATGTGGTTCAAGTTTCAGCCGGGTAAGGTTAAAAAAGGAATTTATCTCTTGCACACACAGCAGACCATCTTTTTTATTATGATTTTTGCAATGCTTAAAGGTCATTATGTTTTCTGATATTTATACCCCAGAGATGTTATCTGATACCACGAACACTATTATTATTTTCAGATATGGAAGATTCCCAATATGATGATGCTTAAATTCTTTGCAGTAGTGCTTATTGCAGCGATTATAATATTTGCAGCCTTTCTTTACAGGGGGGCAACAAAACTTGAAGAGGAGAACAGGGCTGCAAACGCTGATAAAGGCGGCGGTTGTTCTGGTGCATCCTGCCAAAAATGTGCCCAGCGGGTTGGAGTTGTAAATATTATCGGAAATATATTGATGATATGTATTAAGGGATATATGGGTGTGGCTGGCAGAAGCAAGGGATTGATTGCAGATGCAATACACTCAAGTGCCGACCTTCTTGCTACAATTATAATGATTATAGGACTAAGAATATCAGATAAGCAGACTGACGCACAATACCCTTATGGTTATGGAAAAGCAGAATATATAGTATCAATATGTATATACCTATTCCTGCTGTGTATCGGTTCTTTCATAATATACAACGGAGTATGGACAATTGTAGAGGGCAGGATTGTAAATCCCTGTTTATCAGCAGCATGGGGAGCAATTTTCTCTATTATTATTAATGAGCTTATGTTCCGCCAGAGTATCTGTGCGGGAAAACATATAAATAGCCCCTCAATGCAGGCAAAAGCGTGGGAATCACGATCTGATGTTTACTCTTCTGTTGCTGTGTTAATTGGAATAATAGGAGCAAAACTTGGTTTTCACTGGATGGATCCCCTTGCTGCTGTGATAGTTGGAGTGATTATTCTTAAAATCTGTATTGAGCAGGTAAAAGATGCTGTTCTTAACCTTATGGATAAATCCTATGATGAGGATTACATTGAAGATATTAATAAATCTCTTCAAAAGATGGAAAATATCGCTGGTATAAAAAAGGTTGTTGCAAGAGAACTTGGACCAATACTTGAGTTTGAGGTAAACCTTTATGTTATGCCGGATATATCTGTGAAAATTGGAGAGGCTGTAAAAAGAGAGGCTTACAATATTGTAACTGCAATTGTAGATAGAAAATCAACAGTAAAAGTGAGGCTTTTTGCAAAATAGTGTAGAGACACTCGCGGCAATAGAAAGCAGGCTGACTTAGATTTAGGTTGAAACAGATTGAAACAGGGTTGAAAAGATGAAAAACAATATTGAATATGAATTTTGCATGAGCCAGTTCAAAATGGCAATTGTCGGCATTACAGTTCTTTTAGTGATTGTACTTGGGTGGACAGGATACCACTGCACAAGAACTCCGCACATGAGAGATTTCAGAATGGCAGCAGCAGTCCAGCCTATGGGACCTCCGATAAAGGTTAATGATAAGATGCTGCACCCTTACTGGGGTAACTGCAATAAATGTCATATAACTACAGATGCCGGCAAGCCGGTTTCTCAAGTAATGGCGGGTCCTCCCATATCAATAAACGATAAAATGCTGCATGATTATTGGGGTAACTGCCTATTGTGTCATAAAGTTACAGATGGATTTCAGCCTCCTGCAAATGGAGCAGCAAACAATAACGGTGGTAATGCAAATAATCCAAATCAGCCGGCAGCTTTTAATCAGTTTTCCCCAAAAACTCTTGGTCTTGCATTACAGCCTGTAACAGCAGCAATGATGAAAAGCATGGGACTTGCAAATGAAGATGGACTTCTTATCACAGAAGTTGCCCCAAATTCTGCTGCAAGTGCGGCAGGTCTTAAAAAAGGTGATGAAATAATAAGAATTGATAAAGTCCGTCAGGAGACACTAAACGATTTCGACAGGGCTTTGAGTGCTGCAAAAGCCGGCAGTGAAATTAAGATGACCATTTACACAGGTAAAAAACAGAGAAGCGTTTTTCTTAAACTTCCGTCTATTAATTCAAATGGAGCAATGGCAGCAGCGGCTACAGCCCCGATGACCCAGAATCAGGTGGAGACTTTAGCCGAACAGCTTGGAGTCCCAAAGACAGAGCAGGCTGTTACACAGGCTCTTCAAGCACAGCAAGCCAAACAGGGTGGTGTTGGACAGCAGCAGGGTTTGCATCAGCAAGCTGCCGGTCAAGGACAGCAGCAAATTCAGCAAGGTGGTCAGCAGATGCAAGGCGGCGGTGTTCAGGCAGCTCCAATGACCCAGAATCAGGTGGAGACTTTAGCCGAACAGCTTGGAGTTCCAAAGACCCAGCAGGCAGTAACGCAGGCTCTTCAGGCACAGCAGCAAGGACAAACTCAACAGGGGCAGGGACAACAAGCCCGGGTTGTGGCGAACCTGAATTTCGGCAAAGTTGCTGTAGCATCAACAGGACCTGGAATTGTTTATCAGATTTCAGCTCAATTTGAAAACAGCCCATATTTTGTGGTCTTTGATCCAGCACAAAATAGTTACAGTGTGTCAACAAACCCAAATGTAAACGATCTGTTTGGTCAAGGGGTTGAGACCGCACAATACATGGTTGATCTGCATGTAAGCAATGTGATTGCAGGAAGTTTTACCCAAGATGCTCTTAATGCGTTTCATGTTTTGATGGTGAATGTCTATCCGGGTCTTACAGGTTCTGTTCAAAATATCTTAAACTCTTATATGTCTGGATATTTAATACCTTTAAACATTGCACCATCTTCAACTATGCAGCCAGCAGCAATGCCATCAACACAGATTATAAATCCCTCCCCATATCCATATTCAGGGGGAGCTAACGGAAGTGTTCAACCTCAAGTATTATACTGATAAATAAAGAGATTAAAGGACTTTAGGCTTATGAATAAGGCATTAACTATTCTTGCTCCAATATCAGTGCTTGTATTTATAGTGATACTTGCAGTCATGTATGGGTGGGTAGGCACTATGGATACAACTATGGGAGGAGAGACACCTGAAAGACCAGAGTTAAACACTGCTGCAAACCAGACTCAGCTTATCAATAATCCAACTTTTCCAGCAGGGATTGGAAGTGGTCAGATTCAGCTCATTAATAAGCCGACCTTTCCAGCAGGAGTCGGCAATGGTCAGATTCAACTCATTAACCAGATAGTGCAGGGTTCGCCATATATTGGAATGGGGTTAGCCGATGTTCCAGCAGCTTTATCACAGGAGTTGAATCTAAAGGCTGGAGTTGGCGTTTATGTGAAGAGCGTTACTATAGCTTCACCTGCAGAAAAAGCAGGAGTAAAGATTGGTGATGTTATATTAAAATTTGATGGTAAAAATGCCGCAACCCACCAACAGATTGGGGAAATCTTAAAAACAAAAAAAGCAGGAAGTGTTATTAAGATTGTTATAAACAGGAATGGGAAGAAAAAATCATTTCATATAAAACTTGAAAATGCCCCAAATCTTCCCAATACAGCAGTTTCAGCTCCAAATAATAGCCAAACTCAACAGATCGGTGTGCAGCAAAATAATGGTCAAGCCCAACAAAATGGTTCAACACAACAAACCAGCCCTAAAAATCCTTTTGAGCCGCCACCCGCAGCTTCTAAAATATGGATGGGGGCTGATATTCAAGATATTGATGCTGTTATGCAGCTTCAATTTTCCCTTCCTGATACAAGAGGCGTTATTGTAAGCCATGTGAGTGCAAACTCTCCAGCAATTACAGCAGGTCTTCAAACTGGTGATGTTATAAGAAGATTTAACGACACCAGAATAAGAGACGTTAATCAATTTCAATCCTTGATTTTAAAAAGCCAGCCCGGCAATCAGATACAGCTTACGGTGTTGAGAAAAGGCTCACAAATAACACTTCCTCTTCTGCTTGGAGAACAGACTCCAACACCTGCAAAGACCCCTTTTCTTGGTCCGGCTGATATTGCAATTGAAGGGACATGGATTGGCATGGATGTTGGTGAGTTGACAGGCAATGGAGCAGCAGACCTTGGACTGCCTGCTGGAACACAAGGAATATTGGTTAATGATGTTGAAAGTCCGCCTGCAACTATGCTTGGATTTACAACTGGCGATGTCATTGTTGCTGTGAACGGTCAGCCCACTCCTGATATGAAAAATTTTGAGACAGCTACCCAAAAACAGACCAGTGCGGTTGTTGATGTTATCAGAGGGAACAAGCATCTTTTTATAAGTGTTCCGCCTCCTGGTTTTACACAGCAGGGGACAAAGATTAACCAACCGCTTGATAACAAGATAAAACAGGTTGCAATGACACAGCAGGTTGCACAGCCTCAGCAGACTATTCAGCCTTGTCCATCTGTGCAGACACAAAACCAGCAGACTATTCAGCCATGTCCGATTCAGCAGCCTCTGACACAACAGGGAGTTCAACAGCAGCCAAACACAAAATCAGTGCCTCAGCGTTTTGGAATCTTTGCATCAAATCCAGATTTGAACAGCACTGTCTATGGAAACAGATTTCAGAATCCATATCTGATTATGGTTGATTTGAGCAGTAATTCATTTGCAGTAATTGATCCTTCAAATATTGGGAATATAGCTGATACATTCAGCAGCAACAACCTGTCAGCTCTTGTTTGCAGTGATATTTCCCAGCAGGCAGCATCAGAGCTTTCAGCAAAAGGAGTAACCATTTACGCTGGTGTGGTTGGAACTCCAAACAGGGCAATTGACTCATATCAGTCAGGATCACTAACACCAGTGAAAGGTTTATAAAGAAGCTAAATAATGAAAAAACTGATAATCATAACACTAACAATAATTTCAGCCATTTTTGCACAGATGCTTGAGGGCAGCCTGAGAAAGAGTTGGGCTTACACAGGCACAGGCGATGCAATGCTTCTCAATCTCCAGGAGAGCATAAGTCAGGCTGTGTCAAAGGTGCGTCCATCTGTTGTAAGCGTAAAGGCACAGAAAAAACAGCAGGCATCAGGAGGAGGTCAGAATGATTTTGTCTGGTTTGAGAGTATTGGTTCAGGATTTATTGTTGACAGCAGAGGATATATTTTAACAAACCGCCACGTTGTAAACGATTCTCAAAATATTGAAATATCGTTGTGGCGTTCTAACAATAATATATTTCCTGCAAAAATAGTTGATGAGGATCACGGTCTTGATCTTGCTCTTTTAAAAATAGAGACCAATCAGAGTTTGCAAGCTGCTCAAGTTCTTTCAGCACCCCAAAATTTTCCAGCAGCAGAGCTTGGAAATTCAGAGTCGCTCAAGAGTGGTAATTATGTAGTATGTATTGGAAGTCCGTTTGGATTCAGCCACACAGTAACTATGGGTATTGTCAGCGATCTTCACAGGGAGATGGTTATTGATGGTGTTACATACAAGGATATGATTCAGACAGATGCTGTTATAAACGAAGGCAACAGCGGTGGACCTGTAATTGATATTTATGGAAGAGTTGTTGGAGTTGGAACAGCAATATATGCACCAGAGGGAACTTACAGGGGTATTGGGTTTGCAATTCCCATAAACAGAACCAAACATTTTTTCTCAAGAGTAACAGGGGCGATAATCACAGCAGCAGCAACAACACAGACTACAGCCAATCCGCAGCCGACTCAGCCTAAAGAGCCTGTAAATCTGAATAAAAAAATGCCAAATGATGCAATTCATCAAAAATTTTCAGACTGCACAACATGCCACACCATAACCCAAAAGATGGTGGTAAGCATGAAAACCCCTATGCCTCACCCGCCTGTCGGCTCTTGTGATGTCTGCCATATTCTCACAAACGATCCTGTTACACAGGGACCTGTGCCTGTGGCATCAACAGTTCCAATCGCTGTTGTAGATACGCCTCTGGTATCGCCTCTTGTTCCGATAGCTGGCGGCGGCTTGATGAATCAATCTTTTAACAACTCCATCAATCAATCTGTTAATCAATTAGCTGATGTGCCAAAAGCTGCTTTTTCAACTCTTAATGAAACATTTTCAGTTCTGTTTACCACTATTATTCTTAAATTGGGGCTTATGACCTTTGTTGCTTCAATTATCTTTTCAATGTTAGGACTTGGCGGCGGTTTTGTATATGTTCCACTTTTATTATCATGCGGCATTGATTTTTATACAGCAGCTTCAACAAGTTTAATGATGATAACTTTATCACAAATATCAGCACTCTACACTTTTTCCAAATCAGGTCTTGTTGATTTAAGGCTTGCATTGGTGCTTGAACCACCAACTATGGTTGGGGCATTTATAGGTGGTATGGTTGCCCACCACTTTAATGTTGATGCACTTTCAATAATGTTTTCATGCACCTTGTTTATTGCAAGTTATACAATGATGAAGGATTCTTATATAAAAAACAGAGATGGAAGCAGTGGAAGACGTATATCAATAAGCCCTTTTAAATGGCAGCATGATTTTAAAGGACGTAGTGTAAACATTGACCTTGGCTTCACTATTCCAGTTACTCTTATCACAGGTTTTTTTGGTGGTTTACTTGGTCTTGCAGCAAGTTGGATAAAGATACCAATTATGGTTTTAATGTTAAATATTCCAATGAAAATTGCAATTGCAACTGCATCTTTGATGGTTCCTCTTACCGCCTTATCAGGCTTTTTAGGTCATAGCCTTGCTGGAAACTTTGACATTAGGCTTGCAATAACTCTCTCTGCAATAACTGTTGTGGGTGCCCAGATTGGTTCAAGAATATCCAGCGGCACACAAAGCCATCTTCTCAGGTTTATATTTGCATTTGTTCTAAGTGTAGTTGGGGTATGGATGATTTTAAGGGTTTTTTAATTTGAAGGTGATCTAAAAGCCATGAAGAAAAATAGAAATTTTAAGATAAACAACATGATATGGGTAACGGCTGTTATCGCTATCCTTGTTATTGGAGCTGTATGGACAAATGCTGACTTTATGTTGAATCGATCAGTTGGAGGAAATCAAAATCTGAATCCTGCTTTGCTGAATCAGAATACAGGAGCATCTCCTATGATCAACAATGGTGCTTTAATGAATTCTCCTAATTCTATGAATGGCACAGGCAATCAAATGCAATCCATGACATCTTCAGGAAACAGCAGCTCTGCACCAATAACAGCTCTTATGGTTCAGGAGGGAATCAGCCATGTAGTCTCCATGATTAAACCATCAGTTGTTGGAGTCTCTCGTCCAAGAGCTTCCCAGCAGAGTAATGCAGCCCAAACACCAGCATATAATGGCGGACTCTCTTATATTCCATCTTTTAAATCTGGTTCACGTTCAGAGGGTTCTGGGGTGATTATTGATCCACGAGGATATATTTTGACCACATTTCAGACTGTAGGCACAGATACAGTGGTCAATGTAAAGCTCTTTTCAGGAAAAGAGCAGAGTTATCAGGCTGATGTTATTGCTGTGGATAAGGCAACTGATCTTGTGGTTTTAAAATTGAGATCACAGGGCGTATTTCCTGCGGTTGTGCTTGGAAATTCCAATCTTGTTGAGGTTGGTGATATTGTTTTTGCAATCGGCAGTCCATTTGGATTCTCTCAAACAGTAACAATGGGGATTGTGAGCAGCCACAACAGAAATCTAAGTATTAACGGTGTAAGATACCCTGATATGATCCAGACAGATGCGGCTATAAATCAGGGCAATGATGGCGGTCCCCTTGTTAATATTAAGGGGGAAGTTATTGGAATAAACATGGCAACTTTTATGCCTGACAATCAGTATGCGGGCATTGGTTTTGCCATTCCGATTAACGATATTGTGAATTTTATCAACAGCAATATATAGTTTTTTAAAGGGATAATTGACAATGGAGATTTCACTTAAAATGGTTATTGCCGCCCTGTTTTTGGCAATGCTTGTTTTTGGAGCTGTTACAGGGGAATTTGTTGAGACATGGCAAAATGGAGCCACCCTTTGAACGTCATGTATTGGGTTAGGGTAACCCTTTAAGGTATAATAATAAATGAAATCATCAGTTTATATTGAAACATCAATACCTTCATTTTACCATGAGACACGAATTGAAGCAGAGTCTGTGGCTATGAGAAATTGGACAAGGTTATGGTGGGAAAATAGCAAAAAAGGATTTGTATGCTATACTTCTGAAGCTGTTTTTAATGAATTAGAGTCTGGAGATTATCCTAAAAAAGAAGAAAAGATAGAACTTATAAAAGATATTCCTCTACTTGAGATAAACGATGAAATTCAAGATATTGTTGAGATTTATATAGCAAATTATTTGATGCCAAAAGATGAGCTTGGCGATGCACTACATCTTGCTATTGCTTCCTTTTACAAGGTTGATTATCTTTTAACTTGGAACTGTAACCATCTTGCAAATGCGAATAAAAAAAAGCACATGAGAAAAATAAATGAAAAACTAAGAATTCATACCCCAGAAGTTATTACACCACTTGAAATAATGGAGGACTTCAATGAAAGAAATTGAAACAATTAATGAGATAAGGAAGGTCAGAAAAGAAATTTCTCAAAAATTTAACTATGATCCTAAATGTTTAATCCAATTCTATAAAGAAACACAAAAAAAACGAATACCTGTAAGCTATAAACTAAAGGGTAATGGTCAATCAGAGAATTTTGAATTCACCAAAACTAAGTGAAGTAAAAGATGGCTTAACACTTTACCCCAAAGGAATATAGTCGTTTTACTCTGTTCTTAATAAAAAGGAGACATCTCAAATGCTTGAAGATTATTTGGATATTAATTTTAAGAAATTTGCATGGTTTGCGGGTTTGGTTATGGTGGTTGCACTTTTAACCACTATGCTCTACTGGCTGATTTTTGGATTTGATTCGTGGAATAAAAATGTTCAGATTGCATCAGATTTGATGCTTGCAGCAGTTGGTTGACCGCCCCCAACAGGCCAGACCGGAGGTCAGGCAGGAGCAGGAGGAGTGGTAGATGCAGCAACAGTTATGCCATATCAACAACCAATGCAATTTCAGCAGCAAATACAGCCTTATCAGCAAATGCAAGTGCAGCCCTACCAACAGCAGATGCAGCCTTATCAGCAGCAGGTTGTTCAGTCCCAACCGTTCTCAAATGGTATATCTGCACAAACCAACAGCATCTCAGGGCAGTATGTATGTCCTGTTCATGGAGCTGTTGGACTTCCACAGTTTAACGCTACTGGTTCGCCTGTTTGTCCTTTAGGAGACCAGATTATGCAGTTTCACAGCACAGGGGCAAATAGTAGTTTAGCTCTTGCAGCCGGTGGCTGACCGCCTCCCGGAGGCCAAGCTGGAGGCATGGCAGGAAACAATAGAACGTTTTTTTAACCCAATCTTACTTTATTTTTAAGAACTTATATCAGGGCAGCTTAGCATTTTAATTTTTATGAGAGCAATTATTTAAGGAAGAGTGTTTGATATGATTCTTTCTAAAACCAGACAACTGATGCAGCTTGCAAGCACAATACTCTCAAACAGCTATGTGAGTGTATTAGGCACAAAGAATATAGCCACAGGTCCGCTTAAAGGTGTATGTGTCCCTTTTTTAAACTGTTACGCATGTCCTTCAGCAATCTTTTCATGCCCTATTGGGACGTTGCAGCATTTTATGACCATTCGTGTGATTCCTTATTATCTTATCGGATTTATTGCTCTTGTGGGACTCAGTGTAGGCAGAATGGCTTGTGGATGGCTCTGTCCGTTTGGGTTTATTCAAGATATTATCTACAAAATCCCTTCACCTAAACTTAAAATACCAAGATACTTCAAATATTTTAAATATGCAGTGCTGTTGGTGATGGTTATAATTCTTCCCTACTTAACAGCAGAAACTGTATTTTCAAAAGTTTGTCCTGCTGGCACTCTTATGGCTGGAATTCCGTGGGCATTGTGGAATCCTATAAATCCACAAACTGGGCAGCATGTCTTTCCAACTGGTATAGGGATTATGTTTTTTGTCTCTTTAACTGTTATGATCGTGTTTCTGATATTTTTTGTTTTAACAAAAAGACCTTTTTGCAGAGTTGCCTGTCCAATGGGGGCTATTCTTGCTCTGTTTAACAAATACAGTATGGTTCGGCTTGAAGTGGGTAACGGGTGTGATGGCTGCAATATCTGTCAAGATATTTGTCCTGTTGATATAAATGTTTCCATAGATGGAAATTCAGGAGAGTGTATCCGCTGCCTTGAATGCACAAGATGCAATCATGTCAAGGTATGCACACCGTTTCCATTGGATAGAAAATGGAGTTATTATAAAAATGATAGATGATGAAATATTTGACGATATAGATGAGATAATTCAGCCAAAATCTAAGAAAAACAAGCCTGAACAAGAGATGGGTGAACCTTCAATGTGGGCTATAATCGGCACAGTGTTTCTTTGCGTAGTTATTATACTCATGATTGTATATAATCGTGAAAAAGAGAAACCTGATAGCCCGCAGGCATACGTTGCAGCAAAGTTCAGCCAGTTGTTTAATATTCAGGAGTGGAAGCCGGGAATGGGGACACAACCTCTTCTTTATCACCCAGCAGCATTTAATGCACCTGTTCAGAATAACTCTACTGTATGGAAACCTCTGCCAAATCGAGGCTCTTATAATATCCTTGCAGCATTTGGTTGACCGCCATAAATAACTTGACCGTTGGTCATGCAGGAAATGGCGTATTCAATTAAGAACTATAGCTTTCCAGATAATTATTCTGCCCCTCCCCAAGTGGATGGGGACGGGTGGGGCTGATTAAATAATAAAAAAGATGGAAAAATAATATTTATCAATAAATATTTATATGGTGGTGAAAAATGTTTAAAACAATTATGACCATAATTGTTACTATACTTGTTGTGCTTTTCTCCATAGAGAATTTTGAACATGTGCCTGTATCCTTTATTGCGGGCAAACCTGTAAATATGCGGTTGATATTTGTCATCACCATTTCAGGAGTTATCGGCTATCTTATTCGCCATTTTTCAGCAATAGCAACAGAAGATAGACTCAAACGCCAGCTTCAACATCTGCTTAAACGCAAAAACAGCGTAAGAAACAGTCCCAAAAGGGCAAGCAATAACAGAAAAGAGATGTTGGCTGATGACGACTTTGAGCATGATGAAGAGCTTTAGTTATAAAACCTGTAATTCTAAAATGAGAATATTGTATGACAAATATACCAATTGATCGTGCAAAATGTGAAAAATGTGGAGAAAGAGTTGCAATTATAGGCATTGTAACTAATCTTATCCTTGTTGTTATGAAGTTGGTAGTTGGAGTTACAAGCGGCAGCAAGGCTTGCCTTGCTGATGGTCTTCACTCTACATCAAATATCATTACTGCTTTTGCTATCACAGTAAGCCAAAAACTTACAAAAAAGACCAAAAACGAAAGATTCCCATTTGGATTTGGAAAGATTGAGTTTATTGCTGCTGGATTTACATCTCTGTTTATAATTGCAGCAGCAGTTATGCTGATTTCTGCCTCTATTGATCATCTTATGCAAGAGCCAACTGCTCCACCACACCTATCTGCGTTGCTTTCAGGAGTTATATCTGTCTTGGCAAATGAGATGCTCTTTCGTTATATGAGATGTGTTGGGACACGCCTGAAAAGCCAGACTATGATGGCAAACGCTTGGGCAAACAGGGCTGATGCCTTCTCTTCAGTAGCAGTTATAGTTGGCGTTATAGGCTCAAAACTTGGCTTTCACCATCTTGATCCTATTTGTGCAATTGTTGTTGTGGCTATAATCATCAAGGTAAGTGTCAGTATCCTTATAGAATCAATAAAATCGCTTATGGACTCATCTGTAAACCACCTTTATGGTGATGAGATAACAGAGATTGTTTCAAAAATAGATGGAGTTAAAGGGGTAGCAGAGCTAAAGACAAGACACATTGGGCAAAAGATTTGGGCTGAAGTTGATATATTTGTAGATTCTGAATGCACAATTAAGCAGGGGGAAGATATTGCTGGTAGAGTGAGAGTTATTCTTCTCCAGCAGGTAAGAGACCTTGAACGTGCAATGGTTCACTTTAAACCACTTGAAGAGTAAATATAAAAGTAAGACTGTTTTTTGCTTTAACATAGGATCTATTGCATTGTTAAAAAATATAGATACACAATTGGAGAATATTAAATAAATGCCCTTGATTGTCATAAACAGTCGAGCAAAAAACGGTCGCGTAAAGCCTATAAGTAGGGAATTTATAGCTGAACGGAACGAATTACCAAAGGGCAAAAACAGCCTAACAAGAAACTCTTGGAAAGTTGTTTTATTTATTTTGTTCATTCTTTTTCTGATTGGGTGGTCATTCTGGGGAGATAATCTTGAGAGAAAGATTTACGGAGAACAACCAAACATTGGAAAAATTGGTGCTGAGTTTCTTCTCTCATATTCAGGCAGCGGATACTCTGCTAACCCAGCAGTAACGGAAACTGTTCTGGGCGTCAGCTCTTATCTTGTAGTTGGCCGCATTATGCAAAATTCTCCAGCAGAGCGTTCGGGTCTTAAAACTGGAGATATTATAGTTGGGCTTGATGGAAAGCTGATTTCCTCTCCTGATATGGCTGCACAGATTCTAAGCAGTAAAACGAGTGGAGATACTCTAATTATAACAGTTTTAAGGAATAACCAGAAAAAAGATATTCATCTTCATTTAACCACTGTTAATCCAAGAGACAAGGCTTTAAAGAGTAAATCCATGTCAAGTGGTATCCATTTTCTTGCCATGCTGCTATTTCTTAAATTTACTGTTATCTTATTTATTTTTATATACAGAAATATTGAAATAAGAATGCACGCTGTTCTGGTCTGTGCTTGTTTTGTTGTTGCTGTTGGTTCATTTCTTGGAGTCTATTATCCTGTTGATGCTTTTTTTTCCATCAAGTTTAATACAATAGCTCTTCTGCTTGGAATGTATATCATCTCAACCACATTAGATCAGGCTGGATTTTTTGATTATGTGGCATATCGGATATATCTATTTTCTGGCAATGACAGAGTAAAAATTTTGATCGTTTTTTGTATTATAACCTATATTTTCTCTCTTCTTGTTAATAATCTGACAACAATATTGGTTATGATTCCAATGACGCTCAATTTAGCAGCAAGAACAGGTTTTGATCCAAGACCAATAGTAATTGGAGAGATAATATCTTCAAATATTGGCGGAGCATCAACAATGATTGGCGATTTTCCAAATATGCTGATAGCTTCAGAGGCTGGAGTTGGTTTCAACCAATTCATTTTATTTATGATGCCGATATGTATGATACTTTTTGGAATTATGTTGTTCTATTTAAGATATAGGTTAGATTATTTTTATAATATCGATAAGAAGCTAAAGGAAAAAGATAGAAAAAAAGATGTAGATAATGGCTATGATGATGAGTTTTCAGATATAGATGATATAAATGAAAATAGCAGTCGTAATATTTTAATGTATGGATTGCATTCTCACACTAACAGATTAACCATGCCGAAATTGACTTTAAAAGAGAAGAGAACGATTAAAAGAGCGTTGTTTATACTTGTCCACATGCTGATGCTCTTTAGTCTATCAGATATTTTTTGTCTAAACCCTTCTGCAATTGCACTGGCTGGAGGGCTTTCAGTTTTCCTGTTTTCAGGCATGAATAAAAATGCTTTGCTAAATCAAATATCTTTTAATGATGTTCTATTCTTCACAGGTCTTTTTATAATTGTAGGTGGACTTGAGGCATCTGGTCTTCTTCAGTATGTTACACAGTTTATAACAAAAATATCAATGGGAAAACCTTGGCTATGCTGCCTGATACTCATGTGGATAGCTGCTTTTATTACAGCTTTTTTAAGTGCGGGACCGACCACAGCTCTCTTTTTCCCTGTTGTTGCGGGAATTGGCATTATGCCTGCTGATCATATTATATGGTGGTCGCTCTCTCTTGGCGTGTTAGCAGGGTCATCTGCAACTTTGACAGGAGCAACTGCTGGTCCTGTTGCAACAACCCTTGTTGAAAATTTTAATCTTAAATACAAGGTTGATATTAGCCAGAGGATAAGGTTTACTTTCCATCAGTTTGCAGGAATAGGTATCCCAATGGCAATTATTTTCCTTACTGTTTCAAGTTTTTATATTTTTTGGCTTAATATGCCTTAGGAATCAAAATTTAATAATGCCAAAATTATACTCCAATGTCATATAGTAGAGAACAACGATCGTTGTTCTCTACTAATTGTGCTATTAAATTCCCATTCCTTAGGTTATGTTGATATTTCAACGTATAAAACATCTTCATTTTTTATTTTGTATTACAGCAGTTGAATTAAAGAGAGTAGGAGGTATTTTTTTATGAATGTAAAATCAAAATGCGACACATGTGAGCTAAAAGGGTATAGCCCTGAGCTATGCAAATTACATATCAGGAATATGGCAAAATCACACCATGATAATATTTCAGACCATAACCGCCAAAATAACATAGATTGTTCTCATTATAGAGAATCTTCGATATTACAATATGGAAAAACAGCAGCAGTAGGAGCAGGGGTTGGTTTAGTTGCTGTTTGCGGCAGTATGGCTGTAATACCTTCTGTAGCTTTGAAGGCTCTTTTTGGACATGTGGCAGCAGTAAAGATTGGAGGATGTGCAGGAGGAGGAGTTGCTGGAGCTGGAATCAATATTTTTAGAAAGACAAAAACAGAATATGATAGTTCAATAAAAAAAGATCACAAGAAAAAGAGTAATAAAAAAAGAAGGCACTTTTACTTTCCTTTGCCTGTAACAGGAGGCGACTTAAATGGCTGAACATTTCAAAACTTACGAAGATAGAAAAAGAGAGATATACACAAAAAAAGAGAACCTAAAAAAGATGCGTCCTAAAGGTTACTCCTACGATGATTATGAGTATGACGAGAATATATGGGAAGATGGCAATAGAGTAGGTTTTACCGATGTTATGCAGGTTGGCAGCAAAGTTCTTATCGGGGGCGGCATCGGGCTTCTTGGTGGTGTTGCTGCAATAGCAGTTGCTGCAAGTGCGGCAGAAGTAGTGGTTACAGGTGTAATTACTAAGATTGCAGGAGTTGTTGGCGGTGCTGCTGGACTTAGCTGGGGACTTAATAGTATCAAGAAAAAGAAGAGCAAAGAGGTTGTATAAATGACGGTTACAACAAAGAAATTTATAGAATGCCGCCAATGCGGTGATAAAATGGATTTAGTAACAGTTAAAAAACATACAGGTAAGTGGCCTGCTACTTTCATAGCTCTTGGAGCAACATTCACTCTTTTTATAGGCGGACCTATACTTGGAGTGCCTTTTATTCTTCTTGGAGTGTATCAATACACTGCAAAAGAGATGATAAATTACTGTCCATCATGCGGGTATCATTATAGGGTGTTTTTGAGTGATAAATGAGCAGGATTGAGAAATTTGAGACAAATTGATGTATGCTTGATTTACCGATAAATCACTCAACAATCGCAGCACCAGTTATACAGTTTTTAGTGCATGTGCCGCAACCTGAACATCGATCAATATTTATACGGCAGTAAGTGCCTCCAAAAAAGCCTTTTTTTACTATGGTTATAGCGTCCATAGGGCAGTTTAAGTAACAGTTTTTGCATCCAGCACAGGTTTCAGGGTCAATTCTTGATTTTGATTCACTCTGTTTTTTGCTCTTTTTGGGTGATGTATTACCAAATGGATCGGTAACTGCTCCCATTTTGCATGTATCAAAGCAGTTGCCGCACTCTGAGCAGATAAATTCATCAATTTCAAAACGAACTTTAACCTGACCCTCAATAGCATTTTCAGGGCATTTTTTGGCACAATTACCGCAGCCAATACAGTTATCATTTATTTTATAAGCCATGAGACATTTTACCTGTCTGACTTGATTGAAAAAATATTGCTTGTGTTATCAGCTCTGAACTCACCGATACAACCATAAATTTTACATATTTAACTATTAATTTAGACGCAGACTTTATAGCAGTGCCATTATCTGGTCAAGGGAATTTTTTTAAGTGGATTATAACACAGTCAAATGAGTTATAACTCATATTATTAATTTGATATTCTGTTATTGAAAAAAAAATGTTTTAAATATAATGTTCTTTTTGTGTTATCTCAATTTTTTTTAAATCAATTATGAATAAAGTCTTCTTTTGCTTAAAAAGGTGGATATAAAATGACAGGCATATCAACAGCAGGAAAATACAGTGCAGCAACATTTGAATATGCTGGAAGGCTTTCATTAAGCTATGTAAAACGCAGCGGTTATGCAGCAAAGCGTGGAGGGTGTGCAGTTATTGCTGGCGTTAAAAAGATAACCACACCTGTAATAAACACTGTTGCAAAACCATTTGTATATTTTAAAGATAAACGGGCAAAATCTCTTCAAGAAAAAGAGCTTAAAGCAATAGACAGACATGCTTGGGAACATGATAAACTTGTTCAAGAGACGGCTTTTAAAGACAGTATTGTAAGCGAAACAACTCTGCATAACGAAAAAATAAGAGCTTTGGAAGATAAAATCTCCCATATTGAGCAGCAACTTGAAGCTCTTGAAAAAAATGGCTTGAGAGTTTTCTCAGCAGGTAATACGGTTGAGAAGCAAAATATCGTAAAACAGCAAAAAAGACTGACCGAACAAAAAAGTGCATTCTTGCAGGCTCTTGTCAATGAAAACAAAGCCTTAAGAGATTCTTAAACAGCAAGGGCAGATTTATAAGCACAGGGGAGATTTTATAAAAAATGGGTGGGCAGAAAATACTTAATATCGGCATTGACCTTGGAACATCAAGAAGCGTTATTGCCTGTGATAATGGAATAAGAACCTTTATGTCAAGCTATGTTGGCTATCCTAAAGATGCTGTCTCACAGAAGATGCTGGGAAAAGAGATTATCTTTGGAGATGATGCTTTAAAAAATAGACTTGCACTAAATCTTTATCGTCCTTTTGACAGAGGCGTTCTTCTTCACTCTGATTCTCCTGAAAAAAATATAGAGGAATATAATAAGGCAAAAAGCGTTGCCAGAGAGCTTTTACGGCAGTTAATATCTCAAGTTACAAAGGAAGAGCCTGATAAAGTGCTTCTCAGAGGCGTTATTGGCGCCCCAGCTCTTGCAACCCAAAACAATAAAAAAGACCTTCTTGATATTGCAGACAATATTCTTGACGATGTGCTTATTGCATCTGAGCCTTTTACAGTTGCTTATGGACTAAATCTTTACTCCAATGCACTGATAATTGATATAGGGGCTGGCACAACTGATCTTTGCAGAATGTGCGGCACAATCCCAACACAAGATGACCAGATAACAACATTTAAGGCAGGAGATCATATTGATAGGATATTTCTTGAGCTTATAAAGAAGAAATACGCTGACGCAAATCTGACACTCAATATGGTTAAAAGGTTTAAGGAGGAGAATGCAATACTCTCTTCTCAAAGTGAAAGCGTATTTATTGAACTTCCTGTCAATGGCAAGCCTACACAGTGTGATGTTACTGATGAAATAAAGGCAGCATGTCGTTCAATTGTCCCTGAAATTGTTGAAGGGATCAGAAAACTTGTAGCAACCTTTGACCCTGAATTTCAGGACGGTCTTAAACAAAATGTTATCCTTGCAGGCGGAGGCAGTCAGATTGTAGGTCTTCAAAGAGAAATAGAAAAATATATGAAAAAAACTCTTGGCTACGGCAAGGTAAGCAAAGTTGAAGAGCCATTGTATGCTGGTGCAAGCGGTGCTTTAATGCTTTGCAAGGATATGCCAGAAGAGTATTGGGACCAATTGAAAAAAAGAAGTTGATTATATTTGAAACTTTCTAAAAGCTATAAAATCTGTTGTTTAAGATTATTTGAACATAAAAAAGCAAATGCCGGAAAAAAGGAGGTTTTAAGATGGAATCTGAAAATAATGAGAAAACTGAAAAAGGTGTAAGATATACAATGAATCATCTTGGAGATATTGTGGTTAATGCTTTGGATAAATTCTGGAAAGCTGCATTAACTTCAACCAAAGGCATCACACTTACCTACAATATCCATGAGCTTAAACACAAAAAAGTCAAACTTCAAAGAGAGATTGGCGAAAGGGTTGCTGAAATAAAACAAAGGTCTCCTGAGCTTGAAATATTTGATGATGATAAGTTGTCAAAACTATTCACAGAGCTTGGAATCATAGAGGATAATATCAATGCAAGCATCTATGAAAGAGAAGAAAGACTCTATCCAAAAAAATCAATGAAAGAACAGTGTGCTTAAATTTTTAAAGGAGTGATGTGAACATGTCAGAAGATAACACAAGTGTAATGATTTCAGCAGAAGAGATGGTTGCCCGAGAAAAAGCAAACATGGTTGCAAAACTCCATCAGATGGTCAAATCTCTTAAAATTGACTTAACAGCTAAACTGCCAATAAATGAGAAGCTGATAAAAGAGTCAAAGAGACAGCATGAGACTATTATATCTATTTTAAATGACCAGATGGCAGAGATACAAAATAGAGCAGTTGAACAGACTCAAGAGATTGAAAGACTTGAGAAAGAGCTTGAGAAATCTCTTAAAGATACAGAGACAGCTCTAAATCACGCTGACAAAGCAGAGTCAGAAAAAAATAAGGCAATCTCAAGGGCAAAGGAAGCAGAATCAGAAAAGGAAAAAGCTGTGAAAAATGCCTTGTTAGAAAAGGACGAGGCTGTCAGAAGAGCTATGTCAGAAAAAGAAGTGGCTGTCAGAACAGCTATGACAGAAAAGGAAGAGGCTGTCAAAATTGCAGAATCACAAAAAGATGAGGCTCTAAACAAAGCCCAAAAAGCAGAAGAGGAAAAAGAGAAAGCCCTAAAAAAATCAGCATCAGCCGAAGATGAGAAAGAAAAAGCTCTTGAAGTCGCGAGAAAAGCTCAAGCTGAAAAAGAGGAAGCTGTCAAAATTGCCAAATCAGAAAGAGAAGAGGCTCTTAAAAAAGCCGAAAAAGCTGAAGAAGATAAGGAAAAGGCATTAAAAACAGCCAAAAAAATAGAATCTGAAAAAGATGATGCTCTCACCTTAAATGAACAGATTAAAATGGAGAGAGACAAGGCATTAAGTGCTTTAAAAAAAGCTGAATCACAAAAAGAAGATGCACTTTCTTCATTAGCACAGGCTGAAAAAGAGCGGGATCAAGCTCTATCTGTAGCTGAAAAAGAGGGGGCAGAGAAGAAAAAAGCCCTTGCCAAAGTTCAGGAGAGTGAAAACAACGCAAAAGAGCAGCTTGAAAGTCTTAAAAAACAGATAGCATCTTTGGAAAATCAATTGAGTGAATCCTTAGAAGTTGCGGAAAAAGTTGCCAAAGAAAAAGCCAAAGTTGACCAGAAATATGAAAAATTGATGCAGCAGTGGCAGAATACGCTTTAAAAATATCAACTAAGTTATTGTGTATCAACAATATTGCAAAGACACAGGATAACAAATATGGCTCACGAATACACCGCAATTATTAAGCAGACTGGCAAATGGTGGATTGGCTGGATCGAAGAAGTTCCCGGTGTTAATTGCCAAGAGGCAACACAAGAAGAGTTAGTAGAAAGTTTAAAAATAACTTTACGGGAAGCGTTAGAATTTAACAGACAAGAGGCTATTTACGCTGCTGGAAGTGATTTTCAAGAGAGACGCATTGCGGTATGAAACGCAATTCATTGATTAGCCATCTTTGTAAATATGGATGTGAGCTTCTCAGAGAAGGCGGTAACCATTCATGGTGGCATAATATCTCTTTGAATAAAAGATCGGCTGTTCCGAGACATACAGAAATAGATGATCAACTTGCCAAAAAGATATGCAAAGACCTTGGGATACCACCTGTTAAATGACATATAAAATATTACAAAGATTTTCAAGGAGACATTATGTCATACAGCTTTGAAGATATATGGTCATTGAGCGTTTCCGAGCTTGAAAGGAGACGTAAACAGACCGCCTACGAATATGGGACATTGTATAATAAATTTATTCGCTTAGATTCTCTTTTGAAAGATAGACGGCAGAAACTATCTAATCTCAACAGCGAAGTTGCTTTGGTTGACAGGCAGATTAAAGATAACAGAAACAACAACTTTATTCTGAATAAAAAACGTAGAGAGATGGGAGATGCTCTTGCACTTCTCAAAGGTGCTGTTGAGAAAAAAGAGGCTGTACTCTCTGAATTAAACAGCAGCAAAAGTAAGTTGGAATCAAGAATAAACGAGCTGAACCATAAAATTTTAGAGGCATCAAGAGAGCTTGCAGATAGTGCCAAAATTAACAATATAAATAAAAAAAAGATTGTAGAGCTTCAAAAAGAGAAAAAAACATTATCAGCAGAAATTTCTAAGTTTTTGTCAGAAACAGATATTGAAAGAGATGAGTTTGAAAGAAAAGCTCAAGAGCTTAACAACACATTTGTTATGAGTCTCACCCTTCGTTCTGGTGTTAAAAATCGTCTCTCTTCGATTCAAAAAGAGATACAGCAGACCCTTGAAAGTATTGATATGTTTAAAAATCAGATTGAGAATGTCAAAGAGATTCAAAAACTTCGTCAAGAGATTCCAGAAATAGCAAAAGAGCAACGCTCTCTTGGTGTAAAATATGCTGAACTTCAGATCGAGCTTCTTAATAAACAGGAAGAGTTTGATTCTATCAACTCAATGGTTGAAACCCAGCAAAAACAGCTCTCATCAATATCAGATGACAACCTTATTAAAATTGATAGTGCTTTGACTGCACTTAATGAGCATAAAATTGCTGTTCAGACACTTTCACAAGAGAGAAGCAAAGCTCTTGACCAAATTTTAGATATTATGATTGAAAAGGTCAGCCTTGAAGAGAATCAGGGTGTTATTTGGCAAAGAGTTGAAAAGTTAGAGGCAGGAATTTTAGAATTTGCCAGAGACAATGTTTAAACCAGGAGATAGCAGAATAATCATGTCCCATAGCAGCTCATTGGATTCTAACAAACAGAAGATAAAGAAAACAGTTGAGGAGATTAATGCTGAACAGAGCGACAAAAAGACCAGAATTCTCCTTGCTTATGAGATTAAGAACAGAGAAAAAGAGATAACTTTTCTGACAAACAAGATTTCAATGATTCAAAAGGAGATTTATCAGATTGATTCTTCTATAGATTCAGTCGGCTCTGTGATAAAAAAATCTAAAGCTCAGTTGTTAGATACGCTAAAGAGTAATGTCAGCAATGCAGATGAGTGGTCAGAACTTAAAAAGATGCAAAAAGATATTCAAAATATGCTCTCTGCCCTACCTCAGCTTAAAAGCCAGATTAGTCAAAAGAAAAAAGATATTCAAGAATTTACACAGACTCTGACGCCTTTAGAAGATGAGTGGAGACAAGTAAGCGAAGAGAAAGGTGAATTAGATGAGTCGTTCAACAAAGCCAATATAACCCTTTCAAGCCTTGAAGGTGAAATCTCAGTTATGCGGGAGACAAAAGGGCTTCTTTACGGCATATTACCTCAAGGTTATGATACAAAATTAGTTGACGATATTTCGGTAAACTTTGAGCAGTGCATTCAAAGCTATTATAACGAAATAGAGGCAAATATTTCTGAAGTAAAAAAAAAAACAGAGGAGATGGAGCATCAGATTGAATTTGAAGAAAATCTATTAAAACAGATAAGACCTGAAAAAGTATCTCTTGAACGTGAGGTAAAAAGAGTTTTAGATAGTGCGATGCTTGATGAATCCACATTATCTGTGGAGCTTGAACAGATGCAGAGTCAGCATGAGGAGTTGATAAGCCAAAATAGTAATCTTACCGAAGATATTGATGGAGCTTCTCTTCAGATTAAGGATATTGAAGGTTCTATCAAAACAAAACAAAATATCCATCTTCAGTTGAAAAACAGATATGAGACACTTTTGGAGTTGAAAAGTAAAGTTGACAAGATAGACGATATTGAGGCAGAGCTAAGACACATAAAAAATATGAGCTGGCAGGCTAAATCTGAATACAATGTCAGCAACTCCATGCTTTCAACCATTAACAGCATAAAATCAGACCTAACCTCCATGAATGACAGACTCAAAGCTGTTTATGGAGATTTCAATAAACAGCTTGAGATTTTTGATGCGGCAGTTGAAAGGGTGTAGTTGAAAGCATATCTTCTTACTTAAACGGAGAATAATAATGCAGGAGAGAACAATCAATATCTGTTTTCCGATAAAAGAAAATATTTTGTTATCAATAAAAGAGACAAAAGATGAATTTATCAATGAGATTATGTATCTGTCAGCCCTGCATTTCTATCGGAAAAGAAGGTTGTCATTAGGTAAAGCTGCGGAACTTGCAGGATATAAAAAAAACGACTTTATAGAAAAACTACAAAAAGAGAAAGAATATATCTTCGATTATAGTGAAGAAGAAATTGATGAAATATTTGAGGATGCTGTGAAAATAAAATGATAACCGTTTCAAACACAACTCCCATTATTTCACTTAGTTCAATAAACAAACTCTTCATATTAAAAGAGCTGTTTGGTGAAATCTTCATAAGTCAGGCGGTGTATGATGAAACCAAAGCGAAAAAGAGCTATGGTTATGATGATGTTGATTTCGATTTTATAAGGGTGCAACCAATCAAGGGTATTATATACAGGGATTTACTGTTACATCAGCTTGATTTAGGAGAAGCAGAAACAATAATCCTCGCAAAAGAAATAAATGCTGATTATGTGATTATTGACGAGAATACTGCTTACAAAATAGCAAAAAATTCAAATCTGGAAGTTATAAGAACACTCTCAATACTTCTCAAAGCAAAACAAAATGGTATTATTTCAGAAATAAAGCCTCTTCTTGATGAAATGATCGTAAAAGGCAGATGGTATTCAAAAAATGTGTACGAAAATTTTTTAAGAAGAGCTGAGGAGTTGAAATAATAATTTTGTGCAGCAATAAAGGAAATTAGGTAAGGAAAAACAGGGGGAGTTGATTAACAATAATTGCTGTAAAGTCGCTTATGCTACTAAATATTATAAAGAGGAGATGTTTAATATGGAAGAAGAGATTATCGAAAGAATGCCGAAAAGCCGTTTTGCAACTGCTTTGAATGCAGTCGGCAGCTCAACAGTGTGGGTTTATGATGCAACTGCAAGCGGTCTTGGAAAGGTGTGGTCAGCAGTTAAAAAGGTGCCGGAATTCAAACCTGTTCCAAAAGGAATGTTCACAAAAGGTCTTGGTCTTATAAAAACAGGTGAAATAGGCTCCCTTGAAAACAAAATTGCCGAATATGAAAAGCAGATAAAGATGCTCTACTTTGAAATAGGCAAAGAGGGTGCAAAGAGTTCTGATGGAGATACTATCCTTGAGTCAGATACATTAAAAAAACTTCTTTCTGATGTAAAAGAGCATGAAAAAGAGATTTCAAGGCTGAAAAATCGTATAGTTGAACTGAAAGAAGAGAAGATTGCCGAAAAAATAAGAAAAAAAGAGCTTAAAAAAGAGGCTGCTTTTTCCAAACTAAAAGAGAAAGTTTTTAAGGAAAAAGCCTCTGTTGATCAGATAAACAAGGTTGTAGAAAATGCCATTAATACAGCAGTTAAAACAGGAGTTTTTGAGTCTCGTTCTGAAGAGGAGATTTTCTATAAAGTTGCCCATGATCTTCTTGATAGCGAAATGGAGATAAAATATCTTGCTGCTGCTGAACTTGGAAAAATAGGAAATGAGGCTGCTGTTCCTGTTCTTATGGACGCTGTAAGGTATGATGATCCTGAACTTACTGCTGAAATCGTTAATTCTCTTATAAGTATTGGCGACTCAAGAGCAGTTCCTCTTTTTATGAAAGAGGTAAAATCCCAGAAATACAGGGTAAGAATCGGCTCTCTGCGTGGTCTTTTTAAACTTGCTGGTGATGATGTTTCAATGCCGGCACTTATTGAGGCTCTTCGTGATGATCACCCTGAGGTTAGAAGAACCGCACTTACTTTTATCGGCTGGAAAGACCCAGAAGATGCTGTTCCTGCTGTGTCTCAATGTCTTGTTGATGAGGAGGCAAGAGTTAGAAAAGCTGCTGTGTCAGCTCTTGCAAATCTTAAAGATGAATCGTCAGTTCTGCCTTTGATTAAGGTGCTTGGAGATAAAGAGCTTGAGATAAGAGAAAAGGCTTTGGAGGCAATTAGATCAATTACTTGTGAAAACATTGAATTTGATGTTAATGCTGCCGGCACAGAATTGGCTCATGCAGTTTTGAAACTTAAACAGTGGTGGCAGGATGAAAGAATGACCAAGATTAGAGGAGAGGTAGAGATAGAATCTCCTGTTATTGGCGTTGATACAGATGACTTCATCGGAGAAAGCAGCGATCCTGACGGAGATGACAGCGATTATATTATAAGCGAAAAAGACGAACTTGCTGCTCAAATTGAGGAAGCACTTAATGATGATCTCAATAATGATGACAATGAAGAAGATTTAATGTCAGAACAAGATGTTGCTGCTTCAGCCCCTGATATTTTAGATGATTCAATAGAAGAAGATAGAGCGGCTAAGAGTGGTAAAGAGATTGGAGAAGAAGAATCACCATATCAAAAAAGTTTGGAAGATTCAGTAGAACAGGCTTTTGATGATCTTGATAAAGCTATTCAAGAGTCAGAAGAGGACATTGAGCTTGCAGATATTGCAAATCCTCTTGAAGAAGAAGAGACTCAAGAAGATGCTGAAAACAGCATTGAGGAAATTTCTGAAAATATGTTAATTGAAGAGAACAGCGAAGATATTGCAGATTCGCTTGAAGATTCTAAGCAGTTTGATCTTGTAGATTCTGCTTCTGATGATGATGAAACAGACGCTCTTAAAGATGATAGCGATATAGATTCAGATAACTCCTATATTAAAAAAACAACTGATGAAGAATTGGATTATCGTGGTGTATAGCCATGTTTAAGAGAGACGATTTTGAAAAAAAGAGATACCCGTCTGAAGAGCTTGAAAATGAGTTGGAGAGCAAAAAGACAACTTTGATTGCAAACCTTTCAGATGACAATAAAACTCTTCTAAAATTAACCAAAGAGGAGTTGCTGCGTGAAAGAGATAAACTTCACTCTGAAATCGAAGCTCTTGAAAACAAGAACCACCTCTCATCAAGAAAGCTGAATGATCTTAAATTCGGAATCACAGAGAAGCAAAGAGAGAAACAGCGTGCTGAACAGGCATCAGAAGGAGAGAACAGAGAGCTTTTGAGGCTGCTTACAGAAGAGAGCAGCCTTACAAATGAGATTGAATTCTACAATTCTGAAAAACAAGAGATTTCAGAGCTTTTGGAAAAAATTACAGCAAAAATGGAATTCAGCATCCGTGCTGTGGAGAAATCTGTTAAAGACATCGGTTTTATAAAAGGCGAAACTGGTGCATTGATAGAGAGAATAAGCAGGCTTGAAAGTGATATTCCAGAAAAAAGCTCCAATGTTGAAGGGCTTGATGATTCAATTTATGGAGCGATTAAAGCACTTAAGGAGCTTTATACAAGAATGCACAGTATGGAAAAATCTGCAAAAGCCCACTATTACAATATTAAGGGAGAATCAAGAGGTCGCTATGGCAACAGTTGATTTGAAAAATAGAGAAGATTACAGAGAAACTGAATTTGCAGAACAGTTCAGGGTTATAGATAGTATTTCAAAAATTGACATGCAGGTTAAAGATGTATTGAAAAAAGGAGCTGTAAAATCTCAGTCTGTTCTTGAATTTCCAAAAATAAAGGAGCTTGAGTTTCTTAAAAAGGGAATGTATTCAATTGACCTTGAAAAGACAATCAATGATATGTTTCAGGTGATGAAAAATATGGAATCACAACTTAGAAGTGTTCTTTCCATAAATTCGTCCCTTGAAAAAGACCTAAAGGACTCCAAAGATATTATATCCAGCCTTAACCAGAAAAACAGTGAGCTTGAAGAGGAGCTTTACAAAATAAAAGAAGAGCTTCCTTCAAAAAGAGAACTTCAGATTGAGATTGATTATCATGTTGATGAGCGAAATAAAGCTGAAATCGAAATTCGTGATTTAAAATCAAAAATAGATAAGCTAAAACAGGTTATAGATCGAAATCACCAGAAGGCGAGCAACTTAGAAGAGCAGAGAAGCGACTTTTTAAATGAGATAAATTTTCTTGAAGCCAGATTAAACGCAGACAGTGAAAACAGCAAGCAGCACCAGAGAGAGATAAGTGTATTAAAAGGCAAACTTATGGTAGGCGATGAGAAGATAAAGTCATTGCAAAGCGAACTCAAAGATGCTGTTGATGAAAAATATAGGTTGATGAATGAGCTTAAAGCATCAAGAAGTGCTGTCAGAGAGCTTCATTCTGCCTTGACAGCTACAAAACTTCATGCAAAAAAGACATTTTATCAGTCAGCAGACCTTAGCAGAGCTGATGCAGTATAAACTTTAAGATGGAAAAAATTATGGAAGAGGAACTGTTAATCAGAGAGTCAGGGTCTGGTTATGAAGATTACAAAGAGAGACGGGACCTGCTTAAAGAGATTGAAGAGCTTAAGAAAATAAAACTCTTTTTAGATGAAGAGGATACAAGACTTAAAAGA
This sequence comes from Desulfamplus sp., assembly GCA_015232455.1. Classification (GTDB taxonomy): domain Bacteria; phylum Desulfobacterota; class Desulfobacteria; order Desulfobacterales; family Desulfobacteraceae; genus Desulfamplus. The sequence continues at coordinate 69,353 of JADFZQ010000004.1, read as the reverse complement.
GAGATTGATATTCTTTCAGGTGAGATTGAAGGTATAGAAATTGCCATATCTGCTGCAAATACTCATATTCTATCCTATGAAAAGAGGAAAAAAGAGTGTGGTAAAAATATTGAGTTTCTAAAAAATAGAAAAGATGAGCTTATAAAGGAGATTGATCAACTCCATTTAAAGGTCAAGGAGTTAAAAGCTGAAGAAAAATCAAGTGCAACCCTTAATAAAAATCTGCGTAATGAGCTAACCAATATTAACAGCGAAAAATCCAGAGTCGTTAAGCGTCTTGATATTGTAAAAAGCGGAATAAAAGCTATATCAAGAGAGCAGACAGAGAGAATGCCTAATTTAGAAGGGTGCGATTCTGTTCTAAAGCAAGTGTATAGCATTCTTAGGGAGACACAAGATAGAATGGAAGTCTCTGCACTTATGAAAAAAGGAATATGATTGATTTACCAAACCGACTATCTTATTGTTTATACTTGAAATTTATTGCAAACCAAATACCCCGCAGCTTGTGCTGCATGGGTTCTATTTCAGGGCGTTAAACTGATAAAAAACATTAATATAATGGCTAAATGTTCTCCTGAAAAATTAGATGAGATGCTTCAATTTATGGAGCATGATCTAAATCTGATAAACAGCACTTTTGAGATAATGTCTTTAAAAGATGAGTTAAAGCTCTCAAAAGATATTAAATATCTTTTGCTTGATAATATAGCAGAAAAGATAAGGTTTGCATTTTATAATGTGGACAACAGAGAAGATATTTTATATCAGTATCTCTATAAAAATAACGGAATTTCTGAAAAATCCGATTTGCCTGATTCGTTTGATAATATTGCTGGCGAGACTATAGCTTTTGATGTTTTCATTGATTTTACAGAAAACTTTTTGGCTTTAAATAAGAGTGAACGAGATATGCTGCTCAATAATACTGAGTATGATTGGTTTGTTTAAGCAAAATTTGCTATAATGTTTGATATAAGCTGCAAACTTCACAAGAACACAAGCAATAGCCTGTTAAAAAATTTAAAATATCTGTTTTAGAGGGAGCGTATAAGATGAATGTTGAAGCAATAGTGTCAGATGATGGTAAAACACTAACTATTGAGGTGAGAGGGAAACTTGACATCACTTTATATAAGAAGTTTAGTGATTCTTATAAAGATAAAATTGAATCTGTTTCAAAGGTAATTATAGATTTTAGCGATGTCGAATACATTGACTCATCAGGTCTTGGAATGCTTCTTGTTTTGAGAGAGCGTTGCGGAGGAGATGATGGAGTAATTGATATAGTGAATCCTAACCCAAACGTTAAAAGAATCCTTGAGACAACCAATTTCCAGCAATTATTTAACATCAAATAAAAAATGTCTCTCCATGTAATTGTTTACTCTTCTGATAAAATAAGAGGAGGCATTCTAAAAGAAATTCTCAGACGCAATAACATTAGGAACAGTTCTTTTAGAAAAAATTATAGATGTGAAGAACGAAATACCTTCACATCTGCCAGCCATTATTATATTTGACACAAACACTTTTTTGGGACTTTAAATATGAGCCTGTAAATCAAATTGTGTAATGTTCAACAACCTATAAGAGCCTGTTAAATAGTTTATTAGTACTCAATATTTTCTACAATAACCCTTCTGGGTTTTACTCCGTCTGAAGGTCCAACAATTCCTCTTTTTTCCATAATGTCAATAATTCTTGCAGCTCTATTGTATCCTACCCTAAGTGCCCGCTGAATCCCAGAAATAGATGCTTGTTTTGTAGCTACTACAAACTCAAGAGCTTCATTATATTTATCGTCATAATCATCATCCATACTCTCTTGTGGAGGCTCTTCGTCTGTCTCTGTGATAACATCAAGAACATACTCTGGTTTACCTTGAGACTTTAAAAACGTGGTTATCTCCATAAGTTCTTCTTCTGATAAATATGTTCCGTGAACTCGTGTGAGTCTTGCTGTACCGGGAGGCACAAATAACATATCTCCATTACCAAGAAGGGTCTCAGCACCGTTAGCATCAATAATTGTTCTGGAGTCTGTCTTTGAAGAGACCTGAAATGAAATTCTTGTTGGAAAATTTGCTTTGATGATTCCCGTCAAAACATCTACTGATGGTCTTTGAGTAGCAAGGATTAGATGAATGCCAGCAGCTCTTGCCATTTGGGCAAGCCGAGTCAAAGAAAATTCAATATCGCGTGATGCAGTCATCATAAGGTCTGCAAGCTCATCAATGATTACCACAATATATGGAAGCTGTTCAGGCTCTTCAGTATCTAACGGATTATCACCTGAGCTAATTAAATTATTTTTTATTTTTTGGTTATACTGTTCAATGTGTCTGACTTGAGATTTGGCAAGAAGAGTATATCTGCGATCCATCTCTCTTACTAACCACTGAAGGGCAATGGTTGCTTTTTTCATGTCAGTTATTACTGGTGTTAGAAGATGAGGAATATCATTGTAAAATGAAAGCTCTATCCTCTTTGGATCAACCATGAGAAATCTTACCTCTTCAGGTGTTGATTTGTACAAAATACTCGTGATCATGGCATTTAATCCAACACTCTTTCCAGTTCCAGTTGCCCCAGCAATGAGAAGATGCGGCATCTTATCAAGCTCAACAACTACGGGATTACCAATAATATCTTTTCCAAGACAAATGGGCAGTTTTGATTTGCTATTCATAAAATCTTCTGAGCTGACAATATCAATAAATGGCACCAAGCTCTTTTTGATATTTGGAATCTCAATACCCATAACATCTTTTCCCGGGATCGGGGCAACAATTCTGATACTAAAAGCACTTAGAGCAAGGGCAAGATCATCAGCAAGGTTTACGATTTTGCTAATTTTAATGCCAGGTTCAGGTCTGTATTCAAATGTTGTAATAACAGGTCCGGGTGAAACCCCCATAACCTCGCCTTTTATGCCGAAATAGCCAAGTTTTTTCTCAAGAAGCTCTGCATCTCTTCTTATACTGTGGTGATCTACTTCTGTCTTTCTGCTTATATTTTTAAGAAACGAGAGGTTAGGAAGTTGAAATTCCCCTTTACGGTATATCTTGGGTTTAGCAATATTGATTTTATTCGTATATTGATAGTCATTAATTTCAGGCTGTTTAATTGTATATGTTGGTTCGTGTTTAATTACTGGCTCACTCTTTTCAACCAAAGGAGGTTGCTCGACTATTTTAGTATATTGATAGTCATTAATTTCAGGCTGTTTAATTGTATATGTTGGTTCGTGTTTAATTACTGGCTCACTCTTTTCAACCAAAGGAGGCTGCTCAACTATTTTAGTATATTGATAGTCATTAATTTCAGGCTGTTTAATTGTGTATGTTGGTTCGTGTTTAATTACTGGCTCACTCTTTGCAACCAAAGGAGGTTGTTGGACTATTTGAGATGATCCAACTGCTTGCAAAGTCTCAACTTTGGATACTGATTCAATTGATTTTAAATGATCAATTTTTGATATATCATCAAATTCTGGTTCAAATAACGATTGTTTTGAAGTAGTTATTGTTAGTAAATCAACTTCTGGTGTTGATACTGATCTCTCTAAAGTTTCTAATGAAGTTGATTCAATTACTCTATCTAAATTCTCACCAATTGATTGCGATTGAATTCTTGCCTGCATAATTCTTTCCATAGCTTTTCTTTTTAAAGAAAGATACGAGTGCTTTAGTTTCCAATTAGCTATAGCAGGTTTATTAGCCTTATAAGAATATCTTGTAATATCAGAGTTTAAAGGAAGATGTTGCATTGTATCTTCAGTTTGAATCTTATCTGATTCTGATTGCAAAATTACATCTTCCGATTTTGGTTGCAAAATCAAATCTTTGGATTGTGGTTGCAAAATCACGTATTCGGATTCTGGTTGCAAAATTACATCTTCAGGTTCTTGTCGTAAAAGCACATCTTTGGATTGTGGTTGTAAAATTATATCTTCGGATTTTGACCTTAACTCTATTGGTTTAACTTCTACAACTGTAGAGTCATGTAAAATAGGTGGTTTAGCGGACTCTGGTTTTAGTTCTGATGCTAAAAATTTAGTAATAAGCTCAGGTTCTTTCTGTAGTAATTGTGTAGGTTCTAATTGGTTCAAAGTTACAGGCTCAGATAAAACAGGAGCTTCTACTATTTTATTTTTTATATTTTTAAGCTCTTTTGCCAAAGCTATGTATTTATCTTCAAGCCGTATATATTTTTCACAAATATTAAGATTGGCAAGGAGAAGCCTTGCATACTGCCCCGATTTCTCCTTGCGTGAATGAAGTTTAGTATCAACTTTATCCATCTCATTAATCATAAGTTTAACAATACGTTCCGCATTTTCAAGCAGATCGATATCTTCTATCTTAAATGAATAATGTCCAAAATTAGTTTTTATGGTTAATATGTCGTTGCTTAGATTATAATTATTACTTTTCACAATATAATACCATCTGGCTTTTTATTAGTAGAGTTCCTGCAAAACTTGCATTGATACTTTAAGTTTATTCTATAAACAATGGGTTCTGCAGGAGGTCAAGTAATTGAGTTTTAGATTTTTATACGCTGCACGTTAAGAATTATCCAAGATTAACGCTTAATTGTTGTTAGATACTCTCCAATCTCTTTTGCTTTTGCAATTACAGTTTCATTTTTTTCAGCATCTTTTTTATCTCTACAGTTGCCGCACACAAGAGTATTTACAACTTTAAATTGCAAAAACTCAAACATCTTTGCAGTCATATCAAAATACCCTGAAAATGCGTTAATATTTGGCTGTCCTTGAGTATAAACAAGAACTAATGGCAATCCTTCTTTAAATTTCATTGTGTAGTCAGGATTTAAAAGTGCAAACAGGCGATCAACAAAGAGTTTAGTCTGTGCCGTCATCTGCCACATATAAACGGGTGAACCTAAAATAACCGCATCAGCAGTTAAAACCTCTTCAAGAAGCGGCAGCATATCATCTTTTACAGCACAACCATCATTGGTCTTGCAATACATGCACGCCTTGCATCCTGAAATATTTAGTTTGCTTAAATCATAATAGTTTACTGTTGTACCTTTGCTCTCTGCTCCAGCAATAATCGCTTTTACAACTGTCTCTGTGTTACCATCTTTTCGCGGACTTCCTGTTAATGCTAAGATTTTCATTTGTTTAAACTCCTTTGTAGGTTATTGTGTTCAAGCTATAAGTTACTATGCTTTTTCAAAATTTTCTGCCAATTTTTTAGGTGAAACTCTTTGACTTCAGTTGATTTTTTAGCATCTGCTATCAATTCGTCAGTATATGTTTTTAGAAACTCATGATAATCTTCTATAAAACGTAGATAGTATTTTAAACTGTAAATTATACCGTTAGCAATAATTTCTAATTTTTTCTCTTTCTTTATTTTTAATATAAACTTGTTTATATACTCTTCCTCATCAGAGTTCATAAAACAATTTTCATAGGTAGTTAGAATATAATATCTTTGAATTGTAGTGTTTTCAGATTTTTTGAGAAGATCAAAAATCATATTTCTATCAATAGGAATTTTATGTTTTACTTCAACCATTTCAAAAGGAGTGTCATTTACATTCCATATCTCCACATCACCGTAGCCATGCTTATCAGAAGAAGTGTGAACATTTAAAGGGCGTAAAACTCTATTGTCAAACCGTTTTACAGTTTTGAATAGTTGTTTATAAACTGAAAAAATTGCAATAACAGGAAGCCTTGAGCTAAGGCGGCTATCAAAATGTTTACTCAACATTTGTATTACAGTATTTATGTTGATAACATCAGAAAAATCAGCAAGTTCAATAGTGTTATCAAAAATTATTTGATCAGATTGGGAAAGAAAATATAATTTTGCTAAGGTATAAATTAGGCAGTTTTTAAGATTAACTGTATTATTTTGAATTTTATCAATTAATTCTAAAAAAGGTTTTACTAGTTTTTTACTTCTTAAAGGTAGTTTTTCTCCTTCATCTAAAGTCCAAATAACTTCTGCCCTTGTTGCTTTAGTCAAAAAAGCTGTCTCTTTATTTGCATATTTAGGAAAATATTTTTTAAAAAATGGTGCAGTTACTTTAGTATCAAGCCCTCTGGCTGAATAGCCGTTTGGAAATTTTGCCATGTGGAAACGAATATCTTGTTCAGGAGATATTATTTTTTTCAACAGACTTGTTACAATAACCTGAACTAAAGATTTATCACTTTCAATCTTTAGGATTAATGGGTTGATAATCTCTTTTACTTCATCAGGAATTATATCAAAATTTTTATTGCAAGCTATCTTAATTGCTTTTTGATAGTGTTTTTCTAATATTTCAAATGGTTCTTTCATATAAAAAATTCCTGATTACAAGAGCTTTTTTTGATTCTTTCATTAGCTAATTCTACATATTCAGGGTTAATTTCAATTCCTAAATAGTTTCTTTTTAAATTATTAGCCGCTATACAGGTTGTTCCGCTTCCACAAAAAGGATCAAGGATAAAATAATCTTCCTTGCTTAACAGCTTAATAAGCTCTTGAATAATATAGATGGGGTAAACAGCAGGGTGATTATTGTCTCTTGTAATTTCAACAGGGCTTTCAATAATATCTTTTTTCATTTTATTTCCTGAAATTTTTATAACAGTAAAGCCATTGTTTTTAATTTGATTATTTCTGCCTCCATCTTGTCCACCGTATGCCAATTTATGTATCCCATTTATTTTCATTCTAAAACTTTCAATTTCTCCCTTATGTACAGACAAAATAGCTTCATTTAAAGATTTACGAGCATTGCTCTTTTGTTCTTCAGATAAATCAGAAGTGTTTATAAGCTCAAAGTATTTTTTCCCTAACTTGTCAGAAGGGCTATTTCTGATATTTTTATTAATATGGTCTAAATGTTTTAAATAATTATTCAAATCAAAATAGTAATCTTTTGATTTGGCAAATATAAAAAATGGCTCTGTAGATTGAATAAGTTTACGTTGATCTTGACGAGGAGTTGGGTTAAGTTTTGACCATGTTAGTTGGTTTACCAAAAAAGACTTTTTATCTTCTATAGCACGAATAGCAAATTTATAAGGAATAAGAGAAAGTGCACCATTAATATACTTATCTCCTATATTGAAAACAATCACTCCATCACTATTAGTAACGCGAACACACTCTCTAAATATATTAATCAGATTTTCTAAATATTCTTCTTCTGTTTTTTCATTACCTATGCCTAAGTTACCATTACCATAATCTCGCTGTTGAAAGTATGGAGGAGACGTAATTACTAAATCAAACGTATTGTTTTCTATAGTTTTAAGTATAGATAAACAATCTCCTAAAATAATTTTATTTTTCAACTTACGCTCTCCATAAAATGTTATTAACAGCAGCTCTATTTATAATCTTTTGGCTGAATATCGTATTTCTTTATTTTATAATTAATTGCCCGTCTGCTGATATCAAGAAGTTCAGCAGCTCTTTTTTGAACACCCTTAGACTCTTTCAATGCTCTGATTATGGTCTGTTTTTCGCTCTCTTCAATAGAAAATCCAGCATCACCATCATTAAAAGAGCGATTTTCACTGTTTGCATCAAAAGGTTTAATATCAGGTTTAGAGTTTTTTATTAATTTTTGGTTATTGCCCAATTGAAGATCCCAAGGCTGCATAATATCATTTTTACAAAGAACAATACCAGCCTCAAGAGCGTTTCTTAACTCTCTTATATTCCCGGGCCAATCGTGGGACTCCATTAACTCAATTGTCTCTTTGGCAAAAGTTACTTTAGGAAGGTTATGCTCTTTGGTATATCTATCTACAAAAAATTTTGCAAAATCAGCAATCTCTGTCTTTCTATCTCTAAGTGGTGGAACATTAAGAGTTACAACCTTTAAACGATAATAGAGGTCTTGACGGAATGTGCCATTTTCAATATCTGCGGTTAAATCTGCATTAGTTGCTGATATGATTCTACAATCAACTATCTTTTCATGCACAGAGCCAACTTGGCGTATAGTTTTATCTTCCAAGAATCTCAATAACCTGCACTGCATCTCATGTGATATGTTCCCAATCTCATCAAGAAAAAGAGTTCCCTTGTCAGCCGTTTCTATAAGCCCTTTTTTATCCTTTACAGCACTTGTAAAAGAGCCTTTAAGATGACCAAAAAGCTCACTCTCTAAAATACCGTCAGGGGTTGAACCACAATCAACAACAACATAAGGTTGATCTTTTCTTGAGCTATTACGATAAATTGATCTTGCTATCCACTCCTTACCAACCCCGCTCTCCCCAAGAATCATCACATTGACATTGGTTGCTGCAACTCTTTTTATCATGCTGTAAAGCTCTTGCATTGCTGGACTCTTTTTCCAGTAGAACTCATCTTCAAATATAATAGGGTGATTTGCCTCTATACCCTTACTTGTATTAGAGCTTAAATTATCTTTATCGGAGTTTGAGTTTGTGGTTGGTTTGGCTGAATCTGTCTTTATTGAAGCTGTTTTACTTAAAACCGTTTCGTTAAGTTGATTGGATTCAATATTTATATTGGTTTGTTTAGATTGTTGTCTAATTTCAAGTGTTTGACGAATTTTTTTTATTAACTCTCTGCCGTCAAATGGTTTTGAAATATAATCAACAGCACCGTGTTTGATAGCATTAACAGCATCAGGTATTGTTCCATAAGCAGTTAAAAATATGACAGGAAGCTCGGGTAGAGTTTTTTGTACCTCTAAAAAAAGATCAAGCCCGCTTGTAACTGGCATTTTCATATCTGAAATAAGAAGATCAACAGGCTCTTTCTTTAATATTTGCATTGCAGTCTGGGCATTTGCTGCCTTAAATACGTTGAAACCTGATGCACTAAGCCTTGCGTCAAGAACTTCAAGGATATTTGAATCATCATCTACGATTAATATGCAAGTAGCATCTTTCATTCGAGTTTCCTTATGTTCAATTGAGCTTTTATTATGTTCATTATGTTCTTATTTTCTTCACAGAATCTTTTTCTGCTCATTCAGTCTGCCTTTTGTTCTGAAGTTTTTGGTCAATTCGCTCAAGCTCGGCTATTTGATGTTTAAGGGTCTTTATTGTCTTTTCCATCTCTCTTTTTTTGGTTGCCATATCTTCTTTAGCTTTAGACTCTTTCTTGAAAATAGCATTTAAGAGTTTAATCTTTTCATTCTGCTTTTTAACGATACCGTTCAATGTCTTTATCTTTCCATCTTGTTCTCTTAAAAGCCTATCAAGCCGTGTATTCATCTGATTTGTCTCTTTAACGATAGAATCAATCTCTTGAATATCGTGCATATCATTGATTATGTTAAACTCTTTAAACTCCTCAGACTCTTTATCTTTTAAAAGATCATGCTGTTGAAGCAATGCCTGTATAATAAGGTGAGGATTTTCATAGTACATTGGAATATCTTTAGATGGCTTCCATTGCATAAAAATCTTCATTGCATCAATAATTTGAGAATCATTTTCTGCTATTATAAATTTTACACAGGCAAAGTTATAAATAGCTCTATTTTTATCCCATGGAGCTTTGCTTTCACTTATTGCTTGACGAAAAAGCGACTCTGCTAATTGATAATTGCCGTTTATAAAAGCCTTTTCACCTGATTCAAGCGTCTGTTTAACAGAGTGAAATTTTATATCAATTGATTCTATCACGGTACAACTTTGTAAAGTAACTGCTAAGGGTATGATTACGGATAAAAGCACAAAGATTTGATATAAAGTAGAATACTTGTTTAACATACAATAGTTGTTTAATTTAGGTTCCATCAATTTAACTTTTCTTATTTCCTGTTTCTGTTGGAAGAGTGAAAAAGAAAGAACATCCTTTATCACTGTTATTTTCCATGTAAATTGTTCCACCGTGAGCTTGTATTATCCTTTTAGATATATTCAATCCAAGCCCTACACCGTCCATGTGTGTTCTTACCTCTTTACTTCTATAATATTTTTTAAAAACAAGGGAGTGTTCCTCTTCAGGAATTCCAGGACCTTGATCAGATACCTTAAATATCAACTCATTCCCATTTGTTCCTTTAATCAGAGAAATATCGACAAAACTATTTTTATACGAAAATTTAATAGCATTGCCAATAATATTCAGCAAAACTTGCAAAATCTCACTCCTAATTCCCATAACCAAAGGTATTGGTATCTCTTGAAGTGCATGCACTCTTAACTCCACATTGTTAGAGTTAGCAGTTCCAATTAGTCCCATTGCAGCATCACTTATCAATTGGTTTGGATCAAGAGGCTCTGGCTTTATCTTTTCTGAATCAGATTTAAGCATTGAGACATTTAATAGGTGATTTAGAAGAGTTGTGATTCTGCTTATCTCAGAGCTTGCAATCTCAAGAAATTTTCTCTGCTTATCATTGATTGGACCAAATACATCTTCAATAATCATGTTGACCGATTCTCGTATTGATGCAAGTGGAGTTCTTATCTCATGGCTTAAAATTGCAATAAAATCTGATCTTATACTTTCACTCTCTTTAAGTTGTCTGCTCATATCATTAAATACAGAAGCAAGCTCCCCAAATTCATCATTAGATTTTATCTCTATCACATGATCATAGTTATCAAGTGCAATCCCTTTTAATCCATTTTTGAGTTTATTTAGAGGTTTTAACATGGATTGAGAGATAAACCACACCCCAAGAATACCCACAACGATAGATACCCCAAAACCAATTAAACCTTTTTTTACACTCTGACGGCTTGTCTCATTAATATTTATTAACAACTGTTCAATTTGCCTTTCGTTCTCCTGCCTCCCATTTGCAATCTCTTTTATCCACTCCTCAAGTAGTGGCTCAGATATCCATGACGGTGTTGTATCACTTTTATCAGAAGGGGCTTTAAATTTACTCTCAGAAGAGTTACTGCCACCAGAAGAGGTCTTAGATTCTTTTTCAGAAGCGTTGCTATTAGCAGAAGAGGTTTTAGACTCCTGTTTAGAAGAGTTATTCTTAGCAGAGGTTTTAGGTTTGTTTTCAAAAGCGTTATTATCATCAGAGGAGGCTTTCACAACATCAGGTATTTTAGTTGAGCGGGGTTGAATATATGGCAAAAGATTAGGTTCAAATTTTTTTTGTATCCTATGCCATGACTCTGGAAGACTATATTCAGGAGAATTCAATCTAAATATCTTGTCAAGAGCATTGAGATAATCGTTTCTGGCTGTATCAAAATATGTAAGGTATATATCTTTTTTAAGAAGTCTATATTTCTTATCATTAACATCCATGCTGATTATGCTGTCGAGCATAACTTTTGATAGAGAGCCTATTTCATTGTTAATGCTCACGATCTGTTCAGACATTCCAGACATATTTTGGATATTTATAAGCAAATCCAGAACAGTTCCGTAAAGAATTAAAATAAAAAAGAGACAGAAGAACGACATTTTTTTTGCAATGCCAAGTTTTAATCTCATAATAATGCTTTTTTGACTACATAAATGTTAAAGGTCAATTTCTATAAGATTTCCAGCCTCAAGTTCCAACTCATCTACAATAGTCATCGTTGATGCTCCATGCTCTTCTTGGCGATAGTTTATTTTATATATTCCGGGCTTGAGAGCTATAGGTCCAAAACTTCCACTAATTATAACTTTACTTAATTTATCCTTATCTACCTCATTAAAGTTATCGCCTTCTATCGTTTTTACCTCTTTATTATCATCTATTTTATCTTTATTGAGTTGAATAAATTCAACAAGATAAGGTGGTTTCATACCTTGAGATGGAATAAGTTTTATTCCAGTATTAACTTTAAATTCATTCATTGTTCCTTCAATTACTTCAATTTCACCAAGAATAGAGTCAGAGCTTCCATGTTCAGAAAGATCGTATATCAAATGATATTTTCCAGAAGGAACAAGTTGTGGAGCAAATTTATCACTGAACCATGCAACAAAATCTTCATTATTAGAATTAGTTGGAATAAACCCCAAATTTGTTGAATCTTTTATTTCAGAACGCTTAAGACCCCAATAATGAATTTTTTTATCAACCCACTCTGCTGGCATAGGGTTTATTGCAGTTGATATAGTAATATTATTAATTATGTCTGGCACAATATTGACTCTTTGGATTGCCACCTCCTTTGAAGAGTGTTCTCCTTGTCGCCAAATAATGTCATACTCGCCTGCTGGAACTAAGAGTGGTTCAAATTTTGTAAACATTACAATATTTTCAAGTGTCTGTGGATCACGAAGTCCCCAATATTGTGGTTTAGCTACCCATGATGGAATATTTAATTGTATAGCGGTCATAAGTGGTATTTCAACGGTTTTACCAGAATCTACCTTAATAACTTCGGTAAGAGGAACGTCAGAGCTTTCATGTTCATATTGATCCCAAACAACCTGATAGCTGCCAGGAGCAATTATGGTTGTTTCAAGTGTGGAAAACTTTGCTTTCTCCTCTCCAGTTTCTGGATCAATAAGTTTCCATGAGTATGGCTTTTTAAGCCAAGAGTCGTGTTTAAATGTTATTTTACCTGGTCCTTTTGCTTTTATTCTTACAGATTTTGATCTCTCTATAATTTTTTGATCAACAGGAGTTGTTCCTATATTTTCAGCTTTAGGCGTTTTAGAGCTTAATATTGCTTCTTCGTTACTTATGAGATTTGGTTCAGCTTTATCTGTAATACTAATTGATTTTTTATCTATAACGCTTCTTTGCACTGTTGATAGTATTGATAGTAGCTCATCAGAGTTTTTTGTAGAAAAATATTTTCCTCCTCCAGCATTTGCAATGCAGGCAAGCTGTTCTGATGCCTCTTTATCAACATCAAATCCAACTACATGTATGACAAAGTTGATACCTGATGATTTGAGTTGGGTTGTAATGTCGCAAGGAGAACCTCCGCAGGTTTCAATACCATCGCTAATAAGAATAATTGTTGTTGTTTCTACTTCCGTTTTATCATGGCTATTTTGAGCTTTAAGGTTTTTGATTGTTTTTTCAATTGTTGCGGCTATGGGAGTTTTTCCTTTGGGATTTATCTTTTTTATTAGCTCAATTGCTTTTGCGTGGTCAATTTTTCCAAAAGGAATAATTTCTGTAATATCAGAACAGTCTCCTTTTTTTAGGTTACCATATACGGTAAGGCTATATGAAATTTCGTCAGGCATTTTAGAGATAAGATTTTTCATAGTATCTCGTGCAGCTTCAATTTTCATCTTCCCATCCACTCTTCCCCACATTGAACCTGAACCATCAAGTATATAGTATAAAGATGATGCTTCTACCTCATATTGTAAACCCTGAATAGGCAATAGAGATATTATTGGGAAAACATATACATAAGTCAAAGAGGTAATCAGCCAGAACAAAAATATGACAAAAAATCTTTTTTGCATAAAAACTCTCCTTTTTTTGTGTTGAAGAATTCTAATTTGAAATTAATTGCATTATGGCAAAGAAGTTGCTCTACTTATGTTTTAAATCTACCATGACAATGTGTGGTTATCAACTTGAAAAAATCGCAACCTTTTATGTTGCAATATGGCACAATGCTGATAAAATCAAAAAACATCAAGTATTGAGTAATAATATCAGTGGCAATAGATGGATAAAGGATATTTGTGGAGTTTATTTTAAGTAACAATTTGATTTTGAAATATTTAGATAAAAAATGTGCAAATGAGATCAAATTAATACTCAGATGCCAAAATCCAGAATATTACACATTATCAAAACTTGGTAAATGGACAGGCAAGACTCCTAAAGAGCTGCTGTTCTATGAAGAGAACTATGACTCATTGGTATGCCCAAGGGGATTTGCAGATGAAGCATACGGAATCTGCAAAAAATTCCACAACAAGTTAGATATTACTGTTATTGATAATAGACTTGAATTACCACCTGTTAATATCGATTTTAATGGACAACTTAAAAATTTTCAAACGAGTGCGGCTGATGCGACTATCAAACACTCTCATGGTGTGCTTTTAGCTGTAACTGGCAGTGGTAAGACGGTCGTTGCTCTTTTTGTAATAGCTCAACGAAAACAACCATCATTAGTGGTTGTGCATAGTATTGAGCTTATGAACCAATGGTTAGATCGTATTAATGAATTTTTGAATATTGCACCAGAAGATATAGGGGTTATTGGTGCTGGTAAATATAAAATAGGAGATAAAATCACAGTTGGTTTATATCAAAGTGTTAGAAAACATGTTGATAAATTAGACCCTCTATTTGGGCATATAGTGGTTGATGAGTGCCATAAATGCCCATCAAAAACTTTTACAGAGGCGGTTGCTGGCTTTAAAGCAAAATATCGACTCGGGCTTACTGCGACAGCATACCGAAGAGATGGTCTTAGTAAACTAATCTGTCTAACTCTTGGGGAGCAGAGGTATAACATTGAGAAGGCACCTCTTGTTAAAACTGGAGATATAAGTAAAGCAGAGGTCATTTGTAGGTTCACAGAGTTTAATACTTTGCTTGATGCAAGTTCTGACTACACAAAAGTTATAAAGGCAATATCTATTGATCAGCAAAGAAACTTGCTTATATGCAGTGATATTGCATCAGAAGATAGTAGTGGTATAAAATTAGTGCTTACAGATCGTCGTGAACATGCACATCTTATTCAAACAATTCTTGAGATTAAATATAAAATGCAATCAAGAATTTTGACTGGAATTACACCAAAAAACGAACGCGATTCAATTCTCAACGAGCTTAATACTGGGCAGATCACTACTTTGATTGCAACGGGACAATTGATTGGAGAGGGATTTGATCTTCCCGAACTTTCTACACTTTTCTTAGTAACACCAATAAAATTTAAAGGAAGGCTCATTCAATATATTGGTAGAATCCTTCGCCCCGCCCAAGGAAAATCAATGGCTGTAATTTATGACTATATTGATGTTAATATAGGAGTTCTAAAAGCATCTGCAATAAAAAGAGTCCAAACTTACAAAGAAGAAGGAATTTACGTTAATTGCGATATATGATTAACAATCAATTTAATTGACTATTATTGATTACAAAGCTCGGCTCCGTGGCGTTGTAATGTTTTTAAGATACCCATCCTTTTGCGGCTGGAAGATTCATTGTGAGTAAAAATTTTAATATGATATTTATGGTTTTAAGATGAAAAAAAGATACAGGAGTCCTTTAATTATTCTGGTTGTAGTTACTACTTTATGGCTACTCTTTTTTCCTATTTTCCATAACATATTTATTTCAAAATTATTTTATATGCCTTTTGTTGGAGCTATTGCCGCAATAATTGCCAACATAACACCTGCTGCGGCTGGGATTGTCTATTTTCCAATTTTGACCCACTTGAGTGTATCTCCAATTACAATATCACAATTTAATCTAATAATTCAGGCTTATGGAATGGGGCTTGGTACATTTAGGTGGTTTTTGTTTAACAAAAAACTTTTTATCTTGAATGTAATTCCTATAAGTATTGCAGGAGGTCTTATCGGAGAAGTTGTAAGTATCGTCTTGTTTCCAATAAATAATCCAGAACTTCTAACTCTAATCTTTAATTTTATTGCATTTCTTTTTACACAAATTATATTTTTTTCTCTTCTTAAAAACTCCAAATACCCAAATATCTCTGTAAATTTAACTTTTTTTAACTGTTCTGTTATGTTCGTTTTTGCATTCATAGGCGGGTTGCTTTGTGGATGGATAGGTTTTGGAATTGATACTATCTTTTACTTTATTATGACAATGATATTTCGTATAAATCCAGCCGCATCTATAGTAACCAGTATTGCACTTATGGCAGCTATGTCTATATCCGGCACAATATTAAACTCTATATTTCAAGATGTACCTTTAGATTTATGGTATAGTGCAATTCCAGGAGTAACTGTTGGAGGGCTTTTTCTTGCTGCGTATATAGCTGTTAAGATAGGGTCAAGAAATATTCTTCTTCTTTTTACTATATTTTTGAGTATTGATTTTTTTGTAGCACTTTGGACTCAACAGACATTACCTATGAGTGACTCTCTAAGAAAAATGATTATCTATCCCTTAGTATTTTATATGGTTGTAATTCACATTAAAATATTTAAAAGCCAGTCTAAAAATATGGAGACCTCAACAGGCGAATTTAATCCTAAAGAGTTTGAAGATGTAAAACTTTAGAAATATATAAAGGTATAAAAATATAATGGACGAACTCATACTTAATCAAAAAAATCTTGAGCTTGTGCTTGATAACCTCAGAGATGGAATTATCGCCCATGATACTAACCGCAAAATTATATTTTTTAATAGAGCAGCAGAAAATATAACTGGGTATTCAAAAGATGAAGTTATTGGACATGATTGCCATGATATTTTTGGCTCTCCTTTTTGTGGAGAACATTGCTCATTTTGCGATAATAGTGAATTGAATGATTTAGAGACCTCTAAAGCAACAAAATATTATAAATATAATAAAACAGAAATCTATAAAACAAAATTGAATAAATGTCTTGAATATCCAATCACAATAACTACAAAAGATGGCGAACTGCGTAAGGTTGAGATGTGTATTACAGCCATTATTGATAAAAAAAAATTAAAAGGAGTAATAGCCTCATTTCGAGATATGACATACCACGAGGCTTTGGCTCTAAAGGCTCAAGAGCTGACCTCTTTTTCAGGTATTGTGGGTAAGGACAAGGAGATGGTTAATCTTTTTGATCAAATACGTGATGTTGCATCTTATGACTATCCTGTACATATTCACGGCGAAACAGGTACTGGAAAAGAGCGGGTAGCTTATGCTCTTCATAATGAAAGTAGAAGAGCTGGAGCATTGTTTGTCCCTGTCAACTGTGGTGCAATTCCCGAAGGTCTTGTGGAGAGCGAACTTTTTGGTCATGTGAAAGGTGCTTTTTCAGGTGCTGTGAAGGATAGAAAGGGTAGATTTGAGCTTGCCCACAAAGGGACTCTTTTTCTTGATGAAGTGGCAGAACTTCCTAAACAGATTCAGGTAAAGCTCTTAAGATTTCTTCAAGAGGGTGTGCTTGAGAGAGTTGGAGGAGAAAAGAGCATACAAGTTGATGTTAGAATAATTAGTGCAACAAATAAAGATCTTGCTAAAGAGGTTGAAGAGGGAAATTTTAGAAAAGATCTCTATTATAGGCTAAACGTTATTCCAATTGAGTTACCCCCTTTAAGAAAAAGGCGTAACGATATTCCTCTTTTAATTGACCATTTTCTTGAAATCGCAAAAAATGATAATAAAATCAATAATGGTGCGGTCATTCCTCGTTTCTCAAAAGATGCTATCCGTTTGATGATGGATTATTCGTGGCCCGGAAATGTAAGAGAGCTTCAGAATGCCGTGCAGTTTGCTATTGTTAGATGTAAACAAAATCAAGTTATGCCATCTGATCTGCCAATGGAGCTTAGGAATATAGAGCAATCAAGACCAAAAGAAGTTGAAACAATATCAGAGAAAGATATTATATCAACTAAAGAAGAGCATTATTTAGGTAAACTTAATAGAAATTCAGTTAAGAAGGCACTTGAAATCACGGGAGGTAACAAGGCAAAAGCTGCTCGATATCTTCGCGTGGGACGGGCAACACTTTATAGGTTTTTAGAAAGATTTCCAGAATCGTCAGATATTGAAGCGTATTTGCATTAAATGGAATAAAAATGAAATTATGCTAACTAAAATCCATGGTTTATAGCAATCTTTTCAAACATTCTTGCTAAACCAGCACCAATTGCATAAATAGAGTTGATGTTGATGTAATCCTCGGTTTTAGCATCAAAAAAAAGGTTCAAATCAGAATCTATACCATCTTCAGGTAACCAATAGCATATAAGAAGAGGTATTTTAGGAAGCGGATAAACTACAAGTGCAATGTCTGATTTATAGTGTTTTTCTACCTCTTTTCCATTAAATAGCTCAAGAATCTGTTGGAAAAATCCAGGGTAGGTATCTGCTACTTTCTTTATTAGCTCCTCACACTGCTTTTCAAAAAGTCCTTGCCATGATCTTCCGCTTGGTAGCTCTCTAAAAGGTACCCAGATACCAGAAATAGGAGCATCTTTACATTGAACAATATAGTTAAGAAGCGGCATTACAACCCATTGATTTGCATGAATATCTGTAAATATTTTACCATGTTGATCAATACTTACATTCTTGCCCATAACCTTTATTACTAATCTGCCGTCTGCAAATGTTCCTCCAAGAGCTTGAGCTTTTGACTCAAGGTCAATTTGTGCAATCGACTTCCTATAATTCTCCATCATATCCAAAGCACCCTGATCAGTTATAGGGCTTTTTTGCTGTGCATCTTTGAACTGTGCAATAACATCAGCGGGCAGATATGGACACTCCTCAAGTTTTTTTTCACCTTTGAAGACTGAGCCTGCAAATGCAAGGCATGTTGGCTTAAAACACTCTTTGCAATTAGATTTATTTAGGAGTTTAAAAACCTCCATAGCATTTCTAAAATATGAAGACATTAGACTTCCTCCTTGACATTCGGTGTTTCAAAGTGCATACAAAATGAGCTAAAAAATAATTTTTGGAGAGAAAACAAAAAGCCTTTCAAGAGCAAGCCCTTGAGAGGCTTTATAATCATGGAGCCGACGAGCGGAGTCGAACCGCTGGCTTGCTGATTACGAATCAGCTACTCTACCAACTGAGTTACGCCGGCTTTAAAAAATGGCTTTACCATTAATTCTTATATAAGAGAAAATCAAGAAAAAAATGCTCAAAAACCTTTTAGATATTACTAAAATAAGCTCTAATTTTAATAGAACCGCCACTAATATTACTGAAATAAACTCTAATATTATTAATTATAGCAGATATAACAGTATTGAAGTAACAGGGTGTCATGGAGCGGCAAAGGCATATATTGCAGCAAAACTATTTAATGAGATTATAACTAATAGTAGTAAAACGATTAATAATAGAATTTATTCTAAAACAGAAGCTGCTATTATTAATAATGCCGCTAATAATAATATTTATTCCAATATTGCTGCAATATTTCCAACAAATAGAGATGCTATCCGTTTTATGGATGATCTCTTATTTTTCATGCCAGAGATGTTCTCTTCTATTATTTACTTTCCGGGATACCATCTTCAACCTTTTAAATCTCTATCCTACCATTCAAAGACAGCGTCTTTAAGAGTATCAGCACTCTATAAACTTATTGATCCTGCTTCCAACTACTTTATTATTACAAGCATCGATACATTACTTCAAAAGATTGCTCCTAAAAATATTCTATCCAAAGCAGTTGATCTTGTTGTCAATGGTGAGACCCTTGACAGAGACCTTCTTATTGCCCGACTAAATGCCAACGGTTATGTTCGGACATCACTTGTAGAAGAGCCAGGAGATTATGCTGTAAGAGGTGAAATTTTAGATGTTTTTTCTCCAAATTACGAAAATCCAATAAGGATTGATCTCTATAATGAGTCCGATTTTTCCTCTGATCATGTTGAATCTTTGCGTTTTTTCTCACCTGTAACTCAGCGTGGAGTTGATGAGATAGCAGAAGCAATAATTATCCCGCCAAGTGAGGTAATTATTGAAAAATCTGCTACTCCACAAGTTATTGCAAGATTACGTCAAGCTGGAAGTGACTGTGGGTTATCAAATACAAAAATTAAGGAGTATGTAGAAAAAATTAAGGAGTTTGGAAGATTTCCAGAGATAGAGAGCCTTCTTTCAATTGTTTATGGAGAGACTGACTCGCTTTTAAACTATATTTCTGATGATACACTATTTTTTATAGATAGACCAGATGAGATAAACTCAATTGCTGACTCTTTTTATGCTAAAGCTATTGAGAATTATGAAAATGCAAAGCGTGAACAGAGGCTCTGTGTTCCGCCTGAATCAATTTATATAAAGTTCAGTGAAATTATATCTTATTTAGATTTGCACAATAAAAAGCATATCCTTTTTAAGGATTTAATCTTAGACAATAACATTCTGCAAACAGACAATATTAGCAACATTCTACAAACAAATAATATCAGCAGCATTCTACAAACAAATAATATCAGCAACAATCTACAAACAGAAAATATCAGCAATATAAATCCTTCCCTTGCAAAGATAGGTGGGGAGGGGCAGTCTATACCATCGTCAACTAATCTAAATTTTAAAGATAATGCTGCCATCTCTTCTAAGTTAAAAAGAGATAGCAATAGTTCCAATGATGAACATATTTTGCAGCCACTTGCTGATTGGTTTTTTGCAAATAGAGAATCAGGGCTTATTTCTGTTGCTGTATGCACAAGCGAAGCTCAGGTTGGACGACTTATCTCTCTTTTAAAGCCTTATGGTGTTGAGCTTCAATCTTTTGATAGTATAAATTTTGATAACTTCAATAAATTGCCCTTTAAGACTAAAGGTTTACCGCCATATTACACAATAGGTAATCTCTCATCAGGTTTTGTTCACCATGAAAGCTCTATTGCCATAATCACAGACCAAGAGATATTTGGTGCAAAAAAAAGAGTCATCAATAGAAGCACCAAACGTGCAAAAACCAGATTTATTACACCAGAAGAGCTAAAAGAGGGTGATATTGTTGTCCATTTAGAACATGGTCTTGGAAGATATGAGGGGCTAAAAACAATCACCATTGACGGACTTTCGGGCGATTTTATCCAGATTGCCTATAAAGACGATGATAGACTCTATCTGCCAGTTGACAGAATGGAGATGGTTGAAAAATACATTGGAGTTGATGGATATACTCCAATTCTTGATAAAATTGGCGGAAAAACATGGGGTAAGGCAACTGAAAAGGCAAAAAAAGAGGTTGAAAAGATGGCTGGCGAGCTTTTGAATCTCTATGCTCAACGAAGAGTTGAAAATGGTCATGCCTTTAGTCCAAGTGATAGTTTTTATGATGAATTTCAAGCATCTTTTCCTTATGATGAGACTCCTGATCAATTAAAGGCAATTGATGATGTTCTATCAGATATGGAAAGTGAAACTCCAATGGATAGGTTAGTGTGCGGAGATGTGGGTTATGGAAAGACAGAAGTTGCGATACGAGCTGCCTTTAAAGCCGTTAATGATGGCAAACAAGTGGCAATTGTTGTTCCAACAACTATTCTTGCTGAACAACATCTTCATACATTTAAAGAGCGTTTCAAAGGCTGGGCAGTAACAGTTGAAGCTCTTTCAAGATTTAGGACAACAAAAGAGCAGAGGCAGATTTTAAGCGGGCTTGAATCTGGTAAAATTGATATTGTTATTGGCACTCACCGTCTTCTTCAAAAAGATGTTGCATTCAAAGCGTTAGGTCTTTTGGTGATTGATGAGGAGCAGCGTTTTGGAGTTAAACATAAAGAGGCTCTTAAATCAAAAAGAACAACAGTTGATGTATTGGCACTTACCGCTACACCAATTCCAAGAACTTTGCACCTCTCTTTAACTGGCATGAGAGATATTAGTGTAATTTCAACTCCTCCAGAAGATAGACAGGCTATTGTCTCCTATATTTCTGAATATTCTGATGCAGTTGTGGCTGACGCTATCAAAAAAGAGCTTGCAAGGGGTGGTCAGATATTTTTTATCCACAATGAGATTGAAACTATATTAAAAATGGCAGAAAAAATCCAAAATCTTGTTCCGCAGGTGAAAATAGGTATTGCACATGGAAGGTTGCAAGAGTCAGCATTAGAAAAGGTGATGGTTGATTTTATAAACCGTGATATTGATATGCTGATCTGCACAACGATTGTGGAGTCAGGTCTTGATATTCCTTCTGCCAACACCATGATAATAAACAAAGCAGAGCGATTTGGACTTGCTCAGATTTATCAGTTGCGTGGAAGAATTGGCAGAGGCGAAGATCAGGCTTATGCTTATCTGTTTGTGCAAAATGAGGAGAATCTCTCTCGTGATGCAAAAAAAAGACTTGCAGCTTTAATGGAACACCGTGACCTTGGTGCTGGATTTCAGATCGCCATGAAGGACCTTCAAATAAGAGGGGCTGGCTCTGCACTTGGTGCGTCCCAATCTGGTCATATTGCAGCAGTTGGTTATGATATGTTTCTAAAACTTCTTGACGAAGCTGTATGTGAACTTAAAGGAAAACCTGTAATACCAGCACTTGAGCCTGAAATAAATATAACCATGTCTGCCCATATTCCAGAAGATTATGTCCAATCAATAGAGCAGAGGCTAACAATCTATAGAAGATTATCACAGATGACAGAGGTTTCAGAGATAACAGCAATGCAAAAAGAGCTTATCGATCGATTTGGTAGATTGCCTGAAGAGGGGTTAAATATGCTCTTAAAAATAATGTTAAGAATTCTTGCTATAAAAGCTGGAGTAAAAAAGATGGACGTTACCCTAAATTCAATTATTCTTGTCTTTTCTGAACTTCATCAAAAACGTCCTTTTAGGTATTTTGATACAGGTCTTTCTGTCAAAGAGAGGGCTTCTATTAAAGGAAGCTCTGGCTTTATAAAGGGGGCTTCTCATATTATAGATGATGAGAAAAAAGAGCTATTTTCCATTAATGGCTTTGAATATGAATATATATCGGAAAATGCCCTTAAGGTAAATCTTGGGTCAAGAAATAAAAAAATTTCACGCTCGCTTGTTGAGACAAAAAAAATACTCAAAGAGATAGGTTTGCGGGTAAATAATGGTTGAAAACAATGTTTTTAAAACAGATTTTAATATCTTCAAAACAGATTGCCTCCTTGATTTTAAAGATTGCTAAAGCCATTTTTCCTTGAAAAATAAATCAATTGATGTAATCTATCACAAGTCGTAGATGTAATGTTCTCAATAATATCTATGAAAATTTATATTTTAATAGTATCAAGTTTGTGCAACGGAGATATTCTATGAGAATATCTCCGATATTTTAATGACTTATTAATAATGGTTTTACAGGAAATATTTTTATGAACTGGGATTGGGATAAGCTCAGAGAGAAGCAAGATCAGTATGAAAAGAAGCGTGGAAATGATGGAGGCATGGGAATACCAACACCACCTCAAATTGATGATATATTATCAAAATTTAAAAATTTTAAATTCCCCGGTGGATTATTGATGGTTCTTGTCCTTTTTTTTCTCTTCTTTGGAAGCTCAATGTTTTTCACAGTAGATATTGACGAGGTTGGAGTTATACAGCGTTTTGGGAAATATAGCAGAATCTGTCAACCAGGACTTAACTTCAAATTTCCTTCAGGAATTGAAAAGGTTACTAAGGTTAAAATCAAAAGAGTTTATAAAGAAGAGTTTGGCTTTATAAGCGGTCAAGAAGAGGGTGCTGCTGGTGCTGCGTTACGCTCTAATGAGAATACAGACATAGTATCAGCTATGCTTACAGGTGATTTGAATGTTGCAGTTGTTCCTTGGATTGTTCAATATAGAATATCTGATCCATATAATTACCTATTTCGGGTTAAAGATGTAAATGCAATTTTAAGAGATATGGCAGAAGCTACTATGCGTACTATTGTAGGGGATCGCAGTATTAATGAGGTTATATCCAAGCGTGAAGAGATAGCTGTTGCTGCAAGGGAACTTCTCCAGACAGAGATGGTTGAGGCTGAAACAGGAATACAAATAGTAACTATCGAGATGAAAAGAACTAACGTGCCAGAGCCTGTTCAAGCTTCATTTAACGAAGTAAACGAAGCTGTGCAAGAGAAAGAGCAGCTTATTTACAAGGCAAAAGAGGAGTATAATAAAGCGATTCCTGCTGCCAAAGGTGAAGCCCAACGCATTATAAAAGATGCTGAAGGGTATGCAATTGACAGAGTTAATCGTGCAATGGGTGATGCTGCAAGATTTACTTCTGTCTATCAAGAGTACATTAAAGCAAAAGATGTTACTGAAAAACGACTCTACTTAGAGGCAATGTCAGAGGTTTTACCAAGACTTGGGAAAAAATATATTGTGGATTCAGGTCAAGCAAATCTTTTACCCATTTTAAATATGGGAGAGGCTACAGGACAATCATCAACAACAGTGCCTGCAATAAAAGATTTATTAAGAGGTGAGGAGTTATCTAAATGATGAGATATAAAGGTTTAATATATGCAGGGTTATTTTTTATAATATTCATATTGTTTACGTCAGCTTATGTGGTCGATGAAACTGAACAAGTGGTTATTACTCAGTGGGGAAAGGTTGTAGGTGATGCTGTAACAACGCCTGGTCTTAATTTCAAAGTTCCTTTTATTCAAAAGGCAAGCTATTTTCCTAAGAATCTTCAAGAGTGGGACGGAGACCCGGGACAGATACCTACAAAAGATAAAACTTTTATTTGGGTAGATGCTTTTGCTCGTTGGAAAATAGTCGATCCTATCAAATATTTTCAGACAGTTAATAATATGACAACTGCACAGGGAAGGCTTGATGATATTATTGATCCTGCTGTCAGAAACTTTATTACCTCATATAGGCTTGTGGAGAGTGTCAGGAATAGCGATAGACCAATGGACACGTTTGAGTCTTTTGATCTGTCAGACAATACAGATGGTCAAAACAGCAATAACAGTTCTAATGGCAACCAAAATACTAATGCTAAAGAGTCAAATCAAAAGCAGACATCTCAATATAAAATTGAAGTTGGAAGAAGTGAGATAAATAAAAAGATAATAGCTCAGGCACAACCTAAATTAGAGGCATTTGGTATTGAGCTTGTAGATGTTAAGATAAAGCGTATTAATTACGTTGAGAAGGTTCGTGATGCTGT
This sequence comes from Desulfamplus sp., assembly GCA_015232455.1. GTDB lineage: Bacteria > Desulfobacterota > Desulfobacteria > Desulfobacterales > Desulfobacteraceae > Desulfamplus. The sequence continues at coordinate 44,653 of JADFZQ010000004.1, read as the reverse complement.
TTATGGCAGAATGATAGCAGAGAGAAGACAGATTGCCGAAAAATTTCGTGCTGAAGGTAGAGGAGAGGCGAGTAATATAAGGGGAGATAAAGAAAAAGAGTTGCAGCTTGTAAAATCTCAAGCCTACAAAGCAGCACAGCAGATCAAAGGTGCAGCAGACGCAAAAGCTACACAGATATACGCCGCTGCTTATGGGGTTGACCCTCAATTTTACTCACTTATGAAAACGTTAGATATATATAAAACCGCACTTGATCAAAGCAGCACGCTTGTAATTTCAACTGAATCGGATTTTATGAAATATTTTAAAAGAATCGGTGGTGAGTAAATTTAAAGTATTGGTTATTTCATAATTGTACAAAATTAAGTTTAATTAAAACTGATTATGATTATAAAAAAACACCGCAACAGAATATTGATATTTTCTTCTGTTGCGGTAAATATTTTATCGGCTCTATTCTGGCGGACGTTATAGAAATATTATTAGCTATTTGCGTCTCTGATGTCTTGTTCTTGCAAGGAGTTTTTTATGTTTATGTTTTCTCATTTTTTTCCTTCTTTTTTTAATAACACTGCCCAAAAGACCACCTCCTTTTAAAATAAGTTCCCAAATTGTATATATTAATACCAAATTTATATTAATAATTAATCATAAATCTATATCATAAAATTTTACAGTATGTCCATTCTTTTTTCTTGTATGAATTAAGCACAAAGAAGTTTTGTAACAATAGACAAGGAGTAATTTATGGATAAAAAAAAGGCTTTTAATTCTTTACAGTTGAAAGTTCTTGATGATGCAATTTTAATTGCAGAGGAGATGGTTAGTAATTATTACAAAATGTCATCAACTCAATGGCTTCGTAGTAGATATGACATTAAGACATTTAAGGAGCTTAAGGAAGATGAAATCGTAGATGGTCCATTTGCTCAAGTTCTTGCTTATGAAGCTAGAAAAAAATATAGAGAGCTTGGCTCAAGTTCAATGAATTATTATACTATATGTTTTCAAGATGGAGCTATTTTAGATAAGATATCTCAGTGTGAGGAAATTTTATTATTACCTTTTCTTATTTATATAGCAGTCCATGAGTTAGTTCATATTGTTAGGTTTTCAAAGTTTCAACAGATATATTCAGCGTCTTCTGAATTAGAGTGTGCTAACCAAGAAGAGCGTAAAGTGCACGCTATCACATCAGAAATACTTAAAGGTTTAAATGTATCAGGTATGGATATAGTCCTATTATATTACCAAAATGGATCAAGTTTCAGATGAGATAAGCTATTTGGGATAATAAACGGTAGAGACACACAGCGGTGCGTCTCTACTTAAGTATAAAAACTCAATTAATACCCGCTTAGAGTATAGCTCTGAAAGAATCTAAAAAAAAGAAATCAAAAATTTTGATTAACCAATACTTGACAAGGAATAAAGTCTGTCTATTTTATCATTGATTTTTGGAGACGTTTCAAAAAAAAGTCGTTAGATAGTAATAATTACTTGTTATTATTGTTTAATACAAAGATGAAAATTTTTAGAAACAAAGCCTCTTACAACTTATGTCTACTTTGATGAACAAGACTTGACAAAGTAAAATAACTGACTAATTTATCAATATTAGTTTTTTAATGAATAAAAATAAAATCTAATATCGGAGAACAAAGTAAATGCCTATCTATGAATATGAATGTAGTGTTTGTGGAAATGTTGAAGAAGCGTTCCAGAAAATATCAGATGCTCCCTTAAAAAAATGTAATAGATGTCAGGGTGAGCTTTCAAAGATAGTTTCTCATAGTTCATTTCACTTGAAAGGTTCGGGGTGGTATGTAACTGATTATGGAGGTTCAACTTCTAAAGCCGATAAAGTTTCAAGTGATAAGTCTAATGTTAAGAATGATGAACCTAAATGCTCGAGTGGCAAGTCTTCCCAATCGTGCTCGAGTTCCAATAATAAAGTCGAATAATTCTTAAAAACCTCTATTTGAATATATAGCCTGAATATAATAAATCATAATAAATAAAGCAGTTTATAGTTTATAAATCGTTATTAATGGACGTTGCATTATATCTGTATTTATTAATATGTTTTATAAAGTTTAATGCTTATATTAAAGATTCAATAATTAATTTAGTTTTAGTGATTATGCTGAATCTATTTATGATTACTCAGTATAAATAGAGGATTTTGAGAATAGTTATAATATTTATATAAACGAAAAACTATTTTTATAAAAAAAGGAGAAGTATAAACATGAGTTTAAGACCGTTACAAGATAGAATTTTGGTTGAGCGTGTTGAAGAGGTTGCAAAAACAAAAGGTGGAATTATTATCCCTGACACTGCAAAAGAGAAGCCCGTTGAAGGTAAAGTGGTTGCTGTAGGCAAAGGACGTGTTGGAGAAGACGGCAAGCTTATTCCTATGGAATTAAAAGTTGGTGATCGCATTCTTTTTAGCAAATACGGCGGAACTGATGTAAAGATTGATGGCGTTGACTATCTTATTATGCGTCAAGATGATGTTCTTGGTGTTGTTGACTAACTAACTAAATAGTTAGTTATAATTAGTTGAACTACCAAAATATTTAACAAAATATAAATTTAAAAATTAATTATATAGATGGAGACCTACTAAAGATGGCAAAAGAGATTAAATATGATTCAAAAGCCCGTGAAGCAATGCTTAAAGGAGTAAAAACACTTGCAGACGCTGTAGTTGTAACTCTTGGACCTAAAGGAAGAAATGTTGTTATTGAAAAATCATGGGGTTCTCCCAATGTAACTAAAGATGGCGTAACTGTTGCTAAAGAAATTGAGCTTGAAGATAAGTTTGAGAACATGGGTGCACAGATGGTAAAAGAAGTTGCCAGCAAAACCAGTGATATGGCAGGTGATGGCACTACTACTGCAACTGTTCTTGCCCGTGCGATATACGAACAAGGTCAAAAACTTGTTGTTGCTGGTAATAATCCTATGGGTATAAAAAGAGGGATTGATGCTGCTGTAGCCAAAATTGTCTCTGAGCTTGAAGTAATGAGCAAACCTACTAAAGATCAGAAAGAAATTGCTCAAATAGGTACAATTTCTGCCAATAATGACGAGACTATTGGTAATATTATAGCAGAAGCAATGGGTAAAGTTGGTAAAGAAGGTGTTATTACTGTTGAAGAAGCTAAATCTATGGAGACTACTTTAGATGTTGTTGAAGGTATGCAGTTTGATCGTGGTTATCTTTCTCCATATTTTGTAACTAACGCTGAAAAGATGGTAGCCGAACTTGACAATCCTTTTATTCTTATTTGTGATAAGAAAATAAGCAGCATGAAAGATCTTCTTCCAGTACTTGAAGCTGTTGCAAAAATGGGGAAACAACTTCTAATTGTGGCTGAAGATATTGAAGGTGAAGCTCTTGCAACTCTTGTTGTTAATAAAATTCGTGGAACACTTAATGTTGCTGCGGTTAAGGCACCTGGTTTTGGAGATAGAAGAAAAGCAATGCTTGAAGACCTTGCTGTTCTCACTGGAGGACAGGTTGTGTCTGAAGATGTAGGTCTTAAACTTGAGAGTGTTGGACTAAATGATCTTGGTCGTGCTAAATCTGTTGTAATTGATAAAGATAATACAACAATAATTGATGGTGCAGGTTCAAGAGAGGCTCTTGAAGGTCGTGTGAAAATGATCCGAGCTCAAATTGAAGATACCACATCAGATTATGATAGGGAAAAACTACAAGAAAGACTTGCAAAACTTATTGGTGGTGTAGCAGTTATAAGTGTAGGTGCTGCCACAGAGACCGAAATGAAAGAGAAAAAGGCACGAGTTGAAGATGCTCTTAATGCTACAAGAGCAGCAGTTGAAGAGGGAGTTGTTCCTGGAGGTGGAGTTGCCCTTGTACGTGCAAGTGATGCTCTTAAATCTCTCACAGGCGATCAAGAAGAGCTTCTTGGTATTAAAGTTGTTGCCCGTGCTATTGAGGAACCTTTACGTCAAATTGCTAACAACGCTGGGGTAGATGGTGCAGTTGTTATTAATAAAGTAAGAGAGGGTCAAGGTGCATTTGGTTATAACGCAAGAACTGATGTCTATGAAGACCTTATTGAAGCTGGCGTTATTGATCCTAAGAAAGTTGTCCGTTTTGCACTTCAAAATGCAGCAAGCGTTGCATCTGTAATGCTTACTACTGAAGCTATGATTGCTGATAAGCCAGAAGAGAAATCTGCTCCTGGAATGCCTGGTGGTATGGGCGGTATGGGCGGCGGTATGGGCGGTATGATGTAGTTTGTATTTTATATTTTATGTTTTTTTATCATTGTATATTTTTTAGTGATATTTAAAAATAAAGCTCCTGCACAATTTTATTGTGCAGGAGCTTTTGCATTTTATCTTAAAAATGAATGCTTTGAGCAAAATTCCTATTAGGAAATTTTTTAAAAAATCGGTCTTGATGCACGTGAGACTTGACATCATTGCAATGCTAATATACCATTACCATCTTTAAATTGTTATGGTATAAAAATTAACTCATTTATAATTTAAATTATTTATTATTCTATGTGGTCTGGTCTATGTTGCTGTTTTAATTAGGGGTACCTACAAAAGGTGGGTACCCTTACTTGCTTAGAAAAAAGTGCTATTGCATACTTAATCTGGAGTTTTTATGAATCCTGAGACAACTGATATTTTTCACATGATGATAAGTGCGGGACCAGTAGTAAAAGCTGTCATGTTGCTTCTTCTATTCTTCTCAATTACTTCATGGGCAATCATTTTTATTAAATACAGATACATCAGAAAAGCATACAAAGATTCTGTAGATTTTACTGATATATTTTGGCAATGCAGAAATCTTGCTGATGCGTTTACAAAAGCAAAAGTTTTGAAAACGAGCCCTGTTGCCAGAGTTTTCATAACAGGATATATGGAAGTGAAAAAATTTGATGCTGTAACTACGGACAACAATACATCATCAAGGGCATCAAGTACATCTATTACCACGAAATCTACGCCAGAATCTATAAGAACCTTACCTTCATATAATGTTATGTCAAGTGTTCAAAGGGCCTTAAAAAGAGCTATAAGTTCTGAAATCAGACGCCTTTCCCAGCTTATTACTTTTCTTGCAACTGCTGGCAACACAGCTCCATTTATAGGTCTGTTTGGTACAGTATGGGGCATCTTAAATACATTCCAAGGAATTGCTATGACTAAATCTGCAAGTCTTGCTGTCGTTGCACCTGGTATTGCAGAGGCTTTAGTTGCAACGGCTGCTGGTCTCTGTGTTGCTATTCCAGCGGTTATTGCTTATAACTATTTTACAGACAGAATTAGAGTTCTTGATTCCGAGTTGCAAAGTTTTGTTGCAGACCTTTTAAATATCATAGAGCGTGATCTTCAAAAAAATCAGGGAGGGGCATAATGCAGGTTGGTGGTGGTAATGATCAATTAATGTCAGAGATCAATGTAACTCCGTTTGTTGATGTAATGTTGGTGCTATTGATAATATTTATGGTTTCTGCTCCTATGATGGTTGAAGGTGTGGATGTTAATCTTCCAAAAGCAGCAGCCGCACCTTTAAAAACCGATGAGGAAAATCTTGTTATATCAATTCAAAAAGATAATCAGGTTTATATGAATGATCAGGTAATTGATATTCAATTTTTGACTGAAAAATTACAGAAAATATTAGAAAATGTTGAAAAAAGAGATGTTTATCTGAAAGCAGATAAAGACGTCCCTTATGGAACTGTTGTTGATGTTATGTCAAAGGTGAAATCAGCTGGAGTAACCTCTCTTGGAATGATTACACTTCCAGAAGAAGAATAAGCAATAAAATCATAAAAAATGAGTTCATTAGATTTTTTACAATCAATAAGTTCAGGCTCAAGAAGAGATAAACGGGTTGAACCCATTCCATCACTAACAATGATGTATGGACTTTCAATTGCCCTTCATGCTTTGCTTGTTTTGGTTGTAATCTTTACTCAAAATTTGAATCCAGTTCCTGTTGTACCCTTTGCTGTTCAGGTTGACTTGGTTTCATTTTCTCCTGGACCACCTGAAAGTAGTAGCTCTGCGTCCGGAGCTGATATAAATGAATCTGCTCAACCCTCAGCTATTAAAAAATCAGCAGACGGAGATACTAAGTCAATTATTAAGCAACCTAAAAATGGATCAAAGGTGAAGAGTGTTGTTGAACCTCATAATCAAAACAAATCAGATGTTCCCATTAAATCTTTGAAAAAGAAGAGTCTAAAGCCTGATAATGAAGTTAAGACAGAAGCTCCAGAAGAGACTGCAAAAGTTGAGCAACAACCTGAACCTAAACCAAAGCCTGAAGAGCCAAAAGTTAAAACTAAACCCGAACCAGAAGTAAAACCTGAGCCAAAAATCGAGACTAAGGTAAAGCCCGAACCAAAGACTGAAGCAAAACCAGAGCCAGAAGTTGTTGAAAAGGCAGAGATACAAGAACCTGTTATTGCAAAGAAAAAAGAGTCATTAAAAAAGAAAACTTATGACTCTGAAAAGGTTGAGAAAAGTGAAAAAGAAGCAGTAGCTTCCAAACAAGAGACATCTAAAGATAAAACTGTTGCAGAAAAGACAACTGAATCTTCTCAACCAAATACAGGAAAAACGAATACGGCAAAAAATAAAAAGCAAGAACAGGAAACATCTGATAAAGATGAAGGTGCCGAAGATGGTGGAGGTGCAGTTGAAAAAGAAAAACAATCTGGAGGCAGCAACTCTGGAAAGAAAACTAAGAGTTCCACTGACTCAAGTGGATCAGATGGAGATGAACAAGGAAAGAGTGATTTAGCATCTGCCTTGAGTCGAATGAAAAGCAAAGTTGCGACTCAATCTTCTAAAAGAGGTAGTGGAGCTGGAACTGGTAGTGGAGTTGGAAGTGGAATAGGTAGTATAGCTTCATCTGGAGGACAAGGTGCTGGTACTACATCTGAAGCTATTGGTCTATATAACCTTGAGTTGATGTATAAAATAAGACAAAACTGGTCATTTAATGAAAAACTTGCTGGTGCAGAGAATAAAATTGAGGTTAGAATTTTGATCAAAATCTTACAAAACGGAGAGATAAGAGATATATGGTTTGAAACACGCTCAGGAAATGCTCATCTTGATGATTCTGCATTAAAGGCTGTTAAAAGATCTAATCCTTTACCACCGTTGCCTTCTGGATATACCTCCTATGATATAGGGTTAATATTCACACCATCTGGTTTGAAGTAATTTGGAAATAATTTGTTTTTATTTAAATTTTCTGTTTATATAACTTTTTATTCTTTAATGATTTTAAATCATATTAAAAAATGAGGATTATGGTTCAAAAGATAAATACAAAATTGATGGCTGCATTAAATTCATGTGGATTTTTTATTTTGTGTGGATTATTGTGCGTTCTGGCATTATTTCCTGCTGTTGTTATGGCACAGCATGCTTATATTAATATTAACGATCCTTTGATGCGTAAGATTCCTGTGGCTATACCTTATTTCAAAGCCTTTACAGGACATGAGCAGGAAGTTTCTCTTGGTAAAAATGCGGTTGATATAATGTCAAGTGCTCTTGATTTTACAGGTTACCTCTCTGTATTAGATAAAGCATCATTTATTGAAAATCCCGCAATAAAAGGCATTACAGGTGCTGATATCAATTATAAGAACTGGACGGTAATAGGTGCTGATCTTCTTATTACTGGTGGTATTGTAGAACAAAATGGGGCTGTTAGGTTAGAGCTTAGGCTTTTTGACTCTTTTAAAGAGTCTCTTCTTATAGGTAAGGTTTATACTGGTCATAAAGAAGATATTAAAAGCATGGTATATCGTTTTTGTGCAGAAATATCATTATTGCTAACGGGTAAAATGGGAGTTTTTGGCAGTAAACTTGCATTTGTCTCAACCGTGAAAGGAAATAAAGAGATTTTTACATGTGATTTTGACGGTGGTAATGTCTCACGACTAACAAATTTTAACAATATAACAATGTCACCTGCATGGTCTTCTGATGGAAACTATATTGCATTTACCTCTTATGCAAAAGGAAATCCTGACCTATATATACGTGATTTGCGAACCAATAGTGACGCTGTTCTCTCTAAAAAAGGCTTAAATATAACTCCAGCATGGATTCCGGGGCAATTTGCTTTAGCAGCAACTTTAAGTTTTTCAGGAGATCAAGATATTTATATAATCTCTGGAAGCGGTGCGGTTAAAAGCCAATTGACTAAGTCAATGGGAATTGATGTATCTCCTGCTTTTTCACCAGATGGAACACAATTTGCTTTTGTTTCTAAGAGATCGGGAAATCCTCAAATTTATATAGGAGATACTGGGTCAGGTTCTGCAAGAAGGCTAACATTTGAAGGAAATTACAATACTTCGCCAGCATGGTCTCCTGATGGTGATAAAATTGCTTATGTAGGTGTTGTTAAAAATAGTATTAACATTTATGTTATTGGTGTCAACGGTGGTGGACCGACTCAGCTGACAAGCGGTCAAGGAGATAATGAGGATCCATCATGGTCTCCTGATGGAAACCTCATTGCATTTAGCTCAACACGTCAGGGGGCATCAAGAATATTTGTGATGACTTCAACTGGTTCTGATCAAAGACCTCTTTTTACTTTTGGAGGCTCTCAAACTGATCCAACTTGGTCGTCTGCGTTTGGAAATAAATAATAAATTATTAAATGATTCAAAACCTTAGGAGGAAAAAAATGGGAAAAAAAGTTGTTGTTAAAATTATGGTTATGCTCTTTCTGTCAGCAATGATGCTTACTGTTTCTTGTGCTAAGAAAAGTGTTGAAACAGATCCTTCAGCTGGTATTCAGCAAGGTTCGCAAGATGGACTCTCCGCTGAAGAGATCGCAAGACAAAAAGCTCTTGAAGAAGAGCGTCTAAGAGAAGAAGCATTAAGAAAAGCTCTTGCTGCTGAAAAAGAAAAATTTGAAATGGAAGATATTTATTTTGACTTTGATAGTTCAGAGCTTGTTCCTGACGCTCGTACTCTTCTTAAAGAAAAAGCAGATTTCCTTACCAGAAATAGTGGATTGACCGTTACAATAGAAGGACATTGTGATGAGAGAGGCACTACTGAATACAACCTTGCTCTTGGTGAGAGACGTGCTATGGCAGCAAAGAGATACTTACAAGACTTAGGTATTGCTGAGTTTCGTCTAAATACAATTAGCTATGGAGAAGAGAGACCCGCTATTCAGGGGAATGACGAATCTGCATGGTCAAAAAACAGACGTGCACATTTTGTGATTAGGTAAGATAATCAATTAAAAACTACCTCCCTTTCAAATAGATTTTTTTAATAAATTGATCTTTTTGAATGTCAGCAAGGGAGGTTTCTTTTGGCAAAAATAAATTTTTGGAATGCTGTTATGATAAAGAAAATTAATTTTTTACAACTAAATCTGTTTTTTATATTACTTTTATGTTCAGGATGTGTGGGTAGTAGTGAATTTCAACTACTTGAAAGCAAAGTAGCTGCTCTTGAAGAGGATAATACCAGACTAAAAAAACAGTATGATAGCATGATTAATGAAGATTTTATCATTCTTGAAAAAGAGCAGCGTGAAAAATATGCTGAAGTTAAAGACATGATGGAAAGCCTTAAAAATGATATACAGATAGTTAGGGGTAATCTTGAAGAGTCTGAACATCGTTTAAAGGAGGCAAGTGAGGCAGCTGGAGCATCTGAGTTAGGTCGCCTTGATAATGCAATCTCTATGAATTACAGGCGGATACTTAGAATTGAGCAACATTTAGGTCTTGAGTCATCAGAGCCAGTAGATGGGAGTGTTGTTCCTCCACAGGCACAGCCATCTGAGGGAGTTACTACAACACCAAGTTCATCTGGAGGAGCTGTTCAATCTAGCACACCAACAGGAAATTCAAGTGAAGAAAATTTGTATAATGCGGCTAAAGCATCTTTAGATGCTGGCAAAAACGAACAGGCAAGAAACCAATTTGAAGCCTTTATAAAACGTTATCCAACATCAGAGAATGCAGACAATGCAAGATTTTGGGTAGCAGATAGTTACTATAGAGAAAAATGGTATGAAAAAGCGATCCTTGAATATCAAAGAGTTATAGAGGAATATTCAAAGGGCAATAAAGTTCCTTCCGCTCTTTTAAAACAAGCATACTCTTTTGCAAATCTTGGTGAAAAAAGTAATGCTCGTTTAGTTTTAAATGAACTAATTAAAAAGTATCCACAAACACAAGAAGCTGAAAGTGCAAAAGAGAAACTTAAAACATTAAATTAAATGGTCAAAGTAATAGGCATAGATCCTGGACTTGCTGGAACAGGAATAGGTGTTGTTCAGGGTGATAGTCGAAAAATCTCAGCTTACTCTTTTGGTAGCATTAATACTGATAAAAAGGATTCTCTTTATTCACGTCTTAACCTCATTTATACCCAAACAATTGATTTTCTCCGTGAACAATCCCCTGATATAGTCATTTTTGAAGATATATTTTCTCTTAAGCAATACCCCAATTCAGCCATCACACTTGGAAAAGTTACTGGTGTATTAATGCTTGCTGCCTATAAATCTGGTGCAACAATTTATGAAATACCCGTTAAAGAGGCTAAAAAGCTCATCTCGGGGAGTGGCAATGCAGATAAAGATCAGGTTGAAAAATCTGTAAGGCATATTTTAAAACATCCTCAAGAGATAAGACCTTTTCACTCTTCTGATGCTCTTGCTTTGGCTATTACAGGCCTTTTTAGATATAGTTCACAAATATATTGTTAGCAAAAGGATAGTTCTACATGATTGGATATATTGAAGGGAAAATATTAAAGATGACGCAAGATGGAATTTTACTGCTTGCTGGTCATGTGGGGTATGAGATTATTCTTCCAGTGTTTGTAATGGAGAAAATTGTCAAAAACCCGCTTAATTTCTCAGTTATATATCCATCAATTGACCACAAATCAGATAATATCTCCAATATTGCATCTCCTGCTACAGAGACTTTTAATTCTACTTCTAATCAAATTGCTCTATTCATCTACTACCACCAAACTGATAGGCAGCCAAAGCCTATTCTTATCGGATTCAATTCAGAAGAGGAGAAAGATTTTTTTCAGGCTTTCATTTCTGTTGATGCAATAGGTCCTCTTAAGGCTGTAAAGGCTATGGAAAAACCAATATCAGAAATTGCTAAAGCTATTGAAAATCAAGACATTGATTTTCTTTCTAACCTAAAGGGTATAGGTAAGAGGACAGCACAAAAAATTGTTGCAGATCTTCATGGCAAATTATCACGCTTTATATCTGAATCTAATAATTATTCAAAACTATATAGCGATAGTTCAACAATACCTGTAAATTTCGATTATGCCGATAATCAATCTGCACCATTAACATTAAGCGGTGAAAGTTCACTTTCCATGCAACAAATCTTTCAGCAAGTTGTCGATGTTCTTATTGAACAACTTGGCTATACAAGTGCAATTGCAAAAAAAATGGTTAATATAGCAATGCAAAAAAAACCTTCTATATCAACACCAGAAGAGCTTTTTGAAGCAGTTTTGCATGGAAGACTTTAAAAATATAATAATATTTGGTGAGCTAACATGAGCGACTCAATTATTTCATTCTCTTCAGTATCACCTTCAACCCTATCTTTACGTGAAATATCTTCTCCAAAAGAGTCTAAGACAGATAGAGATATTGACTCTGGTTATTCATTAAGACCAGACAAATTTGATGAGTATGTTGGTCAATCAGAGACTGTTAAAACATTAAAAATTGCTATTAAAGCTGCAAAAATGAGGAATGAGTCTCTTGAACACATTCTTCTTCACGGTCCACCAGGGCTTGGAAAAACTACAATATCCCATATTATTGCTAATGAAATGGGTGGAAATCTGACGGTTACATCAGGACCTGCTTTAGAGAAAGGAGGAGACCTTATTGGAATGCTCACGAATCTAGCAGATGGTGATTTTCTTTTTATTGATGAGATACATAGAATTCCTAAAACAGTTGAAGAGTTTCTCTATCCTGCAATGGAAGATTATGCTATAGATTTTGTCTTTGATAAAGGTATCCATGCAAGAAGCCATCGTTATAGGCTAAAGCATTTCACTCTTATAGGTGCTACAACAAGAGTAGGATTATTATCTTCACCACTTAGAGATCGTTTTGGTCTTTTTAGAAATCTTGATTTCTATACAATTGAAGAGCTAATAACAATCATTAAAAGATCGTCTTTACTTTTAAATACTCCTATGGATAATAAAAGTGCTTTAGAGCTTGCAATGAGATCAAGAGGAACACCACGAATAGCCAATAGATTACTCAAACGAGTACGAGACTACTCACAGGTAGTATCAGGTGGGGAGGTTAGCATTAAAAGTGTTAAAGAAGCCTTATCTCTTGAGGGTATTGATGAGATTGGATTGACACCGTTAGATAGAAACTATCTCAATACAATAATTGGCTTTTATAATGGTGGACCTGTTGGTATTGAAGCTGTTGCTGCAACTCTTCAAGAAGAGCCTGACACACTTGTAGATGTTGTAGAGCCATATCTTCTAAAATGCGGGCTTGTGTTGCGTACATCTTCTGGACGAAAAGCATCAGTAAAAGCATATCAACATCTTGGATTTTTATATAATAAGGAGACATTATAAGTTATATGTCTTATGTTGCAAACTCCAATTTTGATTATAGCAAAATCTATTTTTATAAATTTTGCACATCTCTTTTTTTATATGTTGTCATAATATTTTTAATTATATTTTTTTCTATCAGACTTGGGAATTCAGAAGAAATAGAGCTATATAGTCAAAATGAGATAAAAAAATATCCAATAAATCTTATACCATCTTCGTTAATTAAAACACCAAGAGACGGTGCATCTGCTATTGTTGTTGAAAAAGATTCTCAGAGGCTTTGGATATATACATCAAAACATGGTCAGTTGGTAAAGGTTTTTGAGATACCATGTTCAACTGGTGAAGTTTATGGACCTAAAATGGTTGAGGGAGACAAAAAAACACCAGAAGGTATCTATTTTATCAAGCAGACTTATGAAGATAGATTCTTGACGCCAGTTTACGGAACAAGGGCATTTACTACAGATTACCCAAATTTGCTTGATAAAATAGTAGGTAAAACTGGTAGTGCTATATGGCTTCATGGTACAAATAGAGAACTTAAACCAATGGATTCAAATGGCTGTGTAGCAATGAATAACTATGATGTAGTTAAACTTGACCCTTATGTAGTCCTTGATGAGACCCCAGTCATTATAGTAGATCGTCTTGATTATGTCCCTGTAGAGACAAATATATCACAACAGATTGATATTCTTAATTTTCTATCTAAATGGATTGAATCACTTAATAAAGGATCGTATTTAGAGTATCTTTTTTACTATGAGTCAAACTATATACCAGATATGAAATGGTGGGCAGAATGGGTTGATATTCGATCTCGAACTGCATTAGCATCAAATCCTGTTAAAGCACAGTTCGATTATGTTGGTATCTATAAGCATAAAAACTATTTTGTGGTTTTGTTAGATTTCCAAGTTACATCTCGTTATCGCACAATATCAGTAGGAAAACGCAAACTATTTATAAATAGCCATAATAATAACTTTTCTTCTTATACTGATAACTCCTATAAGATTATAGGAGATACTTTGCAAACTCTTTCAATAAAGAAAAAAGATATAAAGAGTAGTTATTTTATAGCTGCTGCTTCACAACTTGATCTACAATATGGAGAATATGAAAAAAAATAGAACTTGACATATTGTGCTTAATGGGGTAATGAAACCAAATTATTTTTTATGAACAGGAGAAAGGTGAATTGAAAAAATATACATATAGTGCAAGTCGCTCGGATAATAAAGAGAAGTGGTGTATTATTGATGCCAAAGATAAAGTATTAGGCAGAGTTGCTACTGAAGTGGCTATGAGGATTAGAGGTAAAAATAATCCCCTTTTTACACCACATGCAGATACAGGAGATTGGGTAATAGTTATAAATGCTGACAAGGTACGCCTTACTGGTAATAAATGGGAACAAAAAAAATATTATCGACATACAGGTTATATGGGTGGAATCAAATCTGTAACAGCAAGCGAACTTCTTGCAACAAAACCTGAAGAGTTATTAAAAAAAGCTGTTAGGGGGATGCTTCCTAAAAATCCACTTGGAAGAAAACTTAATACGAAATTGCGTGTCTATGCGGGGAGTGAGCATCCTCATGTTGCTCAACAACCAGAGATTGTTGAAATATAGTATAAACACAGATAAGGACATTTTGATTACTTATGGAAAATGAGAATATATACTACGCAACTGGAAAACGTAAAAGTTCTGTTTCAAAAACATGGCTAAAACCAGGAAGCGGCAATATTACAGTGAATAACAGATCACTAAACGACTATTTTACACTTACTACGGCAAGAGATTTACTAACTTCACCTTTAGTTTTGACTGAAAATATAGATAAATTTGATGTTAAAATTACCGTTCTTGGCGGTGGAATAATGGGACAAGCTGGTGCAGTTAGGCATGGAATTACAAAAGCTCTTGTGCTTGCAAACCCTGAACTGAGGGGAGTCCTTAAAAAAGCAGGTTTTCTTACAAGAGATGCAAGAACTAAAGAACGTGATAAGTATGGACAAAAAGGTGCAAGAGCCAATTATCAATTTTCAAAGAGATAATAATATAATAGTTTTATTTATAAACTTGTTTTAATAAATTTGTTATTGCGAAAAGGGGATTTTTTATAAATCCCCTTTTTTTTATTTTTTACACCTTTTATTTAATTTGGTTCACTTTTGCCCATGTATCTTTAAGAGTTACTGTTCTACTAAAGACTAAATGTTCTTTTGATGACTCTTGTGAATCTGCACAAAAATATCCGATTCTCTCAAATTGATATGCCTTTTCTGGCTCAGCATCTTGAAGAAATTTTTCTACTCTACAGCCTTCCAGCCTTACAAGTGATTCAGGATTGATATTTTTTGTAAAGTCCTCGCTCTCAGCTTCTGGGTCTTCAGCCATAAATAGCCTGTCATAGAGGTTAACTGTTGCTGGAATAGAACCTTCGGAAGATACCCAGTGAAGCGTCCCTTTTACTTTTCTTCCATCAGGGGCATCACCACCACGAGTAGCTGGATCATAGGTGCATATAAGCTCAATAATATTACCATCTTTATCCTTTAAAACCTCTTTGCAAGTTATGAAATATCCATATCTAAGTCTAACCTCACGTCCGGGTGCAAGTCTAAAAAATTTTTTTGGAGCATTTTCCATAAAGTCATCTTGTTCAATATAGAGATTTTTTGAAAAGATTATCTTTCTTGTTCCCATCTCTGGTTTTTGCGGGTGGTTTTGAGCTTCAAGTTCTTCAAGTCTATCTTGTTCCCAATTTTCAATAGTTACTCTTAAAGGTCGTAATACAGCCATAGCCCTTGGTGCATTATCGTTTAGGTCATCACGCAGACAGTTTTCAAGAAGACCGACATCAATACGGCTCTCTTTTTTGCTAACCCCAATTATATTACAAAAATTCCTAATAGCTTCTGGTGTGTAACCTCTTCGTCTTATTCCAGCAATAGTTGGAAGTCTTGGGTCGTCCCAGCCATTAACGTAGTTGTTTTCAACAAGTTTTTGTAACTTCCTTTTGCTCATTACAGTGTAATTAAGGTTCATTCTTGCAAATTCAATTTGTTGAGGGTGACATGGAGACGTTATCTCATCAAGAAACCAATCATACAAAGGACGGTGATCTTGGAATTCTAAGGTGCAAAGAGAGTGGGTAACACCCTCTAAAGCATCAGAAATGCCATGAGTAAAGTCATACATTGGGTAGATACACCATTTATCCGAAGTTCTTGGATGAGACATCTTTTTTATTCTGTAGATAACAGGATCACGCATATTTATATTTGGAGATGCCATGTCAATCTTTGCCCGCAGCACATAAGTTCCATCTTCAAATTCACCGTTTTTCATTCTCTCAAACAGATCAAGGTTCTCATCTATTGGGCGACTTCTGTCTGGACTCTCCTTTCCAGGCTCAGTTAGAGTTCCTCTATATTCCCGCATCTGTTCACCCGTAAGGCTGCAAACATAAGCCTTACCTTGTTTAATTAGTTCAACTGCAAACTCATATAGCTTATCAAAATAGTCTGAAGCATAATAAATCTTCTCACCCCAATCAAATCCGAGCCATTTAACATCAGAAATTATGGAGTCAATATATTTTTGATCCTCTTTAGCTGGGTTTGTATCATCAAACCTGAGATTACACTTACCTTTAAACTCTTCTGCAATACCAAAATTTAAGCAGATCGATTTTGCATGTCCGATGTGGAGAAAACCGTTAGGTTCTGGCGGAAATCGAGTTATAACCTTTCCGTTATTTTTTCCATTCTCAATATCTTCTGTGATTATATTTTTGATAAAATTATTTTTTCTGTTACCATCTTCTTTTATATTATTGTCTTCCATAAATTCCTATAAATTAAAACGTTTATGGTTACTAATTATGACTCAACTAAAATTAAATATTATTGTTTTTTACGTATTAATCTTTTCTTTTGTTTTGGATATTAGTGATTCTATTGAGCGAGTCTAAAGCTACTGCTTTCAACTCCTTTTCACTCGCAGAGTTAAGCACATCGTTGTATAAATCTTTCGCTTTGCTCAAATCAACATTAACCCCAATACCAGTTTCATAGAGCCTTGCTAATAAAATTTTACCTTGGTTGTTATCTTGGTTGACCGACGAATTAATGAGCCTTAATGTCTCATTGACATCTGTAGAAATCCCCAAACCCTTGATATAATGAACTGCCAAATTATTTTGTGACCAAGCATAGCCTTGAACAGCAGCTTTTTTGTACCAATCGACTGCTTCAAAATCATTTTTTATAACACCATTACCCTCAGCATAAGCTAAGGCAACATTATGGATAGCTGGTAAATAGCCTTTTTTTGCTGACATCATATAATAGCTAAATGCTTCTTTATGGTTTTGTGTGAGGATAGTTCCTTCAGACAATAGATCACCTAAAAAATTTTGTGCTAATGGATTACCGAGCGATGCTGATTTTTTTATTAAATCAATAGCTTTTGCTTTATCTTCATCAACACCTCGTCCAAAGAAAAAAGCTCTGCCTAATAAGAAAAGACCCACAGGAGTTTTTTGAATCTCTTTTTCCGAACAATAAACTTTCAGTTCTTGCAAATTTTGACTAATCTTAAATCTATCATGAGTAGATAAAGCATATAGCCATATCATAGCAAGAGCATCTCCGTTTTTAGCACCTTGTTTGATCTCTTCTACTGGATTAGCTGATTGTGCTAAATATTCATTGAGCTTAGAAAAGAAAAAAGGAGAATCAAGAATGCTTTTAGATTCAGCCTTAGATACATGAAATGAGTAATTTTCTTTAATACTTTCTTTTGCCTTTGTAATCTTTTGCCTGCTTAAATCGTTTATCCGTCTTTTTGCCTCTATAGTATATATTCCGTTTGGATAAGCAGTGATATATTGCTTAATTTTTTGAGCATTAAGCTCATCTTTAACTCTATACCAAAACTCTGTATCACCTATTTCATTACCTTGTAACTCTATAGGTCCAGATAACTTCATATAAAAATCGTCAATCAAGCTGCTATTTATCCATGGGATTTGTGTAAGGCTCTCATCATGTTTCTCTTCAAGAGAAACTTGCCTTGAGAATTCATAAACTGATTTATGAACTTTTTTTAACATTTGATCTACAGGATAATTAGGTTTATCAATATTTTGGATAAGATATTTTGTATAAAGAGAATTTTTATCATCTTTAGTTAAAGAATAGGAAACTTTACCAGGGGCAGTCGCAAAGGCAAGCAGAGTATTAACGGGAGCATCTAAAGCAGCCAAACCTTCTGCTTCTAAATCTTCACTTGGTGATTTTCTACAAGCATCTAACATAACAATCTTAGTTTTAAGATTCTGCTTATTCAATATAGACATAATCTCATCCAAGGATATGCTGTATTTTTTAAAACTATTCCTAATAAAATCCGAATTAATATTCTTGCTATCTTTTATGCTAAAGTCTGACATTACTAAATAGTTATGACCGTCTATCTGCACACCATGACCAGAAAAATAAAAAAACACAGCACAACCCGGTTGGATCTTTTTCTCAAACGAATCCAAAGTATGCCTTATCGACTCGGATTTCATATCTGTTAAAGTAGTTATATCAAAATCTAATGATTTCAACTTATTGCTCAACACAATAGCATCGTTTACAGCATTATCTAATAACTCTAATTCATTATAAAATCCATTTCCAATAACAAGTGCTAACCTTTTTTCAAAATTAATTGATTTTTGAGAAAAGACATTTTCTGATAAACAAATTACTAATAATAAAGAACTAAAAAATATTCGCATAGAAATATCCACATAACTTCAGTCAAATAAATTTCTTAGTTTAGTTAATGCTCCCTCAAAAACACTTTCATTTACTACCTCTTTTACCTCTTTCTTGTTCTCACCCAAAAGATAAATTTCAGTTCTTCTATTTAGCCGCCTTCCATCTTCTGTAGAGTTATCAGCTTTAGGCATAGTGGCTCCAAGTCCTGCAATTTGGACACGATGAGGTGGTACCTTTTTTAAAATTAAAACTTCTTTAACAGCATTTGCCCGAGCCAATGAGAGTTTTTGATTGGTAACGTCAGAACCTCTGCTATCTGTATGTCCCTCAACTAATATATCAGCATCAGTCTTGTTTATTATAATATCAGCAACTTTTACCATTACCTCGTCTGATTCAGGCTTAATAATACTTTTACCAGAATCAAAAAGTAATCTTTCTGAAACGGTAAGCATTAAGCCTCTTGGAGTCTCAGTAACTTCTATATCTTTTGTGGTGTCTATAGTTTTTGTAACAACTTTTTGGGTTGTCAGGCATCCATTTAAGCATGAGACTATCGTTATTATAACTGCGAACAACGTAATTTTCATAAATGTTTCCTCCTTTTAATTCATTACTTTAAATTGCACCCTTCTATTTACAGCATCATCAGGATTTGTTCCGGGTAGAGGTTTGTCATATCCCATTCCTCGCGTAATCAGATTACTATTATTTAATCCTTTTCTTAAAAGATACTCTTTCACATTAGCAGCTCTTTTCATGGATAAAGCTCGATTATACTCTTTACCGCCCACAGCGTCAGTGTGTCCTTCAATTATTAGTTGAATATTTTGGTTTTGAAGAGCAGTTGAAAGATTTTCAAGTATTTGAATTGTATTTTCATCATTTCTCAACTCATAAGAGTTATACTCAAACATTATGGGCAAAGAGACTTCACGAGTGTTCGCTGGTTCATCAATTTTATTTTTAGGCTTAGAAACAGCTTTAGAGCTACCACCTCCTATTGTGAGACCTTTACTTACCCCAAGCCGGCTTTTAACTTCACTACTATTATTTACACCATTTTCAATCAAAATTCCTTGAAGCTCTTTAACACTTGGGACTTCCCCATATTTATAAACCTTCATATCAGCACTAACATTGCTGAACCAAAAAATAAACAACGCGATAATACATGTAAACCTAAACATAATTAATCCTCCTTATTTATATCCATTCCATAAACAATGTAGGCATCATTGCCAATATTTGTTGACTGTATTGCAGAAATTATAGTTTGTATATTAACATCTTTACTAAGTCCATCACCTACCGTTTGATTGACTATCGGTGCTAAGTCATTCCTGCTATAAATGAAATATACCTTTTCATTAACTCTGGCACTTTCAGTCTTTAAAACAACGTGTTTACTACTTGCAACTTTTATTTTCTGGTTTGGTTTTAAAAAGTTATCTCTCTCATATTTATTAGGGAAAACTTTTCCAAATCCATCTTTTGATGAATCGTAGAATACATATAAAAATCCACTGTCAGTTGGGGCAACAGAGAAAGTAACTCTCTCACCAACTTTATAAACACTCTTAATATTTTCCACATTAAGTCCCAACTTAGTATTAGAAGCTGGTGCTGATGACGCAGCAGGAGATGAAGAGGTTGACGTAGTAGGTGCAGCGGGTGGGGCAGCAGCCCTTGTAGCAGCTATTTTCTGTCCAAGCATCTCCTGTCTTGATAAACTATAAGCAAAATCAATATCCATGTTTGACCAAAGCTTTACATACAAATCACCATTTAACTGTATTTTTGGCATATTGGGCAATACTTTTCTAAGTGCTGCTATTGTAGTTTCGTCAAGAACGCCACTTATTTGAACATTAGGATATCTTAAATACCGCAATTGCCGTTGAATAATTGCAATTTTTTGCTGATCAGTTTTAGTATTAAACGCATCTTTATGAAATTGAACCACATTTTTATCTGCTGCCATGCCGTTTACGCACAACCAGTAAGGCACTTTGGCATATTTGCCAAGCGTTTCCAAAATACTCATTTCAACAAGAAGCCTTATTGCAGCATGTTCACCTTGAGTCTTATCAACACTTCCGTTTAAACTTATTCCACTCATTAAAATAGCAAATGAAAAATCATTAGATTTATTTTGTTTATATATCTTTATGCTGTTTGATGATTGAGTGCCGTGTATTGCAGATGTATCAGAATATCTGAATAACTGAAAATCCAAAGCTATTGAAGACATACTTTGCGAGGCGGAGCGGCTGACTCCCAAATCTGTTGAGCCAGACCCTCCGCCAACCGCAATATCACCACCTGCACGAGATGAAACCCTGTCAATATCTTTATCATATTCAGTGATTCCACCATCAAGAAAGATGTCAGGTAGTCTTCTACCTATAGTTTGTGCCCCACCAGTTCCATGTTCATTTAAAAAATATGAAGGGTCATAAGGAAGATAAACTATTCTCTCGCCAATTTTAGCAAGAGCAGAAGAAACCATGATAGTGATATTTGAGGGCAATGTTTCACCAGCAGTATAATTCACTATAGGCTTTGCCTGTATGGCTACAGGCTCTATCTGATAAATCTCAAGCAGTTTTCCAAGTTTTTCTAAGGAGTTGTCAAACTGTGAAATCCTTTTTGTTGGAGTCTCAAGATTTTCAAACTTCTTGTCTATTTCAGGGGTTGGTACAGTAACGCAACCACTTAGTAAATTTAGACTTAGGAATATAATAAAAAATAGTAGAATATTAGGATTTTGCTTCATATATTTCTCCTGCTCAAACTGTGCTTCTAAACATTAAATACTTATTTTGTATAACTTAATTTATTGTGAAAATTTACAGTGTATTTTGTAAAGCCTTTTTCAAAGATTAAATTTACTAAGGCAGTATTTTATTTGGCTGAATGCCTATTGATGAATTATCAGGATTTTGACCTTTAGCCAATCCGCCATCACTTGTTTGAGGATTATCATTGGCAATATTTTTTTCTTCATCAATATTTTTTTGTAATTGCACAGCATCTTCCTGAAGCTTATTGATTGATGATGATAACTCGGCAGATTGCAGAGAAAAATCATCTGATAATCGCTTTAATTCATTATACTTATTTTTAGCTTTTGTTAATGCCGTATTTTTTTCATAAATCGCCTTAGCAATATCAAATCCCCGATTGTTTGACCAGATATCCCCAGATTTTTCTGTCATATTTTTTATAGACATATCTATCCCAGCAATAAACGAATCATACATTTTTTTAGAATCAGATAGCCATGCACTATCTTTTTCTTTTTCCAAAAAAGATTTAGTGT
Source organism: Desulfamplus sp. (assembly GCA_015232455.1). Taxonomy (GTDB): domain Bacteria; phylum Desulfobacterota; class Desulfobacteria; order Desulfobacterales; family Desulfobacteraceae; genus Desulfamplus. The sequence goes on along the minus strand of JADFZQ010000004.1, from coordinate 22,889 downwards.
CATATAATAATTTGACATAATTAGAAAAATGATTTTTCATATATTCTGCTCTAAGTTCATTATAAGCATTAGTGATACCAACGGTTTGCACTCTTTCCATAAAATCATTGTCTCCAGATCTCCTTTCTATATACTTTTCTATTGAAGCGTCACCATGAATAAAGCTTGCCGCTCCATTAATTGCAGTATCGTTGCTTGCGAGCAATGATTTATTTCTTTGTTTAAGTGCACTTTGCCATTCAATCATGGCACGTCCAACATCAGATGGTGTCTTTGTAAATGGAATAGTAGGCTGAAAGACTTCAACAGATTTAAGAAACAAATTAAGACTTTCAAGTGTGTTGGTACTTCCATCTTCAACCCGTTTACTCCACTCTGATACATCAATACCAATATCTATTGCGGTTCCAATAAGTCCTAAAGCAGCAATAGCCTTAATTGCTTTACTATTACTAGTTGATGGATATAAATCTGATATTTTATCAAAACATCCTTGTTTCCAATTTTCTAATGAGTTCCAATTTTTTATTTGTTTCAGATCAATTTCACCCAAAGCGGAAAGGAATATCTTCGAGGATTTTTCAAGCTTCAAATTATATAGATCAGAACGAAGTCCTTTCATTACTTCTACAGATTTGTCTAATGTCTTTAATGCCTGATTTTTAGCAAACTTATTTGGGTAATATGTTTTAGACTTTGATTTGGAAAATGAAGCGGATTCGTCCTGTCTAATCTGAATATCCAGCTTATCTATATATTTTGAAATGATGTTAATTTCCTCAAGTGCTTCATCAAGTCCTTTGTGGTATCTATCTGCAATATCTATGCTCAAATTTACAGTATCAACAATACTCTTGAATTTTTTGAATAGCTCTTCATTTATTCTTGATTCTTCTTTGTGCCTTTTAAGTTGTTGTGTCGTAGGAATTAAAGAGTCATCAAAATATACACTATTTCCTATTCTCTTTCCCGTTGTTGGGTCTATTCCTCCATTGGTAGTTCCTGTTCCTATTGGAATTTCAGAGAGACCTGACTGATTCTGCTCTTTAAGTGTTATATTACTGTTTGTTGGAAGAGGCTTTATTTGCTGAATAATATTATTATTTGTCGTTGTGGTAGCAGGGACTACTGGGGCTGCAACAGGAGGAAATTGTTGAGTCGTGTAATTTGTATTTCTACCATTACGATTGTTTTTATCAATTTCCTCATCTTTAGTTTTACCTATATTTATTGTGCCGACATTAAGAGTAGCACCATCTTTTACTTTGATTTCTCCGTCAACAGTAACGCTGGTTGTGATATTTTTTATAGCAGTTGGAGTTGAAATATTTGCACCACCTATATTTGTTTCCAATCCTCCTCTATTACCGCTGACATCTATGGAGTGAATCTTTGCATTTGAGTTAATTTCTAATCCACTACCCGGATTTGATACTGTTGGTGTTCCGATATTGACATTAATATCTTGATTATTATTGACATTTAGACTATTTATCTCTACTTGCGTATTTATCTGCTTTAGACCATTATTTCCAAGCACTTTGGGAGAACCAATATTTACATCATTTTTTCTATTATTAATATTAATATTCCCACCATCTACAAATATTTCAGCCCCTCTGATTTTGGTATTATTGTCTATTGTTGGACTTCCAATATTTATCTCATTATTGCGAGAGCGTTGTTGCTGCTGTAACTCTTTCTTTACATCTCTTTGGCTTTTGTAGATGTACATTTTACCCCCGACTGTCTCACGGCTCTCTTCTGTAGCTCTGGCTCTGTTTTTCACAAGTGATTTATTCATATCCTCAGCATTGACATAAAGTGTCATGCTGAACATGCTTATAATAGTTATAATAACAATGAGGGTCTTTTTCATATCATTCATTCTCTCCTGTGAAAGAGTATTGGGTGGGGGGTAGTAAGTATACTTATTCCAGTTAATTATATACCTATGATGTGGCATTTATAATGCCTTGTGCTTAAGGTGGTTATTTGGTTTAGGTATTTCATCAATTCTGCTATTCCAAAGTCCAGTTTTGATATTTTAAATCTGGGTTGATTATTTGTAATTTACTAAAAACACTATCATTGCTTACCATTACAGCATCTTCTGTAATTGCTGTAGAGGCGAGTATTAAATCAACATCATCGCGTTTAGCGGTTTTGGTTTTGATGCCATATTTCCTGATATAATTAACTTTAAGCTCTCCAAAAAGCTTTGCTCCTTGTCTGGTGATTGGCAAAATAGTGAAATGAGTGTCAATGAGCTGCAAGGTCTCCTGCATAAAACTTTTTACTTCTTCCGTGCTTGCCAAAGAGAGTCCAAATTCTACTTCAAATAATGTCAATATAGAGACACAAACATCTGCATCATCAGCAAGGTTTAACAAATGGCGACCAACAATATCATAGTGATTTGAATATGGGTCTTTGAAGTAAGCTATAATATTGGTATCTAAAAGGTATCTTTTCATTTTTCTATATTTTTTAAATGTGATGGTTCTTTGAACGCAAAGCCTTTCCTGAAGGACTTAGAAGCCTTTTGCAAAGTCTCAGACGCTTCTTTACTAAAGGGATTTTTCCTAAAATCTTCAAGCACTCCTGCCCATTTTCTTTTGGGAGTTTGGTCTGCAGGAGCTTTTATTTGAGCAATATCTTCTTTTACCTCTATAGTAATCTTAAAGGTATTGTTAGAGTTTGAGTATTTTCCAAGTTTTTCCAACCATTCAGGTGGAATATTTGATCCCTTTATATTGTCTATGATGGCTGTAGGCATCTTTTTTTCCTTAGATTTGTATTTACTCGTGTCGTTTCGGTATTGGTTCATTTAGATTGAACCAATACCATTTGTGTTTTTCAGAGAATATATTTAATTTTTCTGACCACCAACTCTTATTCCGCCAAGATTAGCTTTTGAGCCTTTACCATCGGCTGTAACTCTTCCACCACTGTTTACTTTTACAGTGCTTTGTAAAGTGCCGCCTTTTACTGTTCCGCCATAGACACCTATTTTACCCATTTCTATTTGACCGCCGCCTGTGGCTTTAACAGTGCCATCATTAGTAACATCACTAATTAAAGTTCCGTTCTCTATATTTCCACCATACACACCAATTTTACCCATTCCTATCTTTCCACCACCTGTGGCTTCAATATTTCCGTTGTTTATTACGGTGGTGTCAATCTTACTATCTTTGACAGTTCCATCAATAACATCTACTCCTCCCATCTCAATAGTACTATTTGGACCATCGGCTTTTACTATTCCATCGTTGAAAACATGGCTTCCAACTTGAGTATTCTTCCCGCTTATGGTGCTATTCTGGATATTCATAGTGCCCATACTTACAGTACCACTATTTGTAGCAGTAACCTCTTTACTATTTACAACAGTAGAGCCTATGACAGCACCATCTAACACCTTGGAATCCTTTAAAGAAATATTTCCCATTTCAATTTTGCTATCATTTCCTTTAGCATTAACGGTTCCATAGTTAGCAACATCACTAATAATTCCCCCTTCTCCCTGAATTTTAGAGTTGTCGAGTTCTATATTACCCATATTAACTGTTCCATTAGTGGCTTCTATATTTTTTGTATTCTCAACATTGCTTATAACTGCGGCTCCACCAGATACTTCTGATTTATTTTTAACCTTAATATTCCCCATTTCTATTTTTCCATCAGTAGCTGTTATGGTTCCAGTGGATTTAACTGTGCTCTTCAGCAGAGCATCTTCTTTAATGTTTGAATTATCAACATCTACATTGCCAAGATTTACCTCACTATTTTTTGAATTTACATGATCTATATCGTGATCCAATATAATCTTTGAATTTTCCACGCCACTTTCATTAATGTTGACATTGCCAATACCAACTTTCTTGCCATCAACTGTAATATCCTTCAAATCAACCGTACTATTAACTTCAGAATTGCTGTCTATTGTTGTTCCATCTCCTGTTATAGTTATTCCTCCCGCATCCAATTGACCCTCATTTTTTACATCTACATTACCATGCACAGTTGTTGTAGTAATTACTTTTCCTTCAACCGTAGGTCCCCCTGGGTCATCTGCAATAGCAAAAGATACGCTACCAACAACCATAATACATACCGCAATAATCATAATCCAATGTTTGTTCATTTTACTACCTCCTAAATTAAATGTGTGATAGGAATTTGCCTTTCCAGTTCCTGACAAAAAATCCAGCGGAAGTTCCGCAGAATTACTATTCAATTACTGCCCCGCTGGCTTTAATTTACTTAAAAGCAGCTTATTTGCCTGACTTAAACGACTTGCCATAATTCCAAAAAGATGCCTTGCAACTTCAGGATATTTCTCAATGATTTCAAGTAATTTATCACCTGGAAAACGTTTAACTTCTGATCTGCCTTTAGACATAATTGATGCTGATCTTGGCTCTCCTGTAATTGCTGCCATTTCGCCAAAATATTCACCTGGTTCATGGATTTCAGCGATTTTTTTTCCAGCCTTAACAACGTAGAGAGAACCACGAACTAATTTAAAGAAGTCAATATCATTATTTCCCTCGCGTATTATGACATCCATATCTTCGTATTTTTCAATGTCAGGATTGACAAGATATGATGGCAGAGCCTCTTTTGTAATTGTAGTCTTTTTCAAAACCTCTTCAAGTGATGTTACACCTTGACGCACTTTTTCAAGACCAGCATCTCGCAATGTTGTCATACCTTCTTGAACAGCAATTTTTCTTAATTGATCTTCTGGTAACTTAGCGTTAATAGCTTTCCCAACTTCATCTGTAACCTCCATGAGTTCATATAGACCCACCCTGCCTTTGTAACCAGTTCCATTACAATGATTACACCCTTTTGGTCCCATAATCGTAAGTGGTGGGATATTTTTTGCTGGATTACCAAAAATCATCTCTTTGGTAAACCCATGTAACTCCAACTCTTTTGGATCATGCCCTGTTACAACTTGTTTACATTGAGGGCACAGCCTTCTTGCAAGACGCTGAGATAAAACCATTGTAACAGCAGATGCAAGCATATAAGAGGGAATACCAATATCGATGAGCCTTCCTATTGTTGAAGGGCAGTCATTTGTATGGAGTGTGCTAAAAACAAGATGTCCTGTCATAGCTGCTTTTACTGCAATCTCTGCTGTTGTAATATCACGAATCTCACCAACCATGATAATATCTGGGTCTTGACGTAAAAATGCTTTAAGAGCAGCGGCAAAGGTCATGCCTACGCTCTCTTTTACAGGTACTTGGTTAATTCCCCTAAAGTTAAACTCAATTGGGTCTTCTGCTGTTAATATCTTTGTATCCTCTTGATTGAGACGGTTTAAAAGAGAGTAAAGAGTTGTTGTTTTTCCACTACCAGTTGGACCCGTAACAAGTAAAAGCCCGTAAGGTCTATTAATACAACGTTTTATTGATTTGAATGTTGCATCTTCAAATCCCATTTTAGTAAGATCAACATTTAATGCACTTTGATCTAAGATACGAAGAACGATACCCTCTCCCCAAAGTGTAGGCAGAGTTGATACACGAAAATCAACTGTCTTTTTCTTTCCCAAACGCAATTTTATTCTTCCATCTTGTGGGATTCTTCGCTCTGCAATATTTAATTCAGCAAGAATCTTAAATCTTGAAATAACAGCGTTCTTAATGCTCAAAGGAAGATTCATAGCCTTAAACAATCCACCATCAAGCCTGTACCTTACCTGAAGAGATTTCTCAAATGGTTCGATATGAATATCGCTGATGCCGTCATTGATAGCTTTTGTTAAAATACCATTGACTAACTTAATAATTGGAGCATCTGATGCCATGAACTCATCATAATTCTTGGCATCATCATCAGCTACTTCAACTTCGTCAGCAGCCTCAGAAACCAAAGAACCAAAGTCATCTACAGAGGCAACTTGCTGCTCCTCTTCAGTTTCCTCCTCAAAATGGATAAGCTCTTTATACTCGTCATCGCTTATCTTATAAAAATCTCTGAAAGCCTGTATTATATCGTGTTCTGTTGAGACGCATACTTTAATCTCTTTTCCACCAACTAAATTTTTAATATCTTCAACTGCGTCAGTGTCAGTTGGTTCGGTCATTGTGATGATAAAAGTATCATCTTTTATAGAAAGAGGAAAAGCCATGTGTTCTTTAGCTTTTTCAATTGGAAGAAGATTTAAGATATTTGCTGCTGGCTTTATCTCTGAGATTTTTATAACGGTATATCCATGAACTCTACCGAGAAGATTAACAATAGTTTCAGGATCAATAAAACCCATTGAGAGTAGAATTTTACTTAATTTCATACCAGTTTTTTTCTGCTGATCTAAAGCTGCCTGTAGTTGAACACTTGTAATCTGTCCCTCTTTAGAGAGTACCTCGCCAATACGAGTTTTACTCGCACCTGATTGATCTTTTATCGTATTTTTTAGGGCAGTTCCCTTTTTCTTTACGGGTACGTTCATCTATTCCTCCAGAAGATACTAATTTATTTAGTGTGGCTATATTTATTGATTATGGATACCATTTTTATTATTATAAATAATATATTGCAATTTAAGGCTGATATTTATCTAAATTATTCAAAAATGGTCATAAATCTTCTTTCCACCACCATATATTAAAAACACACCAAGTAGATAGAAACAAAACTTTATAATACCTGTTGCATGGCTAAATGCCTCTATTGATACTATTTTAGGCATCACTTGCGGTATTCTGTAAAAAACCCCAAGACCCGCCATAACAAGGACTGCTCCCCATATAATCTGTATTTTCTTTTTATCCATAATTATCCTAACAATTTAATCTCGTTTAGATGTGGCTATTTTATGGTTGTATCTAATATGCTAATTCTATTCAAAATCCTGAAGCTCTGCAAGTTTTGCGTCAAAAATCGCTTTTTTGGAGTCCATCTCATCTATTTTGTTTTCAAGAGCCTCAAATAGGAGATCTATCTCACCTTGACACTTGGCAATCTCTATAGCAATGGCTGCAATCTCTTTACCATTCATCTTCTCTGATGCTTTTTGCATAGCTAAATGAAGCTCTTTTAATCGCTCTTCATAGGTTTCTATTAGCTTTTCATCTTTTTCAATAGCTTTTTCTATATGACTAACTGCTTTTGACCGCTCTTGTATAATGTCTGAACGAAGTTTTCTTAGCTCTTTTTTAGAAAATTTTTTAGAGTCATTTTCAGAACTTAATAGATTTGAAGAGGTAAAGTTTTTTGTAGATATATTATTGATTGGTGCATTATTGGTGGGATTATTGTTTGGAGTATTGTTTTTTTGACCATTACTGTTTTGGCTCTTACTTACTTCATCTTCCCACCCCTCTTTATCAAGAAATTCTTGATATGTGCCTTCAAAAATACGAACCATATCGTTTTTAAAAATGATCAGACGGTTTGCCAATGAGTGGAGAAACATCTCATTATGGGTAACTAAAAGGACAGCTCCTTTAAAATTATCAAGTGCAAGAACAAGCGAATCACAGGATTCCATATCAAGATGGTTGGTTGGCTCATCAAGCATCAAAATATTTAAAGGTTGTGCTAAAAGTTTTGCAAGCATTACACGGCTCTTTTCACCGCCTGAAAGAACAGAAATTTTTTTTAAGGCACTATCTCCTTCAAACATAACCGCACCGCAGATATTTCTTGCCTTCTGGCGATCCATGTCAGGGTGTGAATATAAAATTTCCTCTTCAATAGTGGCATTCATGTTCAAAGATGCAATGTTGGTCTGCTCAAAATATCCCATTGAAACTCCTGGGTTGTAGCTGACTTTGCCTGAATTTGGAGAGAGTTTGCCACAAAGAATTTTAAGCAATGTTGTCTTGCCTTTGCCATTTTTTCCAATAATGGCAATCCTGTCATCAGGGGAGACTGTAATACTGAAATTGTCAATCAATGGTAAACATTCATAAGTAGTCGCTATTTTGGAATCACAATTCGTTATTCCAGAATCATCATTTCTAAAATCTCTATGTTCGTTGCCTCCTTCAGGGGCGTCAGCGTATAGAGGTTTTGTATCAGATAGAGCGTAGGAAAAAGTTATTCCATCACACTCCATTACCTTTTTACCCGCAAACTCTTTATCTCTAAATGAAAACTCAAGAGATTCTATTCTCTGCAACGCATCTTTTTTCTCCATTTTTGCAAGAGCTTTTACTCTGGATTGCACCAACCCGGCAAGTCTCGCCTTTGCACGAAACCTTGTGATAAAAAGCTCCATCTCTTTTCTTCGTTTCTCTTCATTTACTCTTGTCTTCTCATATATCTCTTCATCTTGTGCGATCTGCTCGTAATATTTTGAGGTTGTGCCTAAAATTTTTCGGATTACACAACGATGGATTCCAGCAATATGGGTAACAATATTGTCCATAAAGCCTCTATCATGTGTTACAAGCAAAATTTCACGAGACCATGATCGTAGGAATGAGGAAATCCAGCGGATAGAGACAATATCAAGATAGTTAGTTGGCTCGTCAAGTATCAAAAGATCAGGATCAGATACAAGCACCTTTGCAAGGGTAAGGCGAACTTGATAACCACCTGAAAAATCTGAAGGGTCTCTATTCATATCATTGTCAGAAAATCCAAGACCAGCAAGAATCTTTTCAGCTTTCCAATAGTGATCTTTTTCATGTTCTGGTAATCCAACCATACATTCGTCAAGCACACTATCTTTTGAAAATGATATATGCTGGGTAAGATAACCAACTCTATAGTTACTTGGAATCTGTATTTGACCACTATCTGGCTCTTCTTGTCCTGTTACCATTCTAAGAAGCGTAGTCTTGCCATGACCGTTTCTTCCTACAAGTCCTATTTTTTCACCCGGATTAATTTGAAGAGAGGCATTATTTAATAAAACCTGCTTACCATAACTCTTTGATATAGAATCAATATTTATCATAAAATATTCTTTATTGTATAAAAATTTGAGGCTAACTATATTTTTTAGATTTGACAACTTTTAAAAAGTTATCAAATCTTTTATCTTAGAATTCTTGACATAGTTCACGATATAGCTATTAATCAGCTTTCGTTATGATATAGCCAATCTTAATTTTTAAATCAACTTATAAATAACTTTCAATATAAGGAAAAACTTACAAATGACACAATATATCTATAGCTTTGGAGGTGGCAAAGCAGATGGAAATGCCTCTGAGAAGAATCTTCTTGGAGGCAAAGGTGCAAATCTAGCTGAAATGGCAATTTTAGGTCTTCCTGTGCCAGCAGGCTTTACTATTTCAACAGAGTGTTGCAACGACTATTTTAAAGCAGGTGGAAAACTTCCTGACCGTTTATATGAAGAATTAAATAGAGCAATGTCAAAAGTTGAGCAGTTTATGGGTAAGAAATTTGGTGATCCCAAAAATCCGCTTTTGGTCTCAAGCCGTTCTGGTGCAAGACGTTCAATGCCGGGCATGATGGAGACTGTTCTTAATGTTGGATTATGCACAAAAACAATTCCAGGTCTAATTGAGCAGACAGGCAACCCTTGGTTTGTTTATGATGCTTACAGAAGATTAATTATGATGTATTCAGATGTTGTGATGGAAAAAGCAGAAGGGATAGAGCCAAAAGATGGAATGGGAATTCGTCTTCACCTTGAGATGATGCTAAATGATCTAAAAAATGATAGAGGTTATGATACAGATACAGAGATAACAGCAGAAGAGATGCAAGCATTGTGTGATAAGTTTAAGCGGAAAATAGTTTTCCAGCTTGGTGTTGAATTTCCAGATGATCCTTATGAGCAACTGCTTGGTTCAATAGGTGCTGTATTTAAAAGCTGGAACGGAAAACGTGCAGTATCTTATAGAAGAATTGAGCATATTCCTGATACTTGGGGAACAGCAGTTAATGTTCAGAGTATGGTGTTTGGGAATATGGGGAATACCTCTGCAACTGGCGTTGCATTTACAAGAAACCCAGCAACTGGAGCAAATACCTTTTATGGTGAGTGGCTTCCAAATGCTCAAGGTGAAGATGTGGTAGCTGGGATAAGAACTCCAAACCCTTTAAACAATGAGACAAAATCTGATCACAATGCACATCTGCCTTCACTTGAAGAGTCTATGCCTGAAATTTATAAAGAGCTTGCACAAATTAGAACCATTCTTGAAAAACATTATAAAGATATGCAAGACATTGAATTTACAATTGAGCAGGGAAAGCTATATATGCTTCAATGCAGAGTGGGGAAAAGAACAGGCACTGCTGCTCTAAATATGGCAATGGATATGCTTGAAGAGGGGCTAATTGATGAACAAACAATGATAAATCGTCTTGACCCTAAACAGTTAGATGAGATGCTCCACCCAATTGTTGATCCTGATGCTGAAAAATATGCAAAAATTGTTGTTCAGGGTTTGCCAGCAGGTCCTGGCGGAGCTTGTGGGCAGATTGTCTTTACATCTGAAGATGCTGTTTATTGGAAGAAAAAAGGCAAATCTGTGATCTTGGTAAGAGAAGAGACAAATCCTGAAGATATTGAAGGAATGAGAGCAGCTAAGGGAATTTTAACAGCTCGCGGCGGCATGACAAGCCATGCCGCTCTTGTTGCAAGAGGTTGGGGAAAATGCTGTATTGTCGGTGCTGGCTCTCTTAAAATCAGATATGATTTAAGAGAGATTCATGTAATTGGTGCTTATGGTGCTGGAGGTAGTGTAAGCGGTAAAGTATATAAAGAGGGTGATTTTCTTACGCTCAATGGCTCAACTGGTATTGTCTATGACGGCAAACTTGCTATGAAAGATGCAACAGCAAATCCAAAGTTTAAACAATTTATGGCAATTGCTGATAAATACCGTATTCTAAAAGTTAGAACTAATGCAGAGACCCCAAAAGATGCAGCTCAGGCTCTTGAATTTGGGGCTGAAGGAATCGGGCTTTTTAGAACAGAACACATGTTTTATGGAGCAGATTCTGAAAAACCGCTATTTCTTCTTAGAAAAGTTATTTTAAGCAAAACCACGCATGAGCGTCAGATAGCGTTAGATGAGTTATATCCATTTATCAAAAAAGAGATGAAATCAACACTTGAGATAATGGATAGTAAACCAGTAACTTTTCGTCTGCTTGACCCACCACTTCATGAGTTTGTGCCACACACAAGAGAGAATCAAGAAGAGCTGTCAAGAGAGCTTGGTATTGATATTGAAGAGATTGAAAAAAGAAGCAAAGCTCTTGAAGAGGTAAATCCAATGATGGGGCATAGAGGCGTAAGGCTTGGGATAACATTTCCAGAGATTACGAAGATGCAGTTTAAAGCAATCTTTGAGGCATCAGCAGAGCTTATAAAAGAGGGTAAAAATCCATTGCCTGAAATTATGGTACCTGTAACATGCAATGAGAAAGAGCTTAGTTTTGCAAAACGACTTTGTGTATCGGTTTATGATGAAGTTATAGCAAATCATGGCATTAGTGCTATTTCTCATCAATTTGGAACCATGATTGAAGTTCCAAGGGCAGCTTTAATGTCTCATAAAATGGCTGAATATGCTGAATTTTTCTCTTTTGGAACAAACGATCTTACCCAGATGACCTTTGGATTCAGCCGTGATGACATCGGTTCATTTATGAATGATTACATTGATAACGCGATTTTAGATGCAGACCCATTTGCAACATTAGATCAAGAGGCTGTTGGCTCTCTTATTGAAATATCAGTCAAAAAGGGTAGGGGGACAAGACCTGATATAAAACTTGGAATCTGCGGAGAGCATGGCGGAGACCCAGAGTCAATTGCATTTTGCCACAAGGCGGGTCTTACTTATGTAAGCTGCTCACCATATAGAGTGCCAGTAGCAAGACTTGCAGCAGCTCAGGCAGCGATTCGATAATTTAATTTTTTATTATTTTCTAATTGACCTATCTGAAAAACCGATTTTCTATCCAATAAATTGAAAGGTCAATTTAAGTTTTGCAGAAACTCTAATAGAAAATAGCTGAATATTATTTGCACTCAATTTTATACCCCTTCTTTACTATCAAAGAAGGGGTATTGTTATTGCTGTATTTTAATAGTTTTGATATATAAACAATTAATGTAGTGCTATATGTCAAATAGAATATTAAATTTATACTAACACTCTAATATATTAATTTGAAAAAAATATAAAATGACCAATTCAACTCAAGGAACAATACAAAATCTACCATTAAATGTAAACTCTGTGATGACCAATATAATAAGCCGTTTGGATTCATTAACTCCAAAAGGGAAAATTCTTGGTAATTACATTATGCAAAATCCTACAAAAGCAGTATTTATGACCATAAAAGAGCTTGCAGAGACTTGTAAAACAAGCGAGGCAACTGTTATTAGATTTATAGATAGTTGCGGATACAAAGGCTATAGTGAATTTCAGCAAGGTCTAAAGAGCTTTCTTGATACAGGGTTAACACTTCTTGATCGTGCGGATTTAAAAGGGATTCAAAAACCTGACATAAATCGCCTCAACCACGTTGTGCTTGAAGAGATGAGTAATCTTCAATATCTTTACGAATCTGTTGATATACAAAAACTAAATGAGATAGTTGACTATTTACTCAAAAACCCAAATGTATATGTTGCTGGTTCAAGGTTATCTTACACATTTGCATATTTTATGGGCTGGTCATTAAGTCGTATTAGAAAAGGTATAACGATTGTTAAAGGCAGCGACACTACAACTATTGATCAAATTGCTAATGCTCCTGAGAACAGCCTTATTATAATGGTTGCTACAACACGTTATCCAAATGAACTTATAAAACTTGGAAAATTTATTCGCAGAGAAGGTCATACCCTGCTTCTTATTACAGACAACACAATGTCTCCTATTATCCAGTTTGCTAACTTTTTTCTTGTTGTCCCAATGAACTCTATTCCATTTATTGGCAATACATCAAATATGTTTTGTATTATAAAGTATATCGTTCAGGAACTTGCAAGCAGGCTTGGAGACGATTTAAAAAAACACCAGCATAAACTTGAACAACTTTATGTAGAAAACGATATTCTTTTTAATATTCATGGATAACCTATAACAAACCCGTGTGTAATGGAAATTATTAATATAAACTCTGCAAGATGGCAGACGCAGCTAAAAAATAGCATTGTTACAACCTCTCAACTTGAACAATATTTGGGAAACAAATTAAAGGGCAATATTAATTCCACCGCCAATTTGTTTAATATTAATATAGATGCGGAAAATTCGGTATTACAGAGTTCTTTAGAAAAAGTTACTGAAAAATACCCAATGCGTATAACTCCATATTATCTCTCTTTGATTAAGAATATAGGAGACCCCATCTGGAAACAGGCAGTGCCTGATATTAATGAACTCTCTAACTCCTCACCAGAACACTTTGATCTCATAAATAGCAATGATCCTTTGTTAAAATCCTTTTATCCCGTAAATACTTACGACCCTTTGAATGAAGATTCTCAATCTCCAGTTCCATCAATTATTCACAGATACCCTGACAGAGTTATTTTCCTTGTCTCAAACCAATGTGCTATGTATTGCCGTTACTGTATGAGAAAGAGAAAGGTGGGTTTAGATGGTTGTTCTAAATCTAAATTAAGCTCGGGAGATCACTTTGAATCTAAATTGAGTTTAGGAGATAGGGATTACTCTGAACCTAAATCGAATGGATTAAGCGGCATTGATCAAGGAATTGATGAAGGTGTTAATTATATTAGAAATAATAAGATGATACGTGATGTCATACTCTCAGGCGGTGATCCATTGCTTCTGTCAACTGAGAAACTTGATAGAATTCTCTTTGCAATAAGGGAGATTGACCATGTAGAGACTATAAGGATTCATACGAGAGTGTTATGCACTTTACCATATCGTATTACTGAGAACTTAGCGTCAATACTTGAGAAATATCATCCACTTTATATCAATACCCATTTTAACCACCCTGATGAAATTACAGATGATGCAGCATCAGCATGTTTAACTCTTATCCGTGCTGGTATTCCATTAGGGTGTCAGACTGTTTTGTTAAAAGGGGTAAACGATAATCCAGAAATTATGGTTAAACTTATGAGAAAACTTATCAAAATCAGGGTCAAACCTTATTATCTCCATCACCCTGATCTAATTGCTGGAACTTATCACTTTAGACCTTCCCTTGAGACTGGTATTAATATAATGAAGGCAATGAGAGGCAATCTTACAGGTATTGCAATCCCTCACTATATGATTGATCTTCCGGGTGGGTATGGGAAAGTGCCACTGTTGCCTAATTATATGAAACATATAGATGGAAGTAGAGCAGTTGTAGAGAACTATCAAGGGAAGGCTTGCCAATATTGGTTTTAATAGAGTTCTTGCAAAACTTGAATTGATCCTTTGAGTTTATTGGATAAAAAAATGAGTTTTGCAGGAGGATAAATATACTATAACCCCTCTCTTTCTTTGTGAGAGGGGTTAAGTTTAGTTCTTATAAATTTAATGTAGTTTTTATGAATTTAGAATTTTACGTGCAGATTCATCGTTTACATCAGAGACATGAGGAATTCCAGTTTCGCGTGCAGTTTCGCGGTTGCCAGAAAAGATGTCATTGCGTGTGATCTGATTTAAAGAGAATTTTCTTGCCCCAGCCATAAGCTGCTGAACGCCGCAGGCAAGTTTGTCAGCAAGCGTGTAGAATCCAATAGCCCCATAAGGGATTTTCTTCATCTCATCTTTGCCAAGTTTTTTCTCCATATCATGGTATCCTGCAAAAATCTCATCAGCAGTTTTTCCAACTTCAAGAACAGTCTTTGGCAGCTCGTTCCAGTTACCATTTACTCTCTCTCTTCTCTCTGGGTAGATTGCCCCTTCAATGTTTGCTCCAAGAAAGCCCGGAATCATAACAGCTCTTCCCATGCAGACAAGTTTACTGTAAGGGGCACCAAGTGCAAGAGATTTGAAAATATGGTCTTCAAGAGCAAAACCACCAGCAAAAGATAGATCAACAACTTGTTTACCTTTAGCAGCAAGCATATTGGCATATTCATAAGCCTTAGCGTGTAGGATAATTGAAGGAACGCCCCAGCTTTGCATCATGTTCCAGGGACTCATTCCTGTGCCGCCGCCAGAACCATCAATTGTAAGAAGATCAAGCTGTGCATCTGTTGAGAATTTAATTGCCATTGCAAGCTCTTCCATTCCATAAGAACCAGTTTTAAGAGTTACTCTATTAAAACCAATACCGCGGAGATACTCAACACTGTTCATAAAATCTTCTCTTACTTTTTCTACAGAGGTAAGGTTTGTAGCTCCTAAACGGCTATGACGGGCAAAAGATTTAATTGCACCTTGCTCAAAACCTTTCTGAACTTCAGGCAAAGTTGGGTCTGGATCAACTACATAACCACGCTCTTTAAGGAACTTTGCATACTCAATGCTTCTTACCTGAATTTCGCCGCCAATGTTCTTAGCACCTTGCCCCCATTTAAGCTCAATAATGCACTTGTCGCCATACTTATCAACAACATACTCAGCTACACCGTTGCGGGTATCTTCAACATTAAGCTGAACAATTATTGCTCCATAGCCATCATGGTATCTTAAATATGTTTCAATTCTGCGATCAAGTTCTGGGGCTGATTTGATCTTTCCTTTTCTCTCTGGACCCGAAGCTATTTCAGATTTACGGTCAACACCAACAACATTCTCACCAATAACAACTGGAATACCAACAATAGCACCACCAATAGCAAATGCGTCCCAATATTTTTCAGCAATAAATGTTGAACCCATTGCACCAGTCATAAGTGGCATACGAACTTTTGTCTTAACCTTTTTACCAAATGAGGTCTCAAGGCTTACATTTGGGAATATGCAATCATCTTGACTATTAGTAAGACCCGGTGCCATTCCCTGTGCTCCGTAAGCATATCCTTGAATTCTAAGAGAATTGTATGATACGCCAACGTGTGTGGTGTTGTTTGCACCAGCAGTTACAAAGCCAAAACTCCTTGGATAGAGTAACTTTCTGCCTACCATGCTTGAAAGCCATGTTTCACATTTTCCTTTACAATCTGCACGACACAATGTGCAAAGGCTTGATTCTGCGGCATCACCGCGGTTCACTGTTCCAAGTACATCGTTACTTTTTGAAAATCTCATGTCCATTGTTTTTATCCTTAATAAATAAAAAAATTGTTTATACAAAGACACCATAAGTATGTGTCTCTGTATTAAAAAGATTAACGATGTTTACAGAGATTATTTCATTTTTGTCAAGAAAATTCATTATTGAATTTTTACATATCTATTTGACTTCATTTCTAACACAGCGAACATAATTATAAATACGAATGGCATCCCCTTGTGGACCATGACCTGTTGGATAATCTGAAGGATCACCAGCTTTTGGATCGCTTCTTTGACACCCTGCTCCATGAACATCAAGCCAAGAGCCATTCATATAACCAAGCCCTCTGCCAAAGGCAATGTATGCTGCATATCCACCTGAACTTATTAAGGCAGAATTAGAATGATTAGTGCTTGCAGCATGAGTTGTGCTTGTCCAATAAAAAGGATAATCAGCTTTTCCAGCTTCATTAATAATAGATGAAACTTTAAACATAGGATCAATTGCTGCACTTAAAGTAGTATCTGGAGAGCGGGTGTAATCTACAATAGTTTGAAGCTCTTTTGCATTGGGAAGACGCCAATCATTATAACCTAAATATTTTTCACTGTTCTTCTGTTGGACCCACGCTAAACCATCTTCCCAAGTTAAAGCCTCTCCAGAGTCATCTTGACTCCACATTAAACCAGTAGATTTATCAGTGATTGTTCCATTCCCATTGTTATTAAAGCTGTTTACTCCATAGTTTGAAGTTCCACGAACATACTTCACATAAAAAGTTTTTCCATTTGTCTGCCCTGGCATTGGGTCAATTCCATAGCCTTTAATACGACCATCAGCAAAGTTCACTCCAAACATGGTTGCACTGCCCTTCATTGTTGTTGATACGTAAAGAGTTGAACTTGCATATTGAGCATCAATAATTCTCTCTCCAGCACTTTCGTCTCCATATCCAAAATCAAAATAGTTTGTGTCAATAAAAGGAACCAATGTTGACTCATCATCTCCTTCATAGCCGCTTACATCAAGTCCGCTGAAAACTATAAGAGAGTAAAGCTCTTTTATGGTTGGAAGTCTCCAATCTGTATATCCAGCAAGGTTAAGAGAGTTTGCACCATCAACTGCCTCACTATATGTCATTTTGTCATCAGCATTGATTAATCCATCATTGTTAATATCAGCACTTTTTTGCCACATTAAACCAGTAACATTATCTGTAATTGTCCCATCTCCATTATCTTTATAACTTGGCGTGTTTCCTTTATTCTGAGAATCTTGTCCATAAAAAGATGTGCCTGATAATGGGCATGTAATTTCAGCTAAATCACTGTAGCACTTGGTTTGTGCTGTATCTACAACTTGATAGGTGATGTTGGAATTGCCAGAAGAAATATCTTTAGGTTGTGTTGTAACCACCTCATCTCCAAGCATCACCTTTCCGCTCTTTATTTGCAGCTTGAAGGTTGTATCTGTAAAATTGAGCGTCTGAGCTGTTAAAGTTGCTGGAAGTTTAATCTTAGTTCCTAAAGTGCTTTGTAGATATACAGTTGCACCAGAGCGGTAAACTGTAAAATTTGAAGATGATTCATTTATATTTATAATGTTAGCTCCTACAAAATGGATACATTCAACTTTTGCACCAGATTCAACATTGATAGTGTTGCCACCCTTTGAGCCAATAATTTTAATATACTCACCACTTAAGATGGTAAAAGGCTCTGAGGTGTCTGTAAGTATCTTGTAAGTGTTTGCACTACTATTAGATACTGCATTAACATAATCAATGATAGTTGTTGAAAAAAACAAAACAAACATAAAAATGTAAAGAAACCTAATTTTAAATACCTTTCTCATTGCGAACCTCCTTTGTTTTATTTAGTTTTTAAAGAAAACGATTAAGAAACAATATTATTTCTAATCACTAATGCAATAATAAATTAGAATTGTGGAGAAAATATGGAGATTTAATGTGAAGAATATGGAGATGTGAGTTATGGAATTTTATATGTTATATAGCGTTCCTAATTTCATTAGGATATTTTTGCCCTGTTATTTATATTTTCACAAATCATTTAGCATAGCTATAGTTTGCCTAATTGGAAAATCTGCATATTAAAAAT
The DNA here is from genome assembly GCA_015232455.1 of Desulfamplus sp. Classification (GTDB taxonomy): domain Bacteria; phylum Desulfobacterota; class Desulfobacteria; order Desulfobacterales; family Desulfobacteraceae; genus Desulfamplus. The sequence goes on along the minus strand of JADFZQ010000004.1, from coordinate 4,656 downwards.
AACAAAAATATAGGCATCATAAAAATCATGCGTAATCTATCATTTAACCTATCATTAAAACTTTTTATTGCTTTTCTCTCAACATCACTTTTGATCGTTGTTTTTATGGTTATTGCAATGAAGATATACGCCTATAAAAGTTTTTGGGATTATATCCACAATGTTGAAGCAAAAAGGTTAAATGAGTTGGAACCTTTATTTAAAGCTGAATATGAAAATAATAACGGCTGGGAAAGATTAATTAGTAATTCTTACTATTGGCATGAGATTATAAAACCTATAAACTCTGCTGCCTATTCAGAAAAACCTCCTTCAATGCCATCTGGTTTTGAATTTTATTTAACGCCATCACAGCCATTACAAAATCCTGAACTCTTTCCACTCAATCAAAATCAAAGAAGACCAAAACCCCCTTATTATGATAGAAGAAGACCTCCTAATTACCAAGTAAGAGCATTAAATAACCCTCCTGATACACCTAATAATGTTGAAAGACCTATATTTAGTATAGAACACAGACTCACACTCTTTGATGAGAATAAGAAAAAATTAATTGGGAAAGCAGAATCTATAGATGACCATATACTCAAAGAGATTGTTGTAAATGGCAAAGTAGTTGGCTGGTTGGGGCTTAGAAATAAAAATGAGGTTTCTGAAATTGATCCTTTGGATATAGAGTTTTTAAAAGATCAATCAGAGGCTTTATACACTTCTGGAGCAGTGATGATTGTTCTTGCTGCTGCTGTTTCATTTATAATGTCTCGTCATCTGATAAAACCAGTTAAAGAGCTTATAAAAGGGACTCGCAGCTTAACTGCTCGTAAGTTTCATACAAGAATAAATGTTAAGAGTTCAGATGAACTTGGTGAGCTTGCACAAGATTTTAACCTTATGGCTCAAACTCTTGAACAGTATGAAAAGATGCGTCAGCAATGGATTTCAGATATTGCTCATGAACTACGCACACCACTTTCGATACTTCGGGGAGAAATAGAGGCTATCCAAGATGGGATACGAGAATTTACTAATGAACATCTTGAATCTTTACACTCAGAAGTTGTCCATTTAATTAATATTGTTGGCAATCTACATGATCTTTCGCTGGCTGAAAGTTCTGCTCTTCATATTAAAAGAGAACCTGTCAATTTAATTCAAATTGTGCGTGCATGTCTCTATAAATTTGAGAGGCTGTTTTCTGAGTCTGGAATTATGATTGTTGATGAGCTTAGTTGTAAAACTAATAAAACAAAGGAAAATACAACAATAATGGGTGATAGTGATCGATTGACTCAGGTATTTTCAAACCTTCTTTCAAATACTCTAAGATACACGGACTCTCCCGGCTGCTTGATTGTAAGCAAAGTTTGTAAATCAAACGAAATTATCCTTATTTTTGCAGATACTAAACCAGGAGTGCCTAATGAATCGTTAGAACGTATCTTTGATAGATTATATAGAGTTGATAAATCTCGAAGTCGTGAATTAGGTGGTAGTGGTTTAGGTCTTTCAATCTGTAAAACAATTATTGAAGCTCATAATGGAACAATCAGAGCAGAACATGCCAAAACAGATGGTTTGCAGATTATTCAGACCCAAAATGGAGTAGTCAAACAGCATGAGGCAATTGGTGGGCTTCAAATAGAGATTACCCTACCTTTACTGTTGGGGAATTAACCATTTTGTTGACTATGTCAAAATGTTCATCTAAGAATGGTTATAAAGAATATTGATGATGTTATGAGCTTAATTGTATTAAATTACCTATAATAAAAATAAAATTGGACTAAAAATAGATGGATAATAAAGACATTCTTCTTAAAACCTCTGAAACCGCCAAACTTTACTTTAAAGATGTTAAAGATGAGGATAAACCTTATAATCTATGGAGAGCTTTTGACAAAGAATTGGCAAAAGATATGTCTCTATATATAACAGGGAAATTTTACTCGCGTGAGAAAATTCCACATACGACACGTCAACTTATAACTATCTCTGCCCTTACCGCACTCTCCAAACCAGATGAACTAAAACTTCATATTCATGCCGCATTAAATGTGGGCTGTAGAAAAGAGGAGATAGCAGAAGTTATTTTTCAAACAAGTATTTACGCTGGTGTTCCAGCGACAAATACAGCCTTAAAAATTCTAAAAGAGGTTTTAGAAGAAAAAGATACTTTTACCGAACAAACAATATGACACACAATAAGCATATCCTAATTGTTGAAGATGAACATAAAATTGCAGCTCTGCTTAGAGATTATCTTGAAAAATCAAACTACAGAGTAACCCTTATAGGAAGGGGAGATATTGCCGTTGCACAGGTTAGAAAAAACTCCCCAGACCTCATATTGCTTGATATTATGTTGCCAACTATGGACGGAATGGCGGTTTGTCGTGAAGTTAGAAAATTTTCCAATATCCCAATAATTATGATAACAGCAAAGGTTGAAGAGATTGACAGATTGCTTGGGCTTGAAATAGGTGCTGATGATTATATTTGTAAACCTTTCAGCCCTCGCGAGGTTGTTGCTCGTGTAAAAGCTGTGTTAAGGAGAGCTAACCCAGAACAGGTTCAGGTTGGTGTAAGCAACTCTGTCTCAGGTCCAATTCTACTTGGCGATATAGAGCTTGATCAAATAAACCATCAAGCAAAGGTAAACGGCAAAGAGCTTGATTTAACCCCGAGTGAATTTAGGCTTCTTCAAGTTCTTATATCTCAACCAAACAGAGTCTTTTCAAGGGACGAACTACTTGCAAAAGTTCAGGGGTATGATTTTGAAGGGTATGACCGAACAATTGATTCTCATATAAAGAACCTTAGAAAAAAACTCTCACTTTATTTGCCTGATAAAGATGTAATAGTTACTGTTTATGGACTAGGTTATAAGATGGTTTTCTACTGAACATGAATCTGCCCAACTCCTTTCACAAGGGACAATTGTTTTTTTATAATAAACCAATTGTAATCAAAACCTCTATTAATGAAAAGCTCTTTTACATAGTTAAATTCGGAAAAAGAGTCAGGAAATACGGCAAAATTTATAAACTCTTTTTGATTATTGATGTTTAATAGAGCTTGCTGTAATTTTCCACTCTTTTCAGCTCCTTTTTTAATTATTTGCCCTCTGCCTGATAAGAGTTCAATATTGGTTATGTTATTGTATTCATTAATAAAAATCTCTGAAGAGTCGTAGCCTCTGCCACTATTTCCCCATTTTTCAGATGAGATATTGGTAATTGAATGTGAGACATTGGTAATGGCATAAAATTTACCATATCTTATAGCTATAAAAACTGGCGATTTATCAATCTTGTGGAGTTTTGGGAGTCTAAGTTCACGCTCCTGATTTTTAATTTTTTCAGAGTTTAGAATCTCTTGATTTAAAACTTCAATCTCCTGTTCAAGAGCTTTGATATTCTCTTTTGATAATGCGATAATCTCAGTATTTGTTTGGATTTTTTCCTTGATTTGATGAATCTGCTGGATAGGATTGGAATCGTTGGAGTTTTTGTTATTAATTTGTTCGATTTTGTTAGAGTTTAAATCTTTGGAATCTGACTTTATTTCAATAGATTGGGCAAGAAGGGTGAGAAGCAAGGCAATAAAGACAATGCCTCCAAATGTGTTACACATGGTGTCAAGCAGTAGTTCAAAGCTACTGAAATCATCGTTGCGTCTGCTTCTCATTTATTTTTATGGTTTATCGATTTGACAACTTTTTTAAAGTTGCCAAATCTCTCTTTTTATAATGTTCTAATTTGTTAAATGTTTGAGGCTATTTCACAATTCTAAACATTTGGCTCTATTGCCACCCATCTGAAGATTTCATAACAGCCCATGTTGAAGGGTTTTCAAGTTTTGCTTCGGGGGGCCAAAATCTTGAGTTGTTAATTTTATCTGTAACACTAAAAGCTATTCCCATAATTTTCTTATCATCAAGAAACTCTTTATTTAAAGAGACCAATCCAAGTTTTTCGTATGAAATCTGTATCTCAACTATATCTTGAGGACGCAAGAAGTTGTTAGCATCCCAACCTATCAATTTCTCTTGACAGCTTGACCAAACATTATACTGACCATTGCCTTCACAATCAGCAGCAGAAGCGTGTAACCACCAATCGTCAGTTTGCCACGAAGTTGCTTTATCGTTATTTATATCTAACAAAATTTCAGGAAAAAATGCTCGTCCATCTCTTATAAGATTTGCAAAGGCGATGTATAAGTTCGAGTCATCGTGTTTATAATAAACAGTAACTAACCAATCTGGCTCTACAGTTATAATAGTTGCACCAGCATCAACCCATTCATTTTCAGAAAAAATACCATCAATAGTTGGAACAGTACCACGTTTAACATAAATATCACCAGGTAGTGCTTAACATGTAGTGGTAGCGAGTTTTGGAGCAATGTCAGCGTTGTAATGATGGACAAAATTCCATACAGCTCCAATATGGTTATTAATGTTCTTTGAAAATGAGAGAGTGCCTCTTACAAGACGTGAAATTCGTTGGCGTATAGTATTGTTATAATGCAAGCGGTCATAAATTGAGTTTTTATATTCTCATTTTTGCTTTAATTTGTTAATGTGTGTTTATGACAATAGAACTTGAATTCACACCAGAAATAATAGAAGAGATAAACTATGAACGTTACCAT
>JADFZQ010000049.1 GCA_015232455.1 Desulfamplus sp. | reverse complement strand
CTCATGGGGACAAAAAACAGTTTTCGGATTCATAAGAACTCATGCATGAAAGGTTGCAGAAAGTTCTTAAAATCTTCATTTTTATAACAAATTCAAGTTCAACCACGGTTAAGTGGGGTGCTACCCAACCTAACAAAGTATAACTAATACCTATCAAAATTAATATTACTTTCCCAAAAACATTTTGTAAACCAACTTATGAACCATATTACCATAAGGCGGATAGACAAATTTCCCGCTGTTAAATTTTGGTTTTATAAGCACTCCTTTTGCCTTTGAAAATGTTAGAAAGCCCTCATGTCCATGATACTGCCCCATACCAGATTCACCGATTCCGCCAAAAGGCATGTCATCTTGTGCTACATGAACAAGAGTGTCATTTATAAGGGCACCACCTGAATGGGTATGAGTAAGCAGATAATTTACCCGCTCCGTGTCATAATCAAAATAGTAAAGAGCTAATGGTCTCGGTCTTTGATTAACAAACTCTATTGCATCTTCAAGTTTATCGTAAGGAATAATAGGCAAAAGAGGACCAAAAATCTCTTCTTGCATAACTCTCATCTTGTAATCAACATTGAGAAGCAAAGTTACTGCAATCTTTCTTGAGTTACTCCAAGTGCCATCAACAGCGTCATAAGGTTCTTGGGCTGGATTAAGAGAAACAACCTCAGCCCCTTTTGATTTTGCATCATCAATAAACTCTAAAAGCCTTGAGTACTCCTCGTTATTAATGATTGAGGAGTATTGAGGATTGTTTTTCATAGTGGGATACATCTTTTGAATAGATGCTTTAAAGAGTCTTACAAATTCATTTACTCGGGTTCTTGGGCATATAACATGGTCAGGAGCAACACAGGTTTGACCCATATTAAACACTTTACCAAATGCTATTCTCTCTGCTGCATCTTGCATTGGAAAATCTGAACTTATAATTGCTGGAGATTTACCGCCAAGCTCTAAGGTTACAGGTGTAAGATTTGAAGATGCTGCCTTCATAACTTGACGCCCAACAGATGTTGAACCAGTAAATACAAGGTGATCCCACTTTTTTTCAGCAAAAGAAGAGCCAGAACACTCATCTGCTGTCATAAGAGTTACATGATCCTCTTCAAAACAGCTTCCAATCATTGCTTGAAGTGTTATTGCTGTATTTGGTGTGCTTTTGCTCATGCGAATCATAACTCTATTGCCAGCACCTAAAGCACCTGCTAATGGTCCCATTGAAAGATACATTGGATAATTCCAAGGTGTAATAACTCCCACCACACCAAGCGGTTGATAAATAACCATTGATTTAGCAGGCTGAAACAACACTCCTGTTTGCCTATGAGATGGCTTCATCCATTTTGCCACCCTTTTTTTTATATAACGAATATCCTCAACAGAAGGTATAATTTCAGCAAGCAAGGTTTCGTCTTTAGATCGGCAGCCAAAATCCATATTTGCGGCACTTACCAATTTATCTTTATATTTCAATAGTACCTGTTCAAGACGATCAAGATTCTCAATTCTCTCTTGAGCAGATGGCATAAGATTTTTGCTAAAAGCTGACTTCTGAGCCTCAAAAATGCGGTCAAGTTCGTTTATATTTGACATATATCTATTGTCCTTTAAAAATTTAGTAATATGAAATAGTGGAGACGCAAGTCCGTGCGTCTCTACTCAATTTGGAGAAAGTTATAGTGTTATTCTATTCCTATTCCTAACTTATGGTAATATAAATAAAAGGGCGACCATTTAGGTCGCCCAAAGAGTAATTTCATTATACTATTTTATCAAGCAGAAATTTTCTCGACAGCAACAGCACACGCTTTATATTCAGCAGTTAGCGTGTTTGGATCAAATGCTGGGTTTGTAAGCCAATTTGAGTTACCTTCTCTAAAATGAAAAGCCATCCAAACCATGCCATCAGGCATTTCTGGGGTTACCCTTGCCTTTACTCTTACCTCGCCGCGCCTTGAGCGGACTTTTATATACTCATCTTGTTTTATACCCATTTTATAAGCATCGCCAATTGAAATATCGGCGGTCTCTTCACCTAACATCTCATTAAGTCCATCGCATCGCCCTGTCTGAGTTCTTGTGTGGTAGTGATAAAGCCTTCTTCCTGTGCTTAAAACAAATGGATACTCTTCATCTGGCACTTCAGCAGGAGGTGTCCACTCTACAGGTGCAAAGTTTCCTTTGCCGCTTGTAAACCTGCCGTTTGTATGAAGAATCGGTGTTCCCGGGTGGTTAATTGTTGGGCAGGGCCACTGCAAACCATCATCTTCAATCCTATAATACTTTACTCCACCAAGATTAGGTGCAAGAACAGAAATCTCATTATCCCAAAGTTCTTGGGCAGAATCAGATTTCCAATTATGACCCATACGCTTTGCAATCTGCTTAAATATCCACCAGTTGGGTTGTGCATATCCCGGGGGTGGACTTGCAGTTCTTACCCTGCTAACTCTTCGTTCACTGTTTGTAAATGTTCCGTCATTCTCACTCCAAGCTGCTGCTGGAAATACAACATGTGCAAAACGGGTTGTCTCATTTTCAAAAATATCTTGAACAACCAAAAATTCAGCAGAACTTAACTCATGTTCAACTTTATGAATATCAGGTTCAGTGTTTGCTAAATTTTCGCCAAATATGTAAAAGCCTCTTACCTTGCCATTTACAAGACCGTCCATCATCTGGGGAATCATTAATCCATTATGTGCAGGTAGATTGGTAACTTGCCAAGCAGTCTCAAATTTTTTGCGTGCATTTATATCTCCAACAGCTTGATAGCCGGGGAATACATTTGGCAAAGCACCCATATCGCAAGCACCTTGCACATTGTTCTGTCCTCTTAATGGATTTACTCCTCCACACTCAACACCCATGTTACCAAGAAGCATCTGAAGATTTGCAACAGACATAACATTGTTTTTACCGCAAGTATGTTCTGTAATTCCAAGTGTATAGCAGACCATCACTGGCTTTATAGATGCAAGCTCTCTTGCAACTTTTACGATCATCTCTGGCTCAATACCAGAGATTTCTCCAGCAGCTTCAGGAGTGTATCTCATCACAGTTGCTTTTAACTCATCAAAACCTGTGCAAAACGATTCTACAAACTGTTTATCATAAAGATTCTCTTTAATTAAAACGTGCATTATTCCATTTAAAAGAGCAATATCGCTTCCGACCTTTAAAGGTAGATGGGTTTGAGCAAATTCGACAAGTTTATGTCGTCTTGGATCAATAACAATAAGACCCGCACCATTTTGGACAGCATTTTTTAAAAATGTGGCTGCTACTGGGTGGGCTTCTGTCATGTTTGAACCAATAACAAGAAACATCTTTGCCTTTGCAAATTCTCCAAAAGAGTTTGTCATAGCTCCTGATCCAAAAGATGTCGCAAGACCTGCGACAGTTGGAGCATGTCAAGTTCGGGCACAGTGGTCAATATTATTGGTTTTGAACACTGCTCTAAAAAGTTTTTGCATCTGGTAAGAGTCTTCATTGATACTTCTTGCACAACTGACACCAGCCAAAGCATCTGATCCGCTCTCTTGAATAATCTGTGTAAATTTTTGTGCAACAAGATTCAACGCCTCGTCCCAGCTTGCTGGACGAAGTTCTCCATTTTCTCGAATTAGAGGAGTTTTAAGACGCTCTTTTGAATAGATAAAATCATAACCAAATCTGCCCTTGACGCACAATCTTCCCTTATTTGGAGAGCCATCTTCCACTCCAGTAACCTTTACGATTTTATTATCTTTTACATGAAGAAGCTGCTGGCATCCAACACCACAATATGGACAGGTGGTTCTTATCTTTTCTGTCTCCCAAGGACGACCATGACCCAATGCCTTTTTTTCAACCAAAGCACCAACAGGGCAGACTTGAACGCACTGTCCACAAAATACGCAATCAGAGTGCCTCAAAGAGTCATCAGCACCAGCAATGATTTTGCTCTCATTGCCTCGATAACCAAAATCAATTGCACGATTGACTTGAACCTCATTACATGCTGCGACACAGCGTCCGCAAAGAATACAGCGGGAAGAGTCTCTAATAATAAAAGGGTTATTTATCTCTGGTGCAATCATAGAAGACGAAGACTCTTCAGACTGGGCTTCTCCAAAATGGGAGTTTTGCCGTCCTACTACCTGATAACGATATGCAAGGTTTTGCAGTTCGCAATCTCCCCATGCAGGGCATAAATCTTCACTATAGTCATTATTTAGTGTTGCAATTTGAAACTCTGTCCAAGACTCTTCTTTTGATGAACCAATCGCACAGTTATGGTTACCAGAGGCAAGCATAAGCCCTAAAATTGCTTTTCTGTAGGTAATAACCTTTGGGGATTCTGTCTTTATAATCATCTGGTTCGAAGCTGGTGTGGCACATGATGCTACAAGATCATTTCTGCCTTGAACCTCTACAACGCATATACGGCAAGCACCTGTTGGAGTGGAACCTTTAAGATGGCATAAGGTTGGGATATAAATATTGTGGCGGGTAGCTACATCAAGTATGGTTTCACCCTGATCAAAATCACAGGTGTGTCCATTGATAACGATTCTGTTCTGATTCATAAATTTCTCCACTTTTTTATTTATAATAATGGCGTAAAATCGCTATTTTTTTATATTTTTCATTATGCCAAATACGGCATAATGAAGATGTTAGTATATCAATGGACTATTTTTGTCAATACAACTATTTATGAGTTATTGATTCCCTCGTAAAAAATCCAAAATCGGCATTTTGTAGCGTCATAACTATATTTATTTATGACGCATTTTTGAAAAATGACTTTTTACGAGTCCATCAGCTATTAGCTATGTAATTTTTTTTAATAAATGGTGGGGTAAAAGAGGAAAGTTCCAAGATGGTGAGTAGAGAATCATCTGATATTTTTTGAATATTGATTTGCTATATATAAAAAGATTCCAGATATTACCGTCATCAGAATAACCAGCAGATGGGCTTTTGACCACTCTCCACTGTTTGATAGGCTATAAATTGCAAGCGGCATTGTATCTGTCTTTCCGGGCAAATTCCCAGCAAGCATCAAAGTTGCTCCAAACTCTCCCATTGAACGGGCAAAAGAGAGTATAGAACCTGCAATAAGACCTCGTTTTGCAAGAGGAAAAATAACTCTTAATGCCGTATTAAACTCTGATAGCCCAAGTGCGTAAGAGGCATCTATAAGATTTTTGTCAACAGACTCAATTGCAGCTCTTGCAGTTTTTATCATCAAAGGAAGTGCAACTATATATGAAGCAAGGACAGCAGCATACCAAGTAAACATTATGCTCCAACCTGTCAAATCATATATTAAGCTACCTATAAATCCGTTTCTACCGAACATTATAATAAGATAGTAGCCTGTAACTGTCGGGGGAAGGACCAGCGGAAGAGTAAAAAGCATATCAAGAAGCTCTTTTCCTTTGAAATTCTTTTGTGCAAGAATATAGGCAACAGGTGTTCCTGAGATAATGATAAGAATAGTTGATAATAACGATACTTGCAGTGATAGACGCACAGAAAAGAGAACAGATTCTTCCATTTATTAGTACAATACTCCTTAAGTTAGGAATGGGAATTTAATAACACCAGAAATTGAATAAACTGGGTAGGGAACAACGATCGTTGTTCCCTACCTATGACATATCCTTGCTCAGTGTAATTTCGGACATTATTAAATTTTTATTCCTTATTCAAAATTTATTCAACTTTAAAGCCATATTTTTGCAAAACTGTTTTTCCTTTGTTGGACAAAAGCAACTCAATAAAATTCTTTGCACTTGCTTCATTATTTGACCCTGTTATCGCAGCAATTGGATAAACTACTGGTTTATGGCTTTTTTCAGGAGCATTTGCCACAATGTTTACCTCTTTTGACCTTACAGCTGCATCTGTAGCATAAACAACACCAGCATCAACTTCGTTTCGAGCAACGTAATCAAGAACCTGCCTCACATTTTCAGTAAAAATCAATTTATCCTTTATAGAAGGTAGTATTTTGTAGAAATTAAAAACCTCTTCTGCATAGCGTCCTGCTGGAACACTCTTTGGATTACCCACAGCAATTTTTTTAAACTCTACAGCATTTAACCCTTCAAAAGATGCAAGTAATCTTGATGTTTGTTTATTACCAGAATTAAAAGGAGCGATCAGAACAATGCTATTGGTAGCGAAATTGACACGAGTACTTGCAATAATAAGACCTAATTTTTCCGCTTCATTCATATCCTTTTGTGCTGCTGATGCAAAAATATCAACAGGTGCACCGCCTGCAATCTGTTTTAAAAGATCGCCAGATGCACCAAAGTTCAATAGACATTTTGTCTTATATTCAGTTTCCCATAAACTGCCTATCTCTTCAAATGCGTTTTTTAAACTTATTGCTGCTGATACTGTAATATCTTTTTGCACACTATTTTTATCTGCTGAATCTGCAAATACAAACGATCCAATACACATACAAAACCAAATTATACCAATACAAACCAATCTTGCTTTTTTCATTCAATGCTCCTTTTTCTATTTCTTCCTTTTTTATTTAATTTGATTATATTTTTTCATTATATCTTATTTAGCATAATGAAAGGAGCTATTATATCAATGTATTAGTTTTGTCAATAAGTCTATTTAGCATTAAGAATGAGAATTTAATTAATCATTAAACTTTTAATCGGAAAAATCTTCTGATAGTAGATACGCACAGCCGTGCGTATCTACTAAATTTTAAAAAAATTATGGTGTTATTTTATTCCCATTCCTTAAGAGAGAAAAAGTCAGGATTATTTTCTAAAAACTCTTAAAGCATAAGAGTTTTTAGAAAATCAATCAAACATGAGAATTTGTTTTCAGATAGATTTTTATGCCTGATAAATATGTTGATATTGTCGTTTAAAATATCGAGTTCAGGAAAAAGCTCTACCAATATTCCTTGCTCTAACTCTCGTAGTATCGTATATTTAGGAACAAATCCGACCCCAATTGAGCAGAGAGTTGCGATAATAATTCCCCTGACGTGGTTAATTTCAGTAATCCTATTAAAAATACTCTGTTTTGGCACTGGAATAACATTAATAAAGTTGCTCCACCAGACAAGATCGCTATCCATAGATATCATATTACAACGTCCAAGGTCTTCTAATTTACTGATTTGATTGCGTTTTATATATTCAGGTGTTGCAATGACAGAATACTCTTCACGAAATAGATGGATTGATTTTATTTCAGGGTGAGCATGAGGACGACAATCAATTATCATGTCAAGTTCATCGTCAAGAAGAGGCTGAAACAGATTGTGGCTAAGTTTGAAATCAATATGAATATTTGGATATTTATTTAAAAAAAAGTTTATATTTTTAAGAACAATACTCATACCAAACTCAACGGTTGAGCCGAATTTTATAAACTCCATGCCCCCACTGCTTTTCAAAAGGCTTTTTTTTGTCTTATCTATTTCCGAAAATATGGTCTGACAGCTTCTAAAAAGAGTCTTGCCTTGTTCTGTCAATGAAATTACGTTTCTCTTATTTTTCTTTTCAATCAAAGCCATATTAAGACTCTGCTCTAAAGATTTAATCGCATGACTTATCGCAGATTGAGTAACAAAGAGTTTTTCTGCACACTTTGAATAGCTTTTAACCTGAGACAAAACATAAAACACCTTAAGTTTATTAAGATCCATGTTTAATCCTCTGTTATGAATAATATTCAACTTAATTATGAATATTATGAATTTTACTTATAAAAAATAATAGTGATATAATCTATTTATTATAATAATTAAACACTTTGCATAAAAAGCTTTATAGTTAAAACATTACTTTAATTGAACCTTGAAAAATAGGAAATTTTAAACCAACCAGAATAGAGGAGAGATTCAATGTCAAATGCAATTTATCAAGTTCTAAAGCCTCAGAATGAACCAATACGCAGCTATCTTCCGGAAAGTCAGGAAAAGAAATCTCTTAAACTCAAACTAAAAGAGATGAAACAGACAGAGATTGAGATACCGCTTATCATTAATGGAAAAGAGGTCAGAACTGGCAAAATTCAGAACTGCATTATACCCCATAACCACTCTCACATTTTAGCAAAATATCACACTGCAGGACCAGAAGAGATGAAAATGGCAATTGATAGTGCCTTAGAAGCAAAAAAAGAGTGGGAAAAACTTGATTGGGATCACAGGCTTGCGGTGTTTCTTAAAGCTGCGGAACTAATTTCAGGACCATGGAGAGATACACTTAACGGTGCAACCATGCTTGGACAAAGCAAAAGTGTTTATGAATCAGAAGTTGAGGCTGCGTGTGAACTTATCGACTTCTTTAAATTTAACAGCTACTTTATCAAAGAGATTATTCAAGAGCAGCCAGACCAGATAAAAGGTTATTACAATCGTATGGAATATCGCCCACTTGAAGGGTTTGTGCTTGCAGTAACACCATTTAACTTCACAGCAATTGGTGGAAATCTTCCATCAGCTCCTGCAATGGTTGGTAATACATCTATTTGGAAACCTGCATCTACTTCAATATACTCAAATTATTATATAATGAAAGTTTTACAAGAAGCTGGACTTCCTGATGGTGTAATAAACTTTCTCCCAGGTCCTGGAAGCGTTGTAGGTCCAATTGCCTTGTCTCACAGAATGCTTGCAGGAGTCCACTTTACAGGCTCTACAGGAACTTTTAACGACATGTGGAAAACAATTGCAAATAACCTTGGAAACTACAGAGGTTATCCTCGAATTGTAGGTGAGACAGGTGGAAAAGATTTTGTTTTTGTCCATCCATCTGCTGATGTAGATGCTGTTGTAATTGCAATTATTGCAGGAGGCTTTGGTTATCAAGGACAAAAGTGTTCAGCAACTTCAAGGGTTTATCTGCCAGAGAGCCTCTGGTCAAAAATAAAATCTGGATTGCTTGAACAATTAGCTGATCTTAAAGTTGGTGATGTTGAAGATTTTACAAACTACATGGGTGCTGTAATAGATCGTAACTCTTTTAACTCAATTAAATCTTATATTGATTATGCAAAAGAGTCTAAAGAAGCAGAGATTATTGCTGGTGGGAAATGCAACGATGAAGTTGGTTTCTTTGTTGATCCAACAGTTATTGTAACAACAAACCCCAAATTTAAAACCATGACTGAAGAGATTTTTGGACCTGTGGTAACAATCTATGTTTACAAAGATTCTGACTATGAAGAGGCTCTTGATCTTTGTGAATCAACATCAGATTATGGTTTGACTGGTTCTATCTTTGCAAGGGATAGAAAAGTTATAGCAGCACTTGAGAAGAAACTCACCTATTCAGCAGGCAACTTCTACATCAATGACAAGACCACAGGTGCATTTGTAGGGCTTCAACCTTTTGGCGGGGCAAGAGCATCTGGAACAAACGAAAAGGTTGGAAGCAAACACAATATTTATAGATGGCTTATTCCAAGAACCATCAAGGAGAATTTCAATCCTCCAAAAAATTATAGACTTGAGCTTATGAAAGAGGCTTGATTAAAAGAAATTAGATTTGACAACTTTCAATAAGTTGTCAAATCTTTATATTTCGGAAACTATACGTTTACCTTCTCTATATTACTCCTCCTTATTTTTTCGATAGCTCTTCTAAAGCATCTTGTGCCTGCTGGCTGCTTTCATAAATATAGGGAGAAACATTACGTTTAGATAGCGAATCTCTCAATTTCATCCTCAGAAATGCACTGGTTGTGTAACGTGTTACACCGATATAGAATTTGTCAATAAGCCTTTTTACAGTATCTGTATATGAATCTACCATATCTGGTACAATATTAAAGTTGTCATAATTAACAATTGTTAATACTTTTTTATTCAATCCTGACAACATATCAGTAACACTTTTTTCAATATTATCAATATCTTTTTGTGATTTGATTGTGTGCCCCTCTAAATTGACAAAAAACAGGTTGTGAACAGAGTCGTAAAACAGACGTTTTGACAGAGGAACTGACAATAAGTCCTCTTTGATTCCCATGATACCTACTTGGAATATTCTTTTATCCATGAACTGAAGAGAATCATCAATTATTGGAACAAAATCCATATTTGCAAGAATATCTTTCTCTATATCAATGCCTTGTGCTATTTCGATAAGTTTAAGACCTTTTTCAGTTAATTTAAATACACATCTTTCTGTAATATATAAAACTGACTGAGATTTTTGAACAGCGTAAGCACCACTAAAAGTAATCTGCTCCACACTTTTTATAAATTTTTTAACTTTGCCCTCTTTATCAATCTGCAACCTTCCATCATTGACTGATATTTCTAAACCACCTGCTGTAAATGTGCCGACAAATACTAATTTGCGTGCATTCTGGCTAATATTTATAAACCCACCAGCTCCAGCTAATTTTGTACCAAACTTACTGACATTTAGATTTCCCTCCTGATCAGCTTGAGCTAATCCCAAAAATGCAATATCCAAACCGCCTCCATCATAAAAGTCAAACTGATAAGGCTGATCTAAAACAGCGGCAGTATTGACACCAGCACCAAAACTTAAACCACCAGATGGAAGTCCGCCTATTATACCGGGTTCAGCAGTAAGAGTTACATATTCTAAAATTTTTTCTTCTCCAGCGACATTTGCAACACCCTCAGGCATACCAATACCCAGATTGATTACACAATTACCTTCAAGTTCAAAAGCAGCTCTGCGTGCAATAATCTTTCTATCACTCATTTCCATCTCTGGCATTGACTGCATTGGCATTTTTACTTCGTGGCTAAAAGCTGGGTTGTAGGGAGATGCAAAGGTTTGCCAGTGGTTCTGGGGATTTGCAACAACTATACAATCTACAAAAATGCCCGGAATTTTAACCATTCTCGGATTAATTGAACCAGCCTCAGTTATTCGCTCTACCTGAGCAATAACAAATCCATCAGAGTTTTTAGCAGCCATAGCAATTGCAAGGGTATCTAAGGTAAGTGCTTCTCGTTCCATACTTATATTTCCATCAGTGTCTGCTGTAGTGCCTCTGATAATTGCTACATTAATAGGACGTGTTTTATAGGCAAGATACTCTTTTCCGTCAAAATGGACGAGTTCAACAATATCTTCTTTTGTAATGCTATTTATCTTTCCTCCGCTTTTTCTTGGATCTACAAAGGTGTGCATTCCAACAGTAGTTATTGTCCTTGGTTTATGAGCTGCAATATCTCGATACATCTGAGTTAAGACACCTTGCGGCAAATTATAAGCAAAAATCTTATTTTCAAGTGCTAATTTCTGAAGTTTAGGAGCAAGCCCCCAATGTCCGCCAATTACGGTTTTTAGCAGTCCCTCTTGAGCAAAATGATTCAATCCTCTATCTTTCCCATCTCCCATGCCAGGTGAATAGATTAAAGTTAGTTCACAAGGCTTGCCTGTCTCAAGAAAGGTCTCCTTAATTCTAATTGCAATATCCTCAGCAAAACCAGCTCCCACAAAACCGCCAACAGCAACAGTATCTCCATCATGAATGAGACGTACAGCTTCATCTAAACTTACTACCTTTCCCTTTTTAATATCTATAGGAGACATTTTTGATAAAAACGGATGAATCGAGAGGTCTCCAAAAGGATGAATATCTTCTGACATAAACTTTCTCCTATTTACAAATTAATAGAGTTCCTGCAAAACTTGAATTACTCCCTTGATTTTACTGGCAAAAAATGTTTTTTACAGGGGGTCAAACACAAATACAGCATATATAATTTAAATTATAATGGAATTGAGATTTTGCAAAACTATTTTAATCGTATTTCATTTATACTCTGAAATTTGTCATCATATCTTTTAGCTGTTGAGCAATTTTCCCAAGTTCTTTTGCACTTACTGTTACTTCAGAACTGCTGGCAGCCATTTTTGATGCAGAGTTGTTCACATCAGATATATCTTTTGCAATTTCAGAAGTAACTGAAGAGCTTTCAACAACATTTTTACCAACCTCACTCACTGCTGTAAAAGCCTGATTTACGTTATCGGCAATATTGCTTGTTGTAGAAGATTGCTCTTCAACAGCAGAGGCAATTGTTGATGCACTCTCATTTACCTTAGTAATAACATCAGATATTTGTATTATTTCATTTACTGTGCTTCCTGTAGCATCTTGAATCGCCTTTACACAATTTTTAATCTCTTCTGTTGCCCCTGCTGTTTGTCTTGCAAGCTCCTTAATTTCACATGCAACAATTGCAAACCCTTTACCTGAATCACCTGCTCTTGCAGCTTCAATAGTTGCATTAAGGGCAAGAAGGTTTGTCTGACTCGAAATCTCAGCAATAGTCTGAGTAACCTTGCCTATCTCCTGAGCAGCCTTGCCAAGGTTTTGCACCATTTCTGAAGCTGTAATAGTCTGCTTTTCCGCCGCTACTGTAATATTGTTGAGAGAGCCAGCATTTTTTGCTATTTCGTTTATGGTAGAGGTCATCTCTTCTGCTGCTGATGCTACCATACTCATATTAGCACTGGTTTGTTCCATAGCCGCTGCCACTGAGTTTACATTTGAACTCAACTCTTCTGCTGCTGCTGCAACTGTATGTGCTTTCCCTGCTGTCTGTTCAGAGCCAATCGACATCTGTTGTGCAATCCCATTTAACTGTGTAGATGATGAGGATAGGGTCTGAACTGATGTTATAATATCTGTAAACATCACTCTTAAATGATCAGACATCTGATTCAACGATTTCATAAGCACACCAATTTCATCATTACGATTAATAGAAATCTGCTGAGTTAAGTCTCCTTTTGACATTTTTTCGGCAAAGGTTACCCCTTGCAATATTGGAATGGTTATTGATTTAGTCATAATTACAGCAAGAATAAGAGAGACAATAATACCTAATAAAGATGCAATAAACGAGGCAGCTTTTAAATATTTTGCCGTGCTTTCAGCTTTAGTTATCTCTTCTTTTGCAACCTCTGAGTTAATTTTAACTACGTTATTAAAATGCTGCATAGCTTTTTCCTGTAAAGGAATAGTCTCTTCAACGAGCATCTTAGTGAAAATATCATGTAGCTTTTTTGCTTTTTCTGCTTCAACTATCATCATATCAAAAATTTTTGTTATGCTTTCATAAGAAGGTTTCATAGTTTTTAGAAAAAACAGGATTGCATCATCATCTTTACCTGCTTTCATAAAATTTCGTATCTCGGCAACAGAGCTGTGAAAAACTTTATGAAACTCTTTAAGACCAGATATAAATCCATTTAGCTTTGCATTTGTGGTTTTAAAATCAGCCAACCATTTGCCAAATTCGCATTTTGTGTGGTCATCTCCTCCTTCAAAAATGCTTCCGATTAGGATCATTGATAAAATTTTCATATTAAGCAGATAGTGATCACCTCGGTATTTTTCAAGCTGTCTTGACAATTCATTAGGATTATAAATTCCTATTTCAATATATTCACGGTGAATTCCAATAATTTTATCATTAAGCTTAACCCATAGTGGTATCATTTCAATAAACGATTTCCATTCACGAGCCTCTTCAGGTGTTTGTGGAAGAGGTTCATAAATTTCAATCGCCTGTCTGTATCTTTTTCGAGCTTCATCAATTTTTTGATACTGCTCTTGATAATACTCTTTGGTCATACCAGGTATAGTTAGACCATGCATATACCCGATAATTTGGCATATCTCGATTTTAATATTTTGGATTGCCTCAGCGCTTGGCAATCTTATAGCCCCAATTTCGTTGATTGATTCACTATTTTTGACAACCCCATAATAGCCAATATACCCCAATGTCAGAGCTATCATGGCAATCGACAAAAAACTGAGCATAAGTTTGGTTCTGAGCTTAAAATTCCTAAACATCTAACCCCCCTTAAAGTTATTATGTTTAAATCTTTTTTATCTAAATTGCTTAATAGGTAACTATGAAATCTGCTATGATCTCTAATAACCGTTTACTGTTAGAAGCGTATTAGGTTTATGTTATTATTATATTGGATTGTAAAAATAATATAACTTAAATGAACAACGATATTAAAATATGGGGTTGTAAATTTTTCAGGAATGAAGTAGTTTTTTCTCAATTTTACTCATGTAATCTTTCGGCATTTCTCTAAACTCTACTTTAGGCTATAAATTATGATTCAAACAACAAAAGAGCTTCAAGATTTACTTCGGGGAACATTTCTTGAACTAAATGATATTGTTCCAATGCCAGTGTTGGATACCAATCAGATTGTATTTGCTATTAATCTAAATAATTCTAACTCCTTTGAGGCATGGACTCTTCTACGCAATCTTAGTTGTCAGACTGGCAGATGGCCAGTTCTTACAACATGTTGGGTTGATCCCTCCAAATCATTTCATAAACAGCTAAAAGATGCAGATTTGTTTAATCGATTCTATTTCAAGGAAGAGTGTCGAGATATACTGCAAGCGGTCATAAATTGAGTTTTTATATTCTCATTTTTGCTTTAATTTGTTAATGTGTGTTTATGACAATAGAACTTGAATTCACACCAGAAATAATAGAAGAGATAAACTATGAAC
>JADFZQ010000048.1 GCA_015232455.1 Desulfamplus sp. | reverse complement strand
CGTTCATAGTTTATCTCTTCTATTATTTCTGGTGTGAATTCAAGTTCTATTGTCATAAACACACATTAACAAATTAAAGCAAAAATGAGAATATAAAAACTCAATTTATGACCGCTTGCAGTATAAGAGATATAGCAATGGCGACTTCTTGATGTGTCATAGCAATAGGTATCTGCTTTCTCTCCTTTGCACGAATGGCATCAATTTTCTGATCAAAAGGGTGTTTGAGGACTTTAAGTTGGGACCTATGGTGTTATCAAAGAAATGTTTCCTTGATAATAGGGAATTTAAGGTGTTATCAGGTAATAATAAGCTGATAATAAATGGTTAGTTTTAAGAAAATATTGCATCCATGTAGGAACTATAAATGATAGACCCCATCTTTCAAGGAATAATAAATAAAATTAAGAAGGTTATTGATTTCTTCAAGCAAAACAAAACTGAAGATGTTTTACTATCACGTGATTGGGAATTTATCTTCTCTGAAATCGACGGTTGGGTTGTGATTTATTGTTCATCATCAGATGAGTATGGTGGGTACTGGCTTTATCCAATGCTATACCCAGAATCAAAAATTGAAAATTTAAAAAAATCTCTACCAAGTTACAGCATAAACCCATCTTCAGGTGGCTATGATCATGTAATGAGTGGTGATGATCACTGGATTGAGCCTTATTGGAAAGACAATGAAGACTTAAATAGCTCTGAAGTACCCGTTTTCTTTCAACGTCATCATTACGGTCGTCCAAAGGGTGAAGAAAATTACATAGAATTTAATCAATTGATTACGCACTCTTTAGGGTTACATTTTTCAGAGCAAAAACAAGCACTTTGTACCGTAGATGAAAGTGGCGAGGAAATTGAAAAAATTAAAATCATTAAAGAACAAGGGAGTCAGTTTGTAGCAATACGACGAAAAACATTGGATAAGCTACTCCATTTAGGCAAATGGATGTTAGTGAGATATGTTGATTTTACTCGTCATGAAAAAGATTTTTTCAATATAGATGGTTGTGAAATTAATACGGTTGAACCAACAGAGTATGAAGCAAAATACGAAATTAGATATGTTAAATTGAAGTATGTGGAATTTCGGGGGGCACAAATAGTACGTCCTATAACATCAAAAGAAAAAGTTCTTTCATTTTGGACAGATGAAGAAGATGATGAGAAAAAATATGCATCGTTTATTGTCCATGATTGGAAAAACAAAAGAATTCTTGAGGATTACTCATTAGCACCAGAAAATTTTGCAAATTATTTCACGAAGAGTGATCTACCATTTGAAATTAGTCCAATCTTTTTTAAGGCTGAAGTACTTGATAAATATAAACACAATCCAGACAAATATGAGATGTCCGAAAGGTCAATATATTGTCGTGGTGGTTGGCACTTAAAAACGTATGACATAAATGAATATGGTCAGGTCCATACTTACGCAATCTATTTAAATAGATTGCCATATTCTGAACAACTTCATTGGCTACAATACAATGTAAAACCTAAAGGTGGAATATCAAAAAGAGCCTTCAAGACAGATATGGAAGGTGAATTTCCAGATAGTAGATCTGAATTAGAAGAACTGAAGGTTTCACTACATAAACTTGAGAGTTTAAAAATAATTGGTGTTGAAGGTGTAATCTGGTCTCCTAAGGGAGGCAGCTGGGAAAATGCTTCTAAAGGGATCCACTTAGTACACACAGAAAATCCAAATCAATGGCATGATTTTGTAATTGCACTAGCAAACACAGTTAATGAAGGTTTGCAGAAAAAAACTCTCTCTCAAATAGCTTCTTTTTTTGGTAACGATAACAACGAATTAGGTACATTGGGTTTGATTAAATTTATCCTTAAAGCCAATAGCCGTGAAGACTTGATAGATGAGACACATTTTGTGCTCAATGAACTACAACAAAAGCGTAACCAAGGTAAGGCTCATGGAGCTTGGAAAACACCAGAAGGTTCGCTAATTGCTGATGCTAAAGATAGGCTAGTAAAAACTACAACAGCTATCAAAAAACTAAGTGATTTTTTAGAAACAATAAAAATAAACTAACCAAGCGTTCCAGCGGACTCGATGAACTCCACGTTGGGCATTTAAGGATCTCCTCATTAAAATAACTCTCGATCTCGATCAACTGTTAAGTGAAGGGAAGATTACTCAGGTAGAGTATGAAAAACTCAGCGGGTTAGCTGCAAGCTCCACAGGGTCTCTTGCTTTTAATATATTAATTGGTTTTGGCGTTATCGCAGTTAGTGGCACGGCACTTGCCCTTGTTCCTGCACCAACAACAGCAGTTGTAATTGGATTATGTGTACTTGTTGCTGGGTTGTTACTGTTGCGTAGTGGCTTGGAGCAATGGAAGGTGCTTGCCAATATATGTATCTTGGTTGGCGCATTGATGACAGGCGGAGGAATAGTAACAGAAGCCAAAGGTAGTCTTGTTTCAATTCTCTCTGTAACCGTCATACTTGCGGTGGCAGGCATATTCGCAAGAAGTACTTTGCTTGCAGTTCTTGCCACTTTGATGTTGTCAGCCAGTATTGGCACAAGAACCGACTATTTTCACGCAAGTTACTTTCTATTTATTCAAGAACCTACCGCTACAGTTTTTCTTTTTAGTGTACTGGCTGTTGGTCTTTATCAACTATCAAAGAAACTTTCCGCCGATTATGAAAGGATTGCAATTGCATCGGCAAGAGCCAGCGTGTTTCTTGTCAATTTTGGATTTTGGGTAGGCTCCCTTTGGGGCGAGGGCTTCGACACAAGGGAAGTCATTATTCCAGATACCGCTTTTGCTGTTCTATGGGCATTGGCGTTATTGGCAACTGCAATATGGTCATGGAAACGCAATCGCAGATGGGTTTTAAATACCGTAGCAACTTTTAGCGGCATTCATTTATATACCCAATGGTTTGAGCATTTGGGAGCATCACCTGTAACCGTCCTCATTGCGGGCTTACTTGCCCTCGGTTTTGCAGTAGGACTTCGCAGTTTAAACACAAAAAAATATGAATTATGAGAAGGAAAAAAAATGAATTTTAACCCTCAAGAGATAAATACACCTTGTTTTGTTATTGATGAATCTCTACTTAAACAGAATCTTGATATTCTATCATCAGTTAAAAAAAACACTGGTTGTAAGATTTTGCTTGCTCTAAAATGTTTTTCAATGTTTAAGGTCTTTCCACTTTTACGGCAAGAGTTAGATGGAGTTTGTGCAAGCTCGCCACATGAAGCAAGGCTTGGAAGAGAGGAGTTTAAAAAAGAGGTTCACACCTTTGCGGCTGCCTACTCTGAAAATGATATTCTTGATTTGTGCGAAACCACAGATCATTTAGTTTTCAACTCGTTTGCTCAACTTGAGCGGTTTAAAGATTTAGTGAAAAAAAGAGCAAAAGAGCTTGATAGAGAAATTGAGTTTGGTATCCGCATAAATCCTGAACATTCAGAAGGGGCAACTCCTATCTACGATCCATGTGCTTCTGGTTCAAGGCTTGGAGTTAAATATGCCAATTTTGTTAAGGCTATAAATAACAACAAAGATATTATTGGTGAGGTTTCAGGAATTCACTGGCACAATCTTTGTGAACAAGATTCAGATTGTTTGGAGAGAACTGTTAAGGCTGTAGAATCAAAGTTTGGTGAGTTTATCCCAAAAATGAAATATGTAAATTTTGGAGGTGGACACCATATTACTCGAATTGGTTACAATATAAAATTGCTTGAGAGAATCGTAAACGATTTTCAACAAAAATGGGGTGTTCAGGTCTATCTTGAACCCGGGGAAGCAGTTGCTCTAAATGCGGGATATTTTGTGGCAACGGTTTTAGATATTATAAATGACAAACCAGATATGGATATTATAATCATGGACGGTTGCGTTCCAGCACACATGCCTGATGTTTTAGAGATGCCATACCGCCCAAATATTGTGAACTCAACCAACCCAGATGAGCTATCTATCAATACCACTGAATCGGAAGAAAATAGCTATAAAAAAGAGCAATATATTTACAGGATCGGCGGGTTATCGTGCCTTGCTGGAGATGTTGCAGGAAAGTATGCCTTTAAAGAGCCACTTAAAATTGGAGATAAACTTGTTTTTACAGATATGGCTATCTATTCAATGGTAAAAACTAACACATTTAATGGAATTCAACTTCCATCAATAGCCTTAGTCAGAAAAGATGATAAAAGAGTTGAGATTGTGAGAGAGTTTGATTATTCTGATTTTAAGAACAGGCTATCATAACTTGTTGTTTTAATATTCTATTTTTAGATTGTAGCTATTTTTAGATTTGACAACTTTTTAAAAGTTGTCAAATCTAATGCTAATGCCTCTTAAAAAGCCAGAAATCGGCATTTCTTTTATGAAAACCAAACCCATCAAAAAAAAATCCATTAATTACTCAGGAGCATAAAAATTTGAAATTCTTAGAATCAGAGATAGTTGAAGGTAAAACTAAAGAAGATGAGTGTCTTTTTCATGTAATTCCAGCACCAATGGAGTTATCAGTATCATACAAAAATGGGACAGCATTAGGACCAAAGGCAATTCTTGAGGCTTCGGATCAGCTTGAGGGGTGGGATTATTCGCAACAACTATCTGTTATCCGTGATGCTGGTATTTATACAGCTTTGCCAATTGATTGCAACTCTAATGACCCAATAATAATCCTTGATCATATTGAACAAGCTGTTACAAAATCACTCTCATTTAATGCAATTCCTGTATTGCTTGGTGGAGAACATACTGTAACACTTGGTGCTCTCAGGGCGATTAAACGATATTCAACAACACCATTTGGTATTATTCAAATTGATGCACACGCTGATCTTCGCAACACTTATCATGGTAACCATCTAAGTCATGCCTGTGTAATGCACAGAGCTGTTGATGATCTTGGTATTCCTCTGTTTCAAATTGGTGTGAGAGCAATCTCCCATGAAGAGGTTGTTTTTAGAAAAGAGAAAAATATTGAGTTTATAGATGCAAAAGAAATTCACATTAATGGTGTAAAATCTATTGTTAAATATAACTCTGAATCTACCTCTGAGTTCTCGTATAAATCTGCCCCTGCATCTAATGTTGCTTATGATTTCTTGCCAGCAGGATTTCCTCAAAAAGTTTACATCACCTTAGATGTTGATGGACTTGATCCATCTGTAATCAGGGCAACAGGAACACCTGTTCCGGGTGGTATTAGCTGGTATGACACTATGATTTTGCTTGAAAATGTCATTAAAACAAGAGAAGTGATAGGATTTGATGTTGTTGAACTTGCACCAATTGAGGGCGATCATGCTTCAGATTTTGCGGCTGCACAGCTTGCCTACTCCGTTATGGGAATGGTTCAGCGATTCAAATTAGGAATGAGAATTTAATTATGGTGTTATTTTATTCCCATTCTTTAATACCTTGTTAAATATAATTAAAGGCATAACAATTTATGGAAACATCTAATTTTACAGTAATGGTAGTTGATGACACTGAGGCAAATATTGATGTTTTAGTAAACACCTTAGAAGATATGTATGATGTCAGAGTAGCTATGGACGGTGAAACTGCTTTAGACGATATTGCTCAAGAGCCTCCTGATTTGATTCTTTTAGATATTATGATGCCAGGTATTGATGGATACGAGGTGTGTCGGCGACTAAAATCAGATGTAAATACCAAAAATATTCCAATTATTTTTATAACAGCATTAAGCCAAGTTGAAGATGAAACTAAAGGGCTAAAACTTGGGGCAGTAGATTACATAACCAAGCCAATAAGCCCTCCAATAGTAAAGGCAAGAGTTGAGAACCATTTAGCGTTAAAAAAAGCTCAAGAAGATTTAGAAAAACAAAATCACATTTTGCAGGAAAATATCCATTTAAGAGAAGAGATTGATCGCATAAGTCGCCATGACCTTAAAACTCCACTTAACAGCATTATCTCAATACCAAGGATTTTGTTGCAAGATAGTAATAATTGCCTCGCACCTGATCAAATTGAATTGATTGAGGTTATTGAGAAATCAGGGCATACAATGCTAAGTATGATCAATCTTTCACTTGATCTCTTTAAGATGGAGAAGGGCAATTATAAATTAAACCCAATTGCTTTTGATATTCTTAGCATTATAAAAAAAATAATCTTTGATCTTCGTAGCCTGACTGAAGCAAAAGGGAGCAAATTTAATATCTTGATAAGTAACTCTTCTAAAAACTTACGTATTGCTTCTGAAAATGATGTATTTGGAGTATTAGGAGAGGAGTTACTCTGTTATTCAATGTTTGCTAATCTTATCAAGAACGCTGTTGAAGCATCACCAGACAATGGAATAATTACTATTAGTTTATCAAATTCAACTTTATCTAACTCTTTGAATTTATCTGAATTATCTAAAGATGGAATTGAACACTCAAAGATAACTATTCACAATAGAGGAGTTGTCCCAGAATCTATCAGAGAGAATTTTTTTGATAAATATGCAACTGCTGGAAAAAAAGGAGGCACTGGTCTTGGCACATATTCAGCCAAACTTATGGCTCAAACACTTGGTGGAGATATTTCAATGTCCACCAACGAAAATGATGGAACAACCATTACAGTCAAACTTAAATATGCTCCTCTTAAATACTCTCCAATAGCTCCTCTTAAATACTCTCCAACTCAATTCCCTACTCTTAGAATAATGGTTGTTGATGATGATGAATACAATCGGATTATCCTAAAAAAATATCTAAATCACCCTGAATTGACTATAGAGCTTGCTGAAAATGGACTATCTGCATTAAATAAATTTAAGGAAAATAGTTTTGATATAATATTCATGGATATGGAGATGCCTATTATGGACGGTATGGAGGCAGCAACCCTTATGCGAAAGTGGGAGTCTAATCAGCAAGATACTGAACATGATGCAGTGCTACAATATGATACTCATCGCCAATGTGATACTCAAAAGATAAATAAAAATAAGAAAAGTGTAATTGTGGCATTATCAGGACATGATGATCCAGATACCTATCAAGCCTGTTTAAATATAGGCTTTGATGACTATCTTTCAAAACCTGTAAATAGTGTGAAGCTATCTGAAACAATATTAAAATTTTTTAGTATGGGCAATAACTATAAATCTGTGGATATTAATTCTCACTCGAATTTTATGATTATTGATTCCCATTCTAATGCTATAGATATTTATTCTGACCCAAATATCATTGAAATCGACTCTGATTTGGAGGATTTAATTCCATCTTTTCTTATTGATAAAAAATCTGAAATGGAAAAAATATCTGAATTGCTTAAAACGCCTGATCCGTGTAATGAAAATCAACCTAACCTTCTGACAGAAAATGTTTATAAACTTATCCAACAATTGGGACACAGACTCAAGGGAGGGTTTAATATGTATGGGTTTAAAGTTCAAGGATCAATAAGTTCAGCAATTGAGGAGGCGGCTAAAAATCAGGATTTTAACACGATTCAAAATAATGTGAATTTATTAAAATCTTCTTTAAATGATATACAAGTTAGATATGTTAAGGTGGATTAAAAATTTAATATAAAATATTAAAAGTCTTAATTTTTTATAGATAACACAATTAAACTGTAATTTAGGAAATTTAGGAGAAAAGAATGTATTTTAAACTCTCAAAAGAACTTGAAATGTTGAAAAAAGCTGTAAGTGAATTTGCAAAAAAGAAAATATCTCCAAATGCTGATCAATGGGATAAAGATCACCATTTTCCATATAAAGAGGCAATAAGACCAATGGGAGAGCTTGGATTTTTTGGAACTGTTATTCCAGAAGAGTATGGTGGAGATAATATGGGTTGGCTTGCCGCAATGATTGTAACTGAAGAGATTGCCAAAGCATCTTCATCTTTAAGGGTTCAGGTAAATATGCAGGTGCTTGGCTGCGGATATACTATATTTAAGTATGGAACAGAAGAGGCAAAGAGAAAGTATGTTGAAAAACTCTGTTCTGCTGAATATGTGGGTGGTTTTGGTATAACTGAACCTGACGCAGGTTCTGATGTTATGGCAATGTCATCAACAGCAGAAGATAAAGGTGATCATTGGCTCTTAAATGGTTCAAAGACATGGATATCAAATGCAAGTTTTGCTGACGTTCTTATCTACTATGCTTATACTGATAAATCTCTTGGCAGCAAGGGTTTATCTGCTTTTGTTATTGAGCCAAAAAATTTTGCAGGAGTTACCACTTCTGCTTTAGAAAAGATGGGTTCCCACTCCTCTCCAACTGGTGAAGTTTTTCTTGATAATGTAAAAGTTCCAAAAGAAAATATTTTAGGGAAACCGGGTGATGGGGCAAAGATTGTATTTAGCTCTCTTAACCAGACAAGGCTTTCTGCTGCTGCTGGCGGAGTTGGTCTTGCACAGGCTTGTCTTGATACAGTAACAAAATATTGCAATGAGCGTCAGCAATTTGGCAAAAAAATTGGTGAATTTCAGATGAATCAAGATATGATAGCACAGATGGCAACTGATATTGATGCTGCACGGCTTCTTGTTTATAAAGCTGCATGGGAAAAAGATCAAGGTGAGCTTAATAATGGTCTAAGTGTTGCAAAGGCAAAATATTTTGTTGGAGAGACCGCAACAAAATGTGCTACCTACGCAATGAGAATAATGGGTGCTTATGGTTACTCAACAGAGTATCCTGTTGCAAGATACTACAAAGATGCTCCAACCTACTATATTGTTGAAGGCTCAACTAATATTTGTAAATGGATAATTGCTCTTGATCAACTTGGAATCAGAAAGGCAAATAGATAAATTTAATGAGGTATAATGTGATGCAAAATATTCTTACTGGATATATTCAAAATGCTCTATTTTATGCTGAATACGATAAGTTAGAAGATGGCACATTTTCTGGAAAAATTCCACTATGCAAAGGAATAATAGCGTTTGGTAATACATTGCGTGAATGTGAAAATGAACTGCAATCAACGCTTGAAGATTGGATTCTTGTTGGTTTGCAATTAGGGCATAATTTACCCATTATTAGTGATTATGATTTAAACAAGAAGCCAGTTTATGAGCCAATGGCAGCCATGTAAACGCAGAGTGTTTATCAAAAAATTGCGATCTCTTGGATTTGTTGGTCCTTATTCTGGAACTCGTCATCAATTTATGGTTTATAAAACTAACAGAATGAGCATTCCATCAAATGATGAATATTCAGTTCCACAATTACGTATGATATTGAGTGAAGTGGAATCTATTATTGATAGAAAAATCTTTGTAGAAGAGTGGAATAATTTGCAGTAACATAAATATTATTTAGCCATATTGATTCGTAATTTTAAGAGCTATCTATTGATAGTTTCTGGAGAAGAGAATGAGACCTTATTTTGAAAATATGCCCGTTTTGGGAAAAGAATTAAGTCAGAACACAATTGAGAGAACTGAAGATAATGTTCAAGCCTTTATTGATGCTGAAAAAGAGATTGAGAAACAAATTGAAAAAGTAAAAAACGCTGGCTTTTCTACAGAAAAGATAAATGCAAGAGGCGAGATGACTGTATGGCAGCGTCTTGAATATCTTGTTGATGAAGGAACATGGACACCTCTTCACACCCTTTACAATCCAGCAAATAACGAAGAAGGGACAACAAATGTAATTGATGGAATTGGTAAAATTGCTGGTAAATGGGCAGTTATAATAGGGTTTGACAATAAAGTTATGGCAGGAGCCTGGCTTCCGGGTCAATCTGAAAATATTTTAAGAGTTACTGACCTTGCAAAACGTCTAAATATACCATTGGTATGGCTTGTCAATTGCAGCGGTGCAAAATTGCCAGAACAAGAGAAATTTTATGCAAACCGTAGAGGCTCTGGAACCCCTTTTTTTAGACATGCTGAGCTTGAGCAGATGGGTATTCCAATACTTGCTGGAATTTATGGCACAAACCCTGCTGGCGGTGGTTATCAGAGCATAAGCCCAACAGTTTTATTTGCACATAAAAATTGCAATATTGCAGTAGGTGGTGCTGGAATTGTAAGTGGAATGGCTCCAAAAGGCGGGTTTACTCTTGATATGGCTCAAATGCTTGTCGAAAAAGCAAAAGCAGATAAGGCAAAACCCCCGGGTTCTGTTAAAATCCACTATGATGAAACTGGTTTTTTTAGATATGTATTTGAAGAAGAGCAGGAAGTTTTAGATGGATTAAAATACTATATGCAGGATATGCCGGCATATAACCCTGAATTTTTTAGAGTTGCAGAGCCAAAAGAGCCATTATTTCCTGAACAAGATATTTTAAGACTTTTGCCAATGGCACAAAAACAGGTTTACTCTTTTGATGAAATCTTATCAAGGCTTGTTGATGGAGGAGAACACTTAGAGTTTCGTCCTGATTATGGTCCTGAGATGTACACAGGTCTTTGTAAAGTTGATGGTCTTCTTGTTGCCTGTATTGGAAATCGCCAAGGCTATCTTGGCGAGGGTTATCCTGAATATGCTGATTACCCGGGTATTGGAGGAAAACTCTATCGCCAAGGGTTAATTAAGATGAATGAGTTTGTAACTCTCTGCGGTAGAGATAGAATCCCAATAATTTGGTTTCAAGATACATCTGGAATTGATGTTGGAGATATTGCAGAAAAGGCAGAATTGTTAGGTCTTGGTCAATCTCTTATATATTCAATTCAACAAACAGAGATTCCAATGATGCTTGTTGTTTTAAGAAAAGGTTCTGCTGCTGCACACTATGTTTTAGGCGGACCTCAGGCAAATAGGCATAATGCGTTCACCATTGGAACTGCTGCAACTGAAATCTATGTTATGCATGGAGAGACTGCTGCTGTTGCAACTTATGCAAGAAGGCTTGTAAAAGAGAAAGAGGCTGGCAAAGATTTGCAGCCTATAATTGAGAAGATGAATGAACTTGCAAAAAAATACTATGACACCTCAAGACCTCTTTTTTGTGCAAAAAATGGACTTGTTGATGAAATAGTAAAACTGACTGATATTAGAAAATATATGATGGCTTTTGCAGGCTCTGTTTATCAAAATCCAAAATCAATCTGTCCTCACCACCAGATGATTTTACCAAGAATAATCAAAGGGTAATATGACATATCCCGGAACACTTCTTAAATCATCAAATCTTTTTGCAAAAAAAGAGCTTGGACAGAACTTTCTTGCAGAACCAAAGGCAGCGGAGCGGATTGTAAATCTTGCACAAATTTCAAAAAATGATGTCGTGCTTGAAATTGGTGCTGGGCTTGGTGCAATAACTGTTCATGCAGCAAAACATGCGGCTAAAGTCTATGCTGTTGAAAGAGATGATAGGTTAATACAACTACTTAAAGATGAGTTGTCAGAAGCGTCTGTTGATAATGTTGAGCTGATTCACAGAGATATTTTTAAGGTTGACATTGAAAGTATTGCAAAAGAAATTGTAAACAGCAATTGTAGAGAAGAGCATAGTAAAGAAGAGTATATTAGCAATGGGGGCGAAAGCGTTATAAGTTGCAAAACAGAACCAAAGATTCTGGTAATTGGCAATTTACCTTATAATATCTCTTCTCAAGTACTTCTAATGCTCGTTGAAAAACGAGCATTAATCTCAAGAGCCATACTTATGTTTCAAAAAGAGCTTGCAGAGAGGATATGTTCTCCGCCAAATTCAAAAGATTATGGTCGGCTGTCAGCAGTTATGCAGTATTGTTCAAGTGTAAGAACTCTTACTGACGTTGGGGCGAACCTTTTTTTTCCAAAACCAAATGTTGAATCAAGGGTGATTGAGGTAAATTTCTTTAAAAACAAAGATTCTAATCTCTCTAAATCAGTTTCAACTTTATATTCAGACTCTTATAATTTATCACCTGAACAGGAGCGTTTACTATTTCAGGTGATAAAAGCTGCTTTTTCTAAAAGAAGAAAGACTTTGAGAAATGCTATCTCCAGCTCAGAACTTAAAATAGACAAATCTATTACTGAAAAGGGGTTAGAGCTTGCTTGCATTGATCCTGAAAGAAGGGCAGAGACTCTTAGTGTAAAAGAGTGTGTTGATCTTACAATTTCATTTTGGCACTTGCATTTTGGAGCATTATAAAGGTTAATTATGGTCCAAACAAAGATAAGCATTGATAACCTTATAGCAATCGTAGCCCAAGGGGGTAAGGTTAAAACTGGTATTGATGTTTATAATGCTAAAGGAGTGCTTCTACTTGAAAAAGATGTTTTAGTAACCAGCGTCAAAGTTCTTGAAATTATTAGAGAACAAGGTGTCAGAAACCTCCCTCTTAATCCTGAAAATTATGGTGGAATTTGGGATAGTGATGGAAATTATCTTAAAATAGATGAGGACGGAGTAACTACTCAAAAGAGCAACAGCTTAAATATACAACAAAAAAGCAGTGCCGTAAAATCAGATAGAGAGCTTAAAAAAAGCAAAATCTTAACACCTTCTGGAGATATTGAAAAACGTCTTAAAGCAATTGAAGAGATTAAAGTAGTTGCTGCTGAAAAATATGAGCTTGCAAAACAGTGTGTAAAAAAGACACTTGATGAGATAAAAAAATCAAGAGGAGAGTTTGATTATGGTGGTGTTGAGAACCATGTAGCTGAATTAGTGGCATTTTTGAATACAGCCGAAAATCCATTCTCTTACCTTACAAAAGAGATATTAAATTATGACAACTTTCTTTATAGCCACGCTGTAAATGTTTGTGCAATAGGAACAGCTATATTAAATAGATTTAACATAAATTTTAGTAATATGGTCAATAAACATCTTGATCTCTATGTAGGTTCAGGAGATGAGATGTTGACCACTAACACTATGCCTTCTGGCTCTTACTCATATTATCTAAAAGATGATATACTTGATATCTCAACAGGTTTCTTTCTCCATGATATTGGAAAGACTCTTATTCCAGATAGTGTTCTCAATAAAAAGAGTAAATTGACAGAGATGGAGTTTGGCATGATAAAAAAGCACTCCTATGGGCTTGGAGTGCAGATACTTGAAAAAAATCGTCTGAAAAACAGAATTGTCAAAAATATTGTTGGACTTCACCATGCGAGTTTATATGAAGGTGAAAAGCAATGCTATCCCGACAATATCCATTCAGATGAGATTCAACTAAGTGTAAAGATATGCAAACTTGCAGATATGTACGATGCCATGACTTCAAGAACCTGTTACAGAGAGGCTTTTAACCCTATAAACGTTGTTACTGATATTTTTCGCAAATATGCTAAAAAAGATAAAATGCTCCAGTTTGTTCTCCATGCCTTTGTTAAGAGTATTGGAATTTATCCGACAGGTAGTGTAATTTATCTCAAGAGTGGTCAGTTGGCGTATGTTCTTGAGAGTAATGGTCCTTTGGTTTTGCCTTTTACAGATTCAACTGGTAAAACTCTATCAGCAGGTAGCTCTCCACCGCCTCTTGATCTTGCCTCTGATGATATTCCAGATGCTCTTAAAGCAGATAGTTTGCGTAGTATCAAAACTCCGCTTGATGTTTATGAGCTTTTACCAACATGGCTTAAACCACAAGCAATCTCAACATAACTATTTCTAAACCCATACAAAATAATTAAAGTTTGATATGAGATTTAAAAAAGATGAATAAAATAAATCCCAATCTAAATGCTGACACTGTTCCAACACAGATTAAGAATCCTGAACTTGTAAAAGAGCGAAGAAGACAGATAGTTGATGCAACAGTCCATCTTTTTGTAGAGCATGGCTACCATAAAACAACCACTCGTATGATTGCAAAAGCTGTAGGATTTTCAATAGGCTCTTTGTATGAATATGTGGGGTGTAAAGAAGATGTTTTATTTCTTGTTTGCGAGGCAATACATGGAGAGGTTCAAAGGGCTGTTGAAGAAGCTCTTTCTTGTGGCACAGAAAATGGGAGATCAACACTTGCTGAGGTTATTAACGAGTATTTTAATGTGTGTGATCAAATGAATGATCATATTCTTTTGATGTATCAAGTAAGTCAATTTCTTCCTAAGCAGTGGCAGATAAAGGCTCTTGAAAATGAACTTAGAATAACAGACATATTTATAAATGCACTTCTTAGACTTTCAGGTAAAGGTGATATACCAGAAATTGATAAAAAAACTGCATCTCTTGTTGGGCATAATATCTCTGTGCTTGGTCAGATGTGGGCGTTTAGAAGATGGTACCTTTCAAAATATTTTTCTATTGATGAATATATAGAACATCAAACTAAATTTATTCTTGGTCTGGTATTCCAAAGTGAAAATTTTCAGGAACAATCTTCTTTAAAAGAAAAACAATACCTATCATAAATCTCTCCAAATCAAGTTTTTTTGTCTATCAACACATAAATGTTATGAATAAACAGCTATTTTATTAATTATATATAAGAACTATGTTTGGAAAAAAGAAAAAAGATGAATCTCCTTCTCCCGTAGAAACGCCATCTGTTGAAGATAAAACTAAAGGCAATACAAAGGGAGGTAAAAAAAGAGGCGATAGCAAAGAAGCTGTAGGAGTTGCAGATAATTTGCCTCAAACAACCGAGAAGAAAAAGAGAAAACTCTTCTCTAAAAAAATTTTCTTTATTATGCTTGTTTTTATATCAGTTGGAATTGCTTCTTTTGTTGTCTATAAAATATATTTTACTAAAAAAGTTACTCAAGTAGTTAAACGAGAGTATATAAAAAAAGAGCTTCCAAACATTATACTTGCGGAAGAGGTGATACGGTTCTCATTTGATCTACTTCCAGAGTTTTATGATTCAACTATAATTTTTAATGACAGTGTTATTGCTCTTGAAAATGAGGTTAAACGACTAAATGAGCTTGGCAAACAGTTTCCAGATCAGATAAAAATTGCAGAAAAAGAGATAAAAGTAATCGAAAAAGAGAACACAAAACTTAAGCAAACCTATGAAAAATTAGAGAAAAAAGTCGAAGCTCTCTATGTATCGTATAAAGTTAATCAAGAGAGCGGTATTAAGCAGATTGAAGAACAGAAAAACGAAATTTTTACAAGTTCAAAAGATGCCTTAGCTCCTGTATTAGAATTGACAAAGAGAATTTATGCAATGGGAGCAGCAGAATCAAAAGAGCCTGAAGGTTTTGTCAAAAAGGCTATCTATAAAATAAGACAAAAAATAGGTAAATAGAGTCCCCCCTTATTTAGAGCAGGGCTGTTAAGTTCTTTTCAAAGTGTTGACAGAGTAGGTAAGTTTTCATAAAGCGTTTCAGAGTTATAAGTATTATAAACTTGAAAGACATGGAGACTATTATCTGAATATGAATTTAATTGAA
>JADFZQ010000047.1 GCA_015232455.1 Desulfamplus sp. | reverse complement strand
AAAATTTTTCGGTTTTAGCACCCACAGCAATATGGAAAAGTGTATGATGGCGGCATCAAAGATGGATTGGATTGATGGCATTATGATGACCTACAACTACAGAATAATGAATACTCCTGAAATGAAATAACTGCGATTCCTGAATTGCTTGACCTTCTTGATATTTCAGGATGTATCGTAACTATTGACGCTATGGGATGTCAGAAGAAAATTGCAGCAAAAATCATAGATAAAGGTGCTGACTATGTGCTGGCTTTAAAGAAAAATCAGAGCACATTATACAATGATGTAGAGCTTTTTTTCCAGGATGCTAAAGGCACTAACTTTAAAGAGATAACAAATAGTTACTATGAAACCACAGATAGTGATCATGGCCGTGTTGAAATAAGACGCCACTGGCTTGTTTCTGACATAGATTGGTTGGATGCCAAGCCCTTATGGGAAGGATTAAACTGCATAGGGATGGTGGAAAGAGAACGCCATATAAATGACAAAGTCACAAGTGAGACAAGTTATTATATTTTAAGCCGTCAATGTGATGGGAAAGTGTTTGCTGAGTCTGTACGAAAGCATTGGGGGATTGAAAACAAGCTGCATTGGAGCCTCGACGTCTCTTTCAGAGAGGACGAATGCCGGAAAAGAACTGGTAATTCCGCAGAAAATTTTGCTATGGTACGTCATATAGCACTAAACCTTCTGAAACAGGAGAACAGTTTGAAAAAGAGCATAAATACAAAACGCCTTAAGGCGGGATGGGATGATACTTACCTTATGAAAGTCCTTGGCGTCAATACAATTTAAGTGCATTTGCCCTGCCTCCAAAAACTTGGCTGTATATCAAGGTAATTTATAAAATGATTCGTTCTAAATTAATAATAAAAATGTCTATTATTACATCTATCTTTATCTCAACAGCATTTATTAGTTTATTCCTGTTTACATATAAAAGCATAGAGACTATTCCCTCGCTAATTAGCATATTAAATAAAGAATATGATGAACATGAACTTGAAAAATCGATCAATAGCGAACCTATCCTTATTACTGATAGAAATGGATATCCTCTTAATACAACATACTCAACTAAATGGAATAAAAGCGATAATCTCAATATTTATGAGATACCAGAGCTTATACAAAAAATATTTATACTTTCAGAAGATCGCAGTTTTTATAAACACAATGGTGTAGATTGGAGAGCAAGAATAGATGCTCTTTTTCAAAATATTAAAGCTAAAAAAGTTGTACGAGGAGCAAGTACAATAACAGAACAGGTTGTTCGTATGATACACCCCAGAAAAAGAACGATCTGGTCAAGATGGATTGAGGGTTTTGAAGCCTATCAATTAGAGAAGATAAGCTCAAAGAAAGATATTTTGGAATTTTATCTTAATCAAATCCCCTTTTCATCTAATAGGCGTGGTATAGCTCAAGCAGCACGTTTCTATTTTGATAGAACACTATCAACTCTTAGCATAAAAGAGATATTGGCTCTGGCGATATTGATTCGGGCACCATCAGCATACAATCTTTATCATTATCCTCGAAAAATAGATAAACCATTAGATAGGCTTGCCCAACGTGCTATAATCCAAGGAGTTATAACAAAATCTCAGTGGGATCAGGTAAAAAATCTACCTTTTGAGATAAAAAGCTCTAATCTAAATGTTCAAGCACCACACTTTATCCGACATGTTTATGAAACTCTCAATAAATTAAACTCTTTTGAACCACACACTATTAAAACAACACTTGACACAGCATTACAAAGCAAAGCTGAAAAGATACTATTCACGGCACTTAAAAATCAAAAAAAACATAAAGTTCATGATGCAGCTCTTCTTATTATAAAGCACTCTACAGGCGAGATAGTTGCATGGGTATCAACATCTACTCCTACACATACTACGAATATAGCATTTCAGATAAATAAATTGGCAAATCCTATTAGCCCCACCCCTTCCCTCCTCCCCAATGGAGATGGGAATAATAATTACTCCCTCCCCTTGGAGAGGGTTGGGGAGGGGCAAAATAATTATCTGAAAAGCTATAGATATTCTGTAGCTCAAAATTGGGGAAAAGATATACCATCTGCTAAATTTATTGATGCAGCAAAGGCACTTCGACAACCTGGTTCTGCACTCAAACCTTTTTTATATGCACTTGCTTTAGAAAAAGGTTGGAGTGCCGCAACCATTATTAATGATGAACCCTTAGACGATGCTGTGGGTTTAGGAGTTCATACATATCACAATTACAGCAATATTCATTATGGTCCCGTTACTTTAAGAGATGCTCTTGGCAACTCTCTCAATATTCCAGCAATCAAAACAATTAGATTTACAGGAGTTGAAGAGTATCTAAAGATGCTAAAAAAAGTTGGCATTAAAACGCTTAACCGCCACCCTGATTTTTATGGAGATGGGCTTGCACTTGGTAATGGAGAGGTAAGGCTTTACGATATGGTGCAAGCATACAGTGTGCTTGCAAATGCTGGAAAGTTTGTTCCTCTCATCTGTTTCTATCCTTCCAATTTTAATGCTAATGACTCTTACGGCTATGAAAAAATAAATAGTCATAATTTTAAATATTTAGATAATATTTATCTAAATTCAGAACAGCTTGTTTCAGAAGAAGTTGCTTCAATTATTGGCAATATACTTTCTGATAATGGAGCAAGAACACTTGAATTTGGTGATAACGATCTTCTCAACTTCCCTGTGCAAACTGCTGTTAAGACAGGAACTTCAAGCGACTACAGAGATTCATGGGCAATGGGATATAATCGTTATTATACAGCAGGTGTTTGGATGGGCAATCTTGATGGTTCTCCAACTATTGAACTTAGCGGCTCAAGAGGTTCTGCTTTTGTGCTTAGAAGCATATTTGCAGAATTAAACCGAATCAGGGAACAAGGTAGCGTAGATGTTGTTTCTTATGATAGTATAGCTAATACTTCTAATGCTAATAGTGTCATTGCTGGTGGTAATCATTCTGATAGGGGCAATAGTCCATTGTATATGAGTCCTAAATTAGTTAAGGCAGATGTTTTGGTTTTTAAAAGAAAAAATAGTTATGATAACAAATATATTAAAAAAACTGAGTGGTTTACATCTGAAAACCAAGCTCAAAGATTTAATCAGATTAAGATTACTAATCAGAGACAAAATTTTAAGAAGTTTGAGTTTGTTAATCCTGTGAATGGTCTTGAAATAGCTATGGACCCGCGAATTCCAGATGAACTTGAACATATCGATTTCAAAGTTACGGGCTTGCTTCCAAATTATAGAGTTAGATGGATAATTAATAATAAATATTTTTTAAATAAAAATGCTACGTTGCAGTGGAAAATAGAGAGGGGAAGACATAAAGCATCTGCACAATTAATTGATAAAAAAGATAATATCATAGGAACAGATAGCGTAGAGTTTTTAGTAAAATAACCTAAGTTTCTTATCTCGAACTCATGTTAAAATAACAATCTAATTTTGCCTTGACATAAGAGATTGTTGAAAATAGAATACACAACTTCATGCTTGGTCTATTTGTAACCAATTGACAACATAAAATTAGAGGGAAAAAAGATATAATGACAGAAATAACAGTATCAGAAAGAGTAAAATCTAAAACTTCTGATGAATATATTGAAAAACTACGCGGACAACTACAACAAAACACTGAGTGCGGAACTACCCACTACAACCTTGCAGTTGCTCTAATGGGAAAACAGGAATATGATGCAGCAGAAAAAGCACTACATGATGCTGTTGAATGTAGCCCATCTCTTGCTGAAGCATACGTTCTACTTGGTGGCATCTGTCTTCAGAGAAATGATCTTGAAGGATGTTTGCGATACAATAAATATGCAACTAAGGCAAGAGCTGGTTTTGCTGAAGGCTATGCAAATATAGGGTTTGTTCTCCTACAACTAATTGATGGAAAAGATGAAAAAGAGGATGAGGAAAAACTTGATCTTGCAATAAAGAATCTTCAAAAAGCAATTATACACAATGCTAAATTTGTGCAAGCATATACAACTCTTGGTAATGCTTATTTAATGAAAGGGCTTATTGATGAGTCTATTGAGGCAAATCTTCAGGCTGTTAGAATTCAACCAGAATTTCCAATCAGCCACAACAATCTTGCCGTAGCATATCTGCAAAAACAGGAGTATGATTTGGCTATATTCCACTGTGATAAAGCCGAATCGTTAGGTTTTCAAGTTGCAGAAGCTATGAAAGAAGATTTAGCACGTTATAGAAAATAAACCCCATAACATTGAGATATTTAAGACTTATTTAGATGGACAATCCAAAGCCGATAGTTAAATATTATATTTCTGGAATATCAGAGCCATTCACAGAAAAATCATCCCTTTGGGATATGCCTCTATTAGGTAAAGATGCGGGGGGGATTTTGCTTCATGAATACTTTACACTTGCGGGACAGTTTATTATCTCTGACAATTATTATGTCTTACAACAAGGATTGGCATTTATCTTAAAAAAAGAGAGTAAGAGCCAAGAGATTAGGGAAATTAATATTGAAGATATTAAACAAATTGATATTTTTCTTGAAAAACATGGTGCTTTTTACCATCCAGCAAGAGTTGAAGTAAGAATACAAATAGGAAATTCTGATTGTATAGCATCTCCTATTTGTTTTGTCTTAAATACCGCTGTTTCTGCCCACGGACTTGCATTAATTAATAATGAATACCGTATTCTTAAGTATCTTAGTAAAATTGATGATAATTTTTTTGTTCCTCAAGTATTCGGTGTTAAGTCCATGACATACAGAGGTATAGAAATTTCTTTTCTACTTGGAACATGGTTTGATGGATATAAAGAGTTCCATTTAACAGATAATCCGAGCTACGATAATAATAGTTCTTGTGATGCTAATAACATTGAAGGTTCATCTCTTATCCATATTTGGAACAGTGACGGAACTGTTATACCTATCTACTCGCCCTCCTATTTTAAAATATATGAAAAAGCCTCTGAAATTCTTACATATTTTTATAATCTTGAAACATCAGAGGCTATTGAGCTTTGGCATCATGCAGCAGGCGATTTTGTTGTGAAACAAACCATAGATGGATTTGATGTAAAACTTATCACTGTTCGGGATTACAGTTCAAATTATGTGCCTGTATCAAGCTCTGATTCATCTGATTATGTTGAGCAAGATTATCACTTACCTGAAGATGAAGATACTGCTCAGAAATCTGTTATATCTAACAATATTGAACAAGATGTTTATAATGCACTTCTGCTCTTTTTTCTGAATCTTACACTGCGTATGCGTATAGATAGAATTGATGGAATTGGTAAAATATCTCTCGTTGATGATGCAGTTATACCGTTTATCTTAAAAGGATTCTTTAGAGGGCTTAAAAATAAAAAGATACCAAATACTATTCAAAACTACTTTATTGAACACTCTCTTGTTAATTGTTTTCAATCACACTTAAGTCAATTTAGCCATCAAAATCTATATCAAATTTATCTTATTATGTTAGGTGATTGCCAAACAGATAACCCTGAAAGAGCTTTTATATTAAGACATCTGAAAGAGCATTCTGAAGCACTTTACCGTAATATTAGTAATGGTATTTTCGCTATATCATAAAATGGAAAAAAACAGCTTTTTTATTGACAATACCGCTCAGAAATCTTATAGGAACGATGATTATTTAAACTCTTATTATAAAAATTATTATAATTTTATTGAAAAAAATGACGATCTGGGGTCTTAAAGATTGTCTAAAATGCAAAGTAGTAAAATAAATGACTTTGGAGTATGGTTAGAGATTTGAAGTAATGCTCAAGAAATGGTGTTTTTTTTAGGTTTTTATATAAGTACTATATAAAATTGTTGTAATGTTTAAGATTATTTACGTTCAATAATTCCTAATAATTAAACATCAAATAGAAAATGTAATTTAACTTTTAACGGAGGTAGGTAAATGGCAAAACATGAAACTCCTTTATTGGATCAGTTGGAATCTGGCCCATGGCCGAGTTTTGTTTCTGATCTGAAGCAACAGGCTGAAGTCAGAGCAAAGAATGAAGCAGGCGTTGAGTTCCAGATTCCACAGGATGCTGTAGAGGATCTTCTTGGCGTTCTTGAACTTTCTTATAAACATGGAAGAACACACTGGAAACATGGCGGTATCGTTGGTGTTTTTGGTTATGGTGGCGGTGTAATCGGCAGATACTGTGATCAACCAAAACTTTTCCCTGGAGTTGAGCATTTTCATACAATGCGTGTTGCTCAACCTTGTGGTAAATACTACACCACAGAATATCTCAGAACGCTTACAAAAATCTGGGATATGAGAGGTAGTGGTATTACAAATATGCACGGTGCAACAGGAGATATCATTCTTCTGGGTACCACAACTCCTCAGATTGAGGAGATTTTTTATGAATTGACACACAACATGAATCAGGACCTTGGTGGTTCAGGTTCTAACCTTCGTACCCCTGCTGACTGTCTTGGCTCTTCAAGATGTGAATATGCTTGTTATGATTCAAATGCACTGTGTCATTTTCTAACAAACAATTATCAAGATGAGCTTCATCGCCCAGCATTCCCATACAAGTTTAAATTCAAATTTGATGCTTGCCCCAACTGCTGTGTAGCTTCAATTGCACGTTCTGATATGTCCTTTATCGGTACATGGAGAGATGCTATTAAAATTGATCAAGATGCAGTTAATAAATATGTAGAGAATGATGCTGCATATCCTCCAAATGCTGGTGCTCATAAAGGCAAAGATTGGGGACCATTTGACATTGAAAAAGAGGTTCTTGGACTCTGCCCTACAAAGTGTATGAAATTTGAGAATAAAACACTTAAAATTGATGATGCAAACTGCACCCGCTGTATGCACTGCATCAACACTATGCCAAGAGCATTGAAGATAGGTGATGACAGAGGCTGCTCCATTCTTGTAGGTGCAAAAGCTCCAATTGTTGATGGTGCACAGATGGGTTCTCTCCTTGTTCCTTTTGTTGAAGTCAATTCTGATAATGACTATGAAGCGATTACAGCGGTCATTGAAAACGTATGGGATTGGTGGATGGAAGAGGGTAAAAACCGTGAGAGACTTGGTGAGTTGATAATGCGTCAAGGATTCCAGAAATTGCTTGAAGTTACAGGAATTGATGCTCAGCCTCAGCATGTTGCATATCCGAGAACCAATCCATACATCTTCTGGAAAGAAGAAGAGGTTGCCGGTGGCTGGACACGTGACGTTGTTGAATACAGAAAACACCATCTGAGATAAGGGGAGAGAATACAATGGCATTTATATCATCTGGTTATAACCCAGACAAACCGATGGACGATAGAATAACAGACATCGGTCCAAGACATTATGAAGAGTTTTATCCTGAAGTAATCAAGAAAAATAAAGGCAAATGGTCTCACCATGAAATCCTTGAACCAGGTGTTATGGTTCATGTTGGAGAGTCAGGTGATGAAGTTTATACAGTAAGAGTTGGTGGTGCTCGTCTTATGAGTACAACCCACATTAACGAAATTTGTGATATTGCTGACAAACATTGCGATGGTCATCTTCGTTTTACAACCAGAAACAACATTGAGTTTATGGTTGACTCTAAAGATAAAGTAGAGCCACTCAAGAATGATCTCAAAAGCCGTAAATTCCCAGGTGGAAGCTTCAAGTTTCCAATCGGCGGAACTGGTGCTGGTATCACAAATATCGTTCATACACAGGGCTGGATTCACTGCCACACACCTGCCACAGATGCCTCTGGTACTGTAAAGGCAACTATGGATGTTCTGTTTGAAGATTTCCAGAAAATGAGAATGCCTGCACAGCTTCGTGTCTCTATGGCATGCTGCCTCAATATGTGCGGTGCTGTTCACTGTTCTGATATAGCAATTCTTGGTTACCACAGAAAACCACCAATGATTGACCATGAATATCTTGACAGACTTTGCGAGATTCCTCTTGCTATCTCTGCATGTCCTACAGCAGCTATCAAACCTGCCAAAGTAAAACTTGATGACGGAACAGAGGTAAAATCAGTAGAGATCAAGAATGAACGTTGTATGTTCTGCGGTAACTGTTACACAATGTGTCCATCTCTTCCTCTTGCAGATACTGAAGGCGATGGTATTGTTCTCATGGCTGGTGGAAAGGTATCTAACAGAATCAGCGATCCAAAGTTCTCAAAAGTTGTTGTTGCATTTATTCCAAATGAGATGCCAAGATGGCCATCCATGACAGATGCAATTACCAAGATCGTCAATGCTTATGCAAACGATGCTAACAAATATGAGCGTCTCGGTGATTGGGCAGAGAGAATCGGTTGGGAAAAATTCTTTCAGAAATGTGAGCTTGAGTTTACCCACCACCTGATTGATGACTTCCGTCAGCAGGCATATATGTCATGGCGTCAGTCAACACAGTTTAAGTTCTAATTCAGTTTAATATTTATAATATATTAATAAACTGAAGATATTTAAGCCGAAGTTGCCTGTAAAGACGTTAAGGCACTTCGGCTATTATGCTTAAAAAAATAAGGTTCTTAAAAATAAGAGAGCTTTTAAAAAAATAAAAAGGGGGAATTTACAATGAGTGAACTTCTTTCTAACAAAGAAGCAGCAACCCAGGCTGTTGTTGATTTTATGACAAAGAAATCAAAAACAAAATCAAAATTCTATTTTAATGACTTTC
Source organism: Desulfamplus sp. (assembly GCA_015232455.1). Classification (GTDB taxonomy): domain Bacteria; phylum Desulfobacterota; class Desulfobacteria; order Desulfobacterales; family Desulfobacteraceae; genus Desulfamplus. Next base: position 6,972 of record JADFZQ010000047.1, on the reverse strand, counting down.
AAGATATTTTTCCTGATGACAAACTAAGAGATATAAAGAAAGTAGTTAATCTTTTGGTAACTGATGGCGTTCTTGAATATTGGTCAAGCGGAAGCACCACCATGTATGGACTTAAAGGCGGTGGTAAACAGCACAGTTCTGAGGGTGAAGCTTAATCTAATCTCTAAAATAATGATTTTTAGTGTTAGGCACTTAATAACTTAAATGCAGCATGATAATGACAAACCAATCTTAGGAGTTGTAGTTGCCGGACTTAAAGGTGGCACGGGTAAAACTGTTATCTCCCTTGGAATTGCAGCTGCATGGACCAATATCGGTATTAAGGTCGCACCTTTCAAAAAAGGACCAGATTATATTGATGCCGGCTGGCTTGCACAGGCAGCCGGTCGTCCTTGTTATAATCTTGACACTTTTCTCTGTAATCCTCTCCAAGTAAAATACTCTTTTAATAAAAATTCATCTCTTGCTGACATTGCCCTTGTAGAGGGAAATCGGGGGTTGTATGATGGCATTGATACAGATGGTCATACCAGCACTGCCGAGATAGCCAAGCTGTTAAATTTACCCATTCTCTTAGTGCTTGATTGCACAAAAAGTACGCGAACAATGGCTGCCTTATTAATGGGCTGTATCCATTTTGACCCTCATGTTCATATTATGGGTGTTATTCTTAATCAAGTTGCTGGAAAACGCCATGAAGGGAAGGTTCGTGATAATATTGAACGATTTTGTAATATTCCTGTTTTTGGTTCTGTTCCAAAGTTAAGCTCTGATGATTTTCCAGAAAGACACATGGGACTTATTCCATCTGCTGAACACTCCCTTGCAATGCAATCTATTGAATCTGCCTCAAAGATTGCAAAATCCTGTATTGATTTAGATGCACTCTATCAGGCATGTATAAAATTCTCAACAACTCACACCACCATCCTAGGTAGAAGTGAAAAAAATCATAAGCATCATAATATTATTCTCAATGATAGTGATAGCAAACCACCATCAATCCCCTTCAAACATTATCCTATACTTAATAGTGATGAGAAACCTGTTATTGGTATTATAAGAGATTCCGCATTCCAATTTTATTATCCAGATAATTTAGAAATTCTTGAACAAAAAGGAGCTGTTCTCAAATTTATTAGCCCGCTGACTCAGACCCATATTCCTGAGGTTGATGCCATCTACATGGGAGGTGGTTTTCCTGAAACCCATGCTGCACAACTTGCCGCAAATATTAGTTTTAGAAGTGAACTAAAGATTCTCGCACAAAAAGGGTTGCCAATTTATGCGGAGTGTGGAGGGCTTATATTTCTTGGAAAGAGCCTTACTCTTAATAAAAATTTTAAAACTGATAGAAGCGATAACTCTGATAAAAATGGCAACCCAGATGAAACTGTAATCTATCCAATGGCAGATATTCTCCCTTTGAGTTTTGGGCTTTCACAGCGACCCGTTGGGCATGGCTATACTGAGGTCAAAGTGGTTAATCAAAATCCGTTTTTTGAGGTGGGTCAGACCATAAGAGGCCATGAATTTAGATATTCACACATCATAGATATTGACTATAGAGAAGATGAGATGGCTTTTGCTATGATTCGTGGTAAAGGAATTATTGCTAAAAAAGATGGTTTTTTTAAAAACAATGTCTTTGGGACTTATACCCATATCCTTGCCTCTGGTACTCCTGCATGGGCGGAATCTATAATCAAAAAAGCTATAAAATATAAGCAATTGAACTCATTTGAGCAAAAAAGTTTATAATTATAACTATTTAAGATGCGGTTTGCTGTGAAATATCGCTGCAAATAAGAATAAATTTGACAACTCTTGAAAAGTTGTCAAATCGTGGAAGCTCTGAACCATATTATAGCTTTAATTAGCACTTCTTCTTAAGAAGTTAAATAATCCACATAGTCATTTCCCTTGCTGCATGAATAACTTTCCATGTTACACGCCCAATACTGAAATCATTAACATTAGAACGCCCTCTTCTACCAAGAATAATTGTGTCACACTTCTCCTCTTCTGCTGCTTTTGCAATAGCCCCAGCCCTTGTGCCTACACCTGTTATAATTTTTCTTTCAATATCAGAGGCTTTGACTCCTGCCTTTTGAAGTGTTTGTGCTGCCCGTCTCATGGCTGTTTCAACCTCTTCAAATACACAATCAACACAATCTGACACATTTTTTCTGTTCCTGTCTCCAGTATAAATATCAAAATCTCGCAATACAGTGCAAAGAACAATTTTACAATTTTTGTTGCCAACAACATTAGCTGTAAATTCAACTGCCTTGTCAGAGCCGTCAGAGCCATCAATTCCAATTAAAACTGAGTTGCGGATTTTATTTAATCCAGCCAAAATGATCGGAGTACCAGAGAGTTTTTCAATAACCTTAGTTGTTGTACTTCCCATTATCATGTGAAGCAATGCACCATAACCACGCCTTCTGATAAGTAGAGCAAAATATCCTTTTTGTGCCTCTGAAATAATATCACGAGCAATACCTTTTTGCCTCTCTTTGATAACTATGCTTATATCCTGAGGTTTATAGCCAGTGCTAATAAGAATATTTCTTGCCCGATCCATAAAATCGTCTATTGTAAATCTGCGTTGTTCTCCCCAACCTTTTATTTGAGCAGCACCGCTACGGCTGAAAGGTGTTGTTCCCATATCCCAATAAGATTCTGGAACATCGCTAAAGATATGATATAAAATAATTTTTTTATCACTAAATGGTTTAAAGTCGTAAAGATATTCAACGGTTTTCATAGACCTTTCAGAACCGTCTAAGGCAACAAGAATAGTATTACTATTATCTTCTCTTTGATTAACATTATTTTCTGTCATAACTACCCCCTCATTTATATTTATGTTTAAGTGTAGAGTTGACTTATCTTTAATTATTGAAAAATATTATAGCAAGGCACATGCCAATCAAAATAATATAGTAATATCCTTTTACCTCTATGATTCATATTAGATATTGTGTCGATATGTTTTACACTCTGTAAAGTATCTCGACAAAAATAATTACAAAGATTGCCAATCAATATAGAAATAGAGCTGCAAAATTGACTTTAGTTGTCTATTGTTTATTACAACAAAAACCAAATAAATATTGCATATCTAATCTTGGCACTGAAATTGCTCTATTGATTTAATACGTATCTCTAAATTATTAACAGTAGGAGTATAACTATAGATTGCAATGCGATGGAATCATGAAAAAGGTTTTTCCTTTACATATTCTTATAACTGATCTTAACCATCATGTGCGAAATCTTCTGCAAAGAGAATTAGCAAAAGCTGGACACATTATCTATACGGCTGGTAATAAGAAAGAAGCAGACGAAGCTATATCTGGCAAAAAACCTTTAGATTTGATAATACTTGATCCAGAGCTTTTTGAGATATTTGGAGAATCTTTTTTCAGAGCTTTAAATGATAAAATGGCAAAAACTAAAATTATTATTCATGCTTTCAGTGATGCTACTCCTGATATTAGCAAAGAGGCAAATATTAGGTTTGTAGAAAAAAACGAGAAAAGCATTCATTCTCTGATAAAAATTATTCAAGAGTATGAGTTTTTTATATGAATTTACCAAATTCTGATACAGTGTATAAGTTTTTATTAGTCTTTGTTGGCGGAGCTTTTGGTTCAACATGCAGATATGCTGTTACGTTACTCTCAATCAAACTTTTAGGAATCAATTTCCCCTATGGAACTATGTTTGTGAATTTAGCAGGATGCTTCTTAATAGGAGTATCTTTTCAATTAACAGAGCAAGTTACATGGGTAAGTCTCTCAACAAGGCTCTTTTTTATGACAGGGTTTCTTGGCGGCTTGACAACATTCTCAACATTTGCTTTAGAGACAGTCATTGCAGGGCGTAAAGGCAATATATCTATAGCTTTGATAAATTTTTTTGCCAATAATGCTTTGGGTATGTTAATGGTATTGGCAGGAGTGTGGTTAGTTCAATACCTTATAAAAGGACGAACATAAAAATATTCAAATATCTTTAACTATAACCCTCTTTAACCGCTAATCTTATAAATCTCCAGACTTACATAAATTTATCATAATGGAAAAACTCATAGAAAATCATAACAAACTTAAATTAACCAAGTGTTTACCAGAACTTACATCTCTTATATCAAGACAGCGAGAGCTACTTGATAATCCTAAAGGTAACCCTTTAAAATATACATTGGCTCTTAACAACCTACCAAATATAGTACCATCATACAAAATCCTAAATAAACCAACCATAACGTTGGGAATAGAAGAGGATATTTTAGCAGCATCAGAAGATATAAATGCTGCTATAAATAATATTAAATCAAACTTGATGGAGCTTGCCCCTTGGCGAAAAGGTCCTTTTGAACTTTTTGGAATTACGATTGATTCTGAATGGAAGTCATGGCTCAAGTGGGATCGCTTTATAGATAAAATCTCTCCTCTTAAAAATAGACGTATTCTTGATATAGGCTCAAGTAACGGCTACTATATGTTTAGAATGGCTGCTTATAATCCCACTATGGTTCTTGGTCTTGAGCCTCAATATGCTTTTTACTTTCAGTACCTCGCTTTACAAAAATATCTAAATATTGAAAATATTTTTTCTCTTCCAATACCCTTTGATGAATTTCCTGCGATAAATGGTTATTTTGACACAGTTTTTTGCATGGGAGTTTTATATCATAGGCGATCGCCATTAGATATGCTAAAAAAAATCAACGAATTAATGAAAAAAGGGGGGGAGTTGATTTTAGAGACTCTAATTATAGAGTCTTCTGAAAATGAGCATACATGTCTATTTCCTGAAGATAGATACGCTAAGATGCGAAATGTTTTTTTCATTCCAACTATTAAAGTTATGGAGTCATGGCTAAAACGAACAGGTTTTGAAAATATAAAATGTATTGATATTTCCAAAACAGAAGCACACGAACAGAGAAAAACAGAGTGGATTCAGACAGAATCTTTAACAGATTTCCTTGATCCTGAAAATCCAGCAAAAACTGTAGAGGGTTATCCAGCACCAATTAGAGCTATATTTTCTGCACAGGTAATCTAAATATCAATCAACTTTAATCAAATGAGTTTGATTGATATTAAAATTAATTGGATTGAAAAATTTAACTTTGTCAGGGTGGTTGTCAGAGTTGCCAAATAGATTCCAATTAAGCTCTTCAAAAGGAATTAATCGAGAGATTTCTGCAATTGATATGTGAAGATGAGGGGGGATTTTTGATTTTCTCATAGATGTATCTGCAACTGTTCCTATTATATCTCCCTTTGAAACAGCCATTCCACATTCTAAATTTTGGTCAGCTTTAATATGAGAATATATTCCTACCATAGTTGATTGTTCGCTTTGTCCTTGTTTGATTTTAAAGCTCAATTCTCTTCTATTAATTAAAGGTAAATGTTCAATAATAACTGACTGCCCCAAAAAATCAGTGCAGATATTTAATATTTTGCCATCAGCTATTACTGGAACTTTTGTCTTGGCATCAAACATCTTAATATTGCTACCACCTCCAATATCTTCAAAATTATCTCTTTTTAATGTTCTGTAGAAAGTTATATCAATACCTTCATGTTGGGTATATCTCTCGCCCCAATCTGCCCACCATTTTGATTTACTTCCAAACAACATACCTGAATAAAATAGCCACTCAATAGCTTCATCTTTACAATTAAGGTTGCTGATTTGAGCTGTGAACTTTAGGAAATCATTTAGCATTTAGCCAATCTCTATGCGGTTGTATGTTTGTTCAGATATGCTTCTGAACGTGTCTGCTGTAATCTTTTTATATCTTATAAATTTAACACCTTTCAAGGTGTTTTGGCATATATCAGGAAAAAGTACCTTATAATAAATGGTTAGCTCCTCTCCTATTCTATGCTCTGAGTATGAATTGAATATTTATGAAGACGCATAACTTAATGTATTCCTTCTATTGTTTTTGATACTTGACATATTTATATTCTGTATGATAGGCAAAATAATATTTTTTAAAGTTGGTAAGATTTTTAACTTAATAACAATATTATTTACATGACAAATTGATAAAATCAACATAGAGATATAATTTGATATTAACAGATATTACCAATAATATTCGTATTGATCATCGCAAACTCACTCAATAAAAGAAGCTCATCTTATAACTCTTTTTGTTAGAAAATAGGATATAAAAATGTCAAAAATCGGTGATATAATTGAACTTACACAAGATATGCCTAAAAAAAAGCTGATGTCTGGAAGCAGAGGGACAATCGTTCATTGTCATAACGATGATGTTTATGAAATTGAGTTTACAGATGAAAACGGTGAAACGCTTGATTTCTTAGCCCTGAACTCAAAACAGTTTATTGTCGTATGGCGTATTGAAACCAAGCAATGGGTTCCTATTGCCGAACAAGTTGCAGAGCTGACTGCTAAATTACCTGACGAAACAACAAAGCAGATATTCGATTTTGCACGTTTCCTATCAGCACGCTTACCTGTTCAGGCATCAGCATCTTTTTGATTTACAAAAGGAGGTGATTTAAAATTATTTTACATTTATGATTAATTTATTAGGGAAGTCTTGGTTTATTATCAGTGTAAAGATGCTTTCATAATAGTCAATTTTAATTATTATCAGGAAAAAATGACCTGATAATCAATGGTTAAGGTTTTAAGAGTATCAGAAATGGCATCATTAAATAAGTTTAATCTCAGCGTAATCGAATCAATCTCAAAAATACTTGGTGATACTTCTGAGGGTTTTAGCGGTTCTGAGATTGGAAAGTTACTTTTTGAAACTAACCTTCCTGACCCGCAACCTAATATTATACTGCAAGCGGTCATAAATTGAGTTTTTATATTCTCATTTTTGCTTTAATTTGTTAATGTGTGTTTATGACAATAGAACTTGAATTCACACCAGAAATAATAGAAGAGATAAACTATGAA
>JADFZQ010000046.1 GCA_015232455.1 Desulfamplus sp. | reverse complement strand
TTCATAGTTTATCTCTTCTATTATTTCTGGTGTGAATTCAAGTTCTATTGTCATAAACACACATTAACAAATTAAAGCAAAAATGAGAATATAAAAACTCAATTTATGACCGCTTGCAGTATATCTTGTTGCTCAGGAATTTCAATCCAATCTTAAATTGTAGAGACGTACATCCGTGCGTCTCTACTTGTTTTCTGTTAATCTTTGAATATTATTGGCTAAATGAGATATGTTTTTCAAGCGTAAGTTTGTTACCTCTCTCGTTATACCAATATCGTGAGAAATATTGCTCCATTATCATAAGCCCTCTTCCGTGATCTGAATCATCATCTAAATCTTTAATATCTTTTGTTTGCTCTCTTTTCCAATTAAATCCCTCTCCTTGATCTTCAATTTCTACAATAAGCATTTGATTTTTATCTATTTTAACATAACATCTAACAATCTTTGCTGCATTAAAACAGTTACCATGACGCACAGCATTGGTTAAACCCTCACGCATTACAAGCTGAATAGCAAAAAGGTTACTTCGTAGTTTTGCAGAATAGTCAATTTCTTGTTTTAACTCTTTTTTTAAATATTTTTCTTTAAACTTAAAGTTGTTAGAGTGATGAAATTCAAACCTTTTAAATAATTCTATGAGAAATCTTGTTGTCTCTTCACAGGTTCTATCAATATTCTCCATTGTAGAGCTAAAAACAATTGTGATACTGTCATCAGTTTCACAGATATGAAATTGATTACTCTTTGTTAGATTAGATATTTCTGTCATTGCTTACACTCCCATATAATAAATATATAAAGAAGATTTATCAGACGGTTTAAATACATAACTATTTCATACCTCTACACATAAAATGACAATATCATCTTCAGGCATTGTTCTCAAATTGCTCTGAGATTCAACAACTTCTTGATTATCTGTTTCGCTATAAAAAAGATTTTGAATCAACTTTTTAGGTGCATCTTCTACTGATACATCACTAACTATTTTGAAGTCATCAAGAAATTGTTCTGCCCCGTTGACCCATGTAATATTATTTTGAGCAGACTCAACAAGCCCGTCACTATATATAAAAAAACGATCTCCGTAAGAGACATCAATCCTTGTAATGCCAAATTGAGCATCTTTAAACATTCCAAGCACATCACCATCACTACTTAATAGAGAAGGTGTTCCATTAACAGGAATATGAACAACTGGGGGGTGTCCAGCATTTATAACAGTCATTTTTAGTGTCTCTCTATTAAGTAATACATAGCAAGAGGTAAGATATTTACCATCTGGAAGAATTTCCACCAATACATCATTTATCATTTTCATACTCTCTGCAGGAGAGTAAACAGGAGTGCAGTTTTGAACAAGCAGAGCTTTAACAGATGCTGTCATGTAGCTTGTTTTTATATCGTGCCCAGAAAAATCAGCTACAAAATAGCCTTTAATGTGTTCAGAAAGGTCAATAATATCATAAAAATCTCCACCAGCTTCATGGAGAGCTTTGTAGTAAACTCCGAATTTTGCATCTGGATTATCATGGGGAAGTGGCAACATTGATTCTTGGGCTTCGGAAAGCTGCCTAAGTTTATGTGCCTGTTCAGCAATAAGAGAGTTAGTAGCAATAGATAGTTTAAGATGAATTCCAACCCGTGCAATCACCTCAAGGTTGTGAAATGGTTTTGTAATATAATCTACAGCACCAAGATCAAATCCTTTTAGCTTGGAGTGGACTTCGCTTACACCAGTTAGAAATATTACAGGAATTGACGATGTTAAAGGATTATTCTTTAAAAATTGTATTACTTGAAATCCATCTTCACCAGGCATCTGAATATCAAGAAGAATTAAATCAGGTCTCTCTGCAACAGCTAATTTTCTCGCATTAGGTCCATTAGAGGCACTTAAAACTCTGTAACCCTCTTTTGATAGCGATTTTTCAATTAGCTTAAGATTAACCAAATGATCATCAACAGCAAGAATGGTAAATGGCTGCTTTATGTCCATAGCGTTGTCCTCAATATCATTAACTTAATGTTAAACAACATTTAAAATATTAAATGAAATTCAACATTTTATTTTTTGTTTGATTCTTTCAAAGAGTGCCAAATATATAATACAGTGGTTGTTATACGAATTTTTATAGTAGCATTTTACAATAAATTTGATAGCATTGCCTTTATTGTGTCATATAAAAATAGGCAATTTAATATATCAGCATCTATTATTTTTAATAATAAATTTGAAAATATAGGAAATTTCTACTAATCTCAATATAATTCAAGATGTATCTTTAATTTTGCAGATATTAAATATTTTTATTTATTGGAAGGAATATAAAAAAAGTGATTGAATTTAATGATATGGATAACAATAAACTAAAAAATAATGTGAATGAAAAGGTTAGGGAGGCATTTAATCGTTATCACCAAGTTGCACAAGAGACATTCCAAAAGATATTAACTGACAAAGAGAACAAACATCAGGAAGTTATCAATATTTTAACAACACAACTAATTGAATCAAAAACTGAAAGAGATAACTGCCTAAATAAATTAGGTGATATGAGTGAATTATTAGATGTTAAAACTAAAGAGATAGAAGTCAAAAAAATAGAGATTTTAGCTCTCAAAGCAGAAAAAAATGAACTTATACAACAAAACCAGAAAATTGTGTTCGAGAGAGAGTCCCTTGAGAAACAGCTATCTGACCTACAATTGAAAAATGATGAACTTGAGAACATTATAGAAATTATCCGTAGAGATACACAGGAGAGTGAAAAGATTCTAAGAGATGAAATTACGAACTTAAACACAATGTTGGAAGAGTCTATAGAGCTTGCTGAAAGGCTTTTAAAAGATAAACATTAACTTTAAATTTAAGAAAGAAAAAGAATGAATGCAAAATTACTAAGTTTTGATATTGCAAGGGACGGGATTGAAACATTGGATATAGAGGATAAAAGTAAAATTTTAACTCAAATAGAGACTCAAACAGAAGAGGTTCTCAGTGAGTTTATTAATGAAATGAGTGAATTTTCCAAGATAACTATGGAGAATTCTTCTGCTCAACAGCAGCATTTTTTAAATAAATTGAATAATGAGCTAAATATTATTGAAGTGAAAAAAGAGCCACCAGATAGCCCTATTGAGACAATTGAGAAGATAATTTTTAATATTACCCAAGAAAAAATAGTAGCTGAAAAGGAGAAAAAATTTGCACAAGAGAGAATTCAAGAGCTTTTAGATATAAAAAAGAGTCTTGAATCAGACTTTAAGAGAATTGAAGTTGAAAAAGCAGCGGTTGAGAATGAGATAGCTCATGTTGAAAAATCAATAGTTGAGTTACAAAATGATAGAGAAATTGAACGTAATAATAATGAAGCTGTAATTAACTCTTTTAAGGTTAAACTTGATGAATATATTAAAATAACAGAAGTCAAGAACAGTGAAAACGCTCTTCTCAGTAGCCAAAATACCCTTCTTAAAGAGAAACTTGGAAACCTAAAAAAGATAAATGCAGATATTGAAGAGCAAAAAAGAGTTATCTCTTCAGAGCTTAGAATTGCAAAAAAAGAGTTGGAGTTCATTGAAAAAAAATTTCTAAGCGAACAAACACAATTGCATGATAAGATTAGTGAATTACAAGAGAAACTTGAATCAGCACTAACTGAAGCTGAAATCTTAAAAAAAGATAAAATAAAAGTGGAATTTGAGACTATTCAATCAAAGAAAGCTCTTGAAAACTCAAATTTCATTAATCAATCTCTTAAACAAGAACTTGATAACAAAGATGAATATTTAAAAAATAGAGAATTAGAGATAAGCCGTAAAGAGGCGGAAATCAGAGATAAAGATAAAGAGATTAAGAACAAAGAGTTAGAGATAAGAAAAATCCAAGAAAAATCCTATCAGAATGATGCTATACAGATTAATAAAATTAATACCCTCGAAGAGCGGCTAAAGCAAAACAGAGAGCATTATTCTAATAAAATAAAAGAAGTTGAAGATAAGCTATCTGATTCATTAAAGATTGCTAATATTATGGAGGTAGAAAAAAATAAATCCTTAGAGGCTGTAAGCAAAATTAAAAAAGAGATGGTTAATCTTGAAAGCCAGCTAAAGACGGCAAAAAAAGAGTGCATTAGCCTAAATGGTGAAATTGATGACCTTAAATTAAAATTGAGTGAATCACAAAAGCAAAAAGAGTTACTTATTGCAAATAAATTAAACAACACTCTTCAAATTAAAAGAGATAACTATATAGAAAAGAGACCAAATAAGATTTTTTTTATAAAATTTGCATCTATAGCAGCCATTATAGCGATTATAGCCATTACAAGTTATTTAACATTTAGGAACTATTACCACTTTCCAATGGTTCAAAAGCAAAAAGAGTTAACAGGAACAATCACAGGATTAAATGCTCAGTTGGAGATTAAAAAAAGATATATAGATTCAATTACTATAGAGAAAACGAGATTAGCGGACAAAATTGACGCACTAACTAAGCAACTTAGCTTATTGCAGGAAAATATAAAAAAGGCAGAAGCAACAAATGTTAAGCTGCCTACTATCCCTACACCTGTCATACCTATAGAGAATCAGCTAATTGAAAGTGTATATTTTAATTCTGGCAACAGCAATCTAAATGAAAAAGAGATATATAAAATAAGGTCAATAGCAGAGAGGTATAATGGAAATCCCTATATCTCTATACGCCTTGAAGGACACACAGATGATAAGATGTTTAGATTTCCTCTGTTTCATCAATATAGTAACAACCTTCATCTATCAGTTGCACGGGCAGCAGAAGTATCAAGATTATTAGTTCAATACGGAATGGATACAAACCAAATAAGCATTGTTGGGCTTGGCGATATGTATCCTCTTGTTCCAAACGATAATCCAGAGCATAGAGAAAAAAACAGACGTGTTGAGATTAAAATAACAGACAGCCGCAGAGATGATAAAATCAGTAAACAAGGCAAAATTTACCGATAGATGGGAATTATATTAACAAGCTCGAGATTTTTTTAATCCCGACACTTTAATCTTGAAGGAGTGCTGCACCGCTTGTTCAGCTCAATATCTTCCAAACAAATATATTCTCAGCTATTTTTTCATCTATTGCAAGTTCTGTATTCTCATACTTGATGCAAAGGGCTGGTCTTTTACGGTGTAACGTAACAACTACCCCTGGATTTAGTCCAAAAGAGATGAGTTGGTGTAGATTTGAGTGGTTGCCGGGCTTTATGTAGGTTATCTTCCCTTGTTCCCCCGGCTTTAATTCGTTTAAACTTACAACAGTGTTAGTAACCTCTTTGAGACCATTATGGCAGCATCTTCCTTTAGGAATTGGTCTTCCGTCAGGACAAATCTCAGGATGTCCAAGTAATGTGCAGATTGATTCTTCAACTTCTGGCACAAGATAATGCTCAACCTGACAAGCAACCCTCTCCATTTCGCTGTTTTTAAGTTTCAGAATACTTGACATAAGCACTTCTGCAAGTCTGTGTCTTCTCATTATGTTCTCTGCAAGCTCTTTGCCCTTGCTTGAAAAAAGAATCGTATTTTTATTTCTTACAATTAAATCCATAGATTCTAATTCAGCAAGGTCTTCATCTATAAACTCTATTGCACACCGCTTTTTTATCTCATCAATTGAGAATTTTTTATTTTCTTCAGCAGTCCACATTGCTTCAAGTATTTCGTCGTGTTTTTCCTTTAAGATGTCCAAATATTAACCTCAAAATTTTATTTTAAATTTATAGAAATGGAACGGTTTATACTCTAAACGGTCAGTAATTGAGCTTTTTCAAAGTTCTGAAAATTGCAGGATAAAAGCGAATCCAATTCCAATTTGTAGGTTGAATGGGTTTGTTTTAAGCAATCTGAAATAGCAGTTTTGAAAGTAGTAAATTCTGAGTAATATTTGGAATACAGAGATTTTTTCTTTACAAACTTCCATAGTCGCTCAATCAAATTCAAATTAGGCGAATAAGCTGGCAGGTAGCAAAGCTCTATTTGAAGAGCATTTGCTACTTGACTTACCAATGCACATTTTTGATAACGAGCATTATCTAAAAAAAGTGTGATGGGGATTCCAATATTAAGCTGTGATAGCTTCTGTAAAAGCTCACAGACACTTTGGGCATTAATATAAGAATCGTTTGTCACGGTTATAAGTTCATGAGTTACAGCATTTAATGCTCCTAATACATTGAAACGCTTCCGACCCGCTGGAGCTTTAATAAAAATTCGGGTCAAAGACCATAGAAAACCCAAAAATGGTGCAAGAACGAAATGTGCTGCATCTACAAAAAACACAGCTCTTTTTCCTGCTTTAGCTTCATTTATTCGAGGTAACATCTCATTTTCAAGATATGCTTTTTGCTTGTCAGGGTCTGCTTTGGCTGGAATCATTGCAACTTTCCTGCAACTGAAATGCAGTTTTTTTTAAAGAATTCTCTTATTTGGGTCTCGCTGCGTTCAATTCCTGTCAGCTCTTTTATTTTGTTCTGGGCTTCTTTTATCGTTGCAACAGGGTGTTCTTTGAAATATTCTTCCAAAGTGCTAATGTAAACATTCAACTGGCTTTGAGGATGATAAAAGTTCACCTCTCTTAGCTTGGCAACCCCACCTTGCTCATACAGTCTGAAATACTCTCGCATCGTATTTTCAGATATTCGACCAAGTTGTGCTATCAGCGAATGAGAAAGACCATTGCTTTTTAGCCATAGAACTTCCATCCTTCGCTGTACCAACGGAACAGGATGATGGTAACGTTCATAGTTTATCTCTTCTATTATTTCTGGTGTGAATTCAAGTTCTATTGTCATAAACACACATTAACAAATTAAAGCAAAAATGAGAATATAAAAACTCAATTTATGACCGCTTGCAGTATAACTAAGATTTGACAACTTTTAAAAAGTTGCCAAATCTTTAAAAAATTTTAGAATTTTAGTTGTTCGCCAGAAGTTTTGGCAGCCACGTTACAGTTTCTGGAAATATCGTAATAATCAAAAGTCCAATAACTTGCATAATAACAAAAGGGACAATACCTCTATAAATATCCATTGTTTTGACGCTATCAGGACAAACTCCTTTTAGATAGAAAAGCGAAAAACCAAATGGTGGGGTAAGGAATGAAGTTTGAAGATTTACGGCGATCAAAATCCCAAGCCACAAAGGATCAACGCCAAGATGAATCATTATAGGTGCAAGAACTGGAACGTGGATAAAGGTAATCTCAATAAAATCAAGAAAAAATCCAGCAATAAAAATAATACTCATAACTATAAAGAGAATGCCCCACTTTCCAAATGGAAGTGAAAGTATTAGGTTTCTGATAAGAGTATCTCCATCAAGTCCTCTGAATACAAGCCCCAAGGTTGTAGCCCCAATAAGTATAATGAAAACCATGCAGGTTAGATTTGTGGTAGCCTCCATAACATCTTTGACAATCTGAAAAGTTAGCCGTTTATGAATAGCAGTAAGAACTGTTGCCCCAACAGCACCAACAGATGCCGCTTCTGTTGGAGAAGCAATGCCAGCAAAAATTGATCCTAAAACCATAATCATTAGTGAAACAGGTGGGATAAGTGCTTTAATAACTCTCGTGTAAAGTTGTTTTGTTGAAATTCCATCAAGCTCCTCTTGAGGGATTGGAGGAGCAAGCTCTGGCTTTATTGTGGCTATTATTAAGATATATATCATGTAAAGAACAACCAGAATTAAACCAGGAATAACTGCTCCAACAAACAGGTCTCCAACAGGAACACCCATAATATCACCAAGAAGAACAAGAACTATACTGGGCGGTATAATCTGCCCCAAAGTTCCAGAAGCCGCGATTGTCCCTGTAGTTAGAGCTACATCGTAATTTCTTCTAAGCATTGTAGGGACAGATAAAAGTCCCATTGTTACAACAGTTGCTCCTACAATGCCAGTTGATGCACCCATTAAAGCACCAACAAAAACCACAGACATTGCAAGTCCTCCTTTCAACTTTGCAAAAACTAGTGACATAGTTTCAAGAAGCTCTTCAGCAATACCTGATTTCTCAAGCATCACCCCCATATAAATAAACAGAGGAACAGCAAGAAGACTAAAATTTGTCATTGTTCCCCAAATTCTTATTGGCATGAGGTTAAAAAAATCCACCCCAAAACCAAGAATCCCGAAGAACATGGCAACTCCACCAATAGTAAAGGCTACGGGATAACCCAAAAGTAGAAGTCCAAATACAAATGTAAACATTATCAGAGGTAAATATTCCCAAAAAAGCTCTTCCATATATTTTTCTCCTTGTAACGCTAACTGATCTAAAATATTATTAAACAGTTGTAATGATTGCGTGTCAAAATATAAATATTTTTGCCAAAATGAAGTATTTTTCCGAATTAGATTTAAGGGTAGGATTTATTAACATAAAATTAGATAAAATTAAAACGCAAGTGAGTCAAATATGAAAAAAAATATCTTTACAAATATATCTATTAAAATCAAATTGATTTCAATATTGGTTACTCTACTTTTATTGGCTATTAAATTTAATCTTTTTATTGATACGCCAAATTATCTTTATGCTAACCAAAATTCATCTAATTTTGGTGGTAATGGCAAAGTTAAAGAAAGTTCTAATAAAGATGAGAACAAACTTGAGCTATTTACTGGCAAAACAATGGGAACTACCTACCACATTAAAGTTGTAATGCAAATGGATAAAAGTGATGGTCAAGACATTAAAAACAAAAATAAAATAACTCCCTCAATGCTACATGATTTAATTAAGGAGAAGCTCAAACAGGTCAATCAGAGCATGTCAGTTTATATAAAAGATAGCGAAATATCGTTGTTCAACGGAGCAGCTAAAGGAGAGGTTATAAAAATATCTCCTGAATTTTATGGTGTTATGCTGACAGCACAAAAACTTTACACCATGACAAGAGGCGCTTGGGACGGCACTGTGAAACCTCTTGTTGATCTTTGGGGATTTGGCACAAAAAAAGAGATTACTACAATGCCCTCTTCTGAAATTATAAAAGCATATCTTCAAACAACTGGATTTAATCAGATTATTATTAGCAATGAAGAGGCTAAGAATATTGACTCCGATAAAAATAGTGAAATTGCCGACATTAGCAATAAGATATTTGGAACTCTTGAAAAAAAAAGTGAAGCCATTACCCTTGATCTTGGCTCGATTGCCAAAGGTTTTGGGGTTGATGCACTTTCACAACTTCTTAAAGATTTAGGATATTCTAATTTTTTGGTTGAAATTGGGGGGGAAGTTTTTGCTTCTGGAGAAAAGATAGAGGGTAAACCTTGGATAGTTGGAATCAGCAACCCAATAAAAGGGGAAAACCCATATAAATCAATCAAATACGATTCAGACAAAGAGCAATCAGAAATTAATCAGGTTTATCACTCGTTGCCGCTTAAAAATAAAGCTCTTGCAACAAGCGGAGATTACATGAACTTCACAATAATTAATGGTAAAGCCTATTCCCATATCATCAACCCAACTACAGGTTATCCTATTGATAATGGAGTTGTAAGTGTGTCTGTGATTGCTGATAACTGCACATTTGCAGATGGACTTGCTACAGCACTTATGGTCATGGGACATGAAAAGGGGATTGAGCTTGTCAACACCCTTGAAAATGTGGAGTGTCTTATTATTGTGCAAGAAAAAAGTTTTGATAGAAATAACAATGTTCATGGAGAGAACACTCTTGATCAAAGGAAAAATGATGATGGGAGAAATGTTAATCAAGGGGAAAGTATAAAGTTTAAAGATTATAGATCAAAAAAATTTCCCTTGCCATGAGTCTCTTTTTTCAAGAGTTTTCTGTATCATATTAAAAGTTGTGTGCTTATCAAGAGACCAATCTGGTGCTGCAAGTTCGTCAGGGTGAGGGTCGCCTGTAATTCTCTGAACCACCATGTTTCTCGGAAGATTCTCAATAAAATCGCAAACAGTTTCAACATATTCATTTTGAGTCATACAAGTATAATCGCCATCTATCCACATCTTTTCAAGTAGTGTCCCTTTTACCACATAAAGCAGATGAATCTTAACCCCATTAACACCAAGGTTTCCTATTTTTCGTGCGGTCTCAACCATCATATCCTTTGTCTCTCCGGGAAGACCTAAAATAATGTGAACACACATATTTATATTGGAGTTAAATTTAGTATTTGTATCATTAACAAGGTCAATTGCATTAATACAACACGAAAAATCATGCCCCCGATTAATAAAAGCCAATGTTTTATCATGAATAGATTGTAGCCCATACTCTAACCAAACAAGGTATTTGCTAGAGTATGAGGCAATAAGTTCAATTTTTTCTCTATCAACACAATCTGGTCGTGTTCCAATTGCCATTCCAACAACGCCCTCTACTCTGAGAGCTTCGTCATACATGGCTTTCATGCGTTCGCAAGTTGTATATGTATTTGTATAGGATTGGAAATAAACAAGAAATTTTTTGGCATTGTAACGTCTTGCCATAGCATTGCGACCAAGTTCAATCTGCTCTGTTATTGATAATCCTCTACTCCAAAGTCCCGACCCCGACCCTTTGCTGTTGCAGTAGATACATCCGCCTGTTGAGATAGAGCCATCTCTATTTGGGCAGTTAAGCCCAGCATCAACAACTATTTTTTGAACTCGCTCTCCATAGAGTGCTTTTAAATATGAGTTGTAATCTAAATATCTTCTAATTTTGCCATCAATCTTAATTCCATTACTATGTATCATAATATTTTCACTTTTTTTGATCCCAAAATATTTTTATATTAACAATCGTTCGGTAAGAATCATTATAAAGTTCCTTACCATTAAAATTACTATTGTTATTATTTGCTTAAACTGTCCTTTTATTTCTGATTATTCTATGATAGCATTTTTACATTATGTTAATCAATAACTGCTTACACAGCATTAGTCAATGATGGCTGAATCTCGAATCAGAAACAGATAAGGAAAATAAGATAAAATACAATGGCAATCAAAAAATCAGAATTATACAGCTCACTATGGGCAAGCTGCGATGAGTTAAGAGGCGGCATGGATGCCAGCCAATACAAAGATTATGTATTGGTTTTGCTGTTCATCAAATATGTTTCCGACAAATACGCTGGAGACCCTGATGCAATTTTTCAAATTCCCGAAGGTGGCGGTTTCAAGGATATGCAGGCATTAAAAGGCAGCAAAGATATTGGAAATCAGATCAACATGATTATTGGCGAACTGGCTAAGGCTAATGACCTTGTTGGAATTATTGATGTTGCGGATTTTGCTGACAATGACAAGCTCGGCAATGGAAAAGAGATGGTTGACAGGCTCACAAATCTTATCTCTATATTTGAAAATCCAGCACTTGATTTCAGCAAAAACAGGGTAGGAAATGATGATATTCTCGGTGATGCCTATGAATACCTGATGCGACACTTTGCAACTGAAAGCGGTAAAAGCAAGGGGCAATTCTATACTCCAAGTGAAGTGAGCCGTGTTATTGCAAAAGTGCTTGGTATTAACGATGTCTTGAACACAACCACCTTTTATGACCCAACCTGCGGGTCTGGTTCTCTTCTGTTAAAAGCATTTGATGAAGCCAATGGAAAAGGCTCTATTTATGGGCAGGAAAAAGATGTTGCAACTGCTGCCTTGGCTCGTATGAATATGATTTTGCACGGTCAGGAGCTTGCAGAAATTCACAGAGGACAAAGCACTCTGTCAGACCCATATTTCAAAGATGAGCATGGTTATCTCAAAACCTTTGACTTTATTGTAGCCAATCCCCCTTTTTCCCTTAAAAACTGGACAAACGGCTTTAACCCAAGTCAGGATATATTCAAACGCTTTGATGGAATCGGTATCCCGCCTGATAAAAATGGCGATTATGCTTTTTTGCTTCACATCATCAAATCACTGAAAAGCACAGGCAAAGGAGCTTGTATTCTGCCTCACGGTGTTTTGTTTAGAGGAAATGCAGAGTCTGAAATCCGTAAGAATCTGATTGAGCGTGGTTACATCAAGGGAATTATCGGGCTTCCTGCCAACCTCTTTTACGGCACTGGTATTCCAGCCTGCATAATTGTTGTTGATAAGGAAAACGCCTCTGACCGCAGACATATTTTTATGGTTGATGCCAGCAAAGGATTTATAAAAGACGGCAACAAAAACCGCCTTCGTGAGCAGGACATTCACAAAATAGTTGATGTTTTCAACAAACAGACAGAAATCCCAAAATATAGCCGTCTGGTAAGTGTTGAAGAAATCAGCGACCCTAAAAATGACTATAATCTGAACATTCCCAGATACATTGACAGCCAAGAGACTGAGGATATTCAAGATATTGAGGCTCATCTGCTTGGTGGTATTCCAAATGCTGATATTGAAGCACTCAAAGAATATTGGCAGGTTTATCCAACTCTTAAAAATGAGCTGTTCAAACCAAGCGAAAGGCAGAATTACAGCGACCTTAAAATCTCAAAAGATGCCATTAAACAAGCCATTTTCAGCCACCCTGAATTTGTGAAGTTCAGTAAAGAGATGGACGACCTGTTTACTGACTGGAAATCAAGAACAACCAGCACATTAAAATCTTTGACCATCGGCATAAAACCCAAGCAGACAATTTTCAACATCTCAGAAGATGTATTGACCACATACACAGACAAGCCCTTGATGGACAAGTATGACGTTTATCAGCATCTGATGAACTACTGGAATGAAGTAATGCAA
Organism: Desulfamplus sp.; assembly: GCA_015232455.1. Classification (GTDB taxonomy): domain Bacteria; phylum Desulfobacterota; class Desulfobacteria; order Desulfobacterales; family Desulfobacteraceae; genus Desulfamplus. Next base: position 4,461 of record JADFZQ010000046.1, on the reverse strand, counting down.
GATGATTGCTATTTAATAGCCTCTGATGGCTGGAAAGCTGAACCATATCGAATCTTGGTAAAAAACAAAACCACAGGCAAAGAGACAGACAAAGGCTGGAGTTGCGACCTTGTGCCAAAAACATTGGTGATTGACCGATATTTTGCAAAAGAGAAACAGGCAATTGAAGAGTTGGAAGCTGACAAAGAAGCTGTTGCAACCCAGATTACAGAGATTGAAGAGGAGCAAAGCACAGAAGATGGCTGTTTTGCTGATTTTGATAAAGTGAACAAAGCCAATGCACAAAAGCGGTTAAAAGCCATTGATACAGCAAAATTGAAAGCTGAAAATGCCGAAGAAATCAAGATTTTAAAATATTATCTCAAATTGATTGACCGTCAGGCTGAACTCAACAAAAACATCAAGGATTCTACTGCTGATCTTGATAAAAAGCTCTTTGAGCGATACAAAACACTCACAGAAGATGAAATCAAGCAATTGGTAGTTGATGATAAATGGATGGCAGCCATTGAGAAGGGCGTAAAGAGCGAAATGGAGAGGATAAGCCAGCGATTGACCCAACGTATCAAGGAACTTGCAGAACGCTACGAGACCACGATTCAACAACATAACTCAGAGGTTGAAGAGTTGGAAAGCAGGGTAAATGGGCATCTTGAAAAAATGGGGTTTGTATGGAAATAAAGGCGGGATATAAAACAACAGAGGTGGGCGTTATTCCTGAAGATTGGGACGTTAAGACGATAGACGAAGTATTTGATATTTGTAATAACCTACGTTTGCCAATAAGTGAAGACATAAGAAAAACAATGCAAGGTATCTATCCCTATTATGGTCCCACAAAAATACAAGATTATCTAAATGAATATAGGGTTGAAGGGGAATATGCTTTGATTGGAGAAGATGGCGACCACTTCCTTAAATGGAATGACATTTCCATGACACAAATTACATTAGGAAAATTCAATGTAAATAACCATGCACATATAATAAAGGGCAAAAGCAATATCACGCTGACTAAATGGTTTTATTATTTCTATAAGAATCGGGATATTACACAACATTTAACCCGCCAAGGTGCAGGGCGTTATAAGTTATCTAAAAGCACTTTAGTAAAAATACCTTGTGCTATTCCCCCCACCCTCACCGAACAAACCGCCATAGCCAACGCCCTATCCGATGCCGATGCCCTGATAACCAGCTTGGAAAAGCTCATTGTCAAGAAACGCAACATCAAACAAGGGGCAATGCAAAAACTTCTGCAACCTAAAGAGGGTTGGGAGGTGAAGAGGTTGGGGGAATTATCTGATTTCTCAAGCGGAATCGCTCACGAGAACTTTATAAATGATAACGGAGAGTTTGTAGTTGTAAATTCAAAATTTATATCAACTAATGGAGAAGTTAAAAAGTATGTTAATAAACTTTTTTGCCCCGCTGAAATTGAAGATATTTTGATAGTGCTTAGTGATGTTCCTAACGGGAAAGCTATCGCAAAATGTTTTTTTGTTAATTGCAAAGATTTATACACAGTAAATCAAAGAATTGGTATTATCAAACCCAAAAATATTGACTCAAAATATTTGTATTATCTTATTAACAGACATCCAGATTTATTGTCTTTTGATGATGGCGTTAAACAAACAAATTTAAGAAATCAAGATGTGCTTAATTTACCATTAACTATTCACAAATCACTGTCAAAACAAGTTGATATAGCAAGATATTTGACTGATATGGACAACGAAATAACCGCATTGGAAAACAAGCTGGAGAAATACAAAAAGATAAAATTGGGCATGATGCAGAATCTTTTGACAGGTAGAATTAGATTGATATGACTAAGGAGTAAAAATAATTATGAATATTGAGACTGTAAAACAACAGATTGTTGAACGCCTGACTCCTCTTGAACCTGAAATCATTATTCTCTTTGGAAGTTACGCATGGGGAACACCTAATGATGACAGTGATTTGGATATTTATGTTGTAACAAAAGATAATTTTATTCCTAAGAATTATGATGAAAAAAAAGCAATTATATTAAAAGTATCCAAAGCAATAAGGGACTTACAAAAACATATTCCAATAGATGTCATAACACATACAAAAAAGATGCATGAAAAATTTGTTGAGATGAACAGCCTTTTTAGTCAAACAATTATGCAAAAAGGAATTAAACTCAAATGAATCAAAATATTTGCATAGAGTGGCTTAAAGCAGCAGAATTGGATTTAGAGAGCATTAAATATTTAATTGTTAGTGAATATTTAACACCTGTTGTTGCTTTTCACGCACAGCAGACGATTGAGAAATCGTTAAAAGCACTGCTTGAATTTAAGCAGATACGTATCCCAAAAATTCATAAACTACAGACATTGGTTGATTTAGCACAAATGCCATTTGATGAAACAGAAGAAGATTTGTTTATAATGCTTGATAGTCTTTATATTGATGCTCGTTATCCAGGGGATTTTGGTCTGCTTCCTGATGGCAAACCTACTCTTGATGATGCTCAAGCATTTTATAATTTTGCAGAGAAGATTTTTAAAAACATCTCCCTTTTGATTGGCAAAGAAGGATAAGGCTGATATGACCAAAGAAATAGAAAACACCCAGCTTTTTACATCAATAAGGGAGCTGATAGAGCAAAGCAGGCAACAAATAGCTGTATCAGTAAATTCAACAATAACAGCACTGTATTGGCAGATTGGAAAAAATATAAAAGAAGAGCAAAAGAAAAACAGCAGGGCTGATTATGGAGAGAAGATTGTGCATACACTGTCTGCACAATTGGTAAGAGAATATGGAAAGGGATTTGCTAAACGCAATCTGTTTAATATGATTAAATTTGCAGAGATATTTCCAGATTTTGAAACAGCCTCAGCACTTTGGAAACAATTAAGCTGGTCGCATATTTTAATCCTGATTCCAATTGAAGACCCTTTAAAGCGTGGGTTTTATATTCAAATGTGCACCCATGAAAAATGGAGCGTCCGCACATTCAGAGAGCGGATACAATCCATGCTCTACGAACGCACAGCCATCAGCAAAAAGCCAGAGCAGACAATTATCAATGATTTGGAACTGCTGAAAAATGAGCAGAAACTCACCACTGATTTAGTTTTCAGAGACCCCTATTTTTTAGATTTCTTGGGCTTGAAAGATACTTATTCTGAAAAAGACCTTGAGACCGCCATAATTGCCGAACTGCAAAGATTTATCATAGAATTTGGCAGCGATTTTGCTTTTATGGCACGTCAGAAACGCATCACAATTGATAATCGTGATTATTATATTGACCTGCTCTTTTACCACCGAAGGCTTAAATGTCTGATTGCCATTGACCTTAAAATTGGCGAGTTTGAAGCTGGATTTAAAGGACAGATGGAGCTTTATCTGCGGTATTTGGAACAATACGACCATGTTGAAGGCGAAAACAGCCCCATTGGTTTAATTCTCTGCACAGGCAAAAATCAAGAACATATTGAGTTGATGCAGTTGGACAAAAGCAATATAAAAGTTGCTGATTATTTGACTGTCCTGCCTCCACAAAAACTTTTGCAGGAAAAATTACATAAAGCTGTAGAGATTGCTCAAATAAAATTAGCACAAGGAAATAATAACCATGAGTAAAATCGGACAGATAGAGCGGGCAACACAAAACAGAGTTATAAAACTGTTTCAAAATGAGCTGGGTTACCGCTATCTTGGCAATTTGGAAAAAGAGGATAACAACAGCAATGTTGATGATGCTTTGCTGACAGCCTATCTTGCCAAAAAAGGTTATACTCCTCAGATTATCAATAAAGCCCTGTTTGAGTTTAAAAAAGCTGTAAACATCAACCTTAACGATGACCTGTATCAGGCAAATAAAAATGTATATTCAATGCTTCGCTATGGCATTCCAGTAAGAGAGGAGGCAGGCAAAAACAAGGAGACCGTTTATCTGATTGACTGGCACAACCCGCTTGAGAATGATTTTGCTATTGCCGAAGAGGTAACTATCAAAAGCGATCTGCACAATAAACGACCTGATATTGTGATTTATGTTAATGGCATTGCTTTGGGTGTTTTGGAACTGAAAAGAAGCACTGTTTCAGTTTCCGAAGGTATCCGCCAGAACAACGACAACCAGAAGCACATTTTTATAAAGCCGTTTTTCACAACAATTCAGTTGGTTATGGCTGGTCAGAATGTAGAGGGTTTACGGTATGCAGCCATTGACACACCCGAGAAATACTATCTTAAATGGAAAGAGATAAATCAGAAGTTTAACCCCAACGACACCTATCTTTTAGAGCTTACCAAATCCATTAGGGAAAAGGCTGATAAAGCTGACAGGTAGCACCTCACTCAACCGTGGTTTAAAAAGTTGCCCATTTTTTGATGCGTTCAAGTGTTTTTTTACTTCTTCGTCCTCTTCCCTTGAAAACCCATGGTTGAGGACGCACTTTGTATTCCAGA
>JADFZQ010000045.1 GCA_015232455.1 Desulfamplus sp. | reverse complement strand
TCAAAACTGCTATTTCAGATTGCTTAAAACAAACCCATTCAACCTACAAATTGGAATTGGATTCGCTTTTATCCTGCAATTTTCAGAACTTTGAAAAAGCTCAATTACTGACCGTTTAGAGTATATTATTTATAAAAGATTACATTAATAATAAAGGCATAACTAAGCATATTAATAATAATTATAATTTTCCAGTTGTAACGAACCAAGAAAGAAGTCTTTCAATATCATATATTAATAACATTGAGTTCAATGATGATACTTTTATAATCAGTCATCGTAAGTATAATTTTGAAAATGAAAATGAATTTGTTTTTCTAGGTGGGCATAAGCAGCCACAACAAATCCCACTTTTCTAAATATTAATATCGGCGTATGTGAGGAAGTAAGCCTTCCGAAATATTGGTATTATAAAGATTCATTAAAATTATAGAAAAATATAGTTGAATAAAGCTGAATATTCCATTGTTTTTGAGTTTATAAAACTAAAAGATTTATGCTGCAATAAGGAAAATAAATGAACCTTGTAGAAAAACACATAATTGACAAGAATCATAAATTTTTCAAAGAAGTTGATGAGTTGTCATTTCTTTCAAAGAATTTATATAATTATGCAAATTATGTAATTAGACAAGAGTTTATTAATAATGGAAATTACTTCAATTATAATGATATTCAAAAACTTTTACAAAGCCATGAAACTTATAAAGCATTACCAGCAAAGGTTTCACAGCAGATATTAATGGTGCTTGATAAGAATTGGAAATCATTTTTTAATGCTATTAAAGATTGGCAGATTAATAAAAACAAATATTTAGGACGACCTAAACTTCCTAAATATAAACATAAAGTTCATGGGAGAAATATTTTAATTTATACAATACAGGCAGTTTCCTCCAAATATTTACAAGACAATTTAATATCATTATCTAAGACTAACATTGTGTTCTTTTCTAAAGTTTGCAGCGAGAAGATTCAACAAGTTAGAATCATTCCAAGATATTCATATTATGTGGTTGAAATTGTTTATGAAAAAGAGACTCCTGTAATTAAAGAAGCTGGCAATAGGTTATCAATTGATATTGGGTTGAACAATTTAAGTGCAGTTTATATTGACAATAATAAAACTTTTTTAATCAATGGGAGACCTTTGAAGTCGATAAATCAATTTTACAACAAAGAAAAAGCATCATTGATGTCAAACGTTGGTGATAAAGGAAGTTCAAGAAAAATTGAAAAATTAACTTTAAAGAGAAACAATAAGATTCAAGACTATCTGCATAAAGCAAGCAGGGCAGTAATAGATATTGCACAAGCAAATGATGTTTGTGAGATTATTATTGGTCATAATCCAAATTGGAAACAAGAGATTGAGCTTGGCAGGAGAAATAATCAAAATTTTGTTTCAGTTCCATTTAAAAGTTATATTGATATGCTTCAATATAAAGCTGGACTTTTAGGAATTAAAACTACAATAACAGAAGAATCTTACACATCAAAGGTTGACCATCTTGTTGGTGAATCACTTGGAAAACATGAAAGTTATTCAGGCAGGAGAATTAAAAGAGGTTTGTTTAGGTCAGCAATAGGTAAAGTAATCAATGCTGATATAAATGGTGCAGTCGGCATAATGAGAAAAGTAGTTCCCAATGTAATTAATAAAATTATTAAGGGAATAGAGGGTGTAGTAGTTCACCCAAAACTGGTAACAGTTTAAACGTTCTTCTATATTGTTCTATAGAGAATGGAACTATTAACACCTTCACTAAAAAGGCGTTTGGCAGAAATTTCATTTCCAACCCTGATTTGATTAAACGCCTCCGTCTTGATGCACCTCTCAATGAGCTTGATTTCTCAACATTATATGGCTCTGGAGAAAAAGGTTATATTGACTATCCTTACTTAAATTTGTGAGAAGGATTTGTAGTTATGGATTTTCAGCTTATCGTGTTCATTCTGACCTGAGAAGTTGGAATTTATGGTGTTATCAAGGAAATGTTATCCTTGATAATAGGGCATTTAAGGTATTATCAGGTAAGAATGACCTGATAATACATGGTTGGGTGTTATAGGCTAACGAGATGGTAGATTTAAAGAGTTCTCAAATTCGAGCAATTGAGGATGCCATGGCTTATCCTAATGGCTTTGGCTACGTTCTGGATTTCTCCGACAGAACAATGAAGGAGTTTTTCGAGGATGAGTTTGAAATAGAAATTTACGCTAAAGAGAACCTGTTTAATGGTAGCTCAAAGCGTAATTGCTTAACAACGTTTCTTCGTCGCACAGACCAGAATACCGCTTTAAAAGTTTTGTGTGCGTTGTGGGAGCGGCGTGAAGGACTTCTTGAGGTGCACCCTAATTCTGATAGTGTTCAGGATGCACGAGCTAAATCCAAGCCATTTCAGAAGGTTATAGAACAACTTCAGAATGAACCGTCCCTTCTCACATCAGACGGTGTTGAACAGTTTGTACGAGATCGCACACTCGAAGAATTGGTTGCAGATATCCAAAGGTCGCTGGATGCAAACAAGCCAGAAGTAGCAATTGATCATTTGCACACCTATTGTGTTAAAAAAATCACTCATTTGCTTGCAACTCGTGGTATAAAGTGTGATCAAGACGAACCTCTAAATTCAAGATTTGGAAAATACAGAAAGTGCTTAGAAAGTGAGCAAAACTTACATGAATTCACAAGCCGAGCTATGAAGTCATTTATAAGCCTATTTGAAAGCTTTAACGAGATAAGGAATAATCGTTCCCTTGCACATGATAATGAAATCCTTGATCCTGTTGAAGCTAGATTTATTTTTAGCAGTATCAGTGCAATGTTAGTCATGCTTCGTGCATTGGAATCAGCCCGTTATGGAAAATAGAATTGGCACACAACCATCTCTATAGTAGGGACGCACAAACTGTCGCGTGTCCCACACACAGCAGCACGTTAGATGATAAAGATAGCAAAGAGGAATTACTATGAAAATATTAAGGTTGTATATTCGTAAGTGCGGAGTATTTAAGAATACTTTGATAGATTTTACCCGTAACAATCAGCATCAGAACATCTTGTGTTTGGCAGGAGTGAATGGGTCAGGAAAAACGACCATAATGGAGCTAATTTTCAATATTTTCAATTTGTTAAATCCAAATCTATCCCTGCAAAATATCTCTTTTGACAGATTAAAATCAAATATTCTTGCAAGAACTGATTTTGCTCAGTTAGATATATCCATTGATGGAAAAATTTTATCATTGGTTTTGGGAGATTCTTCAAATATTCAGGCAGATATTGAGCATCCCGAACTTCAGGGTTTTATTATTGAAGATGAAATCAAAACAATGATTTCCCATTTTGAGAATGCTGTCGTAAAAACACCTGAAGATGAAGAGCGATCAGCCGTTATAAATATAAAAGTCAGCGGGATCAGGGAGTCGGATCGTTTTTCTACAAGACGTATAGAGAAAAGGAACACAGATATTTTTAATTCCTTGCTCAATAGTATTGACAAATCTTTTTATGATAAAAATACAGTTCAAAATGATAATGGCGGGTTGCCTTTTATATATTTTTTTAACGCTCACGATAGAGAAATACTTGATATTCGTTATGCTTCCATTCCTAAAGAACAGCAAGAATATCAGATAGCACATAGATACCACCCGAAAAGTTATGACCTTAAAAAAACTCTTGTATATTATGATTATGCTTATCAGGAAAAGTTCAAAGATATTAAAGATTGGGTTAATAAATATATCTTTATAGGAAAGTATATCGATAAGATAGACAGACCTAATTTTAATGTTGTTATCAAAACAACCGATGGTAGAGAACATGGTCTTGAACTGTTAAGTTCTGGTGAGGAAAGTTTGCTGATAATTGCGATTCAACTTTATTTAAGAGCATCTGCAAACTCTGTTTTTTTGATAGATGAAATTGATCAGAGCCTTCATCCTGAATTTCAGGAAAAAGTAATAAAACTGCTGTTTCAACTACAGAAAGATAAAGGGTGTCAGATTATAGTTTCATCACATTCTGAAATTGTCTGGGATTTTTTTAAGGAAAGAGGATTGATAGATTTAACGGAAATGGTGTTATAAAAATGAATTCAACATTTCACATCGTAAGTGATACTAAATTTGACTTTATTGAAGTTGAAGAATTACGTAATGAAATCAGAAAATCTGTTATGAAAGCAGGCAGAAGAAAGATTGTATTTGTAGAAGGTTATGATGATAAAATTATCTTTGAGATTGTTTATAAAGAGCATTTGGACAGACTCTATTTCATTGATACAAGCATGAAGTCGTCAGGAAAAAGCCATTCAGGAGGTTGTGAGGCTGTTAAAAATTTGCTTAAAAAGTTTGTAAGTCATTTACCAAATGAGAAACGTTTTTACGGTGTGATTGATAGAGACCTAAAATTAGATCAAGAAATTGAATCCGAGAGAAATCAGATTTATTATGATCAGCGACTGTTTATTTTCTTTGAGCGATATACATTGGAGAACTATTTCATAGAGATAAATATCATTTGTGATTTTTTGCATGATAAATCTATGGACAACAAGAGGCTTATGTATTTTTTCTCTGATGATAATAACTTCAGGCAAAATATAACAAACATAGTTGATGAAATTTTAGATTGCTTAATCAAAATTGGTGCTGCTAACCTTACAATACGATATTTTGATGATCAGGCAAGTTTTTTAGAAGAGACGATCAAATTTAATGATATAGAACAAAGGCTTTTGAGCAGATTAAGCTCTTTTCCTAAAGATGATGTAATATCCAAGTATAATAGTTTTGAATCCTTTATCAGACAGAGTAACAGCACTCAAAAATTCGCAAGCGGGAAAGTGTATTTTTCCTATCAGTTCAATCAACATTTGAAAGAGAAACATGATGTTGATATTCAACTTAATAATCATAAATCAGACTTGTCAAAAATTTTAAAAAACTATTTTCCCGATGAGTTTAAATATCTTTTAGAATTTATGGATAAAAAGCAACCTAACTTATTGTTATAGCGGATATATACTGTGGTGCAATCTGTATTATTTTCATAATTGTATCACAAAGTTTAAAAGACCAATAACTATAGATAGCTCTTTAAGGATTTTTGTGGGAATAATAGAGGGATAGAGGTAAGTTACTGTGCTTACCCTTTACTGAAGAGCCAAAGCGGATGGACTTATTTTATGATTAAGCTAAAAGTTAGAAATGTGGGACCAGTAAAAAATGGTTATTCTTCAAATGATGGCTTTATAGATTTTACTGGAGTTACTGTTTTCGTTGGTAATCAAGGTAGTGGAAAAAGCACGATAGCAAAAATTTTTTCAACCATGAGTTGGATAGAAAAATCTTTATTCAGAGGTGATTTTACTCCTAATTATTTATCTCAATACAACCGTTTTAAGAAGCAACTCTCTTATCAAGGCATAAATAACTACCTTAATGACAATTCCCTTATAGAATATATTGGGGAGGCTTTTACAATAACTTACAGTAACTCACAGCTAAATATAACAGAAAAACCTCAGAAGTCAGATTATAAATTTCCTAAAATTATGTATGTCCCAGCAGAGCGTAATTTTGTTAGTTCTGTTGATAGACCTGATTTATTAAAAAGATTGCCATTACCATTATATACCTTTTTAGATGAGTATGAAGAGGCTAAACAAAGTCTGGCAGAGAGTATAAGATTGCCTATCGGAAAGGCTATGTTTGAATATCAGAAACGGAGTAATAAAGCATGGTTGGTGGGTGAAAATTTCAAAATTACATTACTTGAGGCATCAAGTGGTTTTCAATCTGTAGTTCCCTTATTCATTGTTACAAAGCATTTAACTAAAATTATCAAGCAGAATGGAAATGTTGCACGCAGGGAAATCAGCGTTAATGAGGAAAAGAAAATACGGAAAGAAATTACTAAAATTTATGGTAATGCGAATATCTCAGAAGATATACGGAGAGTCCTGCTCGAAGAACTTTCTGCACGTTTTAACTATTCCTGTTTTATAAATATTGTTGAAGAACCTGAACAAAACCTTTACCCAACTTCTCAAAAAGAAATTCTTTTTGAGTTGCTGAAGTCAAAAAATGATTTTGAAAACAATCAGCTTATTATTACAACGCATAGCCCTTATATCATTAATTATTTAACCTTATCAATTAAGGCTGGTATTGTAAAAGGTAAAATAACATGTAACGACAAGAGTCATAAGCTACTTGAAGAGTTATCGGCAATTATTCCTTTGAATTCAACTGTAAATCATTCTGTTGTATCAATTTATCAATTAGATGATTTTGGAGAGATTAAAAAACTACCTGACTATAAAGGACTTCCATCTGATGAAAATTATTTAAATGAGTTCTTGGCTGAATCAAATGATCTTTTTATCAAAATGATGGAAATAGAAGAGAGATGCCAATAAATTTTTTTGATCCGAATTGTAAAACAGAGTCAAACATGAACATGGTTGGTCTATGTGATGATCCTCCACCCAATATCAATCCAGCATATATAGATGAAAACAATCCATCAAATTGGATTGCAACTGTCAAAAACAATGTCCAAGAAATTGTCAGTTTTTATGCGATTGATAATTGCGTTTCAATATTGAGAGCCAATGGGGATATGGAAAGCAGATGTGACGGTATGCTTTTGTATTCAAAAAAGTTAATATTTATTGAGTTGAAATCAAGGGAAGGCGGTCAATGGTTAAAAAAAGGGCGTGAGCAACTCACAACCATTCTGAACATATTCAAATCACAAAATAATATAAATAATTATGATAATGTTGAGGCTTATGTTTGTAATTCTCTACGACCACTGGCACATGTTGGACATGCAAGTAATATTCAAAAATTCAAGGATGATACAGGTTTGATATTGAAAGGAACGAATATTATTGAACTAAGCTGAAATATTACATAATTCTTAACATTGCCATAGCATCTCTAGTTGACAGTAAAATCAGGTAAACAAATCTTGCTTTTCGGATTATTATGATGAGTGAAGCTTCTGCCCCTGAGATCGCCGTAATGTGTTTTTTTTAGGAGAGACTAACATAATATGAGAGATTTAACCCTTGCCTACTCAAGTTGTCCAAACGATACTTTTATTTTTCACGCTATTGCCCATAATTTATTAAAAACAGCAAATGCTAATCTTGGATTTAAAATTACAATTGCAGATGTTGAAACTCTTAATCAATACGCTATAAACAGTTTTTTTGATATTACTAAGCTATCTTTTGCCACATTTGGAGCTTTAAGAGATAAATATGCACTCTTAAGAACTGGGGCAGCTCTTGGAAGAGGTTGTGGACCTCTTGTGGTCTCACTTCCTGATAAAGCGATAATGTTTGATAAAGAGATTTTAGATGAAAATATATCTTCATTAACTAAAAATTCATCATTGAGAAAAGCTCCAATAAAAAAAACTATAGTTGCTGTCCCAGGAATAGGTACAACCGCATTTGTCTTATTTAGTCTGTTTTTGAAAGAACATTTACCTGAAATTGAGCCCAAGATTGTTCCAATGCCCTTTGAAAAGATCATGCCAGCAGTAAAAGATGGTTCTGTTGATCTTGGCGTTATCATCCATGAAGGCAGATTTACATATCAAAATTTTGGTCTTAACTGTATGGTTGATCTTGGTGAGTGGTGGGAAAAATTTACAGGACTTCCTATCCCTCTTGGTTGCATTGCTATAAAAAGAGATATTTGTGAAATCGTAATAAAAGAGGATATTGATGCTGTTGAGCTAAATAGCGATAGTTATGAAGAAAACCGTAAAGAGAGACAAAAACTTGCTTCTGTAGTGCAGACATTGATTGGAGAAAGTATTCACTATGCTTTTGAAAATCCAGAAGATAGCAAAGAGTATATAAAAGCCCATGCTCAGGAACTTGATGAGCAGGTAATTTCTCAACATATCAATCTTTATGTCAACGACTTCTCAAAAGATATTGGAACAGAAGGTGAAAAAGCCATTCGCACGTTTTTCCAAAAAGCTGAAGAGGCTGGTATCATAAAGCCAAACAATAAGCCTCTTTTTGCATAGTAAATCGTTTGATAATGTGCTAACTACTTTATAATTTAACAGCCTCACTAAAATATAGGGGAGGGGAGGGTTAGATGGGCAAAAGAAAATGCGTATTTTTGACGGAATTTATATTGATTGCTTTTGTGGTATTTATAATATCAGGATGCAACACTACACATGAGGTGCAAGTAGCTCCACTTGAAGTGAAACCTATACACATCACAATTGACATCAATGTTAAAGTTGACAAGGCTCTTGAAAACTACTTTGATGATATTGATAAGGCAGAAGAGAAGATTATAAAAAAATGATAAGATTTCTGATTAGAAAATTAAGATGATATTATAAAATAGAAAAATCATAAACACAGAAAGGTTAGGTTAATATATGAGTTACTTTAATATTTCAAAAAACAATTTTATTATAATTTGTGGATTTCTTTTAGTTTTTATTAATTTTGTCTCTATCAAAAATTGCATGGCAGATGAGATCAAAGAGAGAATGAAACAGCGTCTGCCAACCATTGTAGAGATGAAACAAAAAGGTATTATTGGAGAAAACTCAAGAGGTTATCTTGAGTTTGTATCTAGTAATAAGGTTAATCAAGATATAGTTGAAAGTGAAAATAGAGACAGAAAAGAGGTCTATTCTGCAATTGCAAAAGAGCAAGGTGTGCCAATTGAAAAGGTCGAACAGCTAAGAGCTTCTCAGATTGTCCAAAAAGCTGTTTCAGGTGAGTTCCTAAAAAAAGAAGATGGCTCGTGGTATAAAAAATAGATTGACTACATAAAGACAATCTCTATCTCTGACCTTCTCTCTAAAGATTTTTTGTCAGACATTGGTTTGCCATCAGGTCTATATTTTCCTGTTGTTGCAATCCTAAATAGAGATGGACTGACTCCATTTTTAACAAGCTCATGCACAACATTTGCTGCACGGGTTGCACCAAGTTCAAAGTTTGATGGATATTGCTTAGTTTTAATATTATTAATATCGGCAAATCCATCTATACGAATTCTCACATTATGATTTTTAATAATACCTGCTAACTTTTTCAAAAAGAGTTTATACTCATTTGCAAGCCTTGCACTGCCTGACGAATATAGAATTGGAAGCCCATTTTCCAAAACACAACAATTTCCACCTTTACAAAAATCTTTAGCATCGCTTGTAAAGTGTACCCAATCATCTAATCCAGCATCTCTTATCTGCTGAGAAACTTTCTGTTTCAAAGCCTCAGAGCATGAGCCATAATTGTAGGATGGCGAATAATCATCATAATTAAAATTGTTATTTCCCTGATATTCTCCATGATTTTTGTATCTCTCATTTTGAAGTAGCTCATTTAATCTACCATTTTCTCTAAACGCAGCCCGAATCTTTTTATCTTTTATAGAGATAGAGTTTCTCATCTCCCAAGGAACAGGCTCATTCAAATCTTCAAGATGATAGATTCTGTTTTGCAGCCAATCTTTTTCGTTTATCAAAAATCTTATCTCATCTTCATTCTCACGAATACGATCTCTAAATTGGCGTGCAAGATATTCTGTATGTGTTAGGCTCTCTTCTATATTTTGCTCAGTAATTTTAGATTTATAGATAGAGAACTCATCACAATAGGCAGATTCAGTAATAAAAAGAGTTGCAGAAAAAATAGAACACAGATTGACAATAGACCACATTAAAAAATTGGCTATAAATATTGAATTCGCTTTCATTGCTATCTCCTTAATAAGAGTCGGTTAGCCGACTTCAGTTATTTTAGCCCAGAAAGTTATTTCAGGGCTAAAATAAAATATTGGAATTAAATAATCCATTTTTCTTGGTGTTATCTTTGGCTATAATAGTAGTAATTACCACACCATGGGTATGACTCACATTTTACTGAATCCCCTGAAAAAATTCTTGCTAAATAGCTACGCCGAGGAGATGCAGGGACTATATCGCTTCCAATTCCAGCAGGCCACCAAACCATATCTGTCTCTGTAAAGTATATTCTTAACTCTAATTTAGCATTAAAAATACCATAACCAGATTCTTTTACTTCAAGAACTTGCACTCCGCGCAACCAAGATTGGGTGCGTGTGCGAATTACATCATAATCAATAATTCCGTTAGTAGTCTGAGAGTAGGCATCAACATAAACGCCTCTTATCTTTTCAACAAGCTGGCGGTATCCATCATTTATAGCGGCTCTCTCTGCCATAAGCCTTCCTTGACCAGTATTTATTGCTGTTTCAGGAATTAAGCCCTTACCGACAACTTCAAATGTTACTATTCTCTGTTTAGATGTAGTATCGTTTGCAGAATATTCAACGGTGCCACCAGTTGAACTTAGATTACTTCCTTTGGCTCGTTGTTCTACATATATGCAGCCACTCAAGACAAAGGCAACCATAAATAAAGAGATCATAAATTTTCTCATCTTTTTCATCCTTTTAAATTAAATGTTGAATTAAACTTAATAAAACTTTAAAGAACAGAGTCTGCAATAAAGATACCACTTTAAAAATTAAGGATAAGCCATTTAAAAGCACTATGAAGAGACATTTTTTGCCATCTATTTTTCTTCATATTCTACTCTTTTTTTTGATTATTAACTGTCAATTAAATGTTTATAATCAAGATGAGGTGTATGCTAAAATTACGACCTCAATTTATTACGTAAGATTTGATATAAAGTCTGTAGATAACTGTATAGAGCGTTCTAACCTTCTTATGGTGCCAGCAGAAGATGAATTTAGGCAGGAAAAATTTACCTCTTTTGTGATCTCTGGAAGTGCAGATTATTTAGCTAATGGTCAAAAAGGGGTGGATATTCAGACACGGGCTGCCCACAATGCTATTAGAAATTTTCTTGAAGAAAATGGTCTTGAGTCTGTCAAAAGTCAGTCAACAACCGTTAAAGGGTTGGCACACGATAAAACAGATACTCATGGACAAACAATGGTAAATGACCAGACAGTTGTAAGTTTTGAGGGAGCTATAAAATTGCCGTATAAGATTTTAAGTAGTAAATTTAATAGCGAAACAGGCATCTATTCGGTAACCATTGAGATAACATTTGCACCGTTAGCTTTTCCTGATAAGTGGGATAAGATGCTTTTAAAGCATGAGATAAAAATGTTATTCAATCAATTCAAATCATTTTTTTAGAAGGTCGCCGTTTAGAATTTGCATAAAGTAGGGAATACTATGAATTTAAGCGTTGATATTAATGGGGTTAAACTTGAAAACCCTGTAATGACAGCCTCTGGCACATTTGGCTATGCTGCTGAATATAAAGATTTAGTAAATCTTAATGAACTTGGTGGAATTATTGTAAAAGGGCTTTCTCTTGAGCCATCTACAGGCAATCCATCTCCAAGAGTTGTTGAGACAGCCTGTGGGCTTTTAAATGCTGTTGGATTGGAAAATGTTGGGGTAAAGGCATTTATAAGGGATAAACTTCCGTTTTTAAAGACGCTAAAACCTCCAGTTTTTGTAAATATCTACGGCAAAAAGATTGAAGAATATGGAGAACTTGCAGCCATACTTAATACATTAGACGCAATTGCTGGAATTGAGGTTAATATCTCTTGCCCTAATGTAACGGCTGGAGGGGCAGCATTTGGAGTTGATCCTGTTGCAGCAGAAAAGGTTGTTCGTCAGGTTCGTCAATGCACATCAAAGCATGTTATGGTAAAATTATCTCCTAATGTTACTGATATTGTTGAGATTGCAAAAGCTGTAGAGGGAGCTGGTGCTGACTCAATTTCTCTTATCAACACATTAACAGGTCTTGCAATTGATAGCGAGACTTTTAAGCCAATGCTTGCCAATGTAACTGGTGGACTCTCTGGACCTGCAATAAAACCAATTGCTTTAAGAATGGTGTGGCAAGTGGCAAAAAATATAAAAATTCCCGTAATAGGAGTTGGGGGAATTACAACAGCAACTGATGCTTTAGAGTTTATAATTGCAGGAGCAACTGCTGTTCAAGTTGGGACAGCAGTTCTAATTGATCCAGATTGCCTTAAAAAGATCATAAAAGGAATAAGCTCGTTTTTAAATAGAAAAGGCTTTAAATCTATAGGTGAGATAAGAGGTTGTCTTGAAACAGCATAAAAGGTTGCATAATAACAGGCTTCATAGAGATAGTAAGAAGTTTAATAATAAAAAATTGCGTAGGAATAGTGGTAATAATGGAGAGTTGACAATCCACAGGGCAGGGCATGTAATGATAAGCCCGTGTCAGATAATTGACAACGGTTTTATCTCGGTTGTTAATAACACAATTGTTGATGTTGGTGCAGTAACAGAAACAAGCATAATAAAATTTTCTGCAACTTCAGGCTATCATTCAGATATCTCAAATTTTGACAAATATTCAGAAGATTCAAGAATTATTGATCATGGCTCTGGAATTATCATGCCTTCTCTTGTTAATGCCCACACCCATTTTGAGCTTTCTGCCCTTAAAGGAAAAATCCCATTTGATAAAGGCTTTAATCAATGGGTTAGAGAACTTATAAATAAAAGAGAGCAATGTGGAGCAGAACTCCTTAAGTTAGAAGCTAAAAAGGCGATTGAGAGTGCTATATTAACTGGAACCTCTATAGTTGGTGAAATCTCAACTATTGGGATTACAGAGGATATTTTTGCAAATTCAGATATTGCTGGAGTCTGGTTTAAAGAATATCTTGGAAGCGATCTTGGCATTTTGTCAGACTCCCTTCTGCCAACAACTCTTTTGGATAGCAAAGATAGAGATATTGTGACAAAAAATTCATTTGCAGGACACGCACCTCACACCACCTCACCAGCACTTCTAAAATTATTAAAAGAGCAAACTAACAAGTTAAAAATTCCATTTTCAATCCATGTTGCAGAATCAGATGATGAAACAGAGTTTATAACAACAGGTCAAGGCAATTGGGCAAATTTCCTAAGAGAGCGAGAGATTGACTATTCAAAATGGAATATTCCATCAAAATCCCCTGTTCAATATTTAAACGATATTGGATTGCTTGATTCTCTGACTCTTGATGTTCATCTTATCAATGTTGACGATAAAGATATTGAGATTATTGCAAAAACAAAAGCAAGACCAATATTTTGCCCAAGAAGCAACTTTAATCTTCATAAAAAATTACCAGATATTCCACATTTTTTTAAATATGATCTAAAACCCGCTCTTGGCACTGATAGCCTTGCAAGCACAGATTCAATAAATATGTTTGACGAGATGTTATACGTGGCAAAGTTATTTCCAGAGCTTAATCCATCTGAGATAATTGCAATGGCAACTATAAACGGTGCTGATGCTTTGGGTTTTGGAAAAATAGCTGGAACTTTAGAAAAGGGAAAAAGAGCAGATTTTATATATATTCCAGATATATCAGGTAAGAACAATTCAGACAAAATAATGAGTATAATTGAGTATAAAAGCGGTCAATGAGCAAAGAAAAAGAGAGAGCTATCATGCAAAAAATGGTAATAACCAAACAAGAGCAAGTTGTAGAAAGAGAAAAGCAAACAATAACCAGAGAAAAGCAAGCCGTAGAAAGATCAAAATTTTTAATGGGTAAGATTGATTATATTAACGCATCACCAGTATATTACGGACTAGATCATGGGCTTGTGCCAAACTGGATCGAGATGATAGAAGGACCACCAGCAGTTTTAAATGGCATGATAAAAAATCGCGAGCTTGAAATAAGCCCTATCTCTTCAGCATTTTACGCAATGAACCACAAAGAGTTGCTTATCCTTCCTGATCTCTCAATATCTTCTCAAGGTGAAGTTTTAAGCGTCATTCTTATGACAAATTATCCTATAGAAGAGCTTGATGGTAAGACCATTATTTTGACTCAAGATTCAGCTACATCATCTGCTCTTGTCAGACTTATTGCAATCCAAAAGGGCATTAGACCCAATTTTATCACTGGTAAATTAAGGACTCTTGAAGATATTCCAGATAACATTGCCATTCCACAAAATATTAAGGTTTCAGATAACATTGGCATTCAAGAAGCTATTTCCATTCCAAATGACATTGGATTCTCACAAAATGTTTGTAATCTCACGGTTGATGCCGCCATGATTATTGGCGATGCTGCTATGACTCAGCCTTGGGAGAAAAAATTTAAATATCGTATTGATCTTGGGAAACTCTGGTATGAGACTACTGGACTGCCTTTTGTATTTGCTCTTTGGGTGGTGAGAAGAGAGTGTGCAATTTCACGTTATAATGATGTTAAAGATGCTCTTGAACTATTCTATGAATCACGCAATCAAGGCTATATTCACATTGATAAGGTTATTGAATCAGGGGCAAAAAGGCTTGGGTTAGACAATAGCTATGTTAGCCGATATTTTGAGTTGTTGCATTGCAACTTAGATGAATTAAAGATTAAAGGGTTGGAATATTTTTTCCTATCTCTTTATGAAAATTCTCTGCTGCCTGAAAAAGTAGATATAAAGTTTTTAAGTTATAATAGTTAAATATTTTATTTTGCTCTTTTTAGTTAGCCCTGAAAAAATATGATCTTGTTTAGAGATTCCACAACCTGAATCAGGATACCCAAGATAAAAGGATAAAGCATGATAACCTATCCTTAATATCCGTTAATTCTGATCATCTTGATTCAGACAGCAAAAAATTATCATCATTTAAATTCATAACTACCCTTTTTTATATAAAATGGAAATATAATGCCGGGAATTGCAATAAATGTGCAAAAAATGAAAAAAGATGTCCACCCTGTATATTCTGCTATAAAACCAGTTGGGGCAGAGGCAATAACACGAGGAATGCCCATAAGGCTTGATAGAAGTGCATATTGAGTTGCGGTAAAACGGCGGTCTGTCATAGAAGCCATAAATGCAACATAAGCTGCCGTTCCCATACCGCTTGAGATATTTTCAAACGCAATAACACCAGAAAGCAGCGAAACATTATGACCAACAAATGCAAGCCATGAAAAACAGGCTGTTGAAAGAGCTTGAAGAATACCAAACATCCAAAGACTCTTGTTGATGCCAAGTTTAAGCATCATAACCCCACCTACAAACGATCCTATCAAAGTTGCCCAAAATCCAAATACCTTTACAACCGCACCAATTTCGGTTTTTGTAAATCCAATATCCAGATAAAAAGGGGTAGTCATGGCAGATGCCATAGTATCGCCGATCTTGTAAAAGAGAATAAAAAGAAGAATCAAAATAGCCCCATCTCTTGAAAAATACTCTTTTAACGGCTCAACCACAGCCTCTTTAATTGTCTTTGGTTGTCCTTTTACGGCAACAGGCTCAGGTGCAAGAAAGGCAGTAATCACTGCTGGTATAAGTGATGCTGCCATAATAAGATAGACCATTGAAAAAGGGATATAGTCAGAGAGAATAAGCCCACCACCTGAAGCAAGGAGCATTCCAGCACGATAGCCATAAATATACATAGAAGAGCCAAGTCCAAGCTCTTCGTCTCTTAAATCTTCACGCCGATAAGCATCAACAACAATATCTTGAGATGCACTAAAAAAAGTAACTAAAAATGCGGCTAAGGCAACGATAAAAGGTGCTTTGGCAGGATTTGTAAAACCAAGAAGGGCGACCGAGATAATTAGCAATATCTGAGAAGTAAGAAGCCACCCTTTTCGTCTGCCAAAAAAAGGAAGGGTGAAGCGGTCAAAGATTGGAGACCAGATAAATTTTAGAGTGTATGGAAGACCAACTAAAGAGAATATACCGATTGTCCCAAGATCAATGCCCTCTTGTTTCATCCACGCTTGAAGAACAGAGATAGTAAGAAGAAGGGGAACTCCGCACGAAAAGCCCATTATAAGGGCTACTACCAGCTTTTTGCTTAACACTCCACTTAGAATCTTACTTGTCATAATGTGGCATATATCCATCTTTTAAAGATATATAGCTCTCCTAAATGATTTGTGGAAATATTAGATCAATCCATATTTTAAATTTACACAAAATATGGATTGATCTAATGTTATTTTTTTTCAGTTTCTTTAGGGGCGTCTTCTTTCATATTTTTGACTTTTTCGACCTCATCAATCCCATCATCTTTAATAACTTCATCTTTTTTGGAATCTAAATTGTTAAGCAGCTCAGAGTGATCTAACAGATCAGATTTTTGCTCTTCTATTGGTATTTCCTCTTCATTATCAAGTGTTCTGGAAGGAATTACGATAGTTGCGTCTTTTATGATTCCTTGAGCAGCTTTAACATTTTGAATATATTGAGAAATTATATCTTTATCAGCGGGTTTTGATATAAATTCAGATGCCTTGTTAATATAAAGGTTAATCATATTAAAGTTAAATGGAGAACCTTCCTTTATAAAAGCATCTGCTTTATCAAGATAGTAATTAAAAGGTATTGGGAATATCTCCTCTTGATTGTATGAAGGTTTAATAGCATCAGAAATATCGAGACCCTCAAGAAAGGCAAGTTTGCTTCTGCTAGTTGGGGTAAAATCTCCATGCCAGATTTCCAAACCTTGTCTTGTATCGCATAGATAGTACTTTTTATTATTATCAAAACTTGATTTGATAATAATGGCTGCAAAGATAATAAAGCATATTATAGCGGCTTTTATTGGAGATGGAATTTTATTATTATAGTCATCGCAACGGCAATTATTACTTATATTTTGCCTATTTTTTAAGTCTTTGAGTTCGGCTTTTATAGATTCAGAAGCCTCTTTTGCAGCGATTGCTCTTATTTTATTGTTAATCTCTTTAGCTCGCTCTTCTGCTAACCGTTTCTCTTCTGCAATGCGTTTCTCTTCAGCAATTCTTGCCTCTTCAGCTAACCGTTTCTCTTCTGCAATGCGTTTCTCTTCAGCAATTCTTGCCTCTTCTGCTAACCGTTTCTCTTCTGCAATGCGTTTCTCTTCAGCAACTCTTGCCTCTTCTGCTAACCGTTTCTCTTCTGCAATGCGTTTCTCTTCAGCAATTCTTGCCTCTTCTGCTAACCGTTTCTCTTCTGCAATGCGTTTCTCTTCAGCAATTCTTGCCTCTTCTGCTAACCGTTTCTCTTCTTCAATACGCTTTTCTTCAGCATTGCCAATCTGTTCTACTTTAATTAAAATCGTATCTTCATCGCAATCAAGCCTTATCTCTTTAATGACCTGAATATTTCCAGAAGTTTCCCCTTTTTTCCAAAGTTGTTTTCTTGATCTGCT
>JADFZQ010000044.1 GCA_015232455.1 Desulfamplus sp. | reverse complement strand
CTTCTGGAATACAAAGTGCGTCCTCAACCATGGGTTTTCAAGGGAAGAGGACGAAGAAGTAAAAAAACACTTGAACGCATCAAAAAATGGGCAACTTTTTAAACCACGGTTGAGTGAGGTGCTACCCCAAAACGCTACCCTCGAAAAAATGGCGGAAACGCTTTTTAGGCAGTGGTTTGTTGAGGAAGCTAAGGAGGATTGGGAGGATACTACGTTAGATGAACATACTGAAGCATTTCGAGGATTAAGTTATAAAGGAAGTGGACTAGCTGAAAATGGGATAGGCTTACCGATGCACAATTTAAATTCAGTTTATGAGGGTGGTGGATACAAATACGAAGGGATAAAATATTATACTGGTGAATACAAAGACAGGCACCTTATTCAACCTGGAAACATTATAGTAACTAATACTGAGCAAGGACACGATTTTCGACTGATTGGATTTCCTGCAATTGTTCCAAAAACTTTTGGTCAGAAAGGATTATTTAGTCAGCACATTTACAAACTCGTTCCATTAAATAAATCTTATCTCTCCAATGAGTTTATCTATTATTTATTGATGGTGCCTTCGGTAAGAGAACAAATCATTGCCGCAACAAATGGTTCTACTGTTAACATGCTTGCAATTGATGGTTTAAAAAGACCCCAATTTAAGTTGCCACCTAAAGAATTGGTTAATGACTTCACATTAATTGTATCTAATTATTGGAAAAAGAAAACTATAAACCAAACCCAAATCCGCACACTCACTGCTTTGCGTGATACTTTGTTGCCGAAGTTGATGAGTGGGGAAGTAACTATAACTGAATAATGAAAAAGCTTAAAAAAGTCATCGAACAATATGGTAGGTGGAGCGATTTGTCGGTTTACATTGGCAGAATCGAAACACATATTGAACTGGACTTTAGCCATTCCTTAGAAAATGCAAAAGCACTATTAGAAACTATTGGTAAAGAAATTTGCACTTCAAAGGGAGTTGAATTGGTTGCTACTTCGAGTATTAACGGGGTGCTTAAAAATGCTTTTTCTGCATTGGGTTATTCCAATAGCAATTTGGTAAACCAAATTTCCTCGGCATTGGCAACAATCGGTCAACAAGTTGGCGAACTCCGCAACGAAATTGGTTTAACATCGCATGGTAAATCGCTCGAAGAAATCAGAGAAAGAAATGACAGGGTAAACATACTTACAAGGGAATTTCTGATTGATACTGTTGAAATTGTAAGTTGCTTTTTAATACGCAATTTCGAAAATGAAAATCCAAGAATTATTACAGAAATAGCCGAAGAAACCATAGATTATTACGAAGCAGAGGAATTCAACGATTTTTGGGATGATTCGTTTGGCGAGTTTGAAATGGGCAATTATTCCTATCCTGCAAGTGAAATTTTTTTCAACGTGGATAAACAGGCATATATAAACGAATATAAAGCCTTTATGGCAACTGAAAATATTGAAGAATGACCCGAATTACAGAACATAGCATTGAAGCATTTGCAATTGAGTTGTTGGACAAACTCGGTTACGAATACATTTATGCCCCTAACATTGCCCCCGATGGTGAAACACCTGAAAGGGAAACCTACGAGCAGGTGTTGTTAGTTGAACGTTTACAAAATGCCGTAAAACGCATTAACAAATTCATGCCTGCCGATGCACAAGCCGAAGCGATTAAGGAAATTCAGCGTATTGCCTCACCTGAACTATTGGCAAACAACGAAGCTTTTCACAGGCTGTTAACCGAGGGCATTCCTGTTTCGAAAAGGGTCGATGGCGATGACCGTGGCGACCGTGTTTGGCTGATTGACTTTAAGAATCCATTCAACAACGATTTTGTAGTTGCCAATCAGTTTACTGTTGTGGAAAACAACAATAACAAACGTCCCGATGTTATTTTGTTTGTCAATGGTATTCCGTTGGTAGTAATTGAATTAAAAAATGCAGCAGACGAAAACGCTACCATACATTCGGCTTTCAAGCAAATTGAAACATACAAAACCATAATTCCAACACTTTTCACTTACAATGGGTTTGTAGTAATTTCCGATGGTTTAGAAGCCAAAGCAGGTTCTATTTCTGCTGGGTTCAGCCGTTTTATGGCATGGAAGTCAGCCGATGGTAAAGCAGAAGCATCACATTTGGTCAGTCAGTTAGAAACCCTTATTCTGGGAATGCTCAATAAAGAAACCCTGATTGATTTAATCCGCCATTTTATTGTATTTGAAAAATCTAAACGAGAAGATACCGAAACGGGAATTATAACAATTACCACCGTTAAAAAACTTGCAGCTTATCATCAATACTACGCGGTAAACCGTGCTGTAGAATCTACTCTTCGGGCATCGGGCTTTTCGGTTGAAAATGAAACGCCGTTGAGTATGGTAATGGAATCACCCGAAAGTTACGGCGTGCCGGGAGTAAAAAAACAACCTATTGGCGACCGAAAAGGTGGTGTAGTTTGGCACACACAAGGTAGCGGTAAATCGCTTTCAATGGTTTTTTATACGGGTAAAATCGTGTTAGCTATGGATAACCCAACCATTGTGGTAATTACCGACCGTAACGATTTGGATGACCAACTCTTTGACACATTCGCAGCATCGAAACAGCTATTACGGCAAGAGCCAGTACAAGCCGAAGATAGAAACCAACTGAAAGAGCTTTTAAAAGTAGGTTCGGGTGGTGTGGTTTTTACAACCATTCAAAAATTCCAACCTGATAATGGGAATGTTTACGAATTGCTTTCCAATCGTGAAAATATTGTTGTAATTGCCGATGAAGCACACCGCACACAATATGGATTTAAAGCCAAAACCATTGACGATAAAAATGAAAAAGGCGATGTTATTGGTAAAAAAATAGTTTATGGTTTTGCAAAATATATGCGTGATGCTTTGCCGAATGCAACATACCTTGGTTTTACAGGCACACCCATTGAAAATACCGATGTAAATACCCCTGCTGTTTTCGGAAATTATGTGGATATTTACGACATTGCTCAAGCCGTTGAAGATGGGGCAACTGTCCGCATTTATTATGAAAGCCGTTTGGCAAAAGTAAATTTGAGCGAAGAAGGCAAAAAGTTAGTTGACGACTTGGACGATGAACTCGACCAGGAAGATTTAACAGATACTCAGAAAGCAAAAGCCAAGTGGACACAATTAGAGGCATTGGTAGGTAGCGAAAACCGAATTAATCAGATTGCAAAAGATATTATTGAACATTTCGGGCAACGGCAAGCTGTTTTTGAAGGCAAAGGGATGATTGTTGCCATGAGCCGCCGTATTGCGGCAGATTTATACGAAGCCATAATAAAACTAAAACCTGAATGGCATTCCGATGAACTGAACAAAGGCATTATAAAAGTAGTAATGACTTCTTCATCATCTGATGGTCCAAAGATTTCAAAACATCATACAACCAAAGAACAACGCCGTACTTTAGCTGAACGCATGAAAAATCCCGATGATGAATTAAAACTCGTTATCGTTCGGGATATGTGGCTTACGGGTTTTGATGCACCAAGTATGCACACTCTTTACATAGATAAACCTATGAAAGGGCATAACCTGATGCAAGCCATTGCAAGGGTAAACCGTGTTTACAAAGACAAGCCGGGCGGTTTAATTGTTGATTATTTAGGCATTGCATCTGATTTGAAAAAGGCACTTTCGTTTTATTCTGATGCAGGAGGAAAAGGCGACCCAACTATTTTACAAGAACAGGCCGTTCGGTTGATGTTGGAGAAATTGGAAGTAGTTTCAAATATGTATCATGGATTCAACTACGAAGATTATTTTGAAGCTGAAACATCCAAAAAGCTTTCAATGATTTTAGCGGCCGAAGAACACATTTTAGGTTTGGAAGATGGTAAAAAACGATACATAAATGAAGTTTCGGCATTGTCAAAAGCCTTTGCAATAGCTATACCACACGACCAGGCAATGGATGCCAAAGATGAAATTTCATTTTTTCAGGCAGTAAAAGCACGTTTAGCAAAATTTGACATTACAGGCTCGGGCAAAACCGATGAAGAAATTGAAACAACCATCCGTCAGGTAATTGATAAAGCATTAGTAACCGAAAAAGTAATAGATGTTTTCGATGCCGCGGGATTAAAGAAACCTGATATTTCAATACTTTCAGAAGAATTCCTTTTAGAACTGAAAGGAATGGAACACAAAAATGTTGCTCTCGAAGTATTGAAAAAATTACTTAACGATGAGATAAAATCAAGGGCTAAAAAGAACCTTGTTAAAAGCAAGTCCTTAATGGAAATGTTGGAGAACGCCATTAAGAAATATCACAATAAAATCCTTACAGCAGCCGAAGTAATCGAAGAACTGATAAACCTAAGCAAAGACATTGTTGAAATGGACAGTGAAGCCAAAGCAATGGGATTATCAGATTTTGAATATGCTTTTTATACAGCCGTTGCAAACAACGACAGCGCAAGAGAACTCATGCAAAAAGACAAACTGCGTGAATTAGCCGTTGTTTTGACTGAAACCATTAAACAAAACGCTTCAATTGATTGGACTATTAAAGAAAGCGTAAAAGCAAAACTAAAAGTTGCAGTAAAAAGACTATTAAGAAAATACGGTTATCCGCCCGACATGCAAATGTTGGCAACGGATACTGTATTGAAACAGGCGGAGATGATTGCAGAAGAATTAACAAAAATAAAAAACACTCCATAATTATTGCAACTAATTTAACCAAAATACAACACTTTTTAATAGATCAAGTATATCAATATCATGTTTTCGGGGGCTTGAGTGTGAATCAGAAATCGAGTAGTAAGAGAGATCGTTTGTATCTAAATATCCTCTTTTCTCTCCTGTTCCCGCTCTTTTCTCTGATTTTTTTCTCTCTCCCTCTGTTCATGTAGAAGCTGTCCACCTGCTTTTTTCCACTCAAATAGATGACGCAATTCTCCTGCATTGAGCCAGATACCATGCTCTTTACACCTATCTACAACTACACCGCTTCTAGTCCCAAAACTTACTCTGTTCATAAAATTAGAGCAGACAGGGCATTTAATATAAACGACATTATGGTTTTTTGGTGTCATTGAAAGATTTATGTTATCTAATTTTTTTAAATTGATTGTGTAAACATTCTTAACTGACGCATCAATAATAGCTTCAAGTTCTCCGGGATCAAAGAAAAGCCCAAAACACTCCTCGCAACGTTCAATCAAAAATTTTCCATCTATTTTAAGATCAATTGTTTTAAGACTTATATTGCAATTAGGGCATATACGGTTAGTTTGAGGCTCTTCAGTTGTAAAATCGTGGATACCTCTAAGGTCTGTATCATTTTTGCTTCCGCAATATTCACACTCTATTGAATTTGATGGCAGAGGAGCCGCGCAGTTAATACATTTTGCCATAAAAACCTCTTTTTAAACCCTTAAAAATCAAATTGTTAGGAATAGAAGATTCAACCAACAAGTTTATCCATAAAATAGTACTACAAGATTCTATTAATTTTGAGGTAATGGTGGTGGTACACTCTTAAAGATGGCTGATAGCTCTTCAAGAGTCTCTGCTTTTTGCCACACTTCAAGCCCTTGCCGCCATATTAGAGTATCAGGTTTAATCTTCTCTTCTCTAATGTTGCCAATAATGGCGTTAAGCCCAAGTGGACCTATCTTCTTTCCCTTCTCAGCAATATAATATTCTACCACTTCTTCTATTTTAGGAAGTGGTGGTGGTGTTGACTTTATAGATGAGTTTACCATCTGATTTGCCATAGCAAAGCCCATACCCATTCCAACACCAGCCGCAGCATCTCCACCAGGGTTTTTAGCAGCCATCTCCATTGCATTAGCACTTTGGAATTTAAAGTAATCATCTAAATTACCAACAACTCCCATACTGCTTCTCTTATCCATAGCCTCTTCAACTTCAGTTGGAAGAGAGATATTTTCAACAAGAAGTTTTGTAATATCTAATCCATACTCTAAAAATTCAGGGGAAATGATCTTTGTAAGAACGGTTGATAGTTCATCATATCTTGAAGCAAGATCAGTTACAGGGATATTTTTATCTCCAAGAAGATCAGAAAAACGGGTGATGATAAGGTTTCTGAGCTGATCAGTAACTTTTTCAAGGGTAAAATATCCATCTGTGCCAACAATTTCTCTGATAAATTTTGAAGGATCAGAGATTTTCACAACGTATGTGCCAAAAGCTCTAAGTCTTACAGGTCCAAAATCTGGATCACGTAAAATTAGAGGATTTTTTGTCCCCCATTTAAGGTTTGTAAAATTTTTAAGATTAACAAAATAGATCTCTGCCTTAAATGGGCTATGAAATCCATATTTCCATCCAGCAAGAGTTGAGAGAATAGGAAGGTTGTCAGTATCAAGAGAGTATAGACCAGATGGAAAAATATCAGCAATCTGCCCTTTATTAACAAATACAGCAGCCTGTGATTGGCGAACAATTAGCTTTGCACCATATTTTATTTCATTGTCATATCTTGGGAAACGATAAACCATTGTATTAGAAGAGTCATCAGTCCATTCAATGATGTCAATGAATTCAGCTTTTGCCTTATCCCATAGAGCCATGCTACTTCTCCTCTCTTATTTTGTGGTTATTGATGTTGAATCTGATTGATTTGGTTATATTCAGCAAAGTCATAAAAAATCTTAATTTATCCTAAGCTTTTAATATAAGTGGAAACTTAGCTATGAATTTCTTTAAGTATCTTGAGATTATTCAATACAAGATTGTTTTGCAATAAAAAACATTGCAACATATCAGTTTTTCAAGTAATTCAATCGCCTATTATTTTTAAATTATTTAATAGATTCTTGGATAGATATTTTCAGATAAACCACATATATAATAGGTCTTGCAATCAATGCAGATTGTCTCAACAATTATACCAATTTTTCTTATAATCTCTTTAGGGTGGTTCATAAGAAGAAGAGATTTTATGCCAGATATCTTTCTTGCACCAGCAAATAAAATTGTATATTACATTGCTATTCCAGCTATGATTTTCAGTGCGGTTGCTAAAGCATCTTTTCACGAAGAGTTTAATATAACAATTTTGCTTATAACATTTGCTTCTCTTGTTTTAACAGCAATAAGTGCGTGGGTGTTGACATTGTTCTCAAAAATGGAGAAAAAATCAAAAGGCACTTTTATTCAAAGTGCCTTTCATGGAAATTTTGGATATATTGGTCTTGCTGTTGTATTCTACTATCTTGGTGATTCAGGTTTTGCAAATGCAAGCATCTTTGCAGGATTTATTATGATACTCCAAAATATGATGGCAGTTGCTATTTTACAGCCTAACTTTATTAACGGAACTAATGGCTCTTTAAAGAAAGTAGATTTATTAAAAGCAAATGTTAAAGCAATTGTGAGACATCCTATAATTATATCAGCAATATGCGGCATGATCTTCTCTCTTTCTGAGATAACTTTGCCAATTATTGTTGATAGAACGCTCTCTATCTTAAGTGGTATGGCTCTTCCACTTGCCTTACTTCTAATAGGGGCGACAATTTCGTTTAAGGTTATTCACTCCTATCTTTTAGAGATAATTGAGATAAGTGTGCTTAAATTGCTTTTAATGCCGGGAATCGGAGTTTTATTTTTTAATTTTTTTTCTATTCCAGCATCTGATTATCTGCCAGCCCTAATGTTGCTTGCATCTCCAACCGCAACAATGGTCTATGTTATGGCACAGGAGATGGACGGAGACACAGATTTTGCAGTTGCTGCACTGTCTGCCTGTACAATGCTTGCTGCTGTAAGTTTTACCTTTTGGTTAAATCTACTATCATAAAAAGAAACCAGATTATTTTTTGATAGAGATCATCTGTACTCCATAAGCAGGTAACTCAAAATAGTTGCCACTGCCTATATTGTAAATATCGCTTTGTTCATCACTTATACCATAAGCTGAAATAATATCTGAGCTTTCAATGTTTTCGCTGGTATCTCCAGCACCAACCTTCTTTAAGTTATATTTATATGGCTTATCAGAGAGGTTTGATATTAACACAGCCTCTGTCCCATCTTCTGATTTTTCTCCCGCAATCACATATATTTGGCTGCTTAGTTCACTGCTGCTTATCCCGCCGCTTGAACCCTCTGGTATTGTTGTTGATGCTGACAACCTATCTTCATACTTAGACATATCATTGAAAAATTTAAAAGCAAAAGCACTTTTTTTAGGTTCTCCGTCTGCTTTATATAATCCGTAAAATGTAGGGTTATCTATATTTGTGTCGTCGCCTCTAAAGAAAAATGCCATATCTATTCCACTATTTTGCATTTCAATCCATGTTCCAGTGTTAATTGCTGCCCCTTTTGACTTTATTCTTAAATCTACTTTCTCACCTGCTGATTGCTCTTGTCTTTCAGCATCTGTATTCCATTCAGTTAGGTGCATAGGTAAACCTTCAAAACCTTTTTCTTTAAGAATATCTTTCATACTATTTACTGCTGTTGTAATTTCTGACGGCTCATTTACATATTGATGAAATGAAATAAAATCTATTGGAGTGTTTTTTGATTTTATGTAGCTTAAAAAATCTCTTAAAATCTGCTTTTTATCACTATTTAGGTTTACATTTTGAGTAAACCCCGGTCCGCCTATCTTTATTTTAGGAAATCTCTCTCTTATTTTTTTTGCTGTAGCATCAAATAAGACAAAAAAATCAATAAGTGTTTTGTTGGGCCAAAACTGGCTGTTATCTGGTTCATTCCATATCTCTACATATTCAAAGTTTCCATTATAACCACTCCATTTTCCTTCGTAATAATGGGCAATTACATTCATTGAAGCTTCAACCCAATTACTACGTTCTGATGTTTCAGGAGGAACTGAATTATTGTAGCTATCGCCAAGCCTAAAATAGGTAGTTGCATCAGCACTTATTATACCTTCATAATATTTATCAGTATCTTCAAAGTTGTATGAGCCAGAATTTAAAGGGTCTTTGGTTCTATCTTTATAAATTTGCGACATGTCAAATGGACCATAGAAGTCATGGGTTCTTACATATTTAATCCCAAGCTCTTTATATTGGTCTATTAAATCAACATTGTCATCTTCCCCTACGTGGATAGGACCAGCATTTATTCCGTTAAGTGGTTTTATTGTTTTCTTATTTTTATCTCCTAAAGTTATTGTAAAATCATAAGAGGTTTCATTGGAGGTTAGTAATGTAATATCAGCTAATTTCCAGTATAATTCATTAATATCGTTTGGATTTGAATAGTAGTTCATTTTAACTTTATATCTATCTGATCCATAAATTAGACATGGTATTTCAAGAGATAAACTCTTATCAATAGATATACAATAAATATTATCTGTATCTATCTGACGAAATGTGGCTTTATCCATTTTCCAGAGAGCTTCGGAAGATTGAGGTATATATTTAAGTATAAAACCATATCTCACTCCGTTATAGACCACACACATATTAATATTTAGATTGTCATAAATTGTAATACAACTTTCTGAATCTACACTTTTTAAACTTACAAGCACATCTCTTTGTTCTGAAATCGCTGTCCCATGATACAAACACTGGCTAATAATGATCATAATTATCAATATACATTTTGCGTTCTGACAGAAAATTTTTCTCATTTTACCTCCTTAAGCGTTGTTTTAATTAAGTGTATTTGATAATGGCAATTGACAATTACAGTTTTTCCATTTGCATATTTATATTATTTAGATATGAAAAATATTAATGTCAAACAAATTAAAACAAATACTTAAAGGTCTAAATTGGCTGCTAATAAAGAACTGCTTAATAATTTTTATAAAAAAAATAGCCACTTACTTGTGAATATAGCACAAAAAACCGTAGAGCATTATGATATGATCTCTTCTGGAGATTCTCTTCTTGTTGGTGTTTCAGGTGGACCAGACTCTGTTGCACTTCTTTTGTTTCTCGTTGATATAGACAACAATTTTAATAAATATAAAAATATAGGTTTAGCACATATAAACCATTGTCTAAGGGGTGAAGAGTCAGATAGAGATGAAGAGTTTGTAAAAGAACTTGCAAAAAAGTATAACTTGCCATTTCATAATCTTAAAGTAGATGTGCCTTATTTTGCAAAAGAGAATAACTTGTCATTTGAAGAGGCTGCACGAGAGATAAGATATTCATTTTACAAAGATATCTCACAAAAAGAGAATTATAATAAAATAGCACTTGGGCATAACTATGACGATAATGCAGAACTTGTTCTTATGAATATATTGAGAGGAAGCGGAACAAAAGGGTTATCTGGAATTCCACCTATTAGATATATGCAAGAAGATGACCACGTAAGTAGTAAAAATATTGCTAAAAATAATATTAAAATTATTCGCCCTCTTATTGAGGTTCCAAGAGAGCAAATCCTTAATTATCTTAATGTAAAACAACAATCATATATGA
Source organism: Desulfamplus sp. (assembly GCA_015232455.1). Taxonomy (GTDB): domain Bacteria; phylum Desulfobacterota; class Desulfobacteria; order Desulfobacterales; family Desulfobacteraceae; genus Desulfamplus. The sequence goes on along the minus strand of JADFZQ010000044.1, from coordinate 7,207 downwards.
TTGATAGTTCAAATGATGACACATTCTATCTCAGAAATAGAGTAAGACACTCTCTTATCCCCAAATTAAAAGATAGCTATAACCCCTCTATTACAGACTCTCTAAATAGATTAAGCAAAGTAATTATGGATGAAAATAGTTTTATGGAAGAGATGACTGAACAAATCCTACAAAAAGCAATAATTTATAAAGAGCAAGAGTCTCCTGAAACTTACGAGAATAATCAAAATTCTCAAATAGATATAAAATATCAAGTTGTAGATAATGAAATAGTAGTTGACCCAAAAATTTTTGAAGATATGCACCGTGCACTTGCAAAACGTCTCATAAGAAGTGCTATTGAGAAGGTAAAAGGGGATTTAAGACGTATAACATTTATCCATATTGAAGATATACTAAAACTTATATATTCAAAAACAGGTGGAAAGACAATTCATCTGCCAGATAAAATTCGTATAATCAAAAGCAGACAAAGTATCTCTTTTAGAAAAGAGTCGAAACCTCTGCGAGAAATTGGAAGTAGAGCAAGTTTGCAGCCTTGAACTTGATGTTCTTACAAACATTGGTTGCGAAGCTCCTCGCCCCTTGAGGTGGGGAGCTTCATTTTAAACTCACACTTTAAATTTACTCACAATTGCATTTAACTCTTTTGCCATTGCATTGAGGTCTGTTGCACTTGATTTAACCTGAATGCTGTTATTTGAAATTTCTCTTGCAGCACCATTAACCTGAACTATCTCCCTTGCAATTTCCTGAGCAACAGAAGAGCTTTGGCTTATGTTTTCATTAACGTCATTTATCCCATGTGAGACCTGAGTGATATTGTTACTGATTTCGCTTGTAGCAGAAGATTGCTCCTCAACAGCAGCAGCAATGGAAGATACAATCTCATTAACTCCATTTATAACATTTGCTATCTGGTCAATCTCTTTAACGTTCAACTCTGTCATATTTTGCACACTATCTATTTGATTTTTAATATCAAGGGTTGCCAGTGCTGTCTGGTTGGAGAGTTCCTTAATCTCATTTGCTACAACTGCAAAACCTTTGCCTGCCTCACCTGCTCTTGCTGCCTCAATGGTTGCATTTAATGAAAGAAGTTTGGTCTGATCAGAGATTTCCTTTATTGTTTCGGTTACTTTTCCGATAGACTGAGCTGCTTTGCCAAGTTCTGACATTCTGTTAAACGCATTTTTTGATTTTTCTACAGCATCATGGGATACACTTCTTGCTTTTTCTGCATTCTGAGCTATCTCATTAATGGTGGAAGTCATCTCTTCAGAAGCTGAAGCAACCATGTTTGTATTTGTTGAAGATTGCTCCATTGCCGCAGCCACATTGTTTATATTGGTGCTCATCTCTTCGGCAGCCACAGCTACATTATTGGCTCTTTTTGCTGTCTCTTCAGCACCTGAAGAGAGTTTAAACGAAATTGAAGAGAGTTCTGTTGAAGAGTTACCAACTTGTTTTGAATTTACGGCAATCTGCCTAATTATATTTTGTAGTTTTTCCATGAAAATATTAAACCACGCTGCAAGCTCACCTATTTCATCGCTGCTGGTTACATTAAGACGCATAGTCAAATCACCCTCTCCTGTGGCAATACCTTTTAGCCCTTCAACAGCATGATTAATTGGCTTGAGCATAGCATCTGCCATGAAAAAAAAGATTATGATTGTTATAACAACAGCAGCTAAACCAATTAATATAGATAGGTTGCGTATTGAATTTACCGGAGATATGAACTCTTCTGCATTCTGGGTAGTTGCAATATACCAGTCGTTTACTCCTACAGGGGCGTAACCTGCTATTTTGTGAATCCCCTGAAATACATAATCTGAAAAACCACTCTCTCCCGAGATAAGTTTTTGGGCAAATAGTTCCATTCCTTTTAGAGCATTTGCGTTCAAATTCAGAATATGTTTTTCAACAGGATGAGCGATTACCAGTCCTTCTTTATTGACCATATAACCATATCCTGTTGTTCCTACTTTTCTGTTGGAGATAAGATGGGAAAAATAGGAAATACGTATTATAATACAAAATGTCCCTTCAATTGTATTTGTTGATGACCTGACAGGGGTGCATACAATAGAAATAACGTCATTTGTGGCTCTTGACCTGATAGCAGCCCCTATTGAAGCCTCTCCAGAAGATATTGTTTTTTTGAAATAATCTCTTTCTGCAATATTGATTCCTGAGTAGTGTTTACCTTCTTTTTTTCCGCCCTCTATACTTCCAGCAAAAATATTTCCTTTAGAATCGGTTACAAAAATTCCTTCATAGTTTGTCCCCATGCTTTGAACTGTTTTTTGTAAATTGTCATTAATATTGGACAGGTCTGGATTCTCTCCTCTATTTTGTGAGGTTACAGCATCAACTACCAATTTTTTTTCAGCAAGAATCTTAACCTTTACAAATTCAGATTCAATAATATTTTTGGTCATTATTGCAAGGTCTTTTGCAACATCTTGTACCTGCATTTCTGATAAAGTCGTGAGAGCTTTACTGGTTTTACTCATAGAAATAAAACCAGTAAACACAAGGGGTATTAATACGGTTATAATCCCCCCAGAAATCAATTTAAAACGTAAAGAATTATAAAAATTTTTTTTTGCAACACCTACAGTCATAGACACTCCTGTCTTTCATAGATTAATAATTTCATTAAAGAGTATTCAACTAAACAATGGTTAAATATCATCACAATAAACAAAACATATTTTTATATATAACTTACAATTTAATAAATAAGTTAATGGAATTTAATAAATAAGTCAATGGAAAAAACGTTATATAAGTAAAAAAATCGCTTGAATCGACCTATCCACGCCCAGAAGACGTGGTTTTAAAATTCTAATAAAAATAATTATAGTATCTTTAAAGAAAGTAAATATAATCAAATAACTATACTAATTATTGCCTTATCAAAGTCAGGGAACTCAAATGATAAAAAGATTAGTTTAAAAATTATTTGGCATTCATTGATAAACATCTATCATTAATGATTGTTTTTTGTTGGATAATCTCCAGCATATCAGACTCATGGAAAATTTTTGCAAATCTCTCACCTTTTTGAGAATTTGTTTTATAAAATTTAAGAACATTTCTAAGAACCTCTATTGCTTCATCTTCTGAGAGAATCCTATCAATCTCAAATGCAAGCCTTGGATGTCTTCCAAGACGCCCAGCTAACTGCACTCTAAATCCACGCTTACTTTCGCAGATAGTTCCAGTTGGACAAGCCTCTATACATTTTCCACACATCATACATGATGAGAAATCAATAGTTGGTATTTTACAATGTGCATCTGTGGATGTAGAATTATCAGGCATGGTTATGCAACGGTCAGGACAGGCTTTTACACACGCTTGACATTGTGAACATGGTTCATCTGAAATCGCTGGCAAAACAGCTCCGATAACTCCAAAATCCTTTATTTGTGGTTGTGAACAGCAATTAGGACAATCTGCACAGCTTAATCTGAATTCATGGTGGTATTTTAAATCGCCTTCTACGTGCTGCTTAAGAAAAGAAAGAATATCTTCTTGTTCAAGGAGTTTTTCAGCCCTCTCAAGAAAAGAGCCAGAAGAGTTGGCAACATTCGGACAACCTGATGCAGCAAAACACCTGTCTGCCTGAAAACCTCTAATATCTTTTGCCATGTTTGATAAAAATTGCTCTTTTGCAGCTTTCACATCTTCAATAGTTACAACAGCACCATCAACACCATCAGGTATTCTTGATGCTTTTCCTATTTTTAATCTGTCCAGAACATATTGCTCGATTTTATTTTTAGCCTTTTTACGGACAAAGAACGGCACCTTTTTAAGTGCTGATTCTGCTTCTTCTGTCCAATGCAATTTATCGCCTGAGTTTGTCAAATCATCACCTCTAAATTTAAAATATCATTTTTTTCAGGTATATAGCTCCTAAATGATTTGTGTAAATATAATAAGTAGTGGGAATAAAATAACGCCATGAAGTCATCCAAATTGAGTAAAGACGCACGGTCGTGCATCTTTACTTTCAATCATAACAGAACAAGCATACACAAATAGAATAGAATGCTATATCTTAAATCCCGCAACTATCTTGTTCAATTGTTGAGCAAGGTTTGAAAGTTCTTTTGAGTTTGAACTTATCTGAGAGCTGTTTTCTGCCATTTCTCCTGCAACCTGACTTACTCCTGCAACATTGCCTGCAATATCTCTTGAAACATCTGAAACTTGAGCCACATTTTGATTAACCTCCTGTAATCCTTCTGATGCTTCTTTCACATTTTTGGTTATTTCGCTTGTAGCAGCAGATTGTTCCTCTACAGCAGCAGCAATACTTGCTGAAATATCGCTTATATCATTAATAATAACTGAGATAGCCTTTATCTCCTGAATTGATATTGATGTTGAATTCTGCATTCCTTCAATATTTGTTTTTATCTCTTGTGTTGCCTGAGCTGTCTGTTTTGCAAGGTCTTTTATCTCATTTGCTACAACTGCAAAGCCTTTTCCAGCCTCACCCGCTCTTGCAGCCTCTATTGTGGCATTAAGTGCAAGAAGGTTTGTCTGCTCGGAAATATCTGTGATTGTCTCTGTAACTTTACCAACCAATTTAGCTGCTGCTCCTAACTCTTCTACTCTTTGAGTTGTATTTTTTGCTTTTACTACTGCATCATTGGCAATGTTTCTGCCTTGACTTGAATTTTGGGCAATCTCATTGATTGTAGAAGCCATCTGTTCAGCAGCAGCAGAGATCATTCCAATTGTAGTTGTTGACTCTTCCATAGCAGAGGCAACTGAATTCATGCTGGAACTCATCTCTTCCACAGCACTTGCAACAGAATTTGCTTGGGAAGCTGTCTCTTCTGCTCCTGATGCCATAACATTAGAGACGTCAGTCATAAGAGTTGATGATTCAGTAAGGGTTTTAACGCCATTTACTATGTTTTGAATAACTTTAGTAAGGCTTTGACTCATCTGGTTAAGTGCATCAACAAGCTCTCCGACTTCATCTTTTCTGTCATTATTAATCTTTACTGTAAAATCTCCCTTAGACATTGAATCAGCCATGTCTAAGGCTTTTTTAATCGGGTTGGTTATTCCTTTAGTTATAAAAAATGCAAGTAGAAAACCAGTAACAACAGCAATGGCAAGAATCATATAACTGCGTGTAATAGCATCTGAAGCTGATTTTTCTGATGTTTCTACAAAAGAGATTGCCTTCTTTTCTGCAAAATCAATTATACCATTAATGGCAGAGTCAACTTTATTTGCATGTGGTATAACCTTATTTTCTGCAACTTCATCAGCTTCCTTGATCTTGCCGGCTTTTACAAATGCAATCTCTTCATCTCTAAATGTTTTCCACCCTATAAATAGATTAATAGCTTCATCTACAGATGTCTGATCTCCAAGAAAACGATCTTTTATAAGATCAAACTCTTTAATTATCTCTTCTTGATATTCTGCCAACTGCTGTTCAATCTTTCTAAAGTCAGAATCGTTCTTTGCAAAACGAAGGTATCTCATACCAAGTCTCATTCTAACCATGTTGCCGTCAATTCTAAGCATTGTGGTGATAACTGTGTGGGGGTGTTTGTAAAGTTTATCCAGATTCTTTGCGATCTCCTTCATTTTGTTTGTGCCGATAATTCCTATCAAAAAAGCCATAGCAATCATTAGACCAAAACCAAAGCCCATCTTAGTTCCAAGTTTCCAGTTTTTCATGTTCATAATAATCTCCCTATTAATTTAAGTTTTATGTGAAAGTCTCTACAAGTTTCATTATTCGTAGTGCCTGAGAGAGCATGGCAGTTATAAAAAAATAGCTATAGACGACAAAACAAATTAAACGCTCAAACTAAGACTTTGTTCAGTATAAATTTCTACCCTATTCCGACCGTTAGTCTTTGCTTGATAAAGAGCAATGTCAGCATCTTTTACAAGTTGGTTTGAATCAGTAACTTTTTCCAAATCATCTGACAAGAGACCTGATACCCCTGAGCTGATTGTAATTTGAATATTATCTCCTTTGTCATAAGGAATTTCTATTTTTTCAACTACTTTTCTGATTTTTTCAGCTACCAAAAAAGCCTTTTCTTTATTAGTTTCTGGTAAAAGAACAACTATCTCTTCTCCTCCGTATCTTGCAATAGTATCTACGCTTCTGCAAGTTGACTTGATAGTATCTGCAATATTTCGTAATACATCATCGCCTACATGATGCCCATAATTGTCATTAACTTTTTTGAAAAAATCAATATCTATCATTATACAACTAATATCTCTCTTATATCGTTTTGCTTTTTCAAACTCTTCGGTCAATTTAGAATAAAAATATCGCCTGTTGTAAAGTTTGGTTAATTCATCAGTAATAGCCATCTGTTGAATTTTTTGATGCGATTTTGAAAGCTCTTTCATTAATTTTACAGTAAACAAATAAATTATTCCTAAAAATAATGATGTGGATAATATTCCAAGAAATAATATGAGTTGAGCATGAATTTTCAAAGATTTTTCTATTCTGGAAATATCAAATTTAACGCTGATTCCACCTCTTATAAACCTTTTTTCTTTATCTGTTTTATCTCTTTGCTGTTGTTCTTCATGGCACACTAAACAAGATTCCTCTCTAAAGACAGGTGCCATGTATCTGAAATAAATCTTCCCATCATTTTTCTCTTTAATCCAGACCTCTTTGTCCCCTTGCTCAAATAGATTCAAAGCTCTTTTTTCAAATTCATCAGGGTTATTAGAAGGATTTACAGGATTTAGACTTGTCATGTGATATGAGAAAAGATTATTGGTTTTGGCATACTCTGAAATCTCTATGGTAGCCAATGAAGGGTTTCTTAAAGTATATGTTTTACCATCAACAGCTTTAATCTCAGGATTTTTTAAATATGGATTAGATTTAACAGCCCCTGTTTTTTCGATATATACCCCGCCATATTTTGATATCCAACCTCTTGTTATAATAATATGTTCATAATATGAACGTGCCCTGATTTTATGTTCAATTTCAATAAGATGCTTGTTTCTAAAAAATAAAACTATGAAAAGTATTAAAGAAAATAAAACGGTAGCACCTCACTCAACCGTGGTTTAAAAAGTTGCCCATTTTTTGATGCGTTCAAGTGTTTTTTTACTTCTTCGTCCTCTTCCCTTGAAAACCCATGGTTGAGGACGCACTTTGTATTCCAGAAGC
>JADFZQ010000043.1 GCA_015232455.1 Desulfamplus sp. | reverse complement strand
ACTCACCCGTGCGCCACTCTACTCGGCGGTGCAAGCACCACCTTTCTCGTTCGACTTGCATGTGTTAAGCACGCCGCCAGCGTTCATTCTGAGCCAGAATCAAACTCTACAGTTTCTTCTAAACTCTCTTAAAATCTATACCTATAAAATCTTTAGACCATCTAAAGACTATCTTCTTAAGACTATCTAAAAAAAATTAAGATATATATTATATTCTTAAATACTTCCTAAAAACAATAACCACTAACCAGTTTTCAAAGATCAAAATACTCTACACTACAAAAAAACAAGAAAGAGAAAAACGACTAACTAAACAATATCTCTCTCAAAAACTTGGGCTTTATACAGGCACTCTAACTGCATGTCAAACACTTTCTGCAATACACATAAAAAAAATTCTATGGAATTAAAAATCGAATAACTCTACTCTAAGTGATCATTAGCTCATCTTTAAAATATAGCTAACCTTTTATGAAAAACTTAAAGTTACACGATAAAAGTAAACCCACTTCCAACTCCAACCTGTAGGTTGATTTATAACCCCTTGACATAGCGTTAAAATTTCTTTAAAGAGTTGCTTTCATTGTTTGCCTTAAGTTGTTTTCTTTTTAATTGGTTTCAGACTCTTTTGATCTCAACTTTCTGAAACCAACACTCCCGAATTAACATTACATATATGAGGATTTATGAACAAACTTGAATTGATTGCAGCCTTAAAAGATAAATCTGGGCTTACAAAATCAGAAGCTGCCGAAGTTGTGGAGATTTTCTTTAACTCTTTGACAAATGCCCTTATAAATGGGGAAAGAGTTGAAATTAGAGGTCTGTGCAGCTTTTTCATTAAAGAATATGAAAGTTATACAGGGAGAAACCCCAAAACAGGTGATAAAGTAACTATACCACCTAAAAAACTGCCATTTTTTAAGTGTGGTAAAGAGCTAAAAGAGATGGTTGATAAGAAATTAAGGTAAGTTAAAAACTCAATATTTTTTATATTTGCAATGCAAGTGCTACCTTATTACTTTGAGTGGAATGTGGCAGTAAATTTAATGAAGGGCTTATGAATCCTCTAATAGAGTTAAACAAAATAGTTCTTAACAACAAGATACCCAATGCTTTTCTGTTTACAGGCAACTGCGGTCAGGAGAAAAAAAAAAATACCGCAATCTTATTTGCTAAAGCTATAAACTGCCTGAATAACCCTCTTATATCGGATTCTATGGACTCAGTTGTTCAAGTTGGTAGCTATAATAAAAAAATGCTTTTAGCCGAATCTTTGCCATGCAACACTTGCCGTTCGTGTATGAAGATTGACTCTAAAATGCATCCTGATATAATAACAATTGCACCAGAACCTGAAAAATCTGTAATAAAAATCTCACAAATCAGAGAACTTTTTAGTTCAACTTCATCAAAACCACATGAAGCAAAAATGCGAATGGTTATGGTTGAAGAGGCTCATACAATGAACCAAGAGGCGGCAAATGCTCTTTTGAAAATTTTAGAAGAACCACCTGAGCGAACTTTCTTTATTTTGATTGCAAGAGAGCTTCATGAGCTTTTGCCAACTATAATTTCAAGATGCAGACATTTAAGATTCAAGCCACTATCACAAGATGATGTGGCTCAAAGGCTCATTCAAAATTTCAACATATCCCCTTCATTTGCAAAGATAGCATCAAAGTCGTCTAACGGAGATATTGATAAAGCTACAATGCTTGTTAATATAAACACCAATATTGAATGGATAAAAAGGCGACAATGGCTGTTTAATCAAATCCTTATGCTTATAAAGCCAAATCAAAGTAGCAGTTTAAAATTTTTGTATGCTCTTGTTTTAGCTGAAAAATTGAGTAAAGATACGCAACTTCTACAAGATTCTATATCTCTTCTAAAACTCTGTTTAAGAGATATTGCACTTATAAAAACCGCTTTAGGTCATTTGGATAGTAATTTAGACAAATCAATTCTGGAGCAACTAATTAATTCAGAGATTATTGTTAATTTAGATTTTGTTAATTTAATTTTAGATACTGTTGTTAGGTTACCTAAAAATTACCATCTTACGGCACTTGATGCAATTCATAATGCAGAGTCAAAACTTCAAACAAATGCCTCTGCTCGTTTAGTGTTAGAGCAGTTTCTTTTAAGTTTAATCCCGTCAAAGAGCTTAGGGTAGATTTTAAATTATGGCGAAGATCGCTGGAGTAAGATTTAAACCTGCTGGAAAGATATATGATTTTGACAGTGGTGCATTTGTCCTAAAAGTTGGGGACAGCGTAGTTGTTGAAACTGAACAAGGTCTCGGTTTTGGTGTTGTAATTGTCCCACCAGAACCATACGAAGATACTGAAAACAGAAGAAATCTAAAACAGATTTTCCGTATCGCAACACCTGATGATTTCCGTAGAAGAGAAGAAAATAGAATAATTGAACAAAATGCACATAACTTTTGCCTTGAGTGCATAGAAGAGCTTGATCTTAAAATGAACCTCTTTTCTGTTGAAAGTACATTTGATGCAACAAAACTTACTTTTTTTTATACTGCTGATGGAAGAGTTGATTTTCGAGAACTTGTTAAGCTGTTAGTAAAGGAGTTTCGTATCCGCATCGAGATGAGGCAGGTGGGAATAAGGAATCAATCCAAACAATGCGGAGGTATTGGCAGATGCGGCAGAGAGATATGCTGCTCTCTTTTTTTAAACAACTTTGATCCTGTGTCAATAAAAATGGCAAAAGAGCAAGGGCTTTCTTTAAATCCTACGAAAATATCGGGTTTATGCGGAAGACTTATGTGCTGTCTAACATTTGAAAACGATACATATATCGCATTAAAAAACGGCTTACCAAAACCCGGTAAAGTAATAAATACGCCTAAGGGAGCTGGAAGAGTTATTAGACAAAATGTTCTAAATGGGAGTGTAACAGTACTCTTAGATGATGAAACTGAAACTGAAGTTGATATAAATCCATGTAGATGTAAAAAGAGATCATAACGAGTATAAATTTTGGAGTTTTTTATGGATAGCAGTAGAGATATGTTTAATGCCAAGAACAATGTTTTTTTTACAACACCAATATATTATGTCAATGCGAAACCCCATTTAGGACATGCTTACACAACAATTACAGTCGATGTTGCAGCAAGATACAACAGAATGTGTGGAAAAGAGATCTATTTTCTAACTGGCACAGATGAACATGGAGATAAAATAGTTGATGCTGCTGCCAAACAGAACAAATCACCAAAAGAGTATGTAGAAGAGATAAGCTCTCTTTTTAAAAATATTTTACCAACGCTAAATATTAGCAATAACGATTTTATCCGAACTACAAATCCAGATCATATTAAAGTTGTTGAATATCTCTTAACTCGTATCTACGAATCAGGAGATATTTATTTCAGTGAATATGAGGGCATATACTGTTTTGGCTGTGAAAGGTTTTATCAAGAACGTGAACTTGTTGATGGAAAGTGTCCTGATCACGGAACAGAGCCTAAAAATATAAAAGAGGCAAACTACTTCTTTCGTATGTCCAAATATCAGGATTGGTTAATTGATTATATAAAACAAAATCCTGATTTCATTAGACCTGAACGCTACAAAAATGAAATTCTCTCCTTTTTAAAAGAGCCTCTTGAAGACCTTTGTATCTCAAGACCAAAATCAAGACTTACTTGGGGTATCACTTTGCCGTTTGATCAAAACTACGTAACCTACGTCTGGTTTGATGCTCTAACAAATTATATTTCAGCACTTGGATTTCCTGACGGTGGGCTGTTTAGAAAATTTTGGTCAGGCACTCAACATTTTGTGGCAAAAGATATTATTAAACCTCATGGAATCTATTGGCCCACAATGCTTAAAGCTGCTGGAATTGAGATTTATCAGAACTTAAATGTTCACGGATTTTGGAACGTAAGTGGAAGTAAGATGTCTAAAAGTGTTGGTAATGTTACTGATCCTGTAGCTGTGATTTCAGCTTATGGTGTTGATCAGTTCCGTTATTTTTTGATGCGTGAAATGGTGTTTGGTCTTGATGCTAATTTCACAGAAGATGCTATTATCCAACGTATCAACTCTGATCTTGCCAATGATTTGGGTAATCTCTTTTCAAGAGTTGTTGCAATGACTCATCGCTATTTCAACGGCGAAACTCCATCAACTGATATAGTTGTGGAGAAAGAGAAATCTCTTTCATTAAAGAAAAATGCTTTAGAGACAATTGAAAACTTTAAAAAAGCTATGGATCACAATGAGTTTCATAAAGCTCTTATTGCAATATGGGATTTTATAAGCACCTTGAATAAATATGTTGACTCAACTGTCCCTTGGGTTGTAGCAAAAGATGAAAATAGACGAAACGAGCTTTCTACAATAATCTACAATTTGCTTGAGAGTTTAAGAGTTATTGCTGGTTTAGTTTACCCTGTAATGCCAGAGACATCTGTTAAAATGGAAAAAATACTTGGTCTTAATCTACCCAATACAAGAGAGTTTAGAACTATTGATGAAATTCTAAACTGGGGACAAAATGTTGCTGGAACAACAATTGAAAAAACAGCAGCTCTATTTCCAAGAGTAGAGACTGAAAAAATTGAGTTACCAAAAGAGTCAAGAGCTAAACAACATAATTTAGGAGAACCTCAACTACAAAATACAAAAAATCAATTGCCTAAAGATTCAGCCGTTGATAAATCCAAAGAAATAGAAAAAAATACTATTACAATAAAACCTGAGATCACAATTGAAGATTTTGCTAAAATTGATTTAAGAGTTGGCACTATTATAAGTGCTGAAAAGATGAAGAAAGCAAATAAACTATTAAAGCTAAAAGTTGATCTTGGGGAACAAGAACCTCGCCAAATCATCGCTGGAATTGCTAAAAGCTATGCTCCTGAAGAAGTTGTTGGAAGGCAAGTTATTATTGTTGCCAATCTAAAGCCAGCCTCTTTAATGGGTGAAACTTCACAAGGAATGGTGTTAGCTGCAAGTAGTAATGAGAAACTTTTTCTTGCTGGAGTTGAATCTTCTGTAGAATCAGGTAGTCAGGTAAAATGAATCTATTGCATAAAAATAATAGCAAGGTTATAAAACTCTTTAATTTTACTCTTATTAAACAATATCGTCTTCTACATAAAACTCTTTGAATCTATATGGGGATACAACAATGTATATGTATAATCATAGCAACAAAACGTCATCATGGAGAAATTTTCAGCAAAATCTTCAAAAAGAGTCAAGGCAGAAAGGACGCCAGAATTTAAAGGTGTTAAATAAACCTGCTCCAAATAAAGGGGTTACCCTAAAAAAAGCTGTTCCAAGAGCCAATACTTTACCAGTTGAACAGAATATGCTAACTATCAAGAAAAATCTATCTACAAATGGGACATCTTCAACTGAACCTTCTCGTAAAGAGTCAACTCACTTAAGAAAGATAATCACATCTTTTTTAATTATAGTCGCTCTTGGATTTGCCATGCAACAGCTTTTTCCTGTTTTGATAAAAGGAACTTCAGAAGTATTCGCATTTCTTAAAAACGATCCTTCATCTTTGGTTAAAAAATTCGCCTTAATAAAACCTAATTTCGACAGCCCATCTTCAACAAATTCTACCAAATCCTCCAAACAGCCACTTGTTCTATCAAAAAATGAAATAAAATCTATTTTACAACAAAATAATCTATTAAATCTAACAGAAGATAAATTTGCGGTTAACGATAATATAACTGTTCCAAATACTAATAGAACTTTAACTATAACTACAAGTCTTGATATGAGGCTGCAAAGTTTTCTTTTAGAGCAGATAGATTCACTTATGCTATTAAATCGAGGAAAGCCAGAGATAATTGCGATGGTTGTTATGGAGCCTCATACAGGCAAGGTTCTTGGAATGGCAGGGTTTGACAGCCATTCGCCAAATACGAATCCATGCACTCAAGGGGAGTATCCAGCAGCAAGCCTTTTTAAAATGGTTACAGCGTCTGCCGCTGTTGAAACTTGTGGTTATAGCCCAGCTACAACAATGTATTTTAGTGGTGGAAAATACACTCTTTATAAACGCCAATTATCAGAAGATATAAATATCAAATTTCTTAATAAAGTAACATTAGCAGAGGCATTTGCACAATCTATTAACCCTGTTTTTGGTAAGCTTGGCTCTATTATTCTTGGAAAAGATATTCTTGAAAAATATGCAAGCTCTTTTGGATTTAATCAAAAAATTGATTCAGAGATTAATTTTAGACCCGCAAACTTTACAATTACAGATGACAATACCTACCAATGGGCAGAAGTGGCATGTGGCTTTAACACTACAACAACAATTTCTCCAATTTTTGGTGCAATGATTGCAAGCACAATGCTCAATTCTGGCAAAACTCCAGTGCCATCTATTGTTGAATCTGTAAAAGATGAAAAAGGGGTTCTACTCTACAAAAGAAAAAGCGAAATCCTTAACGATGCTGTAAAACCAGACACTGCAAAAGCTATGATGCAGATGATGAACGGAACAATAATCACAGGAACAGCAAGAAAATCTTTTAGAGGTGTTGATAAAGATAATGTACTATCAAGGCTTATAATGGGTGGTAAAACTGGTTCTCTTTCAAGTTATGATAATAGGGTAAGATTTGATTGGTTTAGCGGCTTCTGTTCAGATACTCAAGATAGGCAGCAGATTGTAGTATCTGTTCTTGTTGGTCATGGCAAATATATAGGCACAAAGGCAAGTATTTATGGTAGATTGATCTTTAAGGAGTATTTTAATAACTATTTTGCACTACATTCACAACAACTAAATAATGGCTAAATATAAATGAAATATTTAAAAAAATTCAAACAGAAAATAAGTGGCATTGTTGAAACTATTAATAATATTTTTTCAATTAACATTGAATATGGAAAAAATATTGATAGAGCAAAAGAGAACTCTTTAATATTTTTCCCATACACTCCTAATACTTTATGCTGTGGAATCTCTGCACTTATATCTTTTAAGGGAAAAGATATTGATGCTAACCCCGAATTTAACTTTTCAGATATTACCAATATAGAGAACTATTTTAAAGGCGAATCGCTTTTAGATAATCTTGTTAATTTAGAAAAAATCTTTAACAAGGTAAAATTAATCAAAACTGATTCTATATTTTTTGAGCTTTTTTCTGATATAGAGAAAGAGAGAGAGCTTACATTAGTAGGAAAAGAGCTGTCTGATATTATTGAAAAAGAGATTGCAAAAATAACTCCTAAAATAGCTGATATGGAATCAGCAGATGTGGAGATTGCACTTAAAAGAGTTGATAAACTTAAAGATATTTGCTGGTGCATTAAACGTGAAATTCTTGAAAACATCATAAGAATTAGACAACTTTCAGTTGCTGGTTGCTTATCTGTTGCATCTGTTGGTTGTCTATCTGTTGGGTCTGATGATGGTTCTGCTAATGATATTAAAAATAACTATGATACTAAAACTGTTTGTAAAGCTGGCTGCCAATCTCTAAATAAAAATCAAGTTCTAAATTTTAAGAGAATAAATGCGGTTTTAAACAGCATTGACAGACTTGAAGTTAGAGGCAGAGACTCTGCTGGAATATCACTTCTCTTTACTTTAAAAGATTCTCAATTTGAAAAGTTCAAAGTTGAGTTAATTAAATCTGGTCTTGATGAGCAACTCAAACTAAGAACGAACAAGCCCGTTTTGACTAACAACTGCATTACAATAAATAGCGATTTTGGGAAATATATATCTATTTCAATAGTTTATAAATATGCAGCAGAAATAGGCTCACTTGGCGACAATGTGGCATTTATCAGAACCCAAATTAGAAATGACCAGATTCTCCAAATTTTAACAGGTTTTGAAGCATCATTTAGCACAATATCTGCACACACACGTTGGGCATCTGTTGGAGATATTACTCAGGCGAATTGCCACCCTGTTGACAATGCACCAACCGATCCATTGGTAAAGAAAAGCGGAATCATTCATGTTAGTTTGAACGGTGATATTGATAACTATCCAGAACTTAAAAAAGAGTATGAGTCAAGGTTTGATGCTATACATTCAGATATAACCACAGACACAAAAATTATCCCCCTTCAAATAGAGCTTTATTTAAAGAAAGGAAACCAAATTGAAGAGGCTTTTCGACTTGCTTTAAATGATTTTCATGGCTCACACGCAATTAGTATGCACACAGACCTTGCACCTGGTAAGATTTTTCTTGCCCAAAAAGGCAGCGGGCAGGCAATTTTTACAGGTATTGCACCAAACCATTATATTACTGCTTCAGAGCTTTATGGACTTGTAGAAGAGACTCAAGATTTTATAAAGCTCAATGGTGAAAAAAGAGGACAGATACTTATACTTGACCAGAACTCCTCTGGAGGTATTGAAGGCATCAGATCAATTGCTTATGACGGTTCCCCAATAGAGATAAATAAAGATAATATTCAGCACAGTGAAATAACATCAAGAGATATTGATCGCCAGAATTTCCCTCACTATTTTCTTAAAGAGATTTCAGAATCTCCCCTATCTGTTACTAAAACTCTTCAAAATAAATGGAAAATATCGCCAGAAACTGGTCTTTATACCATGAATTTGGCAAAATCCGTAATACCTGAGCATATTGAAAATGAGCTTAAACAGGGCTTAATCAAAAAGATATACTTTATTGGACAAGGCACCGCTGGGATTGCGGCACAAGGGTGTGCTGATCTTCTTAGGTATTATCTTAATTATCAAGCCCAGAGTTATGACTCACAAAATTTTGACATCAGGGCAATGAAATCTTCTGAACTTTCAGGTTTTTTCATTATAGGCAATGACAATGCAAAAGAATCTATGAAAAATCACCTTGTAGTTGCCATAAGCCAGTCAGGAACCACAACCGATACAAACAGAACTGTAGATATGGTAAGGGCAAGAGGGGCAAGAACACTTGCTATTGTGAACCGTAGAGATTCAGATTTGACCTTTAAAACTGAAGGTGTTCTCTACACAAGCAGCGGAAGAGATATTGAGATGTCTGTCGCATCAACAAAAGCATTTTATTCTCAATTAACTGCTGGTGCTTTGCTCTCTCTCCATATTGCATCTATTACTGGTGCAATATCTGCCAAAATTTTAACTGAAGAGCTAAATGAACTTAATACATTGCCTGATAAAATGAAAAAAGTTCTTGATATGAAAGAAAAAATAAAAAAATCTGCATTCAAACTTGCCATATCAAGAAACTATTGGGCAACTGTAGGTAGTGGTTCAAATAAAACATCAGCAGATGAAATAAGAATTAAGTTAAGCGAACTTTGCTACAAAACCATCTCATCTGATTTTGTTGAAGATAAAAAACATATTGATCTATCATCAGAACCATTGATTATAATATGTGCTGCTGGAACTCGTGAGAGTGTTCTTAAAGATATAATCAAGGACACAGCAATTTTTCATGCTCATAAAGCTGCAACCGTTGTTATTACAGATGAAGCTGAAGATAGGTTTGATAATTACTCTTCTGATGTATTCAGAGTTCCAAAAGTTAAAGAGCATTTTGCTCCAATACTTAACACTCTTGTAGGTCATATTTGGGGATATTATGCAGCTCTATCAATTAATGAAGAGTCTCATTTTATATACAACCATCAGCAAGAGATAAAAGAGTTGATAAGCCAATATAAGAGTATGGGGCGTGATGTCTATGAGGTTATTCTTGAAAAGAATTTTAGAGAAAAGATGGCTTCATTTTATAATGAATTTTCTAAAAAACGCCGTGAAAAGAAGTTTCCAGCTGCTATGGGAATTGATAACGCCTCAAATATCACCTTACTTTTAAAATATCTATCTGGAAGATTGCCTGTTGCTGATTTTGAAATTGATTTTGCAAAAAAAGGAACTCCTGCAAATATGCTTGATGAGTTCTTTAAAAATCTATCAGAGGCAATAAATACAATGGCAAGACCTGTTGATGCTATCAAACATCAGGCAAAAACAGTTACTGTTGGAACAAGCCGCATTGCTGATAAAGTTGAAACTTTTGATTTTACAGAGAAATTTGAAGGTTTGATATTTGATGAGCTTACAGCAAATAGTCTATCTATATCCCAGATTACAAATAAAAATGTTCTTGTAATCAAGAATCTTCAAGAGGTTATAGCTGGGATTAAAGGAGCTTTACTATATAAAATATCTGGCTTAAATCTGCTTGGAGAACCGACTAATGAGACAAGAGTTGATGTTGTCAGCAAAACTGGCATCACAGCTTCAGAAGTGTCAAGAGTTGAAACTGAACATCAGCTTAAAGGAACTAAAAATATTATTGTGCGTGAAGGTAATGTCTATATTGGCAAAGGTAGAAAAGATGGACGCAGCATTCTTGTTATACCAGTTCTATCTGCCTCTCCAAATTCAAGTGTAATTGAGTATCTACTCTCGCTCCATGTTGAATTTAAAGACGCTTCACAAGTTTCTCTTCTCAATAAAATAAAGGCATTAGGTGGCAAATATACAAGAATTAAAGATATTATATTAGAAACAGACGTCATTAAATGGGATGATACACTGCTTGATCTTGTTGAGATTGAGACTCTCTTTGGTGATTCTGGTGAGAAGATTGCGGAAGCAATAATTAAAAGGAAAAACCTTTAGTAGAATAATATAGCTAATTTATATTGCAAAGCCATTAAAGGAACTTAAACCTCTAAGGGCACTGGGATTGAACTGTTCTATAATGTTTTTTAGACGGATTATTAACTGTGTCATATAATAGGTTCTCTATTATATGACACAGTGTCCATAAAATTAATAACTTAACTTTGGCAAGCTAAAACTCTATCTCTGCCAAGTTTTTTAGCCTGATAAAGAGCAGAATCAGCTTTTTGAATCAATGTTGCGGGAGATTCTTGAAGTTTAGGAGTAATGGTTGATACTCCTAAACTTATAGTAACACAGGTGTGAACTTTTGAATAAGCATGAGGAATTTCAAGATTTCTGACAGCAACTCTTAAATTCTCAGCAACCTGTACCGCACCATCTGAATCTGTCTCAGGAAGAACAACAACAAATTCCTCTCCGCCATATCGAGCTGCAAGGTCTGCTGGTCTTCTACAGTTTTTCTCGATACATTTAGCTACCTGACACAAAGTATCATCTCCACCTTGATGACCATAATTATCATTATATGGTTTAAAAAAATCAATATCGCACAAAATAAGAGATATTGGGTGTTTATCCCTTGAGGCTCTTTTCCACTCTGAGCTTAAATAATCATCAAATTTTCTTCGATTTGAAATTTGTGTCAAACCATCAAGCGTGGCGATACGGACAAGCTGTGCATTTGCCTCCTGAAGCTCTTCTTCCATACGAATATTGCGGCTTATATCCATTGCAAAGCCATAAAATCCATCTGGACGCCCTTCGCTATTAAATGCTCTTTTAGCATAAGAGCTTGACCAAAAACTTGTTCCATTCTTCTTTTTTAATTTACAACGAAATGCTATCACCTGTTCAGCTTCAAAAAGATGAAAAAAAAACTGTTCCGCAACCTCGTTTGTTTCAAACATCTGGGAGGCAATATCTGTCATCTGCTGAATAAGAGCATTGGGGCTTTCATAACCAAGCATCCACGCCATTTCAGGGTTTGCCATTACAAATCTACCTTCATCGCTTGCTTGATAGATACCAATAGGGGCAAATCCTAAAAAATCATCAATTTTTTGCTTTAGCTCTTGAATTAGGTTGTCAGGAGTTCTCTTGTTCTTAGATTCATCAATCATCTGAAATTCCTCTTTATTCTGACTAAATAATAACAATATTCTCAGGATAATGAGCTAACGATTTAAGACCGTTATCTGTTACAACAAACGTGTTTTCAATTCCAACAACACCTTTTTTAGGCATTATAGCTTTTGGCTCTAAAGCAAGTGTCATTCCTTTTTCTAAAGCAAGTGTCTGACCTTTTGCGATAAAAGGAAACTCATCTAACTCAAGACCAATGCCATGACCTGTAAATCTTATTTTTCTATCTCCTACTCCCATAAAATACTCTTCATAGCCCAATGATTTAGCTTTTTGAACCATGCTCTCATAAAGCTCACCTGTAGCCATACCCGGAACACCTGCTTCCATAGCAGCTCTTTGAATGGTAAGCATTGCATCATGTGCTTTTAAAAAGTCGCTCGAAAGTTCCCCTATTGAGAAAATTCTTGCGTGATCTGACAGATAACCGTTAAGTGCAAATACATAATCAACAAGTACTGGTTCGTTTTTTCTAATTTTTGTAAATCCTGCCCCCTGTGAAGTTGCCACACCAGGACCATATCCGCCAGTAGGAGAAGCCATGTAGCTTGGCACTGCTGCTGATGCACCTGACATAATATGACCATAAAATATTTCACTTCCCCAAAGTCTCATTCTTATAAGTCCTTGATGTCCAAGGCTTCTGGCAAATGCCTCAATTTCACCTGCAAGCTCAACTTCGGTTTTTCCAACTTCCAATAGCTCTGGAACTTTAGCAACAACTGTGTCTGACATAGATGCTGATTTTTGCATAAGCTCAATTTCATAAGGTGATTTTATTGCACGAATAAATCTAATTGCAATTGAGATGTCTCTTATCTCTGCATTTTTAAAAATGCCTTTGTATTGAAAAAATAGATTGGTTGGAAGAACATCAAGCTCCATTCCAATGTTTGAAGGTGCTTTGTATCCCATATCACGAATTACATCTGGAATCTCTTTTGGGCTTATGATCGATATAACTGACTCAATTGGCGACTCAGCCTTTGCACGATCATAATCTTTAAATATCATAAGAATAGGCTTAGAATGAGCTGGAACGTATAACCACCCTTGCTGCAATGTGCCGCTAAAGTAGAAAAAATCTGATTTTTGAAGTATCAACGCTCCGTCAATATCCTGTTTTGAGAGTTGTTCTTGAAGTTTAATAATTCTGCTATCAATCTCTTGTTTAGATGCACCTTGATTATACGATTCCATGTATACTGTTTCCCCTTTAGTATTTCTTAAAACATATATTTTACAGCCCTGAAATAAATTTCAGGGCTAAGATAACAGAAGTCGGCTAAAGCCGACTATAATAGTCCATTTTAGTGGACTTTGTTAGAATATAGCCGTGCGATTTATCGCTCGGCTACTAAATTAATACGTATAAAAACCTCTACCAGATTTTCTTCCAAGCCAGCCAGCTTCAACATATTTTCTTAATAGCGGGCATGGTCTGTATTTGGAGTCTTTAAATCCATCGTAAAGTGTCTCCATAATTGCAAGGCATGTATCAAGACCAATCAGATCAGCCAAGGCAAGAGGTCCCATCGGGTGGTTCATGCCAAGTCTCATAACTGTATCAATATCTTCTGCTTTTCCAACACTCTGGTATAAACAGAAAACAGCCTCATTAATCATGGGCATTAAGATTCTGTTTGCAATAAATCCCGGAAAATCATTTGCCTCTGCTGGAGTTTTTCCAAATTTTTTGCTCAATTCCCATGTGATATTAAAGGTCTCTTCAGATGTTGGCAATCCCTTGATTATCTCAACAAGTTTCATAACAGGCACAGGATTCATAAAGTGCATACCAATAACTTTATCTGGACGTTTTGTTCTTGCTGCAATTCTGCCAATTGGAATTGATGAAGTATTTGTGGAAAGAATCGCATGAAGCGGGCATATTTTATCAAGCTCTTCAAATATCTTAAATTTTAAGTCTTCACGCTCAACAGCAGCTTCAACCACAAAATCAACATCTGCCATATCGCTTAAATTTACGGTAGTTTTTATTCTTGAAAGGGTGGCGTCCATTTCAGACTGCTCAAGTTTACCTTTGCTTACACTTTTTTCTAAATTCTTTTTGATGTTGGCAACACCTTTTGCGGTAAACTCCTCTTTTATATCGCTCATCAAAACTTCAAGACCACTTGCTGCTGCAACCTGAGCAATACCGTTTCCCATCTGTCCTGAACCAATAACTCCAAATTTTTTGATTTCCATTTTTTATACTCCTTGATATTTTTATATAACTATCATGCCCTGACGGACTCAACGAAGACTAAAGTCTTAAGATATGTAATTTAAACAATATGGCTGTATTTAATGTTATGTTATACAATAACCGACGCTGTTTGATATAATAAGGGCAGACAATTTTGCCTCATACGAAATTTTGTTCCGTGATTATGTCCGGTTCTTGCATCAAAATCTACAAGAATATTACCTTTCTCAATTTGCTCTAAAAAACCTTTAAAGTTAAACTTTTGCAGCATCATTACTTTGCTGTATTTGTAAAATTCCTTGCCACTATCTTTCTTTACTTCTGCTTGCACATAAAAACAATTTAGCAATTTTGTTCCGGCTTTGTTTGAAAGGTCGTCAAAACCCCAATATGGTTGGGGTTCAAGTTGCCCTAACCCAATTCTCTTCTTGACCGAATTTAACCATTCGCAGTGCTTCTCTTCAACTTTACTACTATCAAATGAAATTATAACTTTGCAATTAACTCTATCAATTTTCACTTGAAAACCCCTGTCACTTGGAGAAAGCCCATGAATTGTCTGGCGAAAACTCATTTCGTTTTCCGGATATTTCTTACCAGCTTCTTTATGTTCCCAACCATACTTTAGCAATAAAACTTGCGGCACAAACTTTACTGCTCTTGGTGATGGCTCAATATGAAATAAAGTTGTCAAAGACGTTGTATCAATACGTTGAGCTTTCAACTCCCATTCTGTTGCATTTGGAATGGGCAAATTATTCTCTGCGATACCTAATAAATCTTCTAACGTATTTCCGATGCCGCCGTGATTTCCATGCCTTATATTCTCTATCCAACCTGTTGCTGCAATGTTTTTAAGCTCTTTTATTAAGCTGTCTTTAGTATAGATTTTCATGCGGTTTCTTGGAAAAGTGAAATGGTTTTTAACTTTGTAGTATTGGGCAGCTCATTGAAAATTTTTGTTTTTTCAATTCGTTTCTTTGACATTTCACAATAATCAGGCGAAATGTCAACTCCGATATAGTTGCGTTTAAGTCTTAATGCAGCAACTGCCGTTGTTCCACTTCCGGAGAAAGGGTCAAGAATTACCTGTGCCGTTGTTGATGAGATAATTCTTTCAATAAGTGCCACAGGAAACGGTGCAGGATGCTCATTATTCATCTCTTGAGTAAATTCCCAAACATCACCAAATGCATTAGCTTTTGGTGCAAGTCTAAATTTCGGTTTTGGAATTAGATAAATAACTTCATAAGTTGGGAGAAAATAACCAGGGTTAAAATTAATACCACCTTTTCTCCTCCAAATTATTATCTGTCTAACAGGTAAATCTCTGATTATATCTTTGCGGTCTTGAATTAGTCCATTTTGCACACGCCACTTGTGATTGTAAAAGATGGCTCCATTATCATTGATAAGACGATACATCTCTTTTAAGCAGTTATACTGCCAATCTGCATATTCGTCATTTGGAATATTGTCATTATAATGGCTGTAACCATTTTGTAATGCATTACCAGCCCATTTTCCACTTTTCGTATTGGCTTTCATTCCGTTACCGGTTGAATTTTTCAAATTGTAAGGTGGAGATGTAACAGCAAGATCTATGCAATTGTCGGGCATTTGCCGCATAACAGTTAAACTATCGCCACAAATTATCTTGTTGATATAATCGTCTGGAAAATTCATCTTTTGCTCTTTTGCCAAGGTGCTAATTCTTGCTATGAAGCAATAGTATGGGAAACTGCCGGTCGCCCATACATATTCTCATAAATATATAATATTTTTGTTATCAATAGTTGCTTATCTATTAACTATCAGTGCCACAGCCTCTCCACCACCAAGACACAAAGATGCAAGACCTTTTTTAACATCACGTTTCTGCATCTCATACAAAAGGGTAGTAAGAACTCTTGCCCCGCTTGCTCCAATTGGGTGTCCAAGTGCAACACTGCCACCATTTACATTGACTTTTTCAGGGTCAAGGTCAAGAACTTTGTTGATTCCAGCAGAAGAGCCGCTAAATGCTTCGTTTATCTCAAAAAGGTCAATATCACCTATTGAGCAACCTTCTTTTTTTAAAACCTTTGGAATTGCGTAGATCGGAGCCATCAGCACATATTTCATATCAATTCCATAAGATGCTTGCGAGCCGATTTCTGCCATTATTTGGCAGCCAAGAGCTTTTGCCTTTTCTTTGCTCATCAAAATCAGTGCTGATGCTCCATCGCTAATTATTGAAGCATTACCAGCAGTTCCAACACCATCTTTTTTAAATGCTGGTTTCATTTTTGCAAGCATGTCGTAGCTTGTCTCTTTTGGACACTCATCAGTATCAAAAATTTTTGGGTCGCCCTTTTTCTGGGGAATTAACACTGGTGCAATCTCGTCTTTAAAGCGTCCATCTGCAATGGATTTGCAAGCCCTTTTATAAGATTCAGCGGCAAATTTATCTTGATCTTCCCTTGAAACATTCCACTTTTCACAGCAAAGCTCGTTAGACATACCCATGTGAAAATCATTTACAACGTCCCAAAGACCATCATGCACCATGTGGTCTTCAATTTTTCCCGGACCCATACGATGTCCCCAGCGGGCATTTTCCATATAATATGGTGCCATGCTCATATTTTCCATACCACCAGCAATAACAACATCAGCATCACCGCATTGAATTGCCTGAGCCGCAAGCATTACGGCTTTAAGAGATGAGCCACACACTTTATTTATTGTAAATGCCTCAACTTCCCAAGGAAGCCCTGCTTTTACAACAGCCTGTTTTGCTGGATTTTGTCCATAACCGCATGGAAGAACCATTCCCATGATGCACTCATTTATCTCTTTTTCGTCAATTGCTGCACGTTTGATAGCCTCTTTTATAACATGAGAACCTAAATCTGTTGCCCCCATTTTACCAAGTGTTCCCCCAAAACTTCCAAGTGGTGTTCTTACCGCACTTACAATAACTGCCTGTTTCATTTAAGTTATCTCCTTAAAATATTATTTTGCTATAAAGTTATTTATCGCATACCGTTGATTCTTTTGATTAAGTTATTCTTTACAGTAAAAAAATCATATAAGCAAATTAGCATTTGGATTTTTCAAAAATTTTCACATTAAAATAGATGTGTCAATAGAGAAAAAGAGAGATTAATAAAAAGATTGGTAATTTCATTATAAGCATAAAAGAAACATTTATTATAATTTGACAACCTATAAAAAAATATATATCAATATAAATTAATGGGATAATAAAGACGATTTGAATAGGGGAATTATCTTATAAATGTTACAAGTGAATAATAGAGATAAATTATGGATAGTTGGCTCAAGTATATTCTTGATTACCTATTAGAGGAGAGAGGGTTTGACTTTTCAGGATATAATCCATCAATGGTTGAGCGTCGTATTGCACAAAGACTTACCGCTATAGGTTGTAAAGATTTTAGCGATTATCTCTTGTATGTTAAAGAGAACTCAGATGAAATTGACAACATTCTTGATGTTTTAACCATAAATGTAAGTCGATTCTTCCGCAATACATTGACATTTGAACTTTTAGCAGAGAGAATTTTGCCAACCATAATTATGGAAAAGTTAGAGCGTAATGATAAATCTATAAGAGTATGGTCTGCTGGCTGTGCAATGGGTGAAGAACCCTATTCTGTGGCAATAGTGCTTGACGATCTGCTTTGCAGGGAAGAGCTTACAATGGACTTGCACATATTTGCGACCGATATTGATTCAAAATCCTTAGATGGTGCTGTAAAGGCTCTATATCCTATCTCAAGTATTGAAAACATAAAATATCGACTCTTAAGAAAATATTTTACACAAACCCAATCAGGTCAATCTTTTCAAGTAGTTCCAGAAATCAGAGAGAAAGTTCTCTTTTCTTTTTATGATATGCTTGATAAAAAACATAAAGTTCCACCTGAAAGTATTTTTGGAAATTTTGATTTGGTATTTTGCCGCAACCTTCTTATCTATTTCAACACTGAATATCAAGAGACCATCTTTGAGAGGCTTCACCAATCATTAAATCAAAACGGTTATCTAATCTTAGGGAGTGCAGAAGCACCAACCATTAAATATCAGCGTCATTTTAAGAAAGTTTTTGATTTCAGTACGATTTACAAAAAACGATAGATTTTTGCAAAACTTGAATTATAGCTTTACAGATAATTATTTTGCCCCTCCCCAAGGGCAGGGCTGTTAAGTTCTTTTCAAAGTGTTGACAGAGTAGGTAAGTTTTCATAAAGCGTTTCAGAGTTATAAGTATTATAAACTTGAAAGACATGGAGACTATTATCTGAATATGAATTTAATT
>JADFZQ010000042.1 GCA_015232455.1 Desulfamplus sp. | reverse complement strand
TTTCAAAACTGCTATTTCAGATTGCTTAAAACAAACCCATTCAACCTACAAATTGGAATTGGATTCGCTTTTATCCTGCAATTTTCAGAACTTTGAAAAAGCTCAATTACTGACCGTTTAGAGTATAGTTAGAATATTGTATAGATCATCTCAAAATAGAGCCTGCTATCAACTCTATCATCTTCATTATCACCTTTATCTTTATGGGTAAATTGGAGACCTGTTTTAGCATCAATAGTATTTGAGAGATAGAAACGCAAGCCAGTATCAAGTGAATTCAAATATGTATCATCAGCATCTGAGTCTGATTCCAAAATAATATCAAGTGTCCATATATTTTCCCAATCTATCTTATCAGTCATCTCATAGCTTAGCTCAAACTTATTCTCTATAGTATGGGCTGAATCTCCAAACTCTCCATCAACAAGAATTGTTGAATAACCAACTCGATCAATAAGTTGCCATTTAAGACCAAAAGGCTTTGCATATTCATAATAGATTCCCATTCCGGGATCGTCATCTTCACCTGAATAGTCAGAAACTAAATAATCCAACTGTACACCTGCTTCCCATCCATGTTTACGTCTAAGTACCTGCTCGTATGTTAAAATATCTTGAATTCTTATTATTCCCAAAGCCCCTAATGTCTCATTTCTTAATATGCCAGCCTCTTTAAGAACTATCTCCATATCTTCATACCAATATTTCTCATACTCGCGTTTGCTGTAGCGACTCTTATATTCAGCCTCTTTTGCAATCACATCAGCAAGTTTAAGATATACCTCATCTTGAACCTCACCCGCAATAAGACCATATTTAGTCAAATCCTCAATACAGCGAATTGCCTCCATAAGAGGAGTTGCAGTAGTAATTCTGCCATAACCAAGACCGGCTGAAACTTTAATTTTTGGATCATTGTCGTCAGAACCTTCAAGGTCGCGAACACCAAGAACTAAACCTCCATAAACAAATGGTCCTGTGTAGTCTCCAAGATATTTTTTTACTGTTGTGTCGCCATCAATATAAAGATTTTTGCGAGAGCTATCATTCTCATCGCCACCTCTGCTAAAATCAGTATCTGCCTTTAAATCAACGTCCCATTTAAGAGGTAATGTGCTGTATTCCATATTATAGGTGAGGCTACCGTTACCATTATAGCTCATTTGATCCTGATTTCCGTCACTCATATTGAACTGCAACCCAAGTTCAGCATCTTGATATTTATAATTTGGATCAAGATAGTCAGTTAGTTCAATTGCAAGTGCCGAAACTGGCAAAGATGTTATAATGCAAACAAACATACCAATAAAACTTACTTTCATTTTTACCATTTTAGACCTCATTTTTTTTAATTTCTCCTCTTTTTAGATCGGTTTTCATCTTTTCTCTCCTTTTGTTTTTTCTCTCCTTTTTCTTAATTTTAATCTTTCTTTTTCATCTTTACTGTAATATCTAAAAATGAAAATCAAACACATTATAATAACTTCTAAATATCCTCCAACAGAATCAAGATGATTAAAATTGCCTTTTCTATAGCCAATCAATAATAATAAAGTCAAGGAATAACGAGAAAAATATGATAAATCTTCTTAAACAATTCATACTACCATTTTTTATTATTACCGCTTCATTTATAGTTATCAATATTACTATTGCCGAAGAAAAGAGTGAAATTCCTCAAGAGGTAAATAGTGAAAGTAAAAATGGCACAGCCAGCGTAGATGAGACTAAAAAAATTATAGAACAGAGTGCTTTAATTGAGAAAACTCTTGAAATGGAAGCAAAAGAGTTTTTTGATCTTTTTGAATACTTAGAGAATATAAAAAATAGAAAAACAGAATTTGATTCCCAAATTAATGTCTATAAAATAGAGTTGACCACATTTGGAAGCCAGTTGCACCTTCCTGACATTGAGACAAAACTACTTGAAAAGGCATATATGAGTTCTCAGGCTGCTGTTGCTAAACTCACTAAAGATATAGCAATGCTAAAAGATAAAAGTGAACAGTTAAAGCAGGCACATCAAATATCTTATGAGCAGAAAATAAATAATGATAAATTTTTGATGGAGCTGCAATTCTCTGCCCAAACATATTCTAATAAGGAGATCGCACATGCTAAAGAGATAGCAACAGCCGATGCTGCTTCACAAAAACAGATTTCTCAAAAAAATAACCAACAAGAGACCTTAGATAAAAAGCAAATTCAAGTTGTTGATAAACAAAAAAGGCTTTCACCTGAACAGCAGCTTGAATCAGGAAAATATGGAGACCCGCAACAGAGAGCAGCATTAGAGCAGAGAATCGCACTTGAAGAGCAAGTTGAACAAGAGCAAAAGTTGTTAGCCCAACAAAAAGCAGAAGAGGAGAAAAAAGCAGCAGAAGAGCAGAGAGATTCTCTTAATAAACTCACAATTAAATTAAAATCTTTGCAAACAGCTCTTACCAAAAAGATGCTCTTAATGCAGTCGATCTTCTCAATCATAAATGTAGAGATACCAGAGCTTGAAGAGATACAATCTAAATACAGAACTCTTGCAAGTGAGCTTGAAATTCGTATCCGTGATTCAAAAAAAGCTGAACTTTTAACAAGAAAAACAAACCCTCTCACCCAAGGTAGATGGAAACAGATAGGTGAAGATATAATCGAATTTCTATCTATCGTAGAATCTATATTTGACCTTGAAAGCTGGGAAAATAACTTCAGTTTTTTATGGTTATCAGGGTTACATAAGCTAATTTCATTTATTATTATTCTTTTTTTAGTCTCACTAATTTCAATAAGGTTCAAGGTATTAATAAAAAAATTCTCATTATCATCACCACATCTTGAGAAACGCTACTGGAGCAGAATGGTTCTTGGAACTTTTGCAGACAACCTTGTTTTGTCAGCAGTTACAGCTTTGTTTTATCTTTGCATAAAGTTCAGACTCTTTTTTAGCTATGCGATTGTTGCAAACCTCATTGTTGAGATATTTATGATTCTTATATTTATTTTATGGCTTATATATTTTTTTGAAAACATCCAAAAAAGGTATCCAACAATTCCAGTAAAAGAGCTTATCTTTTTTTTAAAAGCACTAAACTTAGTTGCGTTTATCTATATTTTGCTTGGAACTGCTTTAAAAAGCGATAGCACAATTATTATTGGATACAGACTGTTATGCGAGATAATGTTTTATGGCTGGCTTATCTATTTTTTGAAAAAACTTATGCCAGAGATGACAAGATATTGTGATCTACAGAACAAAACAATTCAGATGATACCCGCATTCTATAAAAATGGAGTTATTTTAGCGGCTATTGTTGGAATTATTCTTGAGCTTCTTGGTTATGGAACTCTTGCATTTTATTGGTACACATCTTGGGGAAAGACAGTTGTGGTTTTGATGTGGTCTGGTTTAATAATAGGGGCGTCAAAGGAGTGGATAATTTCAGACTCTTCTGATGTTGCTAATCAGGCAAAAGATAGTGCTGCACATACCCATAGCCATCAAACACACCCGCATGGTCAGGTTAAGAGTGAATTCTCTATTCTCTGGCTAATCAGAAAGCTATCATTTATCGCCATGTTTTTTGGTGTAACAATAGCTTTGATGCTCTCATGGGCAAACAGTGATTTTGTCTTTGCATGGCTTTATACCATTCTTAGTTTTAAATTTACCGTAGGCTCAATGAGTTTCAGTATTTTTACTATATTTGAAGCTATGGTTATTATGATAATTACCCACTTTGTTGCAAATATATGGCGTAACTTTTTTAAGAAAAATATACTTGGAGAGAGCGGTCTTGATCAGGGATTACAAGAATCAATGACCACCATAACAGTCTATTCAATATGGATTATGGGGATATTTACCGCTTTAATTGTATTTGGTCTCAATACAACAACCTTAACCGTTGCATTTGGAGCATTGAGCATTGGTATTGGTTTTGGTCTTCAAAATATTGTAAGTAACTTTATAAGTGGGATAATTTTACTTTTTGAGCGTCCAATTCAAGTTGGAGATGACATTGAGGTTGGTGGAATATGGGCAACAGTCAAAAGAACCAATGTTCGTTCAACATTGGTTCAAACCTACGACAACGCTACAATTATTATTCCGAACTCTGAACTTATAAGTAACCGCGTAACCAACTGGAGTTTTAAAGATAGGAGATTAAGAAGAAAGGTAAAGGTTGGCGTGGAGTACGGCTCTGATGTTGAGCTTGTTAAAAAGACGCTTCTTGAAGTTGCTGGCAGAACACCAAGAATTTTAAAATTTCCTGAACCTGATGTTCTTTTTGAAGATTTTGGTGACAGTGCATTGATATTTGGGTTAAGATTCTGGACATTTACAGATTATTTCATAACAGTTGAAACTGATATAAGATTTAAAATAAGCAAAGCATTTAGGGAAAAGGGAATTGTTATGGCATTTCCACAGCAAGATATTCATATAAAATCTGTGCCATCAAACTTTATAGTTGCAGAAAAGCCATCTTAAGTGTTAAGAAGTCAACAATTCTATATTGTTGCGGGAGCCAAGCAGTTTGCTGAGAGGGGATTTTATCCCGACCGCCTAACCTGATACGGATAATGCCGACGTAGGGAATTTATAACTTAATATCTATAACTCCTTAAGATTTTTTGTCTGATATTTATAACTCCTTAAGATTTATAGATAAGAATTTGTAAATAAAACCATCTTCTACCTGTTGAGCATTATACAGATTAGAGGGTGGTTTTTTATTTTTAATTAAAGAGGAGTTATTTAATGAAGAAATTTGGAAAACAATCAAACCGTGTTGTTACATTAAGTTTATTTATTCTAACTATTTTGTCTGTTTCAAATATTTTGATTTCTAATGCAATATCCAAAGATGTCAAAAAAACGCCAACACAAGAAATAACAGTAATGACACATGACAGTTTTAGCGTAAGTGAAAAAGTTGTTGCCATATTTGAAAAAGAGAATAACGCAAAGATAGTATTTCTAAAATCTGGAGATGCAGGAGAAGCTCTTAATAAGGCGATTCTCTCTAAAAATAATCCGCTTGCAGACATCTTTTATGGTGTTGATAACACTTTTTTAAGCAGAGCTATTAAGGAGGATATTTTTATACCATATAACTCACAGATGCTTAAATTTGTTGATGATTCCTTGAAACTTGACAGTTCAAACAAACTTTTGCCAGTTGATTTTGGTGATGTCTGTCTTAATTACGACAAGAAATGGTTTAAAGATAAAAAATTATCTCCACCAACAATGTTAGAAGATTTGATAAAGCCTGAATATAAGGGGTTGCTTGTAGTTGAAAACCCTGCGACATCTTCTCCTGGACTTGCATTTTTGCTTACAACAATAAGTAAATTTGGCGAATCATCTGCATTTGAATTTTGGAAAAAGTTAAAAAACAATGGAGTTACTATCACGAGCGGCTGGAAAGAGGCTTATTGGGGTAAATTTTCAGCAGCTTCTGAAGGAGACAAGCCAATTGTGGTAAGTTATGCCTCAAGTCCTGCTGCTGAAGTTTATTTTGCAAAAGATGAATCTGACAAAGACAAATCTATTAAAGATAAAGAACAAAATGGATTAGATAAAAACAGCAATGCCCCAACCGCTGCTGTTGTCGAGAATGGCTCTGCATTCAGACAGATTGAATTTGCAGGCATTTTAAAAGGCACTTCAAACCTTGTGCTTGCACAAAAGTTGATCGATTTTTTTCTTTCTCAACAATTTCAAGAAGATATTCCTCTTCAAATGTTTGTCTTTCCTTCAAATAGTAATGCAGCTCTTCCAGATGTATTTAAGCAACATGCTGTAATTACTAAAGAGCCAGCAACACTTTCTTATGAGACAATAAGCGAAAAAAGAGAAGTTTGGATTGAAAAATGGACTGAGTTGATGTTGTAGATTTAAGAGTATATTTCAAAGCAGAAATAAATTGAGTAGGGTTTAACCATGGTTAAACCCTACAAATTATGATATAAACTATAGTAATGTGAGCTATAAAAGAGAAATAAAAATGGATAAACGGGATAAATATTTAATTCCACTAATTGTGGGCTTTATCCCGTTTATTTTTCTTCTGTTATTCTATTTCTACCCTCTTGCTGGAATATTTCTTAGAAGTTTTTTTGACCAAAACGACTTTACTTTTCAAAGTATATTATCCTTTAAACTCCTTAAACAAGCTGTTTTTTTTACTAACTTTCTCAAGATATTTCAATCTTCTCGTATCCTATCAATTATTTGGTTCACATTTTGGCAGGCTTCTGTCTCAACAATATTGACCCTTATTGTTGCGCTTCCGTGTTCTTACGTTATGGGGACATTTGAATTTAAGGGCAAAAAGCTGATTATGACATTAGCAACTCTTCCGTTTGTGCTTCCAACAATTGTAGTTGCTACATCATTTCAGATTATTCCATCTCTAATTCAAGATATAACTTTGTTATTATTAAATAGCCAAGTTGTTAATTTGTTATTAGGCGAGCATATTAAAAATTCATTATTAGATAATCAATTTTTAAACTTTTTAAAAAACGAAAACCCAATGGTGATGATTTTTTTTGCCCATGTTTTCTACAATTTCTCAGTTGTTCTTAGAATAACCTCATCATTTTGGTCTTCTCTTAGTAAAGATATGAAAGAGGCTGCTTCAATACTTGGAGCAAACAACTTTCAGACTTTTTTCAAAATTACTCTTCCACTTCTTAAACCAGCAATTTTTGCATCAGCTATGTTGGTCTTTATCTTCTGTTTTTCAAGTTTTGGTGTTGTGTTAATTCTTGGCGGACCATCTTTTTCTACAATTGAAGTTGAGATATATAGGCAGGCAGCACACCTTTTTAATCTTCCAGTTGCATCTATTTTGTCTCTGTTTCAGATACTTTTTACCTTTGGAATGATGCTTCTCTACACACGGCTGCAAAAAAAGATAGATAGATTTACTCCTGAATCAGAAAAATTCTCATTAAAAAAGCCTTACTCTGCTATTGAGAAACTTCTAATCTTTTTGTCTGTTCTGTTTATTATCTTGCTTTGCGGATTTCCAATGGCAGCTTTGTTGTTAAAATCAATCTATTACAAAGGCTCTCTATCTTTAATATTTTATCGGGAACTATTTTTAAACTCATCTGGTTCTATATTTTATGTCTCACCAATTGTTGCTATATCAAACTCGCTTATGTTTGCATTTATCACCATTATAATGGCGTTAATCGTAGGAAGCTGTGCCGCGATCTTGATAAAACAATGTTCTTATACAAACGAAAATTTGGAGATAAATAGAAATTTTGGAATAAAAAAGAATATAGCCTCTCTACAAACTTTATTTGGAAAATTGCTTGAACCTATTTTTATGCTCCCGCTATCCACTTC
This sequence comes from Desulfamplus sp., assembly GCA_015232455.1. Lineage (GTDB taxonomy): Bacteria > Desulfobacterota > Desulfobacteria > Desulfobacterales > Desulfobacteraceae > Desulfamplus. Next base: position 11,410 of record JADFZQ010000042.1, on the reverse strand, counting down.
AGCAGTTACGCTTGGATTTGGCATGATAATTACCCTTGATAAGCCTCCACTGAATTTGAGGACATCTCTCTTTCTTATTCCTATAATTCACACTTTGGTTGCATTTCCATTTGTCGTAAGGGCTGTTTTACCAGCACTTAAATCAATTCCATTGAGTCTAAAAGAGTCTGCTTCAATAATGGGTGCATCACCTTTTAGGGTATGGCTTCATATTGAGTTACCAATTATTGCAAGAGCTTTGTCAATTGGGGCTATATTTGCCTTTACAGTAAGTCTTGGAGAGTTTGGGGCTGCTCTTTTTGCTGCAAGACCCGAATTTACAACAATGCCTATTACGATATATAAATTGTTAGGGCAGCCGGGTATTATGAATTATGGTCAGGCAATGGCAATGTCATCAATATTGATGTTAGTAACATCAATTGGGTTTATTTTTATAGAGAATATAAGGCAGTTTGGGCATGAAGGTTTTTGATGAATTCGTATAATAATGAACTTGATATTAAAAATATCTGCTTTAAACAAGGGGCAGATAATATTTTACTCAATATAAATATCTCAATAAAAAAAGGACAATTGCTCTCAATTCTTGGACCGTCAGGTTGTGGCAAAACAACACTTTTGCGTATTATCGCAGGATTTGAAAAGCCGTATTCAGGAGAGATACTTTTTAGGGAAAAGAACATGTCAAACCTCCCAACTCATAAAAGAAACTTTGGTATGATGTTTCAAGATTTTGCTCTTTTTCCCCACAAAAATGTTTTTCAAAATATCTCTTTTGGTCTTGAGATGAAAAAATTACCCAAAAAAGAGATTGCGTTACGAGTCCAAGAGATGCTTGAGCTTGTGAATCTTGAGCAGTACGGAAAAAGAGATATAAGAGAACTTTCAGGCGGAGAGCGTCAGAGAGTTGCACTTGCAAGAACTCTTGCCCCCTCTCCTGACCTTATTATGCTTGATGAACCACTTGGTGCGTTAGATAGACAGTTGAGAGAGAGGCTTCTTTCTGATTTATGTTTTATCTTGAACAGAACAAGAGAGAAAAGAACCAAAAGAAAAATCGCCAAGACCGAAGAGATAAAAAGCCGCATTAGTGAAAAAAATGAGGTTAATAAACCAATAACCACAATCTGGGTTACACATGACCATAACGAGGCTTTTGCTGTATCTGATATTGTTTGTGTAATGGGCAGTGGAAAAGTTGAGCAGATAGACTCTATTGAGAATCTACGCAATAGCCCTGCTAATAAAGTTGTTGCTGATTTTCTTGGTTTATAGAATATCGTTTCTAACTTGGCTACCTAAATGCTGTAACCAAGGCGATTGGTTATAAATTCAATATCTTTTGAATGAAATTTCCGAGCCACAAAAAATTTATTGGATGCTTTGACCTAACCGAGCTGTAAGATAAACCCTACCTGGTTAGTTGGAGTTTTGAAGCTTTTAACCAAGTCCTCTGCCCAGTTTGTTAAATAGAAAAATCGTTTCCTTTCATCTCCGTTAAATTGTGGAGGATTTTCAAATGTTTTGATGTCATTGTTGTTGATAATTTTAATGTAGGTTGCCATATTTATCCTTTATTAGATATTAAAAATGTCCCTTTATCCCTGAGATATTTCCAATCCCGACTATTTGTGAAGCGGGGAAGATCAAATCCGCTTGCGTTCCTCCGTCCGGAGCATCGGCAATTAAAAACTGCCAGTTCATACTTTGACACAATCGCTGGACAATAGTTAATCCGATGTCGTATCCATTAACATCATGATTGATTCCAGGACCTGTATCACAGATGCTGACACGGTCGGAGAACAGGGAAATCAAGACCTTGCCTTTCATGGTGTATTGGAAGGCATTACGAACGAGATTTCCTATTGCTATTCTTACAAGTGAAACAGGTGCTTTTATCAGAATAATTTCCGATAAATATATGTCAACTTCAACAACTTTTGAGTTGAGTAAATAACGGTGCTGATTTACGATATCTTCAGCAACTATTTTCAGATCAATAATTTCATCTTTATCTTGATTTTGTCTATGTCTGGAGAGCACCAAAAAGGTGTTGATCAGCACTTCCATATCCCTGACAGATCGCTCAATTCTCGCCAGAGGGAGCTTAATCGACTGGTCAGATTCGAGAGTTCTGCGGTTGAGAATTTCTACAGCATTTTTAATGACGCTTATCGGAGTACGAAGTTCATGGCTTGCATGAGATGTAAACTCACGTTCACGGCGGGTGAATTCTGAAATTTGTTTCAACAGTTGTTTGATTATTTCCGATAACATACCAAGTTCGTCCCGAGATTTAAAAGAGTGCAATATATCCGAATCTTCCTCCAATGCAAGCGATTGAACCACCCTGACCAGATCAGAAATGGGCATAAGAATGCGGTTTGACAATGAACTGGCTATCAACCATCCGAAAGAGAAAATGACAAGACTGATACCTGCTACTGCAAGAGTCATTATCGATTGAAACATTTGAGTAGTTTCAATCGATGCTACATGATAAAATATAAATAACTTCTGGGATGTTGAAGGAATTAAAATAATTGCGGCATGATAATCAATATCATCGGCTATTTCAAAAATATCTGGTTCGTGGTGTGCTACATATTTTTGAAGCGGTTTTGGCACGCTCTGAATATCTGAATATGCCGTAATGTGCATCGGAAGGTTTGTTGGAAATTTACCGTATTGTTCAAAGTGTTTTAAGATACTCTCGGCAATCTCTGAAAGCTGTTTGTTGAAAGCCCAATCCTCCGACATCTTCAACATTCCTGTTATGCCTGCTGAATAAATGATAAGCAATAAAGCCAGGTAACCACTGAAATATCTTATTATTCGGGAGCGGAGCGGTTTGGAATTTTTCATTATTCACCTCGTATCCTGAAGCCGATGCCGACAATGGTCTCAATGATTGATTGTTTTCCCGGAATATCCAGAGCCTTTCGAAGGGCATGAATGTGAGTTCTCAATGAATCACTTGCGGGTTTCCAGTCTCCCCACAAATAATGTTCTAAATCTTCGCGTGTAACAACCTGAGGTGCTGACCGGATAAGCTTCTCAAGGATGCGGAAACATGTCCGGTTTAACTTGATTTGGTTACCATCTATATCTATCTGCCGATGACCCATATCCATGCGTATATGACCGAATTCAAGTATTTTGGATTCCTTATATTGAGTCGATCTTCGTACAAGTGCCAGCAAACGTGCTTCAAGTTCCTTAAGAGCAAATGGTTTAAGAAGGTAGTCATCAGCACCGGCATTAAAACCATTGAGTTTATCGTCTATTGTATCTTTGGCCGTAAGCATCAATATCGGGTTCGATTTTTCAGCGTCTTCACGGAATCGGCGGCAGAGTGTAATTCCATCCATACCCGGAAGCATGATATCTAAAATAATTACATCAAAAAGCTGCGTAAGAGCAAGATGCAGTCCGGCAACTCCATTAACAGCGTAGTCAACAATATGACCGCTATCTTCCAAGTAATCTCCGATATTGGCGGCAAGATCCTCGTTGTCTTCGATAATCAAAATCCGTAATTGTTGAAAATAACGGGTTCCCTGTTTTGGTTTTTTCACAAGGGGTTGTTCAAAGCTCATAATTCTACGGTTCCGTTAAAAAACTATATCGTAAATTCGGCATCCTTCATATCACCCCAAAAGTAGTTTACACTTTTTTTGAGGCGACTCCCGAAAATGGGGCATTTGCTTAAGAACGTGTAAACTGCAAAATGAAAGATGGCGTAAATTAATATAATTAAAGCTCTCATAGACATCAAAATTTTATTAAGGAATCGGTTTTAAATAACTTGCCCATTTACCTCACCCCGCACCTTCTCGATGTATAGAGAGGGAGCGTTCGGGTAAGTTATTTCTGACTCATTCCTGAACAGGTAAAGAAGACTTGGCATCAGCACCAGGGTGGTTACTGTACTGACAATAAGACCAAAACCAATGGATACAGCTGCCGGAATCAGGAACTGGGCTTGTTCCGATCTCTCCAGAAGCAAAGGCATCAGACCAAAAAACGTTGTCAGTGAAGTGAGCAAAATCGGTCGGAATCGATTACATGCCGCATCTACTATTGCCTGAAATGGAGGCTGTCCATCAATGCAATATTGATTATATGTACTCACCAGTACTATGGTGTCATTCACGACTACCCCGGCCATAGCGATAATACCAATCACTGAGACAATCGAAAGGTCGCAGCCAATGAGAATATGTCCCCAAATAGCACCGATGGTGCTCAAAGGAATGATCAGTAAAATGAGAATCGGCTGAATATAATTATTGTAGTGAAAAGTAAAAATCAAAAAGAAGACCCCTAAAATAATCAGGAAGCCCTTGCCCAAAAATCCAAGTGCTTCATCATTTTCCTCTTCTTCCCCCCCGAAGTTAATCGATAGTCCCGAGAAATCGGCAATGACTTGAGGAATTATCGCATCTTCCAGGACATCTTCTATAATATCGTCATCGATTCCGAAACCGATATCCGCGGTTACAGGATAAATCCTCTTACCATCACGCCGGGCCAGACTTGTGAAAGAGCGGGTTTGGGTGATTTCTGCCACTTCTGTGAGTGGAAGCAGTGAGCCGGAAGGAGATTTGAGAAGTATTTCCTGCAGTGAAGCGATTTGGCTGCGTTCTTTCTCGTTCAAACGAACCATTACTTTAATCTCATTGCCGTCTCTGACAAACCGGAAAGCTTCAGCACCGTGATAACGATGGCGAATCTGTTTGGCAGCCATTTCAGATGTGAGTCCCATTTGCAGCCCGAAATCTTTTAAGCGTATATTTAATTCCGGTTTGCCCGCATGAACTCCGTCATCCACAGAAGTCAATCCGGATATGGTTCGCAGGCGTTGTCCCAGAGACAGAGCAGCTTCCTTTGCGATCATTTGATCCGTATGAAAAACTTCGAGCATTATCGGCTCTCCGCCGGTAATCTTTGTTTCTCCTGAAAAATTTAAAGATTCAAGTTCCCCGTAATCTCCGAATGCTTTCTGCCACGCGATTGAAAATTCACGCCCGGAAAGCTTACGTTCTTCAACTTTCGGCAGAGCCATTAGAACCGAAATATAATGAAAACCGACAAGAGTTTCCTCCTCCACTTCTCCTTCTTCAAGCCTAGTCCCAATCAGCGAAAATATTCCAGGTGATTTCATGTTGCTTTCCTTTAACACAGCATTTGCCGTTTCAACGAGTTTTTGTTGAATTTTAACAGATTGACTTTTAGGGGTTCCATATTGCAATGCCGCCTGTGATATAACCATATCCGAATCAATGGTCGGCGTAAAACTGAAATCCAGAAAATCAGCGGATACAGCACCTATTGTGATAAGAAGAACACTCAAAAATGAAGCATACACGATGCTTGAGTTTTTCAAACTTGCCTGAATAAAAGGACGAAACCTGTATTTGATAAACTTCTCCAGCCTATCATTAACCACCTTTTGCGGATGGGCTAAAACTTTCAGCCATGGAGGTTCAGGATGTTCTTCATAAAGGTGGGCACCCATAATAAAGAAGCATTCAAACAGAGAGGCTAAAAGTACAGCGGTAACCACAGCCGGTATTTGATAGAAAAGAACGCCCATTTCACCGGGAACAAAGAACATCGGCATAAACGCGATAATCGTTGTTGAAGTGGCAAGTATTACAGGTCCGCCCATTTCCTTCATTCCCTGTAAAACTGCCGACAGGGGGGACATGCCTTTTTGCCGGTTAGCATAAACAGCTTCTCCTATCACAGTGGCATCATCCACAACTATGCCGATCGTAACGATAAATGCGAAAAGCGAAAGCATATTAAGTGTTCCGCCGAAAAGAGGTAAAATCAGCAAACCGCCGAGCATTGATGTGGGAATTCCGTTCGCCACCCAGAATGCTAATCGCGGCGTTAAAAACAATCCGAGTGTTATTAGAACCAGTATCAGCCCTTGTAATGCGTTTTCCACGAGCAATGTCATTCGGCTGCGGTAGGCGGATGCCTGGTTCTCAAAAATAACCATATTCACGCCTTGAAATTTATCTGGAGCAATGGTGTCAAGATAGTCCCTGACTGCGTCCTCAACCGATATCGGCGACTCATCGCCGACCGCAAAAACATCGATCTGAACGGCAGGCTGACCGTTAAACCAGCATTCGATTGATGATGTGCCGAATCCGTCTTTTAATTCGGCAATATCGGCAAGCCGCAGAGGAATACCGTTTGATGTCTGAGCAATAGCAATATCCGAGAACTCTTTTGCCCAGTCCCTATGTTCGGATGTACGCAAAGCGATATCAGCTTCGCTTGAATAGAGTGTCCCGCCGGGTAAATTCGGTGTATCTTCCCGAATTTTTTCAGCCAAATCTTCAATTGTTAATCCATATTGCCTCAGTGTATGCTCAGAGGTTTCAACGGAAATCTCCAGCTCACGTGGAAAAGCCAGTTCCACTTTCTTAAGTCCCCGCTGGGTACGCAAATCATCTCTAACAATTTCAGCGGTTTTTCGGAGCCACATCAACGGCTGCTTACCATAAATAACTATAGACAGAGCTTTTTCAACCTGTGAAGGAATCGTTATGACGGGTTTTTCCGCGTCTTCGGGAAAAGTTTCAATACGATCCACAGCACTTTTAATATCACCAAGCATCTCTTGAGAATCAGAATTTTCCAAAAGCGTAATGGTTACACTACCGCTCCCTTCACGTGCTTTTGCATCTACACGCTTGATTCCGTTTATTCCACGCACAGCATTCTCGATAACCACCAAAATCGATGAATTGATTTCGTCAGGCGAAGCACCCGGCAGTTCCACGGAAAGTTCGATCATATTTGCTTCTTGTGCCGGCATCAGTTCCTGCCGAATGGTCTTGGCAGTGAACAGTCCGCCCATAATAATCGCAACCATGATGGCATTTGTAAAGGCTGATCGTTTCAGGATAAAATTAAAAAAAGAACTCATTTATTCCTCTCTCCTTCGTGTTTTATGTTCTGACGGCTTTCCGGCTGCTGAGAAAGCATTGAGAGATTCATTCCGGAAAGCGGACTTGCGATATGAGTAAGGATAACACGGTCAGACTCTGTGATACCTTCGCCGATAACAGCATTATCAGTGTCTTTGGCAAGTATCTTAACCGTTCGGATATCCAGCGTGTTATTTCCTGTCAATATCCAGACGGTATTTCCTGAGCGGAGTACTTTTTTCGGAAGCACCAGCGCATTTTTGAAATGGAACCCGGGCAATACCATCATGGCATAAGAGCCTAAGATAACTTCATTGCCCTTAAATTCCACAAGGACCTGTTTATGTCGTATTTCTGAATTAATCTGCGGTATCATCGCCTTAATAACGCCCTCATATCTGACTGATCCGATGTTTACGATTACTTTTTGATAATCAGGATCAATTGAATATTCAGGTGGAAACATAGCTGTGATGTGGTAATAATCTGTGCAGCCGACTCTAATTGCAATATCGCCTGTATCTAAAATTTTACCTTCCGCAATATTTTCAGAAATGATCACGCCCGTGCATGGAGCATTTATGTATGCCCGCTCAACATCAAGCCTTGCTTGAGCTATATTTACCGAAGCAATCTGCATAGCCGCTTCCCTCTCACTTAATTGAGGTTTTCGTAAAGCCAGAGATTTGTTCTTGTTTCCCTGCCATTTGGATTTCTCCAGCATCTCCCATTCAGCTTGGGCAATAGCTTGACGTCCTTTTTCGATCTCAAGAGCCTGCTGTGCCAGTTTTTTTGCAGCGACAGCTTCATCAAGCTTGTTTCTGTAGCTTCTATCATCAATCACAAATAATGTGTCTCCATGTTTTTTTACTTCAGCTCCTGCAAAAATTTTATTTGGTACAGCCTTAATTTTCCCAGATATTTCAGCACGAATATCAATGGATTCCCTCGGTTCAATAAATCCCCATGCAGGAACCTGAATCCGATAATCTGCTTTTTTTGCACTTATGGTTTCAACAGCCATAGGTCTTACCGAAGATATTATCATTGGTTCTTCCTCACCAAAGGCAATCATGAGTACGGTTACTGTGCATCCGACAAGCACAATCAGCCACGGGAGGATATTTTTTAATTTAAGAAATTTCATGTTTTTTACTCGATTTGGCACCAAGTGCTTTTAAAAGCCGGCACCTGTTTATAAGCAACTCTTGTTTCAAAACAATTTCTTCCTGCTGTAATGTTTGCAGATTTGTTAAAGCAACAAGCACAGATAAAAACGATTCCTTACCATTAACATACTGTAATTTTGCCTTGTCAACTGTTTCAGCGGCAATTGAGATTTCATTCTGCATCAATATAAGTTCATCAAAAATAGCATTTTCCCTGCTGAAAGCGTCTTCCGCTTCCCTGACTGCCGTAATCATGGTCTGTTTAAGGATTGAAACTGCTTCAAGAGCTTGAGCCTGTTTCAAAGAAGAACTTGCCTTAAGACGAGCTGCATCAAAGATAGGAGTGAGTAATCCAGATGCAAAGCTGAAAACCGTGCTGTCAGCTATATTAGAAACAGTTTTCCCGCTCTCCGCATAGGTCAATCCGATGGACAAACGGGGTAATCTGTCGGCAATAGCTGCTGCCGCTTCATGGTCTGCTGATTTAAGTGCCAAAAAAGAGGCTCGCAAATCAGGACGATCAATCATGAGGTTACGGGGACTCGAGGTCTCTGAAAGCCGTTCGAGAATGGGCCATTTACCATCAGGATGATATCCTGAACCAGGATATTTTCCCATAAGAACGGCATAAGCATTTGCAGCATGAACTTTTTCCGAAGATACTGCTGGAAGTTTTCGTTGAATAGATGCAAGAAGCCCCGATTGCTGAAGTATGTCTAAAGCATTGCCATCTCCCTGAGCCAGACGCAGTTCGGTCAAATCCAAAAGTTGTTTATTGGTTTGCAACTGTTCATGTAAAATCTGCTCCAGCATTGATGCACCATGATAAATAATCCATGTTTCGACAAGCAACGATTGCATATTTAAAGCTATCATATCCGCCATAGCCTGCTTCTCTTCAAATAAAAGAAATTCTGCTTCTTTACGAAGACGAATACGCCCCCAGATATCCGGTTCCCAAATTAATGCTGCCTCAAAAGAAATATTATTTTGTGTGCTTGCTCTATTTGTTGATGCATCCTCTAATCTGGAACTTTTAAAATCAGCTTTAACATCAATAGAAGGCAGTATCTCCGATTTGGCTATACCATAAGCTGCAGCAGCTTGTTTAATGCGTGCACGAGCAGCCTCTATCTCAAAATTATTTTTATGAAGATTCTGAACATCGGATTGCAAAGATTCTGATGGAAAGCTTTGATTCCAAAACAATCTGCAATCCGAAGCGATAATTTTTGCACATGTGTACTGCTCTGGTAGTTTTTCCTGGATATCATCGCGTTTCTGAACATGAACCACCGTGCATGAAAACATTATAAAACAAACCGCAAACAGGATAGATACAATCAATAGTTTTTGCGTATAATTCATCATAAAAGATTCTGCCTTTATTCATTTTGCTTGATAAAAACTTAGTATCCTTTTCAGAAAGTATATATTACGCCAAGTACCATCTGAACTGCATAGTCTTTATCAACCAGGGGGCTGTCTTTGATCTCTTTTCCGAACGTTGAAACTGAAGCTATTCCAACGGCTTTAAAATTGCCATAAATCGGTCTTTGTACCATAAGTTCGGCTTCTATTTCATAACTTGAACTTGGTGAATAGGCAGGCCTCGTGGCATTTGCTTCCCTTGCTGAAACTCCATAAGAATAATCTACAGTTTCTTTACTCATCCATGTCAGGCTTAAGCTCGGTCGAAACTCAAAAGCACCCGTAGTCCATTTATATTCAAAACCCAATTCTACATCCTGTCCATCATGTTCTCCGCTGACATCCTGCAGAACCTCAAGACTTATCTCCCAATCTGCAAATTCACCTTGAAATTCCAAACCCGTATAATACAACGTCTCAAGCTCATCCATACCTTTCAGATGGACGCTGTCTTCTACATCATATCCTTCTTCCAACAAAATAGAACCCTTTAATGCAAGGGAATAATCTCTTGTTCCGAATATTTTTAGAGTTGCATTAATTCCATTATGGGTCATAACTTCAAACGGACCTTTTTCATATCGTAGAAATGGTGCCGGCTGAAATTCACTGTCAACTCCTTTATAAATATCATCCTCCCAGAGGCCTGCCAAACCTATTGACAATTCACCACCTATTAATGGTACTCCACCATTTTTTTCTTCAACTTTAACGAGTGTTCCATCTTTGGAGAGGTGCACTTCACAAGGTGTGCCATCGTTTTTGATTAATTCAACTTCCGTAACTATTTCTCCTTTGTAAAGTTCTTCACTTACTTCAGTAATTGCTGCACCTGGAAACTCCCGCTCAATTGCTGCCCGAATAATTCCTGGCAGCTCTTCCGCCTCAGTTTTAAACACTCCCAGCATGATACACAAGCATATGACCACTGATACCTTAAAACAATTCAATTTAAACTTTTCCATTTTTAACTATCCTTATGGTTTAATAATTGATCATTTGAACCACGAAAAATCATCATCTTCTTCTTCAATTTTTACAATATTACCGTCTTTGGTTAGATACACTTCATACGCTGTGCCATTCTTAGCCATCAGTTCGACTTCTATAACTACATTTCCTTTATAATTTTCTTCCTCTATTTTGATAATTTTAGAAACAGGAAATACTTGTTCAATTTTTTTTTGAAGGTGTTCCGGTAATTTGTCCTCTCCAGGTGCTGATGATGCAATCATCAAAATTAGAAGAGTCAGAAATAAGGACATTCTTAATCGCATTGAATTACTTTTTTTCATTTTGTTTTCTCCTTTTCATTTTGTTTTTTAAACAATATACCCTTCTCGTTCATAAATTGAGTTTTGTATTACAATAGAAAACTCAATTTATTCCCGTTTAAAGTATATCTAACTTTGATGGAGTCCAATTTGACAGATTGGCTGTCAACAAAACGTTAAAAAAGTGTTAAAAAAGTGTTAAAAAATTGATTTGTCGATTTTTTTAAAATTAAAGATAATCTTCAGGTGTCATTGTTTGTTTGGTAGTGCTTAGCATGTAGTGGTAGCAAGTTTTTGAGCAATGTCAGCGTTGTAATGATGGACAAAATTCCATACAGCTCCAATATGGTTAGTCTCTCCAGTTTCTTTCCCAACAGCTTTATGGCACTTGTCTGGAATTACTGTGTTATATGAAGATCAAAAATCTGTATAGCAGACATCGCATTCACGATACACCTGAAGATTATCTTTAATTTTAAAAAAATCGACAAATCAATTTTTTAACACTTTTTTAACACTTTTTTAACGTTTTGTTGACAGCCAATCTGTCAAATTGGACTCCATCAAAGTTAGATAT
>JADFZQ010000041.1:1387-19430 GCA_015232455.1 Desulfamplus sp. | reverse complement strand
TTCAAAACTGCTATTTCAGATTGCTTAAAACAAACCCATTCAACCTACAAATTGGAATTGGATTCGCTTTTATCCTGCAATTTTCAGAACTTTGAAAAAGCTCAATTACTGACCGTTTAGAGTATATTTCGTCTGCAGCATTCAAGTATATTTACAAAACCGACAAGATTAGATTCAACGTAAGCGTGCGGATTTTCAATAGAATATCTTACACCAGCTTGGGCAGCAAGATTAACTACTACATCAATATCATTTTTCTCAAATATATCCTCAAGTTGCTTTATTTTGGAAATATCCAGCTTTATAAACTTAAATTGTTCAAAATTACCAAGAATGGCTATACGGGCTTTTTTAAGATTTACATCATAATAGGTATTAAGGTTATCGCCCCCAATTACGCACCAACCCTCTTCCAATAACCGTTTTGCAAGATAAAAACCTATAAATCCTGCAACTCCTGTTATAATAATTTTATTGTATTTTATAGTAACCATAGGGTGATATGAAAAATATCCTTAAATTATAACATATTTGGGAAAAAGTTAATATTCTTAAATACTTACACCAAATCACGATCCAATTTTTTTTGATTCTAAGTTGAGTTACTTATCAAAATTTCCCTATATCGCAGGCATTCAGGGACACTCTGCCGTCAAAGAAAGCACAGGCTTTATAATACCGCAAATCTTTAATCCAAAGTCTGAAATAAGCAGGGTCATTTATGATTTTAGATAACAGATCATAAGGCTTTGAAAACATATCCAAAAAAGGTCCCAGAAGCTCAGAAGGGTCTCTGAAGCATTCCCAATCGCACTGAAAGCAGTCAAGCTGATCTCTGGGAACAGACATGTTTCCGAAAAATCCGTAGTCATCTTGTCCCCGATACCCGCACGGGAAGGTGCTGAATCTTTGAGCATCAATAAAGAAGAAATCCTTTCCGCCTCTGCATGGATAGGATGTATGCCCATCCGAATATTGGCGTTCAAGGGCATACAATGAAACAAGAGGGGAGAATACCCTTATTTTAGATCTAAATTCCGGTGTAACCTTCAAAAGTGCCTTGAAAAGCAATGCTTTTTCATCGTTGTCTAATCGTACGATATCTTCGGCAGAGCTTGCTTTATAGACCGCCTGCAACTCGTCCGAACCGGACTCGTTTTTCTCAATGCTCATGGGATAACAGATGTTTAGGATCGTAAATCCCAAATCTGCGGCAAACCGATAAAACTTCCGCAGGGATTGATAAAACGTTTCGTAGAAAGCATTCAAATATTCGTTATGATCCTGAAAATTTTCTTTTTTAATCTCCGAAGTTGCCCTGCCACCGAGATTTCGGTTAAGTCCCAGATTGATAGAGGGGTACAATCCGTTTTGATGAAAAATAGGAAGTGCTTTTTCGATCCCTTTGACAATCCCTTTGAACCCGCGCATCCGTTCATGGGTATCCTCACACAGCGAATCCACGCTGATCCAAAAATTTCTCAGCGGTGTAGAAGCAAGCTTTTCGGCAATCTTTCGGATTTCATCTTCAGGTTTTCGGAAAATAAAGCCGTTGGTCCCGGTTCTGATGAATTGGATTCCCGACTCTCCAGCATATTGGATCATTTCGACCAGTTCATCCAAATAAAGTAGCGGTTCCCCGCCGGTAAAAGAGATCACTCGGACCCCCTTGGCAGCCGCGGCATCAATGATCCGTTTCAACTCGGCATTCGGAATTTTTGAACGCCCGAACCGCTCTGTAACTCGCATTCCGCACTGGGGACAGAGTGCGTTGCAATGGTCTGTCATCTGAATAACCAGTTGTCCGGGCAGTTTCTTTCGGAGAATATTTTTGATAAAGTCAGCAAATACGTCAAATTGCATTTTCACTAACCCTATTTTTATGTCCGGATACTCCTTCCCTGTACATATTCCAAAGTTCTAGATATGCTGCCTCAAATGAGCGGTTTTCAACATACTCCCTTGCATTTTTTTTCATTTCAGACAGCAGCATCGGGTTATCAATCAGATTCATAGCAGCTTTGGCAAAGTCTTCTGCATCATCGGAGGTTACGACAAATCCGGTTTTCCCATGAATCATGTTTTCTCTGGGTCCGCCTTTGTCGGTAACGATTACCGGAATCCCGGATGACTGAGCTTCCAAAACCACATTGCCGAAGGTATCGGTTGTTGAGGGAAAGATGAACATATCGCTTGATGCATACGCCTCTCTCAAATCTTCACCTTTCAAAAATCCTGTGAAGACGACCGGATAGCCTGAAAGTTCCTGTTCCATTTCGGATTTGTAAGGACCATCACCTACCACCGCCAGATGAATATTTTTCCGATGACGGCACACCTGCCTGAAGGTTTCGGTTAAAATCGGAAGATTTTTTTCTTTGGAAACTCTTCCCACATAAATCATTTTCAAATAATCCTCGCTGATCTCGAACTTTTTGAAAAATCCGTTTCTTTTGGAAGGATGAAAGGATTCCGTATCAATCCCTCTCGGATAACAGACAATCTTTTCTTCCACGATTCCTCTGGCTCTGAGTTCATCCCCCGTAGATTTAGAAGGAACAAAGACCACATCCATCTGATTGTAATACCACAGCATATATTTCCATGTGAGGTCTTCAAGCGATGTATCTCCAGTGAACTGCTTCACATACTGGGGAAATGCCGTGTGATAGGTTCCGTAAATCGGGAGATTAAGTATTTTAGAAATCAGAAGTGCGGCAAGACCTATGGTACCCGGGGTTGCGGAATGAATATGAGTAAAATTCTCTTCGTAACAATATTCGAGCATCTTCAGCACCGGTGGATAATGAATTTTCAGGAGCGGATATTCGGGAAGATCGAACATTCCTATAGGCTGGAAACACATGGTTTTTGGTGCGTCAGAGCCACTGCCACAGGTGATGACGGTAAGGTCTTTGTCGAGTTTATTGGCAATATCCACCTGCATTCTGAGGGTTTTGGCAACGCCGTTGATGTCATCGTAGGTATCGGTAAAATGTGCCAGCCTGAACACTTCATTTGTTTTGTCCACAAAACGGTTGAAACACCGATCTGTAAAATTTCTATCTTTTTTCAGTAGCTTGTATGCGATAAAAAACGGGGCAAGCATGAAATAGAGCGACCCGGCGGACCCGACGGTCTGAAACACATCAAGCAGATTCCCTCTGTAAAAGCTGCTAAGAGTTGAATTTGCTGAGTTTTTCAATATTTTTTCGGAAATATTGTCAACAAATCTGAACCATACATTGGTCATATCTTCGGGAGAAGGATTTTCTTTCTGAATTATATTCCATATCGTTACATCGTTTAAAATAATGTCCCTTGCTTCAGTGCGGATCATATCCTGAATTTTTTCAGATGTATCGCCGAAATATCTCTGGGTCTTGGATGAAATAAAGGAAATAATCCGTTGAGACAATCTCTCTTCGGACTGAGACAGCATAAGCACTTTTTCGGTAAATCTGAAAAAAGGTTCCTTGCTTAAATAGCGTTCGATAGGAAGTTTGGTTTTGTAAAACTGATAGGCAATACTGTAAAGATTATGCGCCATTTTTTTGGGACTTCCGGCTTTCCCGCCCGTATTGGTTCTGTTTTTTCCCAATCCTTTCAAAAAATCTTCTACAGTCGCGACATCGTTCATCTCCGTGTAGGTACTGGCAATATTCAGAGCAGAATGATCATCCGAGCCGCCGATGATCATTTTTTCCCAGGGTTTATCGCCATAGAGTTTTAAGCGATATTTATCCGAATAATATGCCATCTCTTCCTGTTTCAGGTTATCCAGTATTTTCATCAAAACCTTGTTCTGGTAATCTTCCCTCGTGCCATTCAATTCGAAAATATTGAATAGCACGAGCATTTGCTCGAAATGTTCCATTGTAAGTCGGTCATTTACGGAATACATGGGGTGGGCAACAGCGTGGGGAATCTGTTCGCAGTTCAGATACTCCACCAGCTCGAAGATGCTTTCTCTTGCTTTGGCAATATCTTCATGTTGTTTTTCACTGATTCCGTAGGCAAGAACATGAATTTTGCAACCCTCATCAGGGAAATAGGAAGTTATCTCCTCACTAATAAAGGTATTTTTAAGATGTGCGATTTCAAGACACCCAGAAATCGTATTATGGTCGGTTATTGTTACAAAATCCATCCTTCTTTCTAAAGCCCTATTATAAATACTCCTCGGCTCCGTATAACTTTCGCAACATCCGATCTTTTTCAGAACCCAACTGCTCGGACGTGTTGAATATTTCGAGTGCACATGAAGGTCTGCCCTGATTTTCATATCGGTCCTCCTTTAATGAAATGAGACTAATGAACTCAGATTAATAACAGGAAATTGTTAGGATAATTTTAGTTAATTATTATAATTTGATTAGAATAAGAATTAGGTCTCAGGAAATTAAAATCAGGAATGATCTTTTTTAATAGAGAATTTTTTAGAAAACGCTTTTTTCTGAATGAAAATCCCCGCTATCTTTATACTTCTAATTATTATGCATTATTTCTCTGACCGAATAACCTGTGGAATAGATCGGCAAACGGTAATTTGATAAATCGCGGTAGTGTGTGATGTCTCTTTTTGAAGGTAAGGAAAATCCACTTGTGTTCCAATATATTAAACACAGCCGTAAGGTCATATAAAGGAGGAACAACGAGCGTAACTTGTTTGCCGACTCGCTGCAGTTCTGAATAAAACCGTCTGGGGTCATCTACATGCTCTATCGTATGCGAGCACAGAACTGTTTCAAATTGACCATCTTCAAACGGAAGGTTGTAGATGTCATCTACCTGCTTAAAACGAGGAAGTTCTTTATGCTTGACAATATCAACATTCACTCCCCCTCCATCGGTTTTACCACAACAAATATTTAAATCCCATTTCTGCCCATTAAGGATTCGTCTTTTCCCCCAATAATAGCTTGCATAATTTGCAAGTAGGAGATACAGGGTAATTATAAACACTACAGTTATTGATTCAATTGACATATTTGCCTTTTCTTAATAGTCGCCATAACCATTGATTATCAGTTCATTCTTAAATGACAATACCTTACATTCACTATTATTAAGTAACTATTTATCTGATAACACCCTAAATCCTAACTTAGGAGTGAGGATTTAATTATACTCTAAAAGGTCATAAATTTAAATAATAAGTATCACAAATTTAAGAACTATAAAAGGTAAAAGTGCTATTCACATAGCCATAACATTTCTTGGCTAAAGCCGCCGTGGAGGCTAATATAAAACCGTTGGCTGTTCTAATCTGCAAGCATCAAGCTTTGCTGGAGGTATTTTACTCAGGAGAAGTGCGTGAAAAAAGAGTGCATCATATTTTATGTTAAAGTTCCTAAAGAAGGCTTAGTCAAAACCCGTCTTGCCAACGATATTGGCTCTTTTCATGCTCTTAATTTATATCGCTGTTTTATTTTAGATTTAATTCAGACGCTCAAAAAATTATCTCAAGATATAATCATCTCTTACTCCCCAAACAATCAAGATACAGAGTTGTTTTTTCGTAACTGGCTTGGAGATAAATTTTATTACAAAGCTCAAAGTGATGGAGATTTAGGAGTTAGAATGAGACAATCGTTTGAAGAGGTGTTTAAAGTCGGCTATGAAAAAGCTCTTCTAATTGGTAGTGATTCGCCTGATTTGCCTAAAGAGATATTTGAGCAGGCATTTTTAAAACTTAAAACATCTGACGCTGTAATAGGTACAGCAAATGACGGCGGATATTGGCTAATTGGTTTTAGCTCTGCTGGTTTTTGCCATCAAGCATTTGAAGGAGTTTTGTGGAGCAGTGAAAGCGTATTTGAAGATACTATGGAGAAACTAAGGCTTAATAACAGGCATGTAGAGTTAATGCCAGAGTGGATAGATATTGATACATCAGCCGATCTTTTACAATGGTTTGAGAGCCAAAAAAATTATGAAAATCGAAAATCGTGCGAGAATCAACAATGGTGTGATAGCCAAAAATGGTGTGAGAACCCAAATAGCCAAAATAATTTATCTATATCTACTTCTCACACCTTAGCTTATATTTTGTCAAACAGTTATCTAAAATTAAAACTGCTGCGTTAATTTCAAGTCCAAGACCTTTTAGTCTGGTTTGCTTACCGATGCTCTACAATAATTGTAAAACCTACAATAAAAAAAGCTCAATTGATTCCAGATTTGAGCATAGAATCATCAAATCTTAAATGTCCCAACAATCTGATTGAGCTTTTCAGCTAATTTTGAAAGTTTTATAGCATTATCGTTTACTTTACTACTATTTAAACTTATATCTGAAGTTGCAGCAGTAACATGAGCAATATCATCTGCAATTGTGGCAGAAGCACTGCTTATCTGACTCATATTTTCTCCAACCTCAGAAATTCCTTGAGAAGCATTTCCAATATTACTTGCTATCTCTGATGTTGCAATTGATTGCTCCTCTACAGCAGACGCAATTGTCAGAACTAAAGAGTTTACATCGCGAATGACCTCTTCCACACCTTTAATATTATTAATACTCTCATTTGTTGAAGCTTGAACCTCTGAGATTCTATTTTTAATCTCGTTTGTTGCGTCTACTGTTTGTGTAGCAAGAGCCTTAATTTCAGAAGCCACAACCGCAAAACCTTTACCAGCCTCCCCTGCTCTTGCTGCTTCGATAGTGGCATTTAGTGCTAAAAGGTTTGTCTGTTCTGAAATTTCATTGATTGTCTCTGTAACTTTACCAATCTCTTGAGCTGCCCGTCCAAGTTCAGAAATGCTGTTAGTTGAACTTTTTGCTTTATTAACTGCTTTTTCAGAAATAGACTTTGCACTCTCTGACGTTTTACTTATCTCTCTAATTGTTGAACTCATCTCTTCAGTCGAAGTAGCAACAATATTAATATTTGCTGTTGCCTCTTCCATAGCCTCTGTAACAGCACTTATACTTGTATTCATCTCTTCAGTTGCAGATGCAACGCCTGTTGATTTTTCTGATGTTTCAGAAGATGAAGCAGATAAAACTTTAGCAAGCTCAACCAACTCCTTAGATGAGCTATCAAGTGTTTGTGCATTTTGAAAGATAAGGCTAATAAGTTTCTGCAGTTTGCTCATAAAAAGGTTAAATGATGCTGCAAGTTCACCAATTTCATCTTGAGAGCTGACTGTGAGGCGTTTTGTTGTATCTCCTTCACCTTGGGCAATATCATTCAAACCATCTGCAACATCTTTTACTGGAACAATGATTATCACACCAACAACAACGTAAATTGCAATAAAAAGGACAATAATAGTTATAATGCCGATTATAATAGAGATATTTCTATTCTCTCTCGCATTTTCTGTAACTTCATGTAAAGGAGCATTTATTCCAATTGACCATGAAACGCCAGTCTCTCCAAGAGATACTGGTGTAAAAATAAATTGTGAGAGGGTTTTATTTTTAGCAGATACAAATATCTCCATAGCCTTCTGCCCATTAGCAACAAGATCAAAAGTTGTAGAAGAGACATAATCTTTAAGGTTTTTACCAACAAAATCTACTAACGGGTGTGCAACTATCAATCCTGTTTCAGTTGTGAGAAATCCATAGCCTGACTCGTATGCTTTGACTTCTGCTATCATCTCACCCATCTTTTCCATTGAGAAGTCAACGCCTGTTATCCCAACAACCTTGCCTTTAACTTTAATAGGCACACAAGCACTTACAACAGTAACTTGCTTTCCTCCAATATCATAAGTTGCTGGCTCTAAAACAACCTCTTTAGCAAGGTTTCTTGTTTTAGCATAATATCCTGTAGTGTTACTCTCTTCATAATCAACACAAGGCTCTATATGAATTCCGCCGACACGGTTCCAGTAAGGTATAAATCTTCCTGTTGCATCATGCCCCTCTTTTTTTGCATATTCAGCATCTTTGCCGTCTAAGGCATTTGGCTCCCACACTGTCCAAATTCCAAGAAATTGAGCATTCTGCTCTAAAATTTCTCGCATCATACCTATCAAAACAGAGCGGTCAGGAATATTTTCTTGTTGCTTTAAACCCGCAAAAGAGTATGCAAGAGAACGAGCTGTAACAAGAGCATTATTAATCTCATTCTCTATCTGAGAACCAAAAAAGTCAGCTTTTGAAGCAGTGTATTTAATCGCATCTTCTTTTGAGGAGTTAAATCCATTTATAGTTATAAATGTTATTGAACAAGCAAGCGATATAGACAAAATACCGCAAATCCAAATTAATAATTTTGCACGCAATCCTTTGATATATTTCATTTACTCATTCCTAAGATATTCTTAATTAAAAGATTAATCTAAATATAGTATAGATACTAAATTTTATTCTCTCTAAATCCTTTTAAATTTATTTAATCTTAAAATATAAAAATAGTAATTTTAAAGGTCATAAAAAAAGAATAAGGCAAATATATTAGGGGAGTATTAGGATTATATTTGTTTTTGATTAAAAATAGTTAAATAATATCTCTTACATTTTCTTGAGCTTTTGCACGTTCTTCTAAATCTTTTGTCATACTATCAAGCTGTAAGATATTCTGCTTGGCTGATTCGACCATTTTAGCCTCAATTTTAGATGCTTCGTCCATTCTGTTCATCAAAATTTTATAGGATTTTGTAAGGTCAGTAAGCTTAATGAGCGGGCTGTTTACAACTTGAGCAGTCATTGCAGCATTATCCATTGCAGATTCAGCAATATCTACCATCAATTTACCGAGATAATCTTGAGAAGATGCTAAAGCCTCAGCAATTTTTCGCTCTTCTTGCTGGGCAATAATAAGTGCAAGACCATTTTCCATAACAGGGCGTGTAAGGTGGGTCATTGAAAGAACAGCATCACGTAAGTTTTCATGGTTATCCATAGTTGTATTCATGGTGATAAAGAACTGAGAAAAGGCGTTTTCAGTGATTTTAAGATTTTGAAGCCGTCTGATAATCTTTGCAACTGCCTTTTGAAGAGTCATGTTCTGGGTCTGGTCTGTCAATTTTGGTTTAACCTCTTCAAGTTTTGAGGCTATAATTTGAAGCTGATAACTTCTAAGTTTAAGCTCTTTTTGTAAATTTTTCAGATTCTTATAACGCTCTTCAATCTCAATTGAGTTTTCTAAAAGTTTATCCGCTCCTGCTTCTAAAGATTGAATAATAGCGTCAACTTGTGTCTGGACAGACTCAAATTTCTTTGCAATATCTGACAAAATCTTTCCCACGCCAGGAACTTTGCTAAAAAGTCGGCTGAACCAACCAGCAGTCTCTTGGCGTTTTAGCTGTTCAATTGCAGAGTATGGATTAATATCATCCATAATATTACGCAGTTTTAAAAGGTTATCTGGAATATTTTGTCCTTTACCCTTTGCAACCTGCTCCATAACCTGACCTAAAGATGTCCGCATAAGTTTAAATGTATTATTGGCATTTACTTGAATATCTTCGCCAATTGAGGTTGCGTCTCTTAATGATGTTCTGTCATCTGGTTCATTTAATATTTTGTTGGCAATTTCTAAAGCAATCTTTTCTGCTTGTGCAACTTTAGACGGCTCTAAACCTTGTGGTGGATTTTTATCTTTTAAAAGAAGTGCGGTTGTTTCTGAAGAAAGTTCTGAAAAGGTATCATTGCTAACTGTGCTGACTGATGCTGCAGAGGTTATTTCATTCATGGTTATCCCCTTTTTCTTAATTTGTAGTTAATTATTTTAATGCCTCAACAATCTTATCCATCATTTTAGGTGAAGGCAGAGGAATTACAGAGCTTATCTGTTCAGGCAGCCCAACCTCTTTTAATATTCCAGGGTCATTGTTTACTCCCATTGCACCAGAGCGGAAACCAAATCTTTTCCATGCAATATCTTGAATTTCAGGGTCTTGAAGTGCAGATAGAAGAATCTCACCATTTTTTGTAATTGCAATAAATGGGTGTTCACTCCATACAGTAGGCTCTGGAATCAATACACGGGTCATTTTTCTAATATAATCTTGATGCTTTGGATAAGCCTGATAGAACTCTATAATCAGGTTTTCATAAGCTGCAATCAATGGAAAAGCCCCTTGTCCTTGATTTAGGTATTTATCAAACAGATAACTTGTTGAATTTTCTAAAAAACCCTGTTTTCTGAAAATATGAACTATTTTGGGCAGCATCTCAGATAAAGATGTTTCGTCAGGCATATTGCCGTCATTTAAAATAACAGCCATAAGACCAGCCGCTAAAAATCCAGAGTTGCTTCTTGTCGGGTCTGTAGAGTAGATATTCATTTGTCCATTTTGACGCTCAAGTCCAATAGACTTCCATGTCTTTCCATCTACAACCATCTGGAGATAGCGTTTAGTGTCAATAACAAAATAGAGATTGTCTCGTTTTTCCACAATTTTCTCTTTTATAAGAGCTTCAGTTATTTCAGGCCAAGAGTAGAATATTATAGGTGTGTTAAAGATATTTTCTGATTTGTAGTCAACGCCCTGATGTGCAGCTTTAAACATATTCTCTGCAAGTTTGCTTGAGGGCCATATTCCATCTACGCCGTCTATATTTGAGTTTGCTATCTCAAGGCTGCCCATAGATGTTCCTTCCACTGTTATTTTATATTTTTTTTGTAGTATCTTCTGAATCTCAGAATCTCCTAAAAGTCCTTTTTTTTCACTTCCATAAAGAATTTTAATTGTTGAACTCTTTTGTGCAGGACCAAAAACAAGAGCAACTCCAACAGCAGCCAAAATTAAAACCAGCCCTATTATCAGCTTGATTTTACTCATAATCACCTCGTTATTTGTTTTTAAATATTAACTATATCAGGTAAAGATTTGTTATCCATGATTTCAATCTATTTGAATAAATATTTTCGCATAAAGCCCATACTAAAGTGTATCTTTATTTACCAATCTCTGCAACACTCATCATCTTTTTTAAAACACGCCCGACTGTCTTCAGCTCAACAACATCTTTTTCAAGATAATTTTTAAAACCCTGCTCAAAACCTTGTTCTAATGAGTTTAGCACTTCAAGAATCTCTCCATCTTTTTTTATCATCTCTGTGCCTGTCCGTGTTGAAGATACTTTTGCATATTTTTCAACGTATGGCAAAATCCTGTCTATGTATAGCAGAAAACGGCTTGCACCTGACACTGCATGAGGCTCTTCATCAAAACCTTTAAATATCCTATCTCCAAGATCGCATATTCTGACAATCTGCTGTCGTATTGTCGGCTGGTGTATGGTTTTAGATATTGCTCTTATTTCATTTAGCTTCTTTTTTCCTTTTAATATCTTATCTGACATACTTTCTTGAGTCATTTTCTTAGCTTCCTGCCCAATCTGAAGCTCTATCCAAAATGATCCAATCATAAAAAGTCCAGCAAATAGAGATATGGCAACAACGAAATTCAGCCATAATGGTGTTTGCAGAACAAATACACCAAAAAGTAAAATAGATGCAGCAATAAGACCTGACCAAATTTCATAATGCTTTATAAACATTGTTTAAGTCCTTATATTAGACTTCCTTCAAAATTAGGAATTATCTCTTCAGTTTATCTGCTGAGAATTAATTTTTGCAGGAGGTCTATTAGATAATATTAAAGTTTAATAATATTTATCCCAATCCGCTCTAATTATATTCCGCTCTTTTTTACTAAACACCAGCCCTAATTCATACACTTCCATATTTTCAGCGGTATCTTCTTTTTTAGAACTACTTTCTATTGCATATAAATTATATTTATTGCCAATATATTTTTGTGAGTATTTCATCTTTTGAATCTGCTCTAAAGCTGGATTATAGTCAATGTCAGAGGCGTCAACCACCTTGATCTCAACCACATATATATTCTGCCTGAGCATTACAGTCATATCAACCTGACCATGATTAGTTACATCTTCTGGAATTATCTTTGCATCAAGTGAGGAGAAAAAAGCGTAAAGCACCGAAGCATAATATCCTTCGCTTTCAATAAGGTTATTTCCAGTAAAATTTCTGTATGGAATTGAGGCAAAAAGCCTTTTAATTACACCGACAACTCCTTCAACATCTCCTTTTTCTAAGAAACTATAGAGACTATCCTGTATTCCTATTTTTTCGTTTACCATATCTGTATAAGAGTTGATGAACTTATCACTTAAGGCAATTTTAACCTCCATATTCGGAATCTTCATTGCAAATATAAGTCTGCCTCGTTTGGTAAAGCTGTTTTGTATAGTCAGATAGCCAGTTTGAAACAGAAGCGTTAAAGGATTTATCTTTTCAATGTCAAATGACTCTAAAATTTCCTCTGTAAGCTCTAACTTTTCAAGGTCAGGCAGAAAATAGCGTTTCTGCTTAAATATTTTTATTAAAAAATCAGGGCTGCCAGTTTCAAACCAATAGTTACGATAAGTAAAATTATCGCTTATGAACAGCAAAATATCGTAAGGATTATAAACCGCCTCTCCAAGCCATTGATAGCCGTTATACCATGTTTTGAGTTTTTCTCTGTCAACACTTTGCAGATGTTGAGCAAAACAGTGTTCTAAATCTGATTGGGTATATCCGCATATAGCTGCAAACTCACTGCTGATTGTAATATCTCTCAACTGGTTTATTCCGCTGAATAGACTGACTTTTGAGAACTTGCTAACCCCTGTCATAAATACAAATTGCAGATTGGCATCCTGCCCCTTAAAAACTGAGTAGAGATTTTTTAAACCTTCACGCATTTCAAGAGCAATATCAGGACTCTCTATATTATCAAGAATAGGTTTATCGTATTCATCAATTAAAACCACAACACCCAATCCATAGGTGTTGACGCTTTGCTCAATAATATCTGCCATACAACCGGGAATATCACTGTATTGATCTTTTTGATACTTTACGCCAAGGCGTTCTGCATTATTCCGCATGATGTTCCAGATACGTCTATCAAGTTCTTCCCTATTTTTAAGAGTGCCATCTGCAAAATCTATTTTAATTACAGGAAATTTACGATTCCAATCCCATTTATCGTAAATATACAACCCTTCAAACAGAGCTTTATTGCCCTCAAAAATCTCTTTGAGCGTATCAACAAAAAGGCTTTTGCCAAATCTTCGAGGACGAGAGAGAAAATAAGCCCCAGCCTGACGCACTAAACGCCATGCAATTTCAGTTTTATCCACATAAACGCAGTTGTTTTTAATCAATTTACTTAAAGTCTGTATGGATATTGGAAGGTTTTTCATGGATTAATTATAACCCTTTGCCTCACGAAATGCCTTGATAAGACCATCTTTACGACCATCAAATACCCTTGCTGTAGAAAACTCGGCAAGCTCTTTAAGCTGCCTGTCATCTGCTGAACCAAAGGTTACTCCAAATATCGGCGGCAGAGTAAAATCAGAGTTTTGCTTTTTTATTTTTTCAAAGTAATCTTTTATATCAGATAGCTTCCCATCATTTGACATTCCATCAGTCATAAGAATAATTGAGACAAGATATTTATAGATATTGTCCCCCTCTTTGCTCAATATATCCAATGCGTTCATAACAGGCAGGTAAATATTTGTCCCTCCATTAGGCTGAAGCTGATTTATAGTATCCATAAGTAATTTCATATCATTTGGCTTGCTGCTATCTACTTTCCATCCCTTTACAACTCCATGATTAAAGGTCAGCACAACTATAACATCTTGAGCCGCTGTCTGCAGAAGATATTTTTCTGCACTATTTTGATCTAAAAGCCCTGTCATTGCCTGTTTTAGCTGGGTCATACCTTCTCCTTGCATACTGCCGCTGACATCAAGAAGATAAACAGTATAAGAAGGTTTACGAAGAGTTGTCTGATAAAGGCTTAATGCCTCTTTGATTACATCAGCAGAAGGCCACGGAATAGGCGATATTGAACGTTTTAAATCAATACCCCACTCAGGATTATAAACTGATTTATCTGCTTTTTCAGGATTCATGCCTATTAAGCCTGTTCGGAAACCAGTTTTTAATATTTTATCTTGAGCTTTTTCAGAGAGCAGATAATCTTTAAGTTTAATAAAAACCGCTTTTTTATCATTAATATTTTGTTTGTTTTCACTGCCTTGTTGATTAGCAGCATTATCGGTTTTATTTACAAACCCAATAGTTGAATCTGCAATTGCAAGCCCGTCATTTGGATAAATCACGTAAAGAGGTTCTTTTTTCTGGCTTTCAAGCTGCTTATTAAGTGCAATAACCATTGACTCATAGTTAAACATTGCATTCAAATTGTCATACTTTGAGATAAACATCTCATTTAACCAGCCAGAACTGCCAGAACCTCTCTCCATTGCTCCAAATATCTCTTTTATATCAGATTGCAATTTAGAATCTGCCAGATGTTTAGAGTCAAGAACATCTGGTTTTCCTGCCAACCCAAACAAAAGCCCGATATATGCAGAAGCACCTGAATTTGATTGAGTTGCAGATGTCATTGCAAATTGAAGTTTTTTATTACGAACAGCATTTAAAATATCGTGAACTGTTACATCTTTGTTTATCCATCCAAGTTCATCAGCAAGGGATTTTTTAACACCTAAGACAACTGGCGACCGCATAATAGAAGCCTCATCGCTTACTCTGTGCAAATCTCTGTCTCCCATACGAATCCAGATAGAATTTGCAGCTAAAACAGCATCATAAGGGAAATTTGGCTCTTGAAGATCAAGCATCATATCAACCGAGCCTTTGTAGGTCATTTTAACTGTAAAGTTATTGTCAGAGGCAAACTCTTGAATAATCGGCTCAATCTCTTTGCTTTCAGAGCCTGCAACAATGTTAAGCTGATTAGTTGAATCTTGCTTAGGAGCATTGCTTGAATCACAGCCTGTAATAAAAAATATAATTAAAACAGCAGACAATAGATTAGCAAACAGTCTGTTTTTAAATAATTTGTCTTCCATAAACTCCCTCTCCTTTTTAGCCTCACTCCTGTTCTTTAATAATTTAAGCGGTTATAAACAGAGTTACTATATATAAAATCCACAATGAGACTTATGACAGTATTATATAAATTCACTGAAACCATAGAATAGTGAGTTATACCTTAAATTTTCCCATCATTGATTTTAGTTCAGAGGCAATTTTCAATAATTCATTTGCCCTTGAATCAAGATTTACGACAGAGTTTGATATTTCGCAAGTGTATTTGTCAACCTCAAAAATATCTTTTGCAATAGTTTCTGAAACAGAAGAACTTTGAACAACATTTTCGTTTACTTCCTGAAGCCCTAAAGAAGCCTGTGAAACATTTTGAGCAATCTCTTTTGTTGCAGTTGACTGCTCTTCCATAGATGAGGCTATATTGTTTGTAATATCGCTTACCTTATCAATAATTTCTGATATTTCGCTTATTTGCTCAATGCTTGTATCAGTAGCATTCTGAATATTTTTTATCTTATCTTTTATCTCTAAGGTTGCTTTAGAAGTCTGTTCTGCAAGCTCTTTTATCTCATTTGCAACTACTGCAAACCCTTTGCCAGCCTCGCCTGCTCTTGCAGCCTCAATATTTGCATTAAGAGCAAGCAGATTTATCTGGCTTGAAATTTCTGTAATGACCTCTGTAACTCTTGTTATATCTTTTGCTGAATAATCAAGACTGTTAACCTGCTCTAATGCTTGACTTGATTTTTTTACAGCTTCTGAAGTTATAGTTCTTGCCTGTTCAGAATTTTTTGCGATTTCTTCTATTGTGTTGGTCATCTCTTCTGCTGCAACTGCAACTAAGTTAATGTTAGTTGTAGCCTGTTCAGAAGCTGACGCAACAGATGCCATATTATTACTCATCTCCTCTGCTGCTTGTGCAACTACTCTTGATTTTGAAGATAAATCAGCAACACGCCCAGAGATTGAAGCTGAAATTTTGGAAAGTTCATTTGCAGATATATTAACTGTCTGTGCATCTTCAGAAACATTTTTTATTAAAGACTGAAGTTTTTCCAAAAACATATTAAACCAGCCTGAAAGATCTCCAATCTCATCATTATTTTTAACCACAAGACGGTGTGTAAGATCGCCTTCTCCCTGTGCAATATCTTTAACCATTTCAACACTTGCTTTAATAGGCTTTGAAACAATAATATTGAGACAGATAACAGTTGTGAAAATAAGTGCAATTACAATTAGTGCTGAAATAATAACCTGTGATGTTATTGATTTGTTGATACTTGTATCAAAAAGAGCGTTAAACTCTTCAACAGCCTGTTTTGTCTTTTCTTGTCTGCTATCTATCTGCTTATTAATATTATCTTTATTAAAGTATATTCTCACACTTCCAACTTTCTCATTTTCATAAAGAGCATCACCAGCAACAGATAAAGATTCATCTAACTTAATATCTTCAGGAATTTTACTGCCTGTCGTAATATCTGGGTTTCTCCATGAAGCTCCAAACGGTTTGCCTTTTGCATCAATAACTTTTATCGCTGTTATAGCATCTATTTTCATGGAGCTTTTAAGCAGTGAAGGAAGAGAATCTGGCTGCCAATTATATAAAAAATCTGCTGCTACACTTTGGCAGATTTCAAGATTTACATTAAGATTGTTCATCAGCGACTGTTCTAATTTTGAAGAGTCCTCTTCAAGTGATTTCTTTTGAGAATGCTCAAAGGTTGAGATAATTAGCTCTGGAACTGAAAGTTGAAGTTTTATTGATATGGCACTGCTTATTGTAAGAAGCAGCAAAACAATAATGCTGCAGGCAACAGACGCTTTAAATGAGATTGTATATCTTTTTTTATTATTTTTGCTCTCTGTCATAATTAGCTCCGTTAAAAATTCTATTATATTATCTTATTTGCTTAAAATAAAAACGGGCGAATCTGTATTAAAGATTCGCCCATTTAATTACTTTATTTATTTTTATGATTGTATAAAGAAAATACTAATTGGATCACAATACAAACTCTATTTTATATAGTTAGAAAGGAGTTTGTCATATACTCCATTTGCTTTAATCTCTTTTAAACCTTCATTAAAATCTTTCATAATCTGCTCATTATTAAAGGCAACTTTATAATCAGTCTTTTCAAATATCGGGTGGTAAACAACCTCTTGAGTGGTATCTGCCTTATCTGAAATCTGCTTTGAGTAATATTTGAATATATTACCATCACCTACAAGAACTTGAGCTCTATTAAGATAAAGCCTTATTGTTTGTGAGCTTTGGCTAGCTATCTCTTCATATTTTGGATTTGCCTCTACTGTTGCAGCAAACTCTTTGCCAAGATATAGCTTTGCATTTTGAAAAGCTAATATTTCTTTATCTTTAAGGTCAGCAATGCTGTTAATTGTCAAATTGTTTGACTTTAAAGTAACTGCAAAATTTTGATAAGAGACGTGGATGTCTGAATAGTGTGCCTTTATTCCAGAGCTTTCGTTTATTGTGCTTACGCAATTGACTTTACCATCAGCAAAATCCATGGGAATACGAGCAAACGGAATAAACTTAAATTTTACTGTATGACCTTTAAGTTTAAGAGACTCCTTAATTATATCCATCTCAAATCCAGAATTGCTCTCTTCAATAAAATAGGGTGGCAATGCAAGTCCGACACCCATTACAAGCTCTTCTGCCAACACTTTATAAGGTAATGAGAGAATCATAATAAATGCTATAGCCATTACTTTGTTTTTAATTTTCATTTTTTTACCATTTCCTGTTTTTTTATTTATTCGATTTTACTTATTTGTTTTTTATCCCCTACGTAGCTGTCAAAAATTTTTGCAAACTCTCCATTTGCCTTGATTTCTGCCAGCCCTTTATTAAACGCTTCGATAAGCTCTTTATGTCGAGGATTTGCAATGCCTGATGAAATATATAAATTATTGCTTGTGATAGAGTTTTCTGTAAATCTGATTTTGTGAAGCATAGATGGGTCAGCTTTTGTAATAATTGCTTTGGCTACAATCTCATCTTCCAATGTAAGATCTACTCTTTTAGCAACAAGTTTTTTGATATTTGTCATAACATCAGCAACATCTTCACGTATGAAATCTTTTGATGCTTGAAACTCATCGTTATAGCTATAAGCCCTTACAGTTCCAGCCTTTTCTCCAAACAACCCAAAGTC
>JADFZQ010000041.1:0-1274 GCA_015232455.1 Desulfamplus sp. | reverse complement strand
GAGAATGTCATATTTTCCCTGAATTGTAAGAGCTTCTGCTCTTGCCCAAGGCACATATTCCATTTTAACAGTGTATCCTTGAGTCTTGTATGCCGCCCGGATAATTACAAGCGAAAGCCCCTCTTCTGGGTCTTCTGGATCAACAAATGGCGGATATGGGTCTGCCGCAGCTATAATAATTTTTTCTTCTGCTGAACAATTGGTTTTAAATAGGGTCGTAGATAGGGTTACAAACAGCAACACAGAAATGGTAAATATGATTATTTTTTGCATAATTTTTCTCCTTTTATTACCTTTAGGTATATAGTTGTTGCTACAAATCTCAATTGACCTAAAGAATCTCAATAATTTTCATCATACTCATAAATCAGATCATAGCCATGTGCTGTAGCTAAAATGGGGATTTGCAGATTATCTATTAAAGCAGCAGCTTCTTTAATGAGTTTCTGAAAATACAATACAATGAGAAGAGAGGCTAAATCTCTCGCATTTGAATAATCCTCCTCATTTTCCTCCTCTTCATATTTACCATTTTCATAGTTTTCATATATCTTTTGAAGCTCCTCGGCACCAGCTAATGTTATACTTGAATAATTATCAGAATGCCAATTTGAAAGCCAATCGTAATCGTCGTGTCCGCCATGTATTTTATAGGCAAAAAGATCAAAAAACCAAATATCTGGATTAATATCAAAATCGTTCATCTCAATATAGACAGACTTTATATCAATCCGTTCTCTCTCTTTTTCTATAAACTCTGTTATATAATCAGCAATCTCTTCTGGGCTATTCCTGAATTTGCAATTGACTACATTATGAAAAGGTGTGTCTGGTATCTCTTTTAACTCGTTAATAACAATTTTTATAGATGAGTCAATATCGCCTTTTTTTATATAAGGCTGAATTTTACTTGCTATATCAAACCAGTTAAAATTTATACTTCCAGATATAAATTCAACGTCCACACCAACAACAGCACCGTTTTCATTTAGCAACTCTTCTGGAAAAAAGGTGAAATCTTTATCATCTAAAAGTTCTTCTATTAAATCCATAGCAGTTTATTTCCTTATTATTTCCAATCTTCTAAACCATAAGAGTTTAAGATTTCTTTAAGTTTTCCATTTGCCCTCATCTCTTTTATGCCTTCAGTTATTAACGTGGCATAATCTTTTGACTTTGGGTTGTTTGGAGAAAAGGCTATAAAAATATAATCTGTTTTGTCTGTTGGAAGAGTTCCTGCTATCTCTACATCTTGTAAAACACCCATTTGATGA
>JADFZQ010000040.1 GCA_015232455.1 Desulfamplus sp. | reverse complement strand
CGTTCATAGTTTATCTCTTCTATTATTTCTGGTGTGAATTCAAGTTCTATTGTCATAAACACACATTAACAAATTAAAGCAAAAATGAGAATATAAAAACTCAATTTATGACCGCTTGCAGTATAGCTAACCAGCCATTTCAGTGGACGGGCTATCGCCTATCGCCCGCCACTGAATTTGTTGTTAGAGCATTAATATTTAAACAGTCTCTAACGACATTTACTTCTATATATATTTGTAATCTCCATAGCAACTTCATCTTGATCTATTAAATTGCAATCAACAGTTATATCAGCATATTGTTTATACAAAATCTGACGTTCTTCATAAAGGTCTCTGAATGTTTGATTAGGAGATTTGGAAATGCCACGAGTTGCGAAATTTTTAATTCGCCTTTCAAGTTCTTCGTAGCTCACATATAAAAATACAATCTCTGATATTTTCCTTAGGTGTTCCATAGCCGTTTGACTATAAGGAACGCTTCCACCAGTAGCAA
Source organism: Desulfamplus sp. (assembly GCA_015232455.1). Classification (GTDB taxonomy): domain Bacteria; phylum Desulfobacterota; class Desulfobacteria; order Desulfobacterales; family Desulfobacteraceae; genus Desulfamplus. The sequence goes on along the minus strand of JADFZQ010000040.1, from coordinate 20,904 downwards.
TAATATGTTTATCTATGTTTAGCTTTAGTATCTCTTTCTCTTCAATTTTTCTTAAATTAAGATGATCGCTTTCATTAATAATTTGTTGGAGAGATTTTTGTTGATTGATTTGGATAAGAACGTCAGTATCAATAAATCCAAAGGTTAAGTTCTTGGCAAGTATAATGCCAACGGTACTTTTACCAGCACCGGGCATACCAATTAAGGTTAAGTTTGATCTCATTTAACTATAAATATCCTTATTAATTGTAATCATTTAGGGTAATTTTTAAGAGTTAAAGTCAGTAGTTTCAGAACTATGTACCATACAATTCTAACTTTTTTAGAGTCCTGAAATAAATTTCAGGACTAAAAACAACAGAAGTAAACTAAATCTCGCTATAACAGACCTTTACGACAACAATTTATCTACTTCAGCATTTAGTCTATCAATCTCACTTACTAAAACATTAGAACCTCTATCTTTTGCCGCAAGAAGAGTATCCCCCCATTTTTGTAGCATGGTAGTATCGATACGCCTAATAGCGTTATTCTTTGACCACTCTCTTCCGATTCTCTCACCCAATTTTTCAAGTTGTTGCTGCAACTTCTCTTTTTCAGGTGAAGAGAATGGTTTTAAAGTCTCTTTAATACGACTTTTCCAACCTTTCACCAAAAAAGTACCTTCTTGAAACTTCTTAAACCACTCTTCCTCTTCTTTGCTATACATAAATAACTCCTCTTCTGAATATGGTTTAAAACAATTTTATGGGATAATAAGGCATTAAATCTGTAATACAACACTTTAAACAAAAAGATTGACACAAGCAATATCGTCTGTAAATAATTAAATATCAGAAATTTTTTATAAATTTATTATTTATCATTGAAGGTTAAAATGTCAAAAAAAATTGCGAGTAAAACATCTACATCAAATTCTTTAGACCCTATGATGCTAAAGTATTCTCCTAAATATCAACTCCTTTCTGGAGCAAGAGACACCTTTCCGCTAATTGTTGGAGCAATTCCTTTTGGAATTATATTTGGAACACTTGCTGCTACTGCTGGACTCTCTTTTGCTGCCACAATTGGGATGTCCCTATTTGTATTTGCTGGTTCTGCCCAATTCATAAGCATAAGCCTTGTATCAGTAGGTACTGGATGGCCAATCATAGTTCTTACAACTTTTGTTGTAAATCTACGGCACATGCTCTACGGGGCAACAATGGTCCCATATTACAAAAATTTAAGTAATCTGTGGAAATTAGTTCTTGCATTTGGATTGACTGATGAGACGTTTGCTGTTGCTATCAACCGTTACTATAAAGATGATGGAGTCCCCAACAAACAATACTACAATCTCGGTTCTATGCTTTTTATGTATATCAATTGGAATATATGCACAGTTGTTGGACTTATTGCAGGTAAGGCGTTTCCTGAGATAGCTGGCTGGGGTCTTGATTTTGCAATGCCAGCAACTTTTATTGGCATGGTTATACCTTATTTAGTTTCAAAGCCTATGTGGATTTCAGTTATCGTTGCAGGAGTGGTATCTATATTTGCAAGTGGATTACCTCATAAACTTGGTCTTATGGCTGCTGCTGTTTCTGGTGTTTCTGCTGGAATATTTAGTGAAGTTTTCCTATTTCCATCTACACCACATGAAGCTGTAGAACAAGAGATAAAAAAAGGTACTACTATTAATTTAGAGGATAGAGAGGGTATTGAGGTTACAGAATGAATATTAATATAGATGAATTATTTATGGTAGCAGGAATGGCAGCAGTTACATTCGGAATACGATACATTATGTTCCCAATCTCAGGACGTATTCAGTTTCATCCAATGTTTGAAAGATCGCTTGGATATGTTCCACCTGCTGTATTGTCCGCCATCATTGTTCCATCAATACTTATGCCAACAGGCGAAGTTAATCTCAATCTTACCAATCCATATCTTATTGGTGCTGCTGCTGCCTGTATTGTAGGTTGGTTTTATAAAAATTTGCTTTTAACAATTGTTGTTAGTATGATTGTATTTCTTGGTTCTCAGTGGATTTTATAGGTTTGTTTTTGATATTAATATATAAGTATCAAAAATGTAGGTAGATGCAATTGGATAAAAATATTCCATGCGGCAGCGGAGATAGTTAATGATAAAAACTGCTTTTTGTAACTATGAAGATAACAAAGATATTTTTAAAGATTATACTCTTAAGGGTTTTATTGGCAAAGGGCGTTATGGGTCTGTCTATCTTGTTGAGAACAGTGCAAGAAAAAGGGCTTTAAAAATATTTAACCAAAAGATCAATTGGGAAGGTGATAAAAAAAGATTTATCAACGATTTTCAATCTCCCTATATTATTGATATTGTTGATTATGGTGAGACTATACTTGGAGAAAGTTGTGTTTTAATGGAATATATGCCCTTAAGCCTCGAGCATGCTTTTGAGCAGGCAATTGAAAAAGGTAGGAAATTTAGTGAACATAAGGCATGTATCTACTTTACTGAAATACTCAAAGGTCTTCAGTTACAAGAGATTTATGGTATTATTCATAGAGATATAAAACCTTCCAATCTGTTTATAGTTGCAGATACTATCAAAGCATCGGATCACGCATTTATAAGCAGCTCTTTTTTACCCAGCAACAACTCTTCTCTTCTAAGTGATGAGCCTAATTCATTATCTATTCAATCCTTTACAGATAATGACGATTCAGAAGCATTCGGAACTCCTGCATATAGCTCCCCTGAAGTTTTTGACGGCTGTTACTCTCACTCTGCTGATCGCTGGGCAGCATCTGTTATCTTTTTTCAGATATTAAGTGGAACTCTGCCATTTTATGGTGAAACTCTTCTTAATACTATGCTTGCAGTTATGGATAGCGAGCCTAACTACAGCCTTGTACCTGAAAAATATCACGTTTTTTTTAAAAAATGTTTTAAAAAGAACCCAAGAGATCGTCATGCTGATATAGATGATATGTTATCTGAATTTGAAGATGTAGTTATTTCTGATAACACAACTTGCAAAATGGTTATGAAACATCAAACAGAGATATTGTCTCTGCAATCTGATTTTATTGAAAATATTATAGATTCACCTTCCAATACCATCTCACAAGATAACGCCAAGATAACCTCAAATAGTATAGTCAATGAAGATATTGAAAATGGCGAAGATAACTGTCAGTCAAATAAGAGTTGGCAGTTACGCAAAGTCCCTGTAACTGTCTCTGAAGATGAGTCAAAAAATATTTTTTCCCTTGATGAGAGTGGACACCCTTTTGAATATATTAAAAATCGTTATGAAACCAATGATAATGGAACAGTTATGGATCACGCTACAGGTCTTATGTGGCAACAATCTGGTTCTGAAATAAATTTTCCATATCAAGCTGCTTTAGATTATGTTGCTAAACTTAATGAAGAATCTTTTGCAGGATATAACGACTGGAGAGTTCCAACAATTTCTGAACTTCTCTCTTTACTTGAACCTGAAAAGACAAATGGCTATCTTCACATCTCACCGCTTTTTGACGGAAAACAGCAGTGGTGCTGGAGTTCTGATAAACGAACTAAAGGCTCTGGGTGGTATATATTTTTCTATTCTGGCAATGTAAATTGGGATTTTTTAGATTTAGATAACTATGTGCGTGCTGTTAGGTTGTGATTAGTTTATCTGATTTTTTATGATATGATTATTTGATTGGAAAAAAATAGCAAAAATGATATAAGTTTCAGTTTTTTATAGCTACCATAACTATTTAATATTAAAAAAATATTTTTATAAAAAAGCGATTTCTAAACCATTAAAAAAAACTGAAATAGAGGATTAAAAATGAAATTTTCAATTGAAAGAAAACTTATCTCTGAAGCATTATCAATGGTTCAAGGGCTTACAAACAGAAAAACAACCCTCGCTATTACATCTGATGTTTTAATTAAAGCTGAAGATTCGCATATTACAGTTACAGCAAATGATCTTGAGACAGTATTTCAGGGTAAATATGAAGCTCAAGTTGAATCTGACGGAATAATATCAATCAACGCAAAGAAATTTTATGAAATTGTAAGAGAGTACCCAGAATCAATAGTTCCTATAAATGAGATAGAAAACAGATGGATTGAGATAGGCTCAGGCAATATTCAATATCACATTGTCTCGTCAGATTATGAAAATTTCCCAGAACACCCAGTAATTGAGGATATTCCATTTGTAGAGATTGAATCTGGAATTCTTAAAAAAATGGCTGAAATATCTGCCTCTATAAATTTTAGCCAAGAAGAGAAAAGACCTTATGTTCTTGGGGCTCTTCTTGAAAAGACAGAGAGAGAGGGAAAATGGCATCAAAATAAAGAGAGTCAAGTGCCCCATGATAGTGGTGATGATAACGGCGAGCAAAATCAAGAGAATCAAGTTACTCAAGTTCTAAGAATGGTATCTACAGACTCAAAAAGACTCTACACCTTTGATACACCATACTCTGGAGAGTTGCAAATTGATGAGCATGGTGTAATTATCCCCAAAAAAGGTCTTGCAGAGCTTGGAAAATTCTTGATTAATGTTGGTAGTGTAAAGATTGGGATTAAGAATAATCATCTTGTAGTTACTAAAGACGATGAGTCAATTATGATAAAGCTGCTTGAAGGAGAATATCCAGACTACAGAAGAGTTATGAATATAGGTGGATTTGTAGAGATAGAGATGAGTCGTGCTATGTTTTTGATGATGATGAAGAGAATGTCAATATTAGTTTCTGATGATTATAAGAGCGTTATACTAAATTTTATGGAAAATAGACTTACTGCGACCGTTACAAATCCTGAAATAGGTGAATCTAAAGAGGAGATTGTGATTGAATATAGTGGGGAGAGTGTTGAGAGTGCATTTAATCCAAAATATTTTATTGATGCCTTAAATATATTTAAAAGCGATAATATAGTTTTAAATATTAAAGATAAGAGAAATCCGTGCATTATAAAGAGTAATGATGACATAAGTTTTGTGTGTGCAATAATGGCGATGTCAGTTTGATGTTATGTTTGGCAGATTTAGAAAATCTAACAGAAGACATCCATAACCGTGAAATGATTTTCAAAGGCATTGAGCAATCATACTATTACGAAGGATGTGAACTACCTCTACTCTAAGAAGTGTATGGGGAATGCTTTAAACCAAAAGTAAGGACTTATGTTTACAATATGGAAAATATTGAGATAGATAATAATGGTGAGTTAGCTGACAGTGAATATGGTGCAAGCAATATTAAGTTACTTGAAGGTCTTGAAGCTGTAAGAAAAAGACCTTCTATGTATATTGGAAATATTGGCATTGAGGGGCTTCACCATCTTGTTTATGAGGTTGTGGATAACAGTATTGATGAGGCAATGGCTGGCTACTGTGATACAATCATAGTAACTATCCATCCTGATATGAGTGTAAGTGTTGAAGATAATGGACGCGGCATACCAGTTGGAATGCACGAGACTGAAAATATGCCAGCAGCAGAGCTTGTTATGACAAAACTTCATGCAGGCGGGAAATTTGATAAAGATTCATATAAAGTATCTGGCGGACTCCATGGCGTGGGAATCTCTGTTGTAAATGCGTTGTCTGAAAACCTTGAGATGGAAGTTTATAAAGATGGGAAAATTTATTATCAAAGATACTCAAAAGGGGTTAAACAGTGTGAACTCACCATCACAGGAGAGACTACTAAAAGAGGCACTAAGATTAAGTTTATTCCTGATTTTTCAGTAATGAATGAGAATGAATTTGAGTATGAAAAATTATCTCGAAGAATGAGAGAGCTTGCCTTTTTGAATAAAGGAATAAGGATTATCATTGAAGATGAGCGTTCTGCTGAAAAAGATGATTTTCAGTATGAAGGCGGATTGGTCTCATTTGTGGAATATCTTAACAGAAATCTAATTCCCCTTCATGATCCAATTCACATTGAAGGTGAAAAGAGCGATGTTCAGGTTGATATTTCAATACAGTATAACGACACATTCAAAGAAAAACTCTACTCTTTTGCCAACAATATCAACACAATAGAAGGAGGCTCTCACTTATCAGGCTTTAAAGCTGCATTAACTCGCAGTTTAAATAGCTACTCTTCTGAAAATGCTGGAAAAAACAAACAGGCAGTTAAAATTTCTGGCGATGATGTAAGAGAGGGACTTACAGCGGTTATAAGCGTAAAGGTTATGGATCCCCAGTTTGAGGGGCAAACCAAAACTAAACTTGGTAACAGCGATGTTAAAGGTATTGTGGAATCTCTTGTAAATGAGAAACTTGCAATGTTTCTTGAAGAAAACCCGACTGTTGCTAAAAAAATTCTTATGAAGGCAGTTGATGCTGCAAGGGCAAGAGATGCTGCAAAACGAGCACGCGATCTTGCTCGTAAAAAAGGTACTCTTCTTGACTCCACCCTACCGGGTAAACTTGCTGAGTGTCAATTTGCAGACCCTGCTGAACGCGAGCTTTTTCTTGTTGAGGGCGATTCTGCTGGAGGTAGTGCAAAGCAGGGAAGGGATAGAAGATTTCAGGCAATTTTGCCTCTTAAAGGCAAAATTCTCAATGTTGAAAAATCACGATTTGACAAGATTTTAAGAAGTGATGAGATAAAAAATATCTTTACAGTTCTTGGAACTGGTGCTGGCAAGGAGGAGTATGACATTGAAAAAATTAGATACCATAAAGTTGTGATTATGACTGATGCTGATGTTGATGGCTCTCATATTAGGACTTTACTCCTTACCTTCTTCTATCGCCAGATGCCTGAACTTATAAGCAATGGTTATCTATACATTGCCCAACCTCCTCTTTTTAGGGTTGGTAAAGGTAAAAGTGGTATTTATCTTAAAGATGAGGCTGAATATCGTGATTATCTTGTCAAAAGAGTATGTGAACATAAAGATGTATATATTGGAGATAGAAAAGATAGGTTAAGCGATGATGAGCTTTATCAGTTTCTTAAAGACCTTTCAGATTATTACAACGCTGTGGATCGTCTCCAGAGAAAAGAGTATGATATTGATCTGCTGATAAAGCTCATAAAGATGAATCTTCGTGATAAATTTTTTCTAAAAGATAAAGAGAAGATGACAGCTCTTAAAGCATATCTTGACGAGAATGGCTACATTACAGAAGAGCTTGAATACAGTGAGGAGTTTGATATTTATGAGCTAAATATCTCTGGACATAGTCTTAAGGTTGGCAAAAGCCTTATCTCCACAAACGATTATAAAGTTATGATCAAAAATCTTGATAAGATAGAGGCTTTTGACAAGCCACCATTTAAAGTTTGCCCAACTGGTTCAATAAAATCTCAGGGTGGAGAGATGGCTTTTAAAGTTGAATCAAATCAGGCTAAAGAAATTGCACCAGAAGGCGATTCAATAGCTCTTGAAGATGGTTCAATGCAATCACAAAGCGATCAAATGGCTCACGAAATCCCTATAGCTCTTGAGTATAAAGGCACACTGCTCTTTGAAGATAAAGGCTCTTTTTTCAATTACATTATGTCAGAGGCAAAGAGAGGGATAAGCATTCAGCGATACAAAGGTCTTGGTGAGATGAATCCAGATCAGCTTTGGGAGACTACTATGGACCCTGAAAAACGTATTATGCTTCAGGTTCAGATTGAAGATGCTGAAAAAGCAGATGATATATTTACTCTTCTAATGGGTGAAGAGGTAGAACCGAGAAGAAATTTTATCCAAACTCATGCTCTTGAGGTCTCCTCCTTAGATTATTAGAGTTCTTGTAAAATTTGAATTGCCTCCTTGAGTTTATATAGATAGAAAATGAGTTCTTAAGGCGGATTTGGGATATATAAATATCATTTTTCAAAATAGTAAAGATTAAAAGTTGACAATGCACTTGCAACTATGTATAGAAACAAAATTAGAAAGATAGTTATCAATTAAAGGTTTTGTTTACAATTATGAATCAAATTTTTTCAGGCAGCTATTATTACTTTAGAACCTACTATTACAGGTTGCTGCCTGTGCTGTTCTGATTTGTAATATACATACAATTTCAAAAAGCCGCAGGCGACAACCCTGCGGCTTTTTGTTTTTTTTAAGAACCAGCTTTAGTTTAAATATCAATATAATAATTAGGAGAACAACAAAATGCAAAAGACCTATGATGTAAATGTTGAAAGTTTTATACCGCTTATAGCTCCAGAAGATTTTAAAACACAATTTCCTATGCCCCGTGAATCAGAAGATGCAGTTCTTGCTGGAAGAGATGAGATAAAACATATCCTATCTGGTGATGACAAAAGGCTGATGGTCATAACAGGACCATGTTCTGTCCATGATGAAAATGCGGCTATCGAATATGCAGAAAAACTTTGTGTATTAAGAGAGAAGGTAAAGGGATCGTTTGCCATTATTATGCGGGTATATTTTGAAAAGCCACGTACTACCATTGGCTGGAAAGGTTTAATAAATGACCCTTACATGGACGATAGCCGCGATATTATGGAGGGGCTTAGAAGGGCGAGAAAATTACTTATTCGTATCACTTCAATGGGTTTACCAACAGCAACTGAGATGCTTGATCCAATTATCCCTCAGTTTATTGATGGATTGGTATGTTGGGCTGCAATTGGTGCGAGAACTACTGAGTCTCAGACACACAGAGAGATGTCAAGCGGTCTATCAATGCCTGTAGGATTTAAAAACTCAACTGACGGTGCATTGGATACAGCAATAAACTCAATGATTGCTGCAAAATCTCCACAAAGTTTTCTTGGTATTGATCCTCATGGAAAAGTGTGTGTCGTTAAGACAAAAGGCAACCCTTATGCCCATATTGTGCTAAGAGGCGGTAAACGTCCAAATTACGATTCTGTAAGCATTAGAGAGGCTTTAGAGACTCTTAAAAAGAAAAACCTTGCACAGGCAATTATTGTAGATTGCTCACATGCAAATTCTGGCAAAAAATTTGCGGGTCAGGCGATTGTGTGGGAAGATGTTATAAATCAATATCTTAACGGAAATAATAGCATCAAGGGGCTTATGCTTGAAAGCAACCTGTGTGAGGGAAATCAAAGTCTTTCTTGCGGACCTGAAAATCTTGCCTACGGCGTATCTATTACTGATGAATGTATCTCGTGGGAGACAACTGAAGAGCTTATAATAAAAGGACATGAGAAGCTCATTGCAGCTAAAGATAGATTAGGAAAATAGAGTTCCTGAAAAATTGAGTTTTAATATTTGATTTTATTGGATAAAAAATAATTTTTGCATGAGGTTAAATAAAAACTTATCAAGCAATTGAGAATTAAGAAAATTGTAAAGGACTTTTAACTATTATTGGGTAATCAAAATAAGTGGTTACCCAATATAAATTCATTTTATCCAAAAATTTACTATTACACATTAAATAATTGACCATTAAGTATTAGATAGCTTATAAGTTCATCAATTTGATAAAATGAGTTTATAAACTTTAAGTGGTTCTATACTATTCAAGGGCATAAAGTTAGTTTTGCCTGAACTGTAGAGACGCCGTCCAGCGTCTTACTTAAATATAAAAGGATTTTAACTGATATTTATTCCTATTTGGAGAATTATGATGTGTAATTTTTTAAGACCAATAACTATATTTTATTTCATTTTTTATCTAATCACCTCTCTTTTTATAATCTCTCCAATTTTGGCTGCCTCTTCTGAAAAAAGCTCTTCTGGCATTGCAACTGAAAGCCAATTAACTGATAATAAAGTTACGAATACTGAAAAAAACAGTAATCCTAAAGAAAAAACTTCTGAAAAAGAGCAACAAAACATTGGAAAGAGATATAAAATAGTAGCTATTCAACATCAAAATTACCTTCCATATACTAATGCTTATAAAGGTTTTATTAATAAACTTAAAAAATCAGAATATTGGGGGAAAATTGATGTAGAATTATATAATGCTAAGAGCGATCTTTCTGGACTTGATAAAAAAATAAAGGAGCTATCAAAAAGTAGCGACATTGATCTTATATTCACTATAGGAACTCAAAGCACCAAAAAGGCGGCTGATAAGATCAAAAATATTCCAATTGTGTTTACTGCTGTAGCTACTCCTATAGAGGCTGAAATCATAAAGAATTGGACAAGTTCAGGGAGAAATATTACAGGAGTTGGCACCCCCTATCAAATTACCAAAGGTATTTCACAGGCATATAGCATTGGTAAATTCAATAGCATCGGAATTACCTATCTTGCAGGTTCACCAAACCATGAAGCAGCAGTAAGAGAGATAAAAGAGTTTTGTAAAAAAAATGGTGTTAAATTTATTCACCACTCAACACCATTTAAACAAAATGATGGAAAGCCTTTTCCTAATGATGTTGTAAAAAAGCAACTTCAAGAGTCATTAGACTATATTCTACCTAAAGTTGACGCTTTTTATGTTCAGGCATCTGCAACGTATGAAAAAAATTTTTCTGTTTTCAGAAAAGCATTTCAAAAATATAAAGTTCCAAGTCTTGGAGAACTTATTTTTATTAGAAAAGGAATTGTTATGGGGGTTGGTCCAAATGATTATATTTTTGGACAACAATCAGCAGATTATGCAATAGAAATTCTATTTAATGGCATAAAACCGTCTGACTTGCCTATGGATATAGGAACAAAATTTTCTATACTTGCAAATTTGCAAGCTGCAAGAATGGTTGAATTCTCACCTGTGCTTTTAATGCCTTTATTGAACAGTGCTGATGCCATTTATCAAAAAATAGATGAGTGGTAATAACGTAAGATATATTAGCAATAGGTAACCTACTTTTGTCTTTTGTAGGAGGATAATTTGAACTTAGACTTTAAAATTTAATAAAAAGGTAGAATCAATCGGTGTTTGATGAAATTAATCAGAAGAGCATTAAAAGAAGATAAAAGTATTATTGAAAATCTTAGAATTTCAGAGTTCAGTAGATCAACTGAATTTAAACTATTAAAACCTGAAAAACTTATGTGGTCAGAGATAGACGATAATAACATTGTCTTAGTTGTTATTGATGATAATGACACTGCAATATCAACAATGACAGGTGTAACGGTAGATAAGGCTAATGAGGCAGAAAATATAATTAACTGCTCTGTCCCAAATATTGTAAATTTCCCAGCAATGATCTTTACTAATGCTGCAACATTAAAACCCTTTAGGCGTAAAGGGTTAAATCAACTTTTAAGATACTATTTTTTGTTGTATGGGGCTAATAATAATATCAAAACCTTTATAAGCCCAATATACAAGAATGCACCCAGAATCAAATTCATGGAGATTTTAGGATATAAATTCATTACTCCAGAAAGAAATTGGCAAACCAAACTTGACCCATTATCAGAAAGACAACTCGGTCTTCTTGATGCCTCAAATATACCCAACGCCTTATCAATGATAAATCAATACGATAAACAGACTCTTGAGGAGTATCCTTGGCAGGGACCAGCTCTACTTTAGAACTATGGTTCATATTTTTTATACATGGAATATAAAACCATTTTCACAGGAAAAATGGGATAAATACTTATCAGACCTACCAGAACTATTTAAAAATAAAATTTTAAAACTCATACGATGGGAAGATAGGCAAAACAGCCTAACGGGAAAACTTTTGTTAAAATACGGATTGCAAACTCTCTACTATCCTTCTAAGTCTAAGTATATAGAGTCTATTGAAATATCACAATTTGGTAAACCTTTTATCCCTAACAGCAATATCCATTTCAATATTTCCCATTCAGAGTCTTGCAGTGTGTGCGTATTTAACCTGTCAGATATTGGGTTTAACAACTCTTCTGATATTGGAGTGGATATTGAAGCTCTAAGACCCGTTGAAATTAAAGATTTTTTTAATGTATTTACAAATGAAGAGAAATATTTAATAACAAATTCAACAGATTCTTTGCGGTCATTCTATGAAATATGGACTCGTAAAGAATCTGTTGTAAAAGCCCAAGGAAAGGGATTATCAACTCCTTTAAATACTTTTTGTGTCAGCAAAAGTTCGACCCTATTAAATGATGGCAATGTGTGGAACACCTACCCAATTAATATAAATCCAAACTATATTTGCAGCATTGCTGTTAGAGAAATTTATCCTCAAATATCTATAAAATACATAGAGCTATGATTAAGTTGTGCTCTACAATTATTTATAATAACTCAACTTGCCACCTATTGATAATGCAGGTAGGCGGACTCAAAATTAACTCCAGCAGCCCTTTGTAAGAAAATGCTATTAATAATACCTGATGTCAAAATGGGACATCATTTTATAGCAGAGGCATCAATCTCATATCTCTCATAATTCTTTTTTGTCTTGATCTAACATAGCTATCAGGTTGGGTTGGCGACCATGTATGAGGACTTGGTAAAATAGCAGCCAAAATAGCAGCTTGCGATTTTGTCAACTCTTTTGCACTGCATGAAAAGTATCTTTGTGAAGCAGCTTCTGCTCCAACTGTTGCTATACCCCAATCAACCGTATTAAGATAAATTTCTAAAATCCTCTTTTTTCCCCAAAAAAGCTCCATAAAAACAGTGTAATATGCTTCAATACCTTTTCTTATAATGCTTCTCCAAGGCACAAGAAACAAGGAGCGTGCAGCCTGCATGGTTATTGTGCTTGCTCCTCTTGTTTTTTTTCCAGATTTTATATCATCAACAGCTTTTTTAAGCTCAATAAAATCAAATCCATTATGGGATAAAAAACGCTGGTCTTCGGCTGCTAAAACAGCTCTACGCAGATTTGGGGATATTTCATCTAACTCTCTCCATTGATATGAAAATTCAATGTAATTCTCTTGTGTAACCCTTTTAACGCACCACTCCCAAACCATAGGAATAGTAAAAAAAGGGTTTATAAATTTAATTATGAAAATTTGAGCTATAGGTATGAAAAGGAAGACAAAGATAGCAAATATGGTTGTCTTAAGAGGATATTTTTTTATTAATTGGATTAGTCGGAGAGTTGTCATCAGGTAGTTGAGATTTTAATGAACATCTTTTTTGATAACAGCCATGCCCTCTGAGGCACAACGAATAATGAAACTTGCAGAGACTTTCACATAGACTCTTATGAGTATCTAAAAAATCTTATGGCATCTAAAAAACAGAAAGGGAAAAGAGCCAGACGGCAAGTCTTACAAAAATTAATTTGAGGCTCTTACTCCCTTTCAAAAATAGCAAAATAAAAATATTATAAAGAAAAACTGAACAGAAAAACAGAACTTAGATGTAATAAGCTATCATTAGAGTGATATATTCATCATCTATTAATTAACTCATATATTACAGCATAACTGAAACTGCAATAATAAACTTAATTCAATGTTCATATCCAATACCATAAAATATCAACCCAAAGACATAAGCAGCTTTACTGTAATTATTTTTGGATTGATATTCCTGAACCATAAATAATAAAGTATTTATGGTCTTAAAATTTATAGTTACCACCCAATTGTTAGATAGTCATGTATTGAGTTTGCAGCCTCTCTCCCAGCACCCATTGCAAGAATAACCGTTGCCATTCCAGTTACAATATCTCCACCTGCCCAAACACCCTTTTTGGTTGTTTTGCCAGTAACAGGGTGTGCCACAATGTTTCCCCATTTATTGAGAGTAATCTCTGGTGTTGCGTTAGTCAAAAGAGGGTTTGGTTGAGCACCTACAGATACAACAGCAAGATCGCACTCAATTGTATATTCAGAGCCAGCAATTGCAACAGGTCTTCTTCTTCCAGATGAATCAGGCTCACCAAGCTCCATCTTTAGACACTCCATACCACAGAGTCTGCCCTTTTCATCTCCAAAGAATTGAACAGGATTGGTCAATAGAACAAACTCAATCCCCTCTTCTTCTGCATGATGAAGTTCTTCCGCTCTTGCTGGCATTTCTGCTCTTGATCGTCTGTAAACCACTTTTACAGATTCTGCCCCAAGACGCATAGCTGTTCTTGCTGCATCCATAGCAACATTTCCAGCCCCAAGTACAACAACATTTTTTCCTCTTGCAACTGGGGTATCATACTCAGGGAAAAGATAAGCCTTCATAAGATTTGTTCTGGTCAAATACTCATTTGCAGAAAATACACCTATTAGGTTTTCACCGGGGAGATTCATAAATCTTGGAAGTCCTGCTCCAACTCCCACGTAAACCGCATCATATCCCTCTTTAAAAAGTTCATCTATGGTTACAGTTGCTCCTACCACGCTGTTGGTCTCAATTTTAACTCCAAGTTTTTCAAGGGTTGACACTTCAGAGGCAACAATCGCTTTTGGTAGTCTAAATTCAGGAATACCATAAACAAGCACTCCGCCAGATTGATGGAATGCTTCAAATATTGTAACGTCATGTCCTTTTACAATCAAATCACCTGCCACAGTAAGTCCAGATGGACCAGAGCCAATAACTGCAACTTTTTTGCCAGTTTTAGGAGCAACTTTTGGAAGTTCTACAGTTCCTTTTTCTCTTGCATAGTCAGCAGAAAATCTTTCAAGGTACCCAATAGCAACTGGAGTTCCTTTTTTGCCAAGAATACACTTACCTTCGCATTGAATCTCTTGTGGACAGACCCGTCCACAAACTGCTGGCAAAGCATTTTTCTGCCACAGCGTTATTGCAGCACCTTCAAAATCACCTTCAACAATTTTATTGATAAACCCGGGAATATTTACCGATACGGGACAACCTTCCACACATGCTGGATTTTTGCACTGCAAACATCTTGATGCTTCAGTCTGAGCCATCTCAGGTGTTAGACCAAGTGGCACTTCCATGAAATTTCTTCTTCTCACCTCAGGAGACTGCTCTGGCATCTTTACCCTTGGTGTCTGCTCTTTTTTTACCTTTGTCTCTACCATTACATTATATTCCTTTATCTTACACAAAAATATTCCTTTAACTTATAAAAAGAAAATTTTTGATACAGCCATTATTAATGCTTTAGAGTCATTGATCTAAAGCCTTTTGCATAATCAACTTTTCAGATTTATTTAACCTCAGCCTGTTTGCATATATCCATGCTCATTTTTTCGTCAGACTGGTATGCCTGAAGACGTTTAGAAAGCTCGTCATAATCGACTTCATGCCCATCAAATTCAGGTCCATCAACACAGGCAAATTTTGTCTTACCACCAACAGATACTCTACATCCTCCACACATACCAGTGCCGTCAACCATGATGGGATTAAGGCTTACAAGGGTTTCAACTCCCTTCTCCTTAGTGATTTTTGACACAAACTTCATCATAGGCACAGGACCAATTGCCACTACAAGTTTAATATCTTCTTTTTCAAGCACATCTTTTAGAACATCAGTTACAAAGCCATGATGTCCCCTTGAACCATCATCAGTGCAGATATGCAAAGTATCTGAGACTTTTGCCATCTTATCTTCAAGGATCAAAAGGTCTTTGTTTCTTGAACCCAGTATGGTAATCACCTCATTACCAATCTGTTTAAGACCTCTTGTAATTGGGTGGAGAACAGCAATTCCAGTTCCGCCTCCAACACACACGACCTTTCCCTTTTTTTCAATATGAGTAGCTTTTCCAAGTGGTCCTATAACTGCGAAGTAATCTTCCCCAACCCGCATTTTGCCAAAAAGAGCTGTTGATTTCCCAACTATCATATAGATAATTGTAATTGTACCCTTTTCAGGATCAACGTCTGCCATTGTAAGAGGAATTCTCTCACCCTTTTCATTAGCTTGTAAAATAACAAACTGCCCAGGTTTTGCCTTTCGGGCAATACGTGGCGCTTCAATTTCGTTCAGGACAATGGTTCCCTGAGCCATCTCTTCCCGATTGACAATTTTAAACATTTTTTAACCTCCTGATCTGAATTTGCTTTGATCTAAGTTGCCTATACAAAGTAATATCTAATAAAAATGAGCCATTCACAAATGTGCAATAGCTCATATCTTGATTTATAGAAACTGTGTATCAGAAACTTTTATATAAGACAAGATGGAAACTTTCTTGTTCACAACAATTACATTAATTTAACTCTACTAACGACTTTGCTATCATTTTGCTTAACTTTCCAATGGCACGACTTTGTGCTGCTACAAAAGAGTCAAACATATTGCCTGAAAAAGATTCTGTGATAGCCTCAGAAACAGGCTCTGTAAAATCTGCCTTACCAACTTTAATAGTTCTTAGGTCATCAGATTTAAGGATTTCCCATCGAGCAACAACTCTAACACTGGTATCTGGTCTGCCATCAAGCTGCATGATCTCCAGAACTACTTGATAATCAATATCAGCGTTGCTTCTCCATGGATATTTATAAATAGTATCAACACTTAGAATATTAGATATATTTTCCAAAATAATGGCTGGAATATCATCTCTTGGAGAACCTGCCCACTGGTGGAAATCTTCAAGTCTTATCTGATTTTGGGTTAATCTAACCACAAGTTGAGATCGGTCAAGATATTTTGCAATAGATATTGGTCCAAGACCCACTTTAATATTTTTAACAAAGCTATTGCTTTTATCTGCACTATATTTTGTGGGTGTAAGTATATAAAATTTTGATGGCTGGCTTGTGATGCAGCCTGATAGAAATATTAATGTTGATATTAGTAATATTATTTGTTTATTCATTATTTTAACTCCAAATCCTTTCAATCCTTGAAATTCTTTAATCAGTCAAGTTTTACCTTTTCCCTTGTATCAATGACTCTGGATGGCGTTCAAGATATTCAGCAAGAAGACGTAAAGAGCGTGCGGCATCAGAAAGGTCATTTAAAGTGCTATTTAAGTTAGTTATTAAAACCGAATCTCTACCTGTTATTTTGTCAACATTTTTGAACATAACTTGAGCCTGATCTGATGCTAATTTTGCAGAATCTAAACTATCTTTAGCTGTATTTAAGGCTGATTTTGCAGCTATGATTGTCTCTTTTAAAGATTTAGAAACAGGTGGCACTTGATTATTAATATTAGTTACGAGCGTATTTGTATTGCTGACAGTATCATTAATTGTTGCTCCTGTGGTCTCAATCTGAAGCGTTGCTATACTTATAAGATTTTGAGTATCTGCAATTGCTTGCTTTAATAAACCACTTAAAGCTATCAACTGACTATTTGAATTTTGCATTAAAATCTTTGCATTTTTGATTGTATCTTGCACATCTGAAGCAATTGCTGGAAGATGCTCATCTAAACTATTTGAAATTTTGTTCAAGCTCTTTAGTGTAAGAGAGAGAGATGTGAGCAATTGACCAATCGATTCAGGGTTAAAGGATTTTTCAACACTGCTGATAATTGAGAATAACTTATTAAACATCTCTTCAATAGGCACTTGCTTTATCTTTTGAGTAAACTCCTCAATATCTGTTTGAATAGTTGGTATCTCTGGATATTTCGATGTTTGTCCTGATAATCTTGCTGGTTTTTCAGGATGAAAGTCAAGACCAACAAGTAGTTGACCTGTAACCATGCTCTGCATCTCAAGTTGTGCCCTAAGACCCTGATCAATTAAGGATTTAAGATTCTCCTGAACAGACAAATTTTCAATAGTTGCCTTCTGCTTTTGATAATCTGAACTTATATTGTCAACATCTACACGATTTGAACCACTATTTCCAGAAGTATCATAACCCAAGCTGCTATCATCTGACATAACAACTAAATCGTGTCCTATCTCTATAATAACAGGAATTGAGAAATCACGGCTGTTTGAAAGTGCGTTAATTCTAATATCTTGAACAGAACCTATCTTTACACCCCGAAGAACAACAGGAGAACCTATTGAAAGCCCTTTTACCGAGCCTTTGAAATGGAGGACAAAAAGATTTTTATCTTTAAAAATAGAACCAGAGCCAAATACCATAATCGCCACAATAACAAGAGCAATTGCCCCTACAACAAACGAACCTATTAAAATATTATTAGGTTTACTGCCCATTTATCAATTTTTCTCCTTTCTGCTATTTTGATTCGATTCACAACTTTGCTATTTGCATTCGATTCATAACTTTTTTATTCTGATACCATTAATAACTTTGCTATTTTGATTCACCACGTGTCAGAAAATTTATAACTCTCTGATCTTCGGAATTTTCTAAAAGATATTTAGGATTTCCATTGGCAATCATTGTTTTGGTTACAGGGTCAAGGAACACAGAGTTTGTTCCAATGGCAAATATGCTTGCAAGTTCATGCGTTACAACGACAATTGTAGAGCCAAAGCTCTCGCTTAGCTCTAAAATCAGATCATCAAGAAGCCTTGCACTTACAGGGTCAAGACCAGCCGATGGTTCATCAAAAAATAGAATATCAGGATCAAGAGCCATTGCACGGGCAAGACCTGCCCTTTTTTTCATTCCACCGCTAATCTCTGAAGGGTAATAATCCTCAAACCCAGCAAGTCCAACAAGAGCAAGTTTTAAAGATGCAAGTTCTTTAATTTGAGATACACTCAAATTAGTGTAAGCCTCTAATGGTAGAGCAATATTTTCAGCAAGGGTCATTGAACTCCATAAAGCACCGCTTTGATATAAAATGCCAAAGTTTTTCATCAACAACCTTCTCTCGTCTTGTGATGCTTCCCAAAAATTTATCTCTTTTAGCTCAGAATTAACATTATTACTAATGATATTATAAAGAATATCTCCCTTAGAAGGTTTTTGAAGTCCAACAAGATGACGTAAAAGAGTGCTTTTCCCGCAACCACTGCCTCCCATTATGATAAAAATATCTCCACGATTCACTGTGAAATCAAGATTCTGCTGAACTACCAAATTTCCGTAAGCCATGGTAAGGTTCTTCACAACAATGTGAGGTCTCTTAGTATCATTATTCAGATTTACAGCTTTGGTATCTGACTCTTTAAGATTGTTCAGGTTTACAGATTTGGTATCAGAATCTGTAAAGTCATCTTTTATGTTTTCAAGAGTGTTATCAACTGTTGTAATATTCAATTTCAAATCCCCATAATATTAGATAAAACTGTAATTATAGCGGTTGCAATCACAATTGCTACAATTGATGTAACCACAGCAGATGTTGCAGCCTCTCCCACAGCAGATGCACTTCGTTTGCACTGCATTCCCCTAAGACAACCTGAAAGAGCTACAAGTATCCCAAATACAAAACTTTGAAAGATTCCAATCCAAAAGCTATTGAGTGAAACAGAGTCTCTTGTCATGTTGTAATATTCCATGAAATTTAGGTCTAACATAAATAGACCAACAAGCATGCCGCCAACGATTCCCATTAAATCAGCATAAAGACAAAGCAGAGGCATTATAACTGACAAAGCAAGCACGCGCGGCATCACCAAAAATTCAATCGGCGATATTCCAAGTGTTTTGAGAGCATCTATCTCTTCGTTTACCTCCATTGTCCCAAGTTGAGCTGCAAAAGCTGCACCAGTTCTGCCAGCCATAATAACCCCAGCCATAACCGCCCCCATAACTCTTATCATGGCAATTCCAACAAGGCTTGCAACATAAATCTGTGCCCCAAACATCACAAGCTGAACAGCCCCAACAAAAGCAAGAATTAAACCAACAAGGCAGCTTATTAAAGAGACAATTGGAAGAGCATCAATGCTACACTCTCTAATAATAGGCAAGATTATTGTTCCTTTAAATTTATATCTGCCAGATATGAGTCTTAGAAAAGCAACTACAACCTCACCAAGAAACTCCAACATATCTTTTGAGGAGTTAGCAAAATTGATTGCCGAATCACCAATTGACTCAAGAGTTGATTTACTACTATCAATTTTCCTGATTCCTTTACGCTCAGGTACAGCTTCAGCAAGCTCAAGCACTCTTTGAATTCCACTTGGCAAGGACTCTTTAACAAAAATGATATTATTATTTACGCAGTGCGATTTGATCTGTTTTAGAAAGGTAAGAATGGAGCTATCCCAGTTTTTTAGTTCAGTAAAGTCAAACCTAACTTTTGCAAGCTCTGGAAGAGAGTCTATCTTCTCTATGACATCATACACAGTCAAGTTATCACAAACGGCATCAATTAAGAAATTACCTGCTATCTCTAATAAAAGCTCTTTATTATTAATTGTTTTATATTTCATCAAAACCTTTCAACATATTACTATTGCCTCCAATTATAACTATTTGAATCAGCAGTCATTTATTGCAGCAAAGATATCCCATTTATAGATTAACCTGTTATAACCAAATTTGAGTATTTAACTAATTGATTTTATATGTATTTTTTTCTTGCAAGCAGTTCCTAAATAAGTAATATTGATATTGATAAGATATTGAAATTACAAATAAAGAAACTACTCGCGGAAAATAATAATACATATTCGTTTTCATTACAAAGACAATTTGAAAATATTGATTTTGATTCAGACATCAATCAAGCACTGTGGGAATTGAAACTACTCATTATGTTAAGGCAATTTTTAAGGATATGGAGATTAAATTCAATTTTAATGCTACAGTCAAAGTTCTCCAGCAAAGCTGGAGTGGATGCTTGATATTAAAGATTTACGGGGAGAGATGGAGCTATCTTGAGACGAGTTTATCAAACGCTTTGTGTTTAATGTATTGCCGTTAAATTTTCATAGGATGAAGTATTACGGATTTTTAAGCAGCAATAACAAAAAGTTGTTTAAAAAGATAAAAGAAGCTCTTTTGCTGGACAGCTTCGGAAAAGATGAAACAAAAAGCAAACAGGTTAGTTTAGAAATGGATTGCTCTTAATGCAATAAAGGAGCTTTTATTCCAATAGTTATAGTTGGCGGCAAAATAGATGGGTAGCACCTCACTCAAGCGTGGTTTAAAAAGTTGCCCATTTTTTGATGCGTTCAAGCGTTTTTTTACTTCTTCGTCCTCTTCCCTTGAAAACCCATGGTTGAGGACGCACTTTGTATTCCAGAAGCTCTTTGACACTCCATAGATGATCGGTTATGCC
>JADFZQ010000003.1 GCA_015232455.1 Desulfamplus sp. | reverse complement strand
TCCTCATGGGGACAAAAAACAGTTTTCGGATTCATAAGAACTCATGCATGAAAGGTTGCAGAAAGTTCTTAAAATCTTCATTTTTATAACAAATTCAAGTTCAACCACGGTTAAGTGGGGTGCTACCAACTTATGACTTTTCAGAGTATATCAAGAATTTCTCTTATTTTGCCTGATAACTCCTGTATTGAAAATGGTTTTTGGATAAAATAGACGCCTTGCTCTAAAACACCATGATGAGCAATAACATTTGCAGTATAGCCTGACATAAAAAGAGATTTCATATTAGGTCTAACATTAAAAAGCTCTCTTGCAAGCTCACGACCATTCATTTCAGGCATAATAACATCAGTTATAAGAAGGTCTATTTGCCCCAAATAGTTCAATGCAAGATCAATTGCCTCTTTTGGGGTAGCTGCGATAAGAACTTTGTAGCCAAGCCTTTTGAGCATTGTATCTCCAAGCTCTAAAAGCCACGCTTCATCTTCTACAAACAATATTGTCTCTGACCCGTAAACTATTTCTGACTCATCAGTTTTAATTGATGCTTCCTCGTTTTGAGCTAATAACTCTACATCTTCTAATGATTCAGAACTATTATCTGATGTTATGTTTCTATAATCGTTATCTTTACTCTCTTTAAAATCAATATCTTGGCTATGAGTGTTATAAGAGCTAATAGAGCGTTTCTTATCATGTTTTGGTAGGTATATTCTAAATGTACTACCTTCATTTACTTCACTGTAAACATTTATAAAACCGTTGTTTTGCTTAACAATACCATAGACTGACGCAAGACCAAGTCCAGTTCCTCTATCTATATCTTTGGTTGTAAAAAAAGGATCAAAAATCATTGAAAGCCTATCTTTATTAATGCCACAACCATTATCGCTAACAGCGAGCATAACATAGGAGCCTGGCAGTGCTTCAACATGATTAAGACAATAAGCCTCATCAAAGGTTACGATACTTGTTTCAATTGTAATTTCACCTTTTGTTTCATTTTCTATTTGTTTAGTCTCTGTTATCTCAATATCGCCTATTTGGCGACTACTATATTTCTCCAAGATCGCATCTCGTGCATTTATACAGAGGTTTACAACTATCTGATCTATTTGGGCTGGGTCAATCTTAACGTATCCTCCATTTTCACCTCCTATCCACACAAGATTCATATCTTCCCCAATTAGCCGTTCAACCATTGAGAGCATACCTCCAACAGCACTGTTTAAATCAATTACCTGAGGATTAACAGTCTGTTTTCTTGCAAAGGCAAGGAGCTGTTTAGTTAAGTTGGCAGAACGATTAGCAGCTTTATTGACCGCAACAAGCCCTTTATACATAGGCTCTTTTTCATCAACACCATCTAATAGTATCTCAACATGACCAATAATAACCCCAAGCATGTTATTGAAATCATGGGCAACTCCTCCTGCTAAACGCCCAATTGACTCCATTTTTTGTGCCTGAATTAATTGATACTGAAGCCTTTGGTTCTCCTCTTCAGCCTCATTGTATTTAGTCATATCAATAATTATGGTAATAACCAAGTCAGAGATAACTTTTTGGCTTGTAATATTTAGATATAGCTTTCTACCCGTTAAAACTGAAACATAATGACCATTGTAATGGTGAATTTGATAGTCCTTAAGAGAACTTATTAGATTCTGTTTTACCCCACCTTCTGGCAATTTTTCTAATAGATCCATTCCACAATATTGCTCTGGCGTTGCTCCAAAAATATCTGCAAAATATCTATTACAATCTACTATAACCCCTTTACTATTTGTAATTACAATACCAACTGGAGCTTGTTCAAATACTACTTTAAATTTTTCTTCGCTGTGTCTTAATGCTGCTTCTGCAAGTTTGCGTTCAGTAATATCTTGCATAGCCTGTTCAAACAAAATACGGTAACTCTCTTCTGAAAGTTTTAAAACATCATTTATATTAAGCAACTCTGATGTTTTTAACTTTACTTTTTCTTTCAATGCAATATTAAAAATAACTAATATTAGAAGTAAAAAGATAACAATTACCAGAATAGGCACTACCCATTTTGCCAAGAATATTTTATCTTTACTATAAGCACCAATCCACTTGTTGCGAAGTTCATAGTAAACAGACTCTTTATCTGCTTTCATCTCCTGAATATGTATGTTTAGTGCAGACAGGACTTTATGATTACTACCTTTTTTTGTTGCAAATCCAAGTTGTATCGGGGCAAATACAATTGATGTTCTTTCAATGTTGTAATTACCTTCCACCATTGTGCCATAAATATTAGGGCAAACTCCAGCATCAGCCTCTTTTTGATGAACAGCTTTAAGATTTTCAATATTTTCATTTTTCTCAATTATGTTGCAGATAATGCCAAATTGGCTAAGCACTCTTTTGAATGAGTCTGTTGTTACGCCGCTTTTAAGAACGCTAACTGTTTTATCTTGAAGGTCAAAAATTGTCTGAATATTGCTACCTTTTTGTTTAAATACTGATGCCCAATCTAAAATCAAATAATCTTTGGTAAAATCTAACTTTGCCTCTCTTTCTGGGGTGTGGGCAATGCAAATTGATAGATCAATTTCACCTTTTTCTACTCGTTCTAAAGAGTCACTCCATGATCCCGGTATATAAATAATCTCCCAATCTTCTTTTTCAGCAATATAGTTAAGAATTTCAGGAAAAAGCCCGCTTGCTTTTCCTGTTTCATCTACAAAGATAAGGGGATTGAAATTATATATTCCAACCTTTATTTTATTATTTACAAGTTGCGATTCAGGGTTGGTTTTAGAGGGAACAATGTTTTCGTTAATACTTACTTTTTTATCTGCAAAACTCTTTGGAGGAATTAGAATGAACATAAATCCCGCAAAAATAAAAAGCAATAAGATATATTTATGTAAGTATTTTTTTACAGTTGGCAAAATAACCTCCATATCTCTATTCTCGTAATAATTAAGCCAAAGCGAGAAATTGCACGGCTAAACTCTAAAGAATCCACTAACGTTGACTGTAATTATACTAAAATCTAATAAAAAACAAATTTTTGCATCACAATCAAACTTTAAATTTAAGCTGTTGAACAGTTGACCTCAATCATATTCTTTGATATGAGGACCACATTATGAAAGCAATAGACGAAAATATACTAAAAGCAACTAAAGAGATTGTGGTCAAATTCATTGAAATGGGGCGTTTATCTCCGTCAAGTATCCATGAGTCGTTTAGAGATATTTATGCTACCATTAATGAGACTGTTAAAGCACATGAGACAGACTCGGAATTAATTGAAAAATCAGGTTCTAATAAAAAGGATTCAAAATAATCTATACAGCCTAAATATTTGAACAGGCTATATAGATTATTTTATTTTTTTAACAAAAGAGTCTGTAGTAAACGATCAATGTGCCTTAGCCCAATTATCTCCTGAATCAATATTGACCTTCAAAGGGACTTTTAGTTCAAACATACCCTCTACAACTCTAACACTCTCCATTACCTCTTTTGCAACTATTTTAAGCTCTTCTAACTCATCTTCTGGTACTTCAAACAAGATTTCATCATGGACAGATAAAAGCATTTTTGCAGCCATCTTTTTTCCATTATTTAGTATGTTCTCTTTTAGTGCCTTATCCATCTTAATCATTGCAAGTTTTATAATATCTGCTGCACTCCCTTGAATAGGAGTATTAATTGCCATTCTTTCGGCAACTCCCCTAATATTTGCATTTGAAGAGTGTATATCATCAAGTCTTCGTTTTCTTCCAAAGATGGTTATCACTTCACCACTCTCTTTTGCTTTTTCAATAGTATTATCAATATATCGCTTTACGCCTGAATATCTTGAAAAATAGTTATCAATATAAGTTTGAGCCATCTTTCTGCTTATAGAGAGTTCGTTTGACAGTTTAAACGCCCCCATTCCATAAACAATGCCAAAATTAATCGCCTTTGCCTGACGCCTTAGCTCATCGTCAATCAATTCTGGTATTGCATTAAAAACTTCTGCAGCAGTTCTTGCATGTATATCTTCATCATTTTGAAAAGCATCAATTAATATCTTATCATCTGCAAAATGTGCAAGGATACGAAGCTCAATTTGAGAGTAGTCAGCAGAGACAATTTTGCACCCTTTTTCAGGAATAAAAGCCTCTCTTATTCGTCTGCCTTCTTCTGTTCTGATTGGGATATTCTGGAGATTTGGGTCTGAGCTGCTTAATCGACCAGTTGCTGTTATTGCTTGATTAAATGATGTATGAATCCTTCCTGTTTGAGGGTGGATAAGCTCTTGCAAAGCATCTGTATAGGTAGATTTTAACTTACCAATTGAGCGGTATCGTAAGACCATCTCTGGCAAAGCATGTTGGGTTGCAAGCTCTGTTAAAACAGCAATATCAGTTGAGTAGCCACTCTTTTTTTTTGTCTTTTTCTGAGTTGGTAGTTTTAGTTTTTCAAACAAGATATATCCCAACTGCTGCGATGAATTTATATTAAAAGTTTCACCTGCAATCTCAAATATCTCTTTTTCAATCTTCTCAAGTTCTTGCTCAAATCCTTTTGACAGCGTTTGTAATTTTTCTCTATCTACTTTTATGCCGTTCATCTCCATATTTGCAAGCACAGGAATAAGTGGCATCTCAATGGTTTGCATAAGATTATCAAGGTAGTTCTCATCAATCTTTTTTCTTAGAATATTGTATGCAAGCAATGTAATGTCAGCATCTTCACACGCATAATCTGTAGCTTTTTCAATAGATACTTCATTAAAAATAAGCTGTTTAGCTCGACTTTTGCCTGATTCTCTTTTTTTTAAATCAGCTTGTTTAGAATCAGTTTGGATTAAATCGCTTTGATCTGATTGAAAATTTGGGGTTGTAACCTCTTTGTATGTGATGTTTTTATGTCCTAATAAATCAAGGGCGATCTGATCAAGCCCATGTCCTCTACCTGACGGATTGAGCAAGTATGACGCTATCATGGTATCAAATACTATTCCTTGCATATAGATACCATTCTTAGCAAAAACTATGTAATCATACTTTATATTCTGTCCAACCTTCTCAATTAATGGATTTTCTAAAATAGGCTTTAGGATATTTAGCACAGCTTCTTTGTTTGGCTGCACAAACTCTTTTTCTGGCTTTATACTTTGACCAAATAAATCTGGTGTAGAGCTGCTTGGGTTTAAATGCCCAACTGGAATATAAAATGCTTGATGAGGTTTAAATGAGATTGAAATTCCAACAAGCTCTGCTAACATTGGGTTAACTGAGGTGGTCTCAGTGTCAATTGCAAATATAAAATCACCATTTTTTTTATTTTCAAGGCTATTTTCTGTATTATAAAGAGCATCAATTTTATTGGAGCTACCAATTTCATCAACCCTACAAATTTCTTGAAGTTTGACAATCTCTTTTACAAGATTCTCAATATCTCTTATATCTGTCAGGCATATATAATCTTTTTTAACTTCTATTTGCTCTTTATTTGCCTCAAAAAACTCTTGATGTAATTTTCTAAATTCAAGTTTTTTAAAAATTTCAGTTAATTTTTGATTATCATAAGGTTTAAGTTCTAAATTTATAATATCATAAAATTTGCTAACATCTACAAATTGGTTAATAGTTACTAAACTGCGGCTTAATAAAGCCATTTCTCTATTTTCAGTTAAGTTTTTATAAAGTGATTTTTTTGATTTAAGAGATTTTACCTTTTCAATAATTGAGCTGCTATGTTGATTGGTGGAGTTACTCTTTTTAGACTCAACTCTATTTGTATTGTCAGATTCAACTTTATTTCTATTGTCAGACTCAATTTGATTTGCATTAATAGCATCATAAATAGCCTGTATAGAGCCAAATTCAGATATAAGTTTTATCGCGGTTTTAGGACCAACTCCCTGAACTCCCGGAACATTGTCTGATGAATCTCCAGCAAGTCCAAACATATCAATAACTTGCTCAGGTTCTATTTGAAACTCATTTTTAATAACATCTCTATTGATAACCTTATCTTTCATAGGATCCCATATCACACAGTTATCATTCACAAGCTGCATAAAATCCTTATCGCCAGTAACTATTACAATATCCCAGCCATACTCTTTTGCTATTCGCGAATACGTTCCAATAAGATCGTCTGCCTCAAAACCCTCTTTTTCAATAATTGGAATATTAAAGGCTTTAACTATCTCTTTAATATATGGAATTTGCTGTATAAGTTCGTCTGGCATGGCTGAGCGATTTGCTTTATACTGCTCGTAAAGTTTATGGCGAAATGTTTCACCTTTAACATCAAAAAAGATAGCAGCATAAACAGGTTGATGCTCTTTTATAAGTTTTAAAAGCATTGTTGTTACGCCAAATGCGGCGTTTGTTGGTAATCCTTTTGAGTTAGAAAGGTGGGGTATTGCGTGAAATGCACGATATATATATGCACTTCCATCAATAAGGTAAATCTTAGGTTTTTTCATTTTTAAACATCTCCAGTCGCTCATTGAAGATTTGACAACTTTTAAAAGATTGTCAAATCTCATAAATGGAATATTTTATTATCAAAAGAGAGTTCATTGCAAAAAAACAGTTCAAGGGAGACTATTTATGAATACAAACGAACGTAAAGAGAATAGACGCAAAAAGAGGATAAAAAATTGCCACTGCTGTGGCAAAGAGTTTTCATTTTGCTGGAATTGCAAATGCGGTTTCTCAATATGCCAAACCTGCATGTATGAAAACCAATGGGGAATGACCTGTAATGGTATCACTTGGGAGTGTCCTGATTGCAGCGAACAAAATCCTTACTGTAATCAGTAATATAAATCATCACCGCAATCAACTATAAAGTTACAAATTAAGTATCAACTCATTCTTACTTTTATCGAATTGGCATGAGCAGCAAGCCCTTCAATATCTGCAAGGGCTATAATATCTTGTGCCTCTTTCTCAAATGCAGATTGTGAATAATTTATAAGGCTTGTCTTTTTTATAAAGTTATCAACTGAAAGTGATGATGAAAAACGAGCTGTTCCAGCAGTTGGCAAAACATGATTAGGACCTGCAATATAATCCCCAACAGGCTCAGGAGTATATGGTCCAACAAAAATAGCCCCTGCATTTTTAATACGTCCAATATACTCAAACGGCTCTTTTACAACCAATTCAAGATGCTCTGGGGCAAGACGATTTGAAAGGGCAATTGCTGTTGCAATATCAGGAACAACCATTATTGAACCAAAATCATTTATAGATTTTTCTGCAATATCTTTTCTTGGTAAAACTTTAAGCTGACCTATTAGTGCCTTTGATGTCTCATTAGCAAGAGTTTCTGAATCTGTAAGTAAAATAGCAGATGCCATAACATCATGCTCTGCTTGAGATAAAAGGTCTGCTGCAAGAAATTGAGGGTTAGCATCTTTATCTGCAATTATAAGTATTTCGCTTGGTCCGGCAATCATATCAATTCCCACAACTCCAGAGACTATTTTTTTTGCAAGCGTTACATAGAGATTGCCAGGTCCTACAATAACATCAACTTTTGGAATCTTTTTTGTCCCATAAGCAAGTGCTGCGATAGCCCATGCACTTCCAGCTTTAAAAACCTTGTCAATTCCAACTTTTTTAGCTGCTACAAGCATATTAGGATTAATCGTTCCATCTTCCATAGGTGGTGTCATAAGGGTTATTGATTCAACACCAGCAACTTTTGCAGGGATAGCTCCCATCAAAACTGATGAAACTAAAGGGGTTTTTCCACCTTTTGCACCTGGTGCATAAATTCCAGCAGCATCTACAGGTCGAACAAGTTGTCCAACCATAACTCCATCACGAGGTGTATCTATCCACGAATTTCTCTTCTGTTTTTCATGGAATATTTTTAGCTGATCCACTGCCCGCTCAAGAGCTTGTAAAAATGTTGAGCCTACCTCTTTTTCTGCCTGCTCAAACTCTTGATGAGTAACTTGTAGATTCTCCTCTGTAACAATATTAGAGTCAAATTTGTTTGTATATTCAACAACAGCTTTATCTCCACGATTTCTTACATCATCAATATATGCACAAACATTTTTATAATCATCATCTGAAAAGCCAAGCCCTCTTTGGATAATCTCGTTTACTCGCTCTTCACCTGCTTCAGATGGATAGGTAAATATTTTCATTATCTTATGTTCCCTTAAATTTTTCTTAAAACAACTCCATACTATAGTATTACAGATAAATAAATTGGCAATTCCTATGCCCCACTCCTGCCCCCTACCCAAATGGAGAGGGGGGATAAATACTCGATCCCCTTGGGGAGAACGGGGAGGGGCAAAATCTTTAAACAACTCCACGCTTATCCATAACAAAACTACTACCCTCAATAGCTTTTGCCTTTTTCTTAGTTTCAGAACAGGCATCATTTACTTCAATGTATTTGTTATATCTTGAAGAAGTTAAGTCAACACCTGCCATACTTATTGAGATAATAGGAAATGTCTGTTGTTCTCCTTGACGATTAAAAGAGAGTATGCTCCTTCTCTCAGCATCTTCAGGTGTGTAAAATTTTATAACACCATCATCAAACATAAAGATAACGCTCTGTATAACATCTTGGAGCTTATCTATAGGAACAACCATTACAAAATCGTCTCCGCCAATATGTCCAATAAAACTATTAGAAGCTGCATTTGCTTTTAAAGCCATCTGCATAACATAGCCATTAAAGAGAATAACCTGATCTCCTTTTGCAAATCCATATTTATCATTAAAGGCTTTAAAGTTATCAAGATCAGAATAAACTACACACATCTGTTCATTATTTTGTAGTGCTGACTCTATCCTTTTTGCAATACTGTTATTGCCCGGAAGTCCAGTAAGAGGGCTTGCATCTAATGCCATGCTATAAAGAAGTTTTATCTCTTGCATAGCATGACTAAGTTTAAGGTGATTTCTTATTCTTGCTTTTAAAATAGGAGGGCTTATCGGTTTTGTTATATAATCTACAGCTCCAAGATCAAGTCCTTTTGTCTCATCTTCTACCTGATTTTTTGAAGATATAAAAACTACAGGAATATCTGATACTTTGCTATCGCTTTTGAGTTGCCTACAAACTTCATAGCCATCCATTTCAGGCATCACGATGTCAAGCAGAATAATATCTGGTCTGTTCTCATAAACTATTTCAAGTGCTTTTTTTCCATCTTTAGCAAAAAAAGTGTCATACTCTTTGCTTAATAAATTGACACATATCTTAATATTGTCAATTGCATCATCTACAATCAGCACTTTATGCCTATCGTTTTGCATCATTGTATTTCTATAGAGTTGTGTC
This sequence comes from Desulfamplus sp., assembly GCA_015232455.1. Taxonomy (GTDB): domain Bacteria; phylum Desulfobacterota; class Desulfobacteria; order Desulfobacterales; family Desulfobacteraceae; genus Desulfamplus. Next base: position 285,969 of record JADFZQ010000003.1, on the reverse strand, counting down.
ATGGCTGCTCTTTATATTATTGTTGTTTAAATTGGGAATTCATAATACTTAATTTGTATAACTATAAAATATTTCTACCTTTAACAACATCAATTTTTCAAGTCAAGTTCAAAAAAAGATTGGCACTTGTTCTGTTTGTGCATACAATTATAAACTAAAAAAAAATTGCTTGATTTTGACTATCATCGCCATAGGCTTAGTTTAGACAAAATAATAAAAATATCGTAAAGCCAAAAACAATTTCAGATTAAAGTATAAAGGAGCAGATAATGGATAAAAATATTGTAGATAAGATTGATGATTTAGTAAAAATAAACACAATTTTAGTGAGCGTATCAGACAAATCAGGTCTTGGTGAGTTTATTTCAGGTATTGTTGATATTAACCCTAAAATAAGAATTTTATCAACAGGTGGAACATATTTGGCAATAAAAGAGATTCTTGCTAATCGCACTACAAATGTATGCGATTGCAATACAAACGTAGAAGATAGAGATAAAATTCTTGAACAGGTATGGCTTGAGCAAGTTTCTGATTACACAGGGCAACCAGAAACTCAAGGAGGGCTTGTTAAAACTCTTGACTTTAAGATTTATTTAGGAGTTTTAACTGAAACTTATAACGAGTCTCACCAAAATGATCTTAAACGAACTGGGGCAATAGCAATTGACATGGTAGTGGTAAATCTCTATCCATTTAAAGAGACCATTTCAAAAAGTGATGTAACCTGTGAAAAAGCACGGGGAAATATAGATATTGGTGGTCCAACTATGATTCGTGCTTCTGCAAAGAATTTTATTAGAGTTGCCTCTGTTGTTGATCCTTTTGATTATCCTACAATATTAAGTGATATGAGGCAATTCAATGGGGCTTTGAGTCTTGAAAAGAGGTTTACACTTGCTAAAAAAGCATTTGACCATACTGCTTTATATGACAGAACAATTGCGGATTATCTTAACAGCATAGAGTTTGAACTTGTCAAAGGTTGCTATAGCTCTCCTACATGATTTGTAAGATTCAATATCTATAAGAATCATCAATGCAGCAAACATAAAATTGATTTTGCACAAATGAAATAGGAAGGCTATATATAACACAAAATAATTAAAAATATTTCCAATAGCTTTAGGAGATTAACTAAATGGCAGAAGATTTAAAACAGATGTATAAGACAGTCATGGACGATCATTTTACCCCATCAATGGAGATAACGTTTGTTGATAATGGAAAACGTCAGACACTTTTTTACGAGAAAGTTTCATGGACAATTGACGGGGTTCAGAAAGGTTTGAGGTATGGCGAAAATCCGGGACAAGAGGCGGCACTCTATCGCCTTGTCAATGGCAATTTGATTTTAGGGTCAACACAAACCATCAAGCATGGCAAATATTTAGTCTCTGACATTGAGCTACTTCAATCAGGAAAGCATCCGGGAAAAACTAACCTTACAGATGCTGATAATGCTTTAAATATTCTTCGATATTTTTCAACAAACCCAGCGGTTGTGATAGTAAAGCACAACAATCCTTGTGGAGTGGCAATTGCAGATACTTTGGAGAGAGCCTACCATAAAGCATATATGGCAGATAGAGTCGCAGCTTTTGGAGGCTGTATCGCATTAAACCGTTCAATTGATAAAGCAACAGCTCAAGCCATTGCACAGCAGTATGCAGAAGTTGTTGTTGCCCCTGATTTTGAAGATGGAGTATTAGATATTCTTGGTTCAAGAAAAAATCTAAGGGTAATTAGAATAGATAATATTCATAAACTTCAAACATTTATTGGTGAGCGATTCGTTGATTTTAAAAGCCTTATTGATGGAGGAATTGTAGCACAATTATCATTTTCTCCAATTACACTTTCAAAAGATGATATGAAGATTGCCCAAAGTGAATATAAAGGTAAAGTATATCGGGTCAACCGTGAGCCTACTGAGCAAGAATACCAAGATATGCTCTTTGGCTGGCTTGTGGAATCTGGAATAACATCCAATTCCGTCATCTATGTTAAAGATGGCGTAACCGTAGGCATTGGAACTGGCGAGCAAGATAGAGTTGGTGTAGCTGAAATAGCGGTTGATAAGGCATACCGTAAACTTATGGACAGATATGCGTTTGAGAGGTATCAAACTCCATTTAATATTTTAGAAGACCCAGAAAAAATTGCAAAGATAAAAGCTGATGTTGAAGCTCAAAAAGGTGGGCTTATTGGCTCAACTATGGTAAGCGATGCTTTTTTCCCATTTAGAGATGGCATTGATGTTGGATTACGACAAGGTGTTAAATCAATAATTCAACCCGGCGGCTCAATGAATGACTTTGAAGTTATTAATGCTTGTAACGAAAATGGGGCAACTATGGTCTATACAGGTCAAAGAAGTTTCAAGCATTAAAAATTTTGAATGTGAATAATTAAGGATTATTTTGATAAAATATTTTTATATCATCTTTTGATTTTTGCTTGACATCAACATCTAATACTGCTAAATAAGCCCTCACTTTTGAGGTGAGGGCGAATAACTCAGTTGGTAGAGTGCAACCCTTACAAGGTTGAAGTCACAGGTTCGAGTCCTGTCTCGCCCACCACTCACCAAAAAAAGATAAATATTTTTTTGCGGGGGCGTAGTTCAGTTGGTTAGAACGCCTGCCTGTCACGCAGGAGGTCGCCGGTTCGAGCCCGGTCGCTCCCGCCATAGAGATCAAAGGGTTATGGTTAATTCCATAACCCTTTTTGATTTTAAAAGATAGTTTATAGTTAATGATGCACCTCCTGCTAAACTAAGTTTTATCCAAATAAAATTAAGTCCTAATTTCTACAGGAGTTCAAATATAAAAGGCTATGAATAATCCAAAATTAGTAGAAAAATATAGACAAAAGAAAGATTGGCTAATTATTGTTATTATTCTCTTCGCCGTTATAATTCTCACATTTGCTGAAATGAAAATCACAGGTCTTGGAGATGCTATCCCTGTATCCAATGCTGTGTTGATGTTTATCCTTATTAATACCAACCTTATTTTGCTACTTGTCCTAATTCTTTTAGTATTTAGAAATTTGGCAAAACTCTACTATGAAAAAAAGAGCAAAATACTTGGCACAAAATTTAGAACAAAATTGGTTGCCGCATTTATTACACTCTCCCTTTTACCAACAAGCGTTCTCTTTTTTTTCTCAATACATTTTATAACTACAAGCCTTGATTTTTGGTTCAATGCTCCAATAGATCAGACACTTCAAAATTCTCTATCTGTTGGAAGGCTTCTTTATAAACATTTAGAAGAGAAAAATATATATTTTGCAAAACAGGCTGTTGACCATATAGATATGGACAATCTACTCTCTCCTGAAAAAAAACAGACATTAAATTTGTATGGCGATGTTCTTCGTAAAACTTTTGATTTTAACTCTTTGGAAATCTATACAAAAAATGGCAAAAAGATAGTCTCCTCTTTCTCATTGAATTCCGATAAAATAGATTTATCAAAAGCATCAACTACTATGACGATAGAGGAACTTGTCCAAGTCAACCATGTAACTGGAACAAGAACCTTTTCAGAACAACTTGCTGTAGGCGAGATAATAAAAACTGTTGTTACTATACCATCTGGCTCTACCGTAGAAAAGGCTCGTGGTTTTCTTGTGGCATCTGTTCTCATATCTACAGAACTCTCTTCTCATCTTGCCTCTATCTCAAAAGGAGTTGACGAATATCAGCAGTTGACCATGATTAAGAGACCAGTCCAAATATCTAATTATATTGCCCTTTCAATTGTAGCACTACTTGTTATTTTCTGTTCTGTATGGTTCGGCTTGCAACTTGCCAGATCAATTACAGTTCCTATTATGAAATTTGCAGAAGGAACCCAGCGAGTTACACAAGGAGATTTAAGCTATACAATAGACTTTGAAGGAGATGATGAAATTGCTATTCTTGTTGACTCATTCAACTCCATGACAAGAGAGCTTGCAAGTGGACGCGAAAAGCTCGCTGCATCAAAAAAGATGGTTGAGAAGCAAAATGAGGAGATTGAAAAGAGCAGGCAATATATGGAGATTGTTTTAAGAAACATATCTGCTGGTGTTATATCAGTTGATAATCAGGGCGTTGTTACAACTATAAATAAAGCTGCTGAAAAGATGCTAAATATTGTTAGCTATGATATTCTTAATCGCCACTATCGAGAGACATTGAAAGGAGAGCTTCTTTTGCTTGCTGAAAAAATATATAAAGAGATGCCCTCTTCATCTTCATTAAATCATGTTCAACTTCCACTAACTCTTCCAATAAATGGCTCACCTAAATATTTTCTTGCACACTTTACAGCATTAAAGGCTGAGACAGTTGATAATCCCCAAACTAACAAAATTAACGAAACCGTTGACGAAATTGAAATTGATTCGGATAATAATACTACAAATGTTAAACAGATAAATGTTGGTCAAAATATTGGAACTGTTATGGTTTTTGATGATGTAACAGAACTTGAAAAAGCACAGCGAATGGTTGCATGGCGTGAAGTTGCAAGACGTATTGCTCACGAGGTGAAGAATCCTCTGACACCCATAAAGCTCTCTGCTCAGAGGCTGAAACGTAAATATTCAAAAAATATTCAAGAAGATGTTTTTGATCAATGTATAGACACAATTGTAGAGCATGTTGATCTTATTAGAAATCTTGTGAACGAATTTTCAACTTTTGCAAAATTTCCAGACACCCACATAGTTCCAGCAAGAATTGAAGCTATTATTCAGGAGACGATAGCCCTTTACAAAGAAGGTCTTGAAAATGTAGATATACAATTTTCATACCCGAATGATCTGCCCGAACTTCCACTTGATCGCCAGCAGATGAAACAGGCATTTATAAATCTTTTTGACAATGCTGTTGCTGCCTTGAATAAAAGAGGCACAATTACCATTGATATTACCTATGATAAAATTCTAAAATTCGTAAGAATTGAAATGGCTGATAATGGTAAAGGAATTTCTGACCACGAAAAGACAAGGCTCTTTGAACCTTACTTTTCAACAAAAAAATCTGGTATGGGGTTGGGTCTTGCTATTGTAAATTCAATTATTACAGACCACAAAGGTATGATAAGGGTCCAAGATAATGAGCCTGTCGGGGCAAAATTTATCATTGAATTGCCTGTATCGTAAGAATTGCATATTTTGATAGATTGGCTGAATATGCATTTCGTCGTTTTTCTGAAAGAAATATCGGTTATATGATAAGATTTGCAAAAGATTATGATTTTGCTTCCTCAATTTTGCAACACCCTGTTGCAAAATTACCAGAATCATCAATGTCCCTTGGTATTCTGAGTTTTTGCTGAATACAAATTTACACGATCCTTGCCTGCAAATCTAAAATTCAGCCTTCCAAGCATAGAAGAGATTGAAGCGGAATTAAACGGATTTGGGGAAGTGGAATAATTGTTTTTTGAATATTGTTATATTTAGTGGACTTTAAAACGAAACAGAAAAATATTTTAGATAAAAAGAGTAAAATGGAAATAAAACACGACCTATACCTTGGCGATTGTGAATATGTGTTAAAAAAACTTCCTGATAATTCAGTGGATTTGATTTTTACGTCTCCGCCATACGCAGACCAGAGAAAAAAAACATACGGTGGGATTCGTCCTGACGATTATGTAGAGTGGTTTTTACCAAAAACTGAGCAGATGTTGAGGATTCTTAAACCAACTGGGACTTTTGTTCTTAATATCAAAGAAAAAGTAGTAAATGGCGAAAGAAGCACTTATATTATGGAATTGATTCTTGCTATGAGAAAACAAGGGTGGCTATGGACAGAAGAATTTATATGGCATAAAAAAAACTGTTATCCCGGCAAATGGCCAAACAGATTTAGAGATGCTTGGGAAAGGCTTCTGCAATTTAATAAAAGTAAGAAATTTAATATGTATCAAAAAGAAGTCATGGTACCTATGGGTGATTGGGCAAAAACAAGATTAAAAAACCTTAGTGAAACAGATAAAATAAGAGATGTATCAAAAGTTGGAAGTGGCTTTGGCAAAAATATATCAAATTGGCTTGAGAGAGATAAGGCATACCCAACAAATGTGTTGCATTTAGCTACAGAATGCAACAACAAAAACCACAGTGCTGCATTTCCTGAAGGGCTACCTGAATGGTTTATAAAACTTTTTACTCGGGTCGGAGACACGGTTATGGATCCGTTTATGGGGTCAGGAACAACTAATATAGTTGCTAATAGGATGCGTAGAAATTCGATTGGGATAGAAGTTATCCCTGATTATTATGAAATGGTGAAATCTCAAATATCACCTGTTGAACTATATCTCTTTGAAGGAAAGGCAAAATATGGGCAATCTTGAATTGAACGATGTTGTAAAATATGTCGAGGATAATATCGGCTCTTTCCATGCGAAAAGAATATCAAGCTTAGATTCATTAAAACTAAGCAGAGTTCTTAGAAGAAAGAACCCTTACTTATTCAAAGCAAAATACGTTTTAACAGCTGAACAGATTATTAGAGGGTTAGTTGATGCTCATATTTCTTCTAATGAAGAAACAATATTTGGAGATTGGCTGGAAGGGCTTGCTATTTTTATTAACAATAAGGTTTATAATGGCTGGAAGTCTGGCATACAGGGTATCGACTTAGAGTTTGATAATAATAATATTAGGTACATCGTAAATATAAAATCTGGTCCTAATTGGGGTAATAGCAGTCAAATTTCAAAAATGAAAGCTGACTTTAAAACCGCTCAAAGAACACTTCGGACAAGTAATTCAAAACTCTCTATAGTATGCGTCAACGGTTGCTGCTATGGAAGAGATAATAACCCTGACAAAGGAGATTACTTTAAATACTGCGGTCAAAGGTTTTGGGAATTTATATCAGGAAATTCAGAGCTATATATAGAAATTATAGAACCATTAGGACACAAGGCAAAAGAAAGAAATGATGATTTTGTTCAGGCGTATTCGAAACGTATAAATAAGTTTACAATGGAGTTTGGGAAATTGTTCTGTGATGGTAATGGAGCAATTAACTGGGAAAGTCTTGTGCAGTTTAATTCATCAATCATGTCCTAATTATTTTAGCTTAGATTGATTAAATTACATGAAATATCAAAAAAAGGAGTTTTCATGTTTCCAGCAGTTCTAATAGTTGATGATAACGAATCTATAATAGAATCTCTTGAGGGAATTCTATCTGATGATGGTTTTGAGGTGCTACACGCCTTTAATGGATATGATGCGTTAAAAAAAATTGAGACCTTATCTCCAGATATTGTGCTTCTTGACATCTGGATGCCGGGTATGGATGGGATTGAAACCTTAAAAGAGATCAAAAAAGAGTATCCCAATCTACCTGTTGTAATGATAACTGGACACGGCACAATTGAAGCCGCAGTAGATGCCACAAAATCTGGTGCATTTGATTTTCTCGAAAAACCTCTTTCGATTGACAGGGTTATTGTTACTATCAACAATGCCCTTAACTTTAGAAGACTTGAGGAAGAGAATCGTTATCTTAGGAAAAAGGCGATTGAAAAGCACTCCATCAATGGCAATAGTAAGGCTGTTCAAGAGTTGAATCTAAAAGTTCTAAGTTCTGCTCCATCAGATGCCCCTATCCTTATAACAGGAGAGCATGGAACTGGAAAAGAGCTTGTTGCAAAAAGCATTCATCAATTAAGCAAAAGACCAGAAGAGCCATTTATAATTGTCAACTGTGCATCAATCCCGGAAGATCATATTGATAATGAGCTTTTTGGATATGAAAAAGGGGCGTTTCCAGAAGCTCATGCAAAAAATAGGGGAAAATTTGAGTTAGCTTCTGGCGGAACTCTGTTTTTAGATGAAATTGGAGATATGAATCTAAAAACACAGGCAAAAATATTAAGGGTAATAGAGTCAAAAACTTTTCAGCGTATTGGCGGTGGACGAACTATTCATGTTGATGTTAGGATTATTGCAGCCACAAACAAAGACCTTGCACATGAGATAACTTTGGGAAAATTTAGAGAAGAGCTGTTTTACAGGCTTAACGTAATACCGATAAATGTTCCAGCTTTAAGAGAGAGAAAAGAGGATATTCCAAAACTTGTTAATATATTTCTTGCCTCATCTGCTTCAAGTGGCGGCATCAGAACTCCTAAAAAGATTGAGCCTGACGCACTAAAAATGTTAATGGAACATGATTGGCCAGGTAATGTGAGAGAGCTTAAAAATTTAGTTGAACGTCTATCAATCATGGTGCAAGGAGATACTATTACAGTTCAAGATATTCCTTCTCCATATAATAAACATATCAACACTGTTAATAATCAAGACAATTCTCTATGCCCCTATAGAGGTGTTGTTTGCCCTTTGTATAATAAATAAATTTCCTAAAGTAATGAGAGTTTAAGTAACAATAAAGATAACTACAATGAGAATAATTAGCGGAACATGCAAAGGCAGAAGACTTATACCACTTAAAGGAATGAGTATCAGACCCACATCAGACAAAGTAAGAGAGTCAATTTTTAATATTATTGGTCAAAGAGTTTGTGGAGCAGATGTTCTTGATCTTTTTGCTGGAACTGGTGCTTTTGGAATTGAGTGCCTAAGCAGAGGTGCAAACAAAGCTCTTTTTGTCGATATTGCAAAAAGCTCGTGCGATGTTATTAAGCAAAATATCGAGCTTTGTAAATTTACGAGTAACTCTGTAGTACTTCAATATGATTTATTAAAAATTTTATCCTCTATCTCTAATATTTTTTCTAAATATTCATTTAATATTATCTTCATGGATCCACCTTATGAAATGGGGTTTGTCGAAAAAATATTGAAAAATAGAGAGTTCTTGCAATTCTTTGCTAAAGATACAATAAATAAACAAGATATACGTGAAGACGATCTTTGCGAAGATTCTATTATTATTTTGGAACACTCAATAAAAGAAAAAATCCCAGACAAACTTGAAATGCTTGACATTTACGATCAAAGACAATACGGAAAAACCCTTATTTCATTTTTAAGAAGCTCTTAGAGCCTGTTTAAAAATTATTTTTAGCTATATAGCTATCCTAAAATGATTTTGGAAATATGAATAATCAATAAATTACGAGAAAGAGATGCAAAACCATGCCTCTCTTTCAATAACAGAGCAAGGATACTCTAATGAAATAAGAGTTCTATAGATAATTAATTCATATTTTAAAAGGAGTCTTATTTGAAAAAAAATATTGCACTACTTCCAGGTGATGGAATTGGACCCGAAGTTATGAAAGAGGCGGTAAAGGTGCTTGATGCTGCTGGTCAAAAATATGGCTTCAAGCTAAATTATAAACACGCTGATATTGGAGGAGCTGCAATTGACAATCATGGCAAAGCTCTTCCACAATCCACACTCTCTATTTGCGAACAGAGTGATGCTATTCTTTTTGGCTCAGTTGGAGGTCCCAAATGGGAATCTCTACCACCTGACGAACAACCAGAACGTGGTGCATTGCTTCCTTTGAGAAAACATTTTGGACTTTATTGTAATTTAAGACCGGCTAAGGTGTTTAAATCTTTAGCATTTGCCTCTCCTTTAAAGCCAGAAATCATTAAAGATGGCTTTGATATTCTATGTGTCCGCGAACTTACAGGTGGTATCTATTTTGGTAAACCTAAAGGTCGTGAAGGATCAGGTATGGAAGAAAAAGGATATGACACCCTTGTCTATACTCGTTTTGAGATTGACCGTATTGCCCGATCTGCTTTTGAGGCTGCACGTAAACGCCGTAAACTTGTAACGTCAGTTGATAAGGCAAATGTTCTCTCTACAATGGTTCTTTGGCGAGAGGTGGTTATTGAAGTTTCTAAAGATTATCCTGATGTAGCTTTGAACCATATATATGTTGATAATGCAGCAATGCAGCTTGTAAAAAACCCTCATCAATTTGATGTGCTTCTTTGCGACAACATGTTTGGAGATATTCTATCTGATGAGTGTGCAATGATCACAGGCTCTATGGGTCTTCTTGCATCTGCAAGTATTAATGAGAAAAAATTTGGACTCTTTGAACCAGCAGGCGGCTCTGCTCCTGATATTGCAGGAAAAGGTATTGCCAACCCGATTGCTCAAATTCTCTCTGCTGCTATGATGCTTCAATACAGTCTTGATATGTCTGAAGCTGCAAACGGCATTGTTGATGCTGTTTCTGCTGTTCTTGATAAAGGTATATACACAGCAGATTTGACAACGAATAAGGCAAATGCTGTTGGAACAGCTCAGATGGGTGATGCGATTGCCAATATGATTAAAGATATATAGCAAAGGCTAAGTTTTTATGAATACAATAAAAGCAATAATAAGAGATAACTATAGTGAAATCTTATATTCATTTGGAAAAGATTTACAGTCATCTGTTGACAATGCTTTGCAAAAATATCTGATTGATTTGATTACTTCTGAAATAGCCAAACTCCGAAAAAAAGAGCTGATATTTGAATCTAAGTATCAATGTGATTACAAATCATTTTCTCAGCGTATTTCAGAAGATGAGGAGTTTGTTGCTAATATCGAATCTAATGTAAATAAGATGTGGGAAATTGATATAGCAGAATGGGAATTTTGTCATAAAGGACTCAATGATTGGACAAAAAAACTTCAGAATATTTTGATGATGTCATAAAATCAGCTATTGCTGACTTTGAAGATGTTGAGTTTAATACTGACTTCACTCCTTCAAGATCGATTTTACAGATTCAGGGGAAATATGGTTTATATCAGCTTTTTATAACTGAACTATTCAGCGATGAAATCAGAAAATATCGCTACTATGTTTTAAATGGAGATCGAGTTGAAGCGGGCTTTGACAATGCACCTGATCCAAGAGCTATTCGCCTCAAATACGGTAAAATAGGCAAGGAATATGCGGGTAAACATATACCCCATCTTCACCTTAATGATAAAAAAGATATAGAATTGACTAATGAAATAACATTTGCTGATTTTATTAAGTGGTTAAAGAAAAAGTTTTAGTTTAGGGCTATAAATTAATTATTTAGGAATAATTGGGACATTAATAAATTGACTCAAATATCACTCAACGGAATTGTAATAATCTGTGGAAATTATGGCAGCGGCAAAACAGAGACTGCCGTAAACCTTGCATTTAATAGAAAAAAAACAGGTCTTGATGTGGCAATTGCTGATCTTGATTTGGTAAATCCATATTTTAGAACAAGAGAAGCAAGAGAGGCTCTCAGAGATTGTGGAATAAATGTAGTTCTTCCAGATGCAAAGTACATGCAGGCTGATTTGCCGATTTTAGCAAGAGAAGTTTCTGGTGCTATCAGAAATCCGCCAGACCTTCTTATACTTGATGCAGGGGGCGATGATGTTGGCGTTACTGTGCTTGCAGCACTTGGTGACGCTTTTGCAGGCAGAAAAATAACCATGATACAGGTTATAAATCCTTTTAGACCATTTACAGATAGTGTAAAAGGTTGTCTTAAAATAATGGAGGAGATTGAATACACCTCAAAACTTAAAATTACTGGTCTTGTAAGCAATTCAAATTTGATGGAACTTACATCAATTGATGATATTTATAGAGGATATGAGCTTATACAGGAGGTCTCAATGCAATCAGGCAGAGAGTTTAAATTTATTACAGCAGATGTTAAATTTTTACCTCTACTTGATATGAGTCGCTTTGAAGTTCCTGTTTTGCCCATTCAAAGAAGACTTTTGCCTCCTTGGAAAAAGTAGTATAAAACAATATTACAAGTTGAATGGATAAATTAAAATAATATTTAAAGGAACAGATTAATTCATGGCATTTAAACATATTATTGATTCGGAAAGATGTAAGGGGTGTGGTCTCTGTGTAGATGTATGCCCCAAAAAGGTTTTAGAGATTTCGGACAAGGTAAGTGCAAAGGGCTATTTCCCAGCATATCAGGCAAGACCTGAAGATTGTATTTACTGCACACTCTGCTGTGTGATGTGTCCTGACGTGGCAATAACAATTATTGAAACCAAAGATTCTAACGAAGCTGTAACAGCGTAAGTTTAGAATAATGTAAATATGGAGGAAAAATAATGGCTAAAGTATTAATGAAAGGCAATGAAGCCATTGGTGAAGCTGCAATTCGTGCAGGCTGTCTTAACTATTTTGCTTATCCTATCACACCGCAATCAGAAGTTGCTGAATATCTTGCAAAGAGAATGCCTGAAGTAAATGGCGTATTTCTTCAAGGTGAGAGCGAAGTTGCGGTTGGATATATGATTTTTGGTGCTGCTGCTTGTGGAGAGCGTGTAATGACAACCTCTTCAAGCCCAGGTGTCAGCCTTATGAGTGAAGCTATAAGCTATATTGCTGGGGCAAGATGTCCAGCAGTGTTTGTTAATATCGTTCGTGGTGGACCTGGTCTTGGCGGAATTTTGCCATCTCAAGGCGACTATTTTCAGGCTACAAAAGGCGGTGGTCATGGTGATTACCATCTTCTTGTTATGGCACCAGATGGTGTTCAAGAGGCTGTTGAGATGACGATGATGGCATTTCCGCTTGCAGAAAAATATAGAGGACCTGTAATGATCCTTGGTGATGGTCTTATTGGTCAGATGATGGAGCCTGTTGAATTTCCAGATAATCTTTATGTTCCGCCTTCAAATAAAGATGATTGGGCAACCAATGGAATGGACAAGCGTGGAAGCACTAAAAAGAATATTGTAAAATCACTTTACCTTGACCCAAAAGTGTTGAACCAGAACAATCTGACTCTCAAAGCTCAATATGATCAGATGAAAAGGGAAGAGATAAGGTTTGAGGCTTACAATACAGATGGAGATTATCAGGCTTTGATTGTAAGCTACGGCACAATGAGTCGTGTCTGCAAAACTGCAATTGATAATATGAAAGCTCAAGGGCTTGAGATTGGTATGATAAGACCAAAGACTCTATTTCCATTTCCTGAAAAAGCAATCCATGACGCAGCATCAAAAGAGAGCTGTAAAAGAGTTGTAAGCATTGAGATGAGCATGGGACAGATGATTGAAGATGTGGAACGCAGCCTTAAAGGCAAACGGGAAGTTACATGGTTTGGGCAGTGTGGCGGCGACATCTACACCCCAGAAGAGGTTGCAGAGCATATTATTTCGTTACTTAAAAATTAACAAAAAGGTAAAATAAATATGGGAAAAACATTTTCAAGACCAGAAGCCCTTTCAGATAACCATACCCATTACTGCCCCGGATGCACACATGGCATTGCCCACCGTTTGGTTGCAGAGGTGATCGATGAGCTTGGCATCAGAGGAAGAACTGTTGGTATTGCACCTGTAGGGTGTGCGGTCATGGCATATAATTACTTTAGTTGTGATTTTCAGGAAGCTGCCCACGGACGTGCCCCAGCTATGGCAACAGGAGTAAAAAGGGTAAGACCAGACTTAATGGTATTTACCTATCAAGGGGACGGAGACCTTGCAAGCATAGGAATGGGCGAAATTATCCATGCTGCAAACAGAGGTGAGAAATTTACAACAATCTTCATAAACAACGCTATCTACGGAATGACAGGCGGTCAGATGGCTCCAACAACAATGCCGGGTCAAAGAGCCACAACAGCACCAACAGGCAGAAATGTTGAAGAGACTGGTATGCCAATTCGTATGTGTGAGCTTTTATCAACTCTTGCAACACCCGGATATATTGCCCGTCAGGCACTTTTGAGACCTAAGTATATAAACAAGGCAAAAAAGGCAATTTTGCAGGCATTTGAGTATCAGATGGCAAAAAAATGTTTTAGTTTTGTTGAGCTTGTCAGCACCTGCCCAACAAACTGGGGCATGACTCCGCTCAATTCTTTGAAATGGGCAGAAGATACTTTGATTCCCTATTATCCTCTTGGTGAATTTAAGAAACCTGAGTAAGAATTACGAATAAGGAGTAATTATATATGCAAAAAGAGGTAATGTTTGCAGGGTTTGGCGGGCAGGGGATTTTGCTTAGTGCCAAATTACTTGCTTATGCAGCTATGAAACAGGGATCACAGGTGATGTGGATTCCATCTTACGGACCTGAGATGAGAGGTGGTACTGCTTACTGCACAGTTGTGGTAAGTGATCGCCTCATTGGTTCACCAATAATTAAAAATCCTGCTCATCTTGTGGCAATGAATAGACCATCGCTTGAGAAATTTGCACCTGTTGTAAAAAAAGATGGAGTTGTTCTTATCAATAGTTCTTTAATTCCAGTTAGAAGTGGAAGAGATGACATTCAAGAGCTGATTGTTCCAGCAAATGAGGCAGCAGTAACTCTTGGTAGCGTAAAATGTGCCAATATTATTGCAGTTAGTGCATTTGCAGCTAAAAGTAAAATGGTTGATATTGAAATTTTGAGAAAATGCGTTCAAGAGGAGTTTTCATCAAAACCTAAATTGATACCAATTAACATGCAGGCTTTTGATGAGGGTTTGAAGATTGCAGCAGCGTCTTGAAAAATAAGATAAAATTCATGTCATACAAATAATTAAGATAACAATGAGATTTGACAACTTTTAAAAAGTTGTCAAATCTACACTAACTCATCTTAAAGAAAGAACAAATTAACTAAATCACATTAAAAACCATATATAGAATTGACATAAAAGGGGGCAGATATGATTAGAACAGAAATTTCTCTTTTTTTAAAAAATGTTCCGGGAGAGCTTGCTAAACTTGCCGAACTTATGGGCGGATCAGGAGTTAATATTGACGCTATCACAATTCAAGATGCTTCAAGTTATGTTCAAAATCTCTTTGAGGCAAGGGGTAAATCTTTAAAAAGAATTGCATCTTCTGCAAGCTATAGCTCTATAAGAAGGGATTCGGCTGAATTTGCTCTTATTAGAATGCTTGTTGATAAAACTGATGATGCAGTAGCAATTCTAAAAGAGAAAAATTATCTTTTTGACACAAAAGAGCTTATTGCTATTGAACTTGACAACACTCCGGGTAAACTTTTTGAAGTTACTAAAAAATTTGGAGAGGAAGGAATTAATATAAACTATGTTTATGGTTCTGTCTCATCATCAGGTGGCAAGTGTCTTTTTGTATTCTCCCCTGAAGATATTGAGCTTGCATCAAAGATATTTTTGAAAGAATAAAAATAAAAGGGCGACTATTTGGTTATTTAGTCGCCCTTGTACTTAAAATGTGGTTAGGCTCTTAATCAAATAATTTCTATAGCAGTAGCCATAGCAACACCGCCACCACCGCAAAGAGTTGCAAGTCCTAATGATTTTCCATGTTTTTTCATTGCATGAATCAAAGTAACCATAATTCTACAACCAGTTGAGCCGACAGGATGTCCAAGCCCAATACCAGAACCATTTACATTGGTTATCTCACGATTTAAGCCAAGCTCTTTTTCACATCCAAGATATTGAGCAGCAAAAGCTTCATTTACCTCAATAAGCTCAAAATCATTAATTTGCAATTTGCTGTTATTAAGCAGATTTTTAACTGCTGGAACAGGAGAGACTCCCATTATAGTTGGGTGGCAAGCCCCTCGTGCTGCTGATCTGATTTTAGCAATAGGAGCAATATTTAACTCTTTTGCCTTGTCAGCAGACATAATTATCATGGCTGACGCACCATCATTAATTCCACTTGCATTGCCAGCAGTAACCTTTCCAATCTTTGGGACAAATGCGGGTGGGAGTTGCTGTAGTTGCTCAAGTGTAATTCCTGGTCTGAAATGTTCATCTTTATCAAACATAAGCGGCTCTTTTTTACGTCTTGGAACAGGGACAGGGACAATCTCATCTTTAAAAGAGCCATCATTTGTAGCTCTTTCCGCGTTGTTATGGCTTCTTAATGCAACCTCGTCCATCTCTTCACGAGTTATATTTAAATATTGAGCTACAAGTTCTGCTGTCTGTCCCATGATGTAAGGTTTACCAAGAAACATACTTGCTGGAGCTTCTTTAGTATTTACAGGGCAATCATCAGAAAATGGAATTATATGGGAACCGCAGTGAAGAGCGTGAATCATTGCATCAACAAATGTCTGATCTTGAAGGCGGCAACCCCATCTTGCATTTGGGACAGTATATGGAACTCCAGACATGTGTTCAACACCGCCTGCAAGAATCACATCTGCCATTCCAGCTTGAATCATAGCCATACCTGAAATAACTGCCTCCATTCCTGATATGCAGACTCTATTTATTGTTACTGCTGGTACTGTATCTGGTATGCCTGCTAAAAGAGCCGCTACACGAGTAACATTTAAAGTGTCGTGATGCTCCATACAGCACCCAAAACGAATATCATCAATTATTGCTGGATCAATTTTAGCTCTCTCTACAGCAGCTTTCATAACTACACTTCCAAGAGCTGCTCCATTCATATCTTTTAAACTTCCGCCAAACGCACCAATAGCTGTTCTACAGGCTGACACTATTACAACATCTTTCATTTTGTTTTGTTTCCTTTGCTATCTTAATTTTTTAAATTATCTTATATTTTATTTCCCACCAAACATCTCATCAGTAATATCAACTGCAACGCTGCCACTTTGCAAAATCACATCCATCTTTCCAAAAGTTATGGGAAGATAAGTGGTTGCAAAAAATTTGGCATTGGCAATTTGACCTTTATAGAAAGATTCATCTTGTTTTTTTGAACCAACCTTAGATGAATTAATACTATCAAGATTTTTTGACGCAACCACAGCTCTCCAAAGAAGCATCCAAGCCATAGTGATATCGCCTGTAACTTCCATAAAAGAGTAGGCATGAGAATATGCCGTCATCAGCTTCTCTGAACTTGCCATCTTTGCTATGTGTAAGGCTGTTTGTTCAAATTTTTTGATAACGCCTTCTGTTTTTTGAGCAAGTTCCGCAAGTTCGCTTATTTCTTCCGCAGTTTTGATTATTTTTCTAATTTCAGAGACAAAATTATTAAATGCTTCGCCATTATTTAGACCAAGTTTTCTGCCCAAAAGGTCCATTGCCTGAATACCGTTTGTCCCCTCATAGATTTGAGTGATTCTACAATCTCTTAAATACTGCTCCTGTGGATACTCTTTTGTATAGCCATAACCGCCATAAATTTGAATTCCAAGGCTGCAAACCTCAAACGCCTTATCTGTAACATATCCTTTGCCAATTGGGGTTAAAAAATCTATCATACCTTGATAGTATCTTTTTTGATCAGAGATATTGTTAAGATCGCTGTTAGTAGTTTTAAAATCAATGTTTTTATCACTATCAACTTTAGAGGCATCATTTATAATACGGAGTCTATCCTCACACATTCCAATATAAAAAAGAAGACTTCTACAACCTTCTGTATAGACTTTCATGTTAAGAAGCATACGCCGAATATCTGGGTGTTGGATAATTGGAACACCAGCAGATTTATCAGCAGACGCACCTTTAATATTATGCAAAAGATGTTTTCCTTGAACACGCTCTCTTGCATAGTTAAGAGCATTCAAAAACGAGGCAGATGCACACCCTAAAGCCTGCATTCCAACATCAAGGCGAGCTTCATTCATCATAACAAACATTGCCCGCATACCTTTATTTTCTTGACCAAGAAGAGTTCCTCGACACTTTCCATCACCTTTTCCGCCAAGTGTTATTGAGCATGTAGGGCTTCCATGAATTCCCATCTTCTCTTCAATTCCTGTGCAGACAATATCATTTGGCTCTCCAAGAGTGCCATCATCATTTACCCAAATTTTTGGAACTAAAAATAGAGAGATGCCAGCAGTTCCAGCGGGAGAGCCTTCTATTCTTGCTAAAACAGGATGAATTATATTTTTAGTAAGATCACTCTCTCCACTTGAGATAAATATTTTGTTTCCAGTAATTGAATATGTGCCATCTTCATTTTTGACTGCTGTAGTTGTCAATGCTCCAACATCAGAACCAGCTTCTGGTTCTGTTAAAAGCATACTTCCACCCCACTCTCCTGAATACATTTTTTTTAGAAACAGATTTTTTTGTTTATCTGTGCCAAATCTCTCAATTAGCTTTCCAGCCCCGTGACTTAAAAGGATGTTTAAGACAAACGGAAAATTTGCCCCGTGAAAGTAGTTTTTAACAGCAAGCGAAACTGTTGAAGGCATACCTTGACCGCCCCACTCTGGAGCATCGCACATTGCAATCCATTCGCCTTCCCTAAAGAGCTGATAAATCCTATGAAACGGTTCTGGAACGTTCACAACACCTTTATCAAATTTACAACCTTCTTCATCTGCAATTTTTAACGCTGGCAACATCTCTTTAATTGCAAGATTGCGTGCTTCTGATACAATCATATCAACTGTTTTTTTGTTAAACTCTGCAAATTTTTCATGTTTACAAAGACTTTCAACCTCCAACTGTTCGTGAAGGATAAAATCAATATCTCTGCGATCAGCAACTATTTGAGCCATAATCCTCCTAATTCAATAACTGAATAATAAATATCTTAAAAAATTCTATTTTTTTCATACCATTTTCACACCAACCAGTAGTCATATTTTTCATTACTATGATTAGTCTCTTGAATTTGGTTGGATACTTAGATCATCTGATGAAACGAATTGAATAAAAACCCTTATCTGCAATAATATCAAACTCATGGTGGTCAGAAGAAAACAAAGTTCCATTTAATCGGGCAGTCATTGATAATGCTAAACAATCAGCATAAGATATTCGCCTTATTGTTGCTTTAAGGCTTGCTGCTTCTTTCCATAGAGCAGTATCCATATCTTCACAAACAACAAGACCAATTGAATATAAATCTTCAATTATTTGATCTGCTTCATGCTTGTTTTCTCCTCGTGAAAGACAATCTTTATAAACTTCACATATATTTATTGCGTGGATAAAGCACTCTTCTGAAATCAATGCCGATTCAACTATATCACCACCATCTTCATCTCTTAGATAAGCAATTATAGCACAGGCATCAAGAATAACTGGCATAGACAAACTACCTTTCCATTAAAATTTCTTCTCTCTTTCTCTTTGCAAATTCGTTACTTGGAGTAAGTTGTATTTTATATTTTCCTCTAAGTGCTTTAATCTTCGATATCCGCTTCTCTTCGGAAGGTTTTAAATCTTTAATTAAATGGTCATCATCAAGGAGTCTATCTTCTATGGGACATGGTCGCATTTTCCCCTCCTTTTAAATTTTAGGGATTTCGTTTATCTTTAAGAATATTATTTGATATGACAATCCTCTGAATCTCTGATGTTCCTTCATAGATAGTAAATACCCTTGCGTCACGGTAGTATCTTTCAACATCATAATCTTTTGTAAAGCCATATCCACCGTGAAGCTGAATAGCTCTTGCAGTAATTTGATTTACCATTTCAGATGCAAAAAGTTTTGCCATTGATGCTTGAGTTGTAAATTTCTCTTTTCTATCTTTCATGGCTGCTGCTGATAAAATAAGTTGGCGTGCTGCCTCAATTTGAGTTGCCATATCTGCAATTTGCCACCTTATTCCTTGATGTTTGGAAATTGCACATCCAAACTGCTTTCTTTGGCGGGTATATTTTACAGAAGCATCAAAAGCAGCTTCAGCAACTCCAAGTGATTGGGCAGCAATGCCAATGCGTCCGCAATCTAAACCAGACATGGCAATTTTAAATCCATCACCCTCTTTACCCAAAATATTTTCTGCTGGAACTCTGCAATTCTCAAAAATAAGGTCTGTGGTGTCAGATGCTCTTAATCCCATTTTGTCCTCAATATGACCAACACTAAACCCTTTAAGATTTTTTGGAACTAAAAATGCACTGATTCCCCTGTGTCCAGCACTCTCGTCAGTCTTTGCAGTAACAATAACTACGCTGCAATTTTTACCAGATGTTATAAATCTTTTTGTGCCGTTGATAATATATTCATCTTTATCTTTTACTGCTGTTGTTGTTTGACTCACAGGGTCTGAACCAGCCTCTGGTTCTGTTAGGGCAAATGCTCCAATTATTTTTCCTGATGCGAGTGGAGTTAGAAATTTTTTCTTTTGATCTTCAGTGCCAAATTTTAAGATACTTTCGCAAACAATAGAATTTTGAACAGACATAACCACAGAAGTTGAGGCACATGAATAGGCGATCTCAGAAAGGGCAAGAACATAAGAGATGGTATCAGCTCCTTCTCCACCGTATTCAGGCGGCACCATCATACCCATAAGACCAAGTTCACCCATCTGTTTAAAGTTTTTTGCTGGAAACTCCTTGGTTTTATCTCTTTCAGCAGCAGTTGGGGCAATCACTTTTCTTGAGAACTCTCTGACCATGCTTTGAATCATCAACTGTTCTTCTGTTAAACTAAATAACATCTATCTAACCTCCTGATTTTATTTTATATTGTCAGATTTATCCTTAGAAAGCAAGTTAAAGGCAGTAGGCTATCATATTTACCAGCCACCCTTATATTTTCGTTTTTATCAAGGGGTATAAACCACAACAATAAGCTCTGCGTCAGTATTACCCACATTTTTAAGATCGTGCTTAATTCCAGAGTTAAAATGGAGAGATTCGCCAGCTTTTAAACGATTAACATGATCACCTACAGTAATTTCAACTTCACCGTTTAAAATATATGAAAATTCCTCACCTTCATGCTGAAATCCAACACCTTGATGAGCTTTTCCAGCCTCAATTACAATTTTGAATGCTTTTAGGTGTTTGTTTTCTGCTCCCGGGGTAAGTGGTGTATAGGCATAATTGTCAGTTCTTTTTGTGTATGCCTTGACACGCTCTTCAGTTGAATCTTCCTGCTCTTTTAACAAAAATCCAGAATCTACACCCAATGCACGGGAGATTTGAAGAAGCATTCCAACAGGAGGTCTTTTTTTGCCTGATTCAATATTTTCGATAAAATCAATTGTCAGACCTGTTTCATTGGCTATAAACTCTTGAGTTATCTTTTTTTCAACTCTTATCTGTTTGATTTTAGTTCCAATAGGAACAAGCTCATCTTTTTTCTTTGCCATTATATCTTTTCCCAAAATATTTATAAGGGGGCAAGAAGCCCCCTTAAATTATAAGTTATATCCTAATTTGGCAGTATAATTAGTACTAATTATATTCCGAACGAACACTCAGTCATACATATTTAATAAAAAAAATATTTTGCTCAAACAAATTTAATTATAGGACTTTTTCGATCCAATTTTCAGTATCTTCTGCTCTGCCATATTGAATATCTGTGATTGCGTTGTTAAATTTTACAGCAATATCTCCTGGCTTTCCATTTCCTATATTCATAATCTTATCACCATAGCGGATTTCTCCAACAGGTGAAATAACCGCTGCTGTTCCAGCTCCGAAAACCTCTTGTAATGTGCCGTTTGTGTGTGCGTCTATAATTTCATCAACGCTGATTTTACGTTCAGAAACTTTCATGCCCCATTTTTTTCCAAGATGAAGAACAGAATTTCTTGTAACTCCTGGCAATATACTTCCATTTAACTCTGGTGTTGTCAGTTCATTGTTGATTACAAAAAAGATATTCATTGCACCAACTTCTTCAATATATTTTCTCTCAACACCATCAAGCCACAACACTTGGGCATATCCCTGTTTTTTTGCCTTTTCTGACGCATAAAGGCTTGCAGCATAATTAACAGCAGCCTTGTATTCACCAACTCCACCTCTTACAGCCCTAACATGCTCAGTAGATATCCAAATTTTTATAGGATTAAAGCCCTCTGCATAGTATGCACCAACAGGTGATAAAATGACAAAATATCTGTAAGTGTGAGATGCACGCACCCCAAGGAACGGGTCAGTTGCAATGATGGTTGGACGAATGTAAAGAGATGTTCCAGGTGTCTCTGGTATCCAATCTTTTTCAATTTTAAGAAGAGTTTTAAGAGATTCCAATGCAAAATTTTCATCAAGTTCTGGTATGCACATACCTCTTGCAGATTTATTAAACCTTTTGAAATTTTCTTGTGGTCTGAAAAGCTGAATAGAGCCATCAGAAGTTTTGTATGCTTTAAGCCCCTCAAAAATAGCCTGCCCATAGTGAAACATCATGGTTGCTGGAGAGAGTTCAAGATTGTGAAACGGCTCAATACGTGGGTTAAACCACCCTGTTTCAGGGCTGTAATCCATATTGAACATGTGATCAGTAAATACTGTTCCAAAACCTAAAGACGAATCTGCTGGTCTTTTGCCTTTTTGCTCTTTTTCTGTAATTGTTATTTCCACTTTAAAATACCTCCGTTGTGTTACTCATTGTTTTATAAAATAGCGGTAATTTGCCAAGTTAGTTTAAAGGTAAAAAATTAACTCTAACTTTAATCATATTATTTATTGATTCTGTTTATAATCTCTCAATCTATATGATGCAAGCCCATTTTTAGAGAACATTCACAGAACAATGTTCATTTTATTTTATGAGTTAGATGAATATGTTGTTTTTCTAAGTTTGTTGGCTTTGAGGATAGATTACTTAATTGATAAGACGAGACGCTGCTTCAAGGGAATCGGGAGTGTTTACATTAAAAAAAGAGATAAGTTCTGGGTCTGACTCTGTTAATTTATCTTTTTCAACTGTTTTCAGATTAATAACTTTAAAAAGGTTATAGATTTTATAGTTTCCTAAACTTATAAGATACTCTATTTGTTCAATACAACGCTTTGAATATACAGCACAAAGAGGTTCGTAATATCCATCATGATGGGGGATAACTACATCTGACTCTGGGGTGATTGAATCAAGAAGTAACTTTATTAGCGGAGGTTGGATAAAAGGTGCATCACACGGTACTACAAACGAAAAAAAATTTTTTGCATGGTAAATACCAGCATGAATTCCAGTAAGAGAAGATCGAGCTTCATATATATCGGTTATGATCTTCACTTGTTTGGTGTAGTTGCTATAGTCTTCTGGATTTTTTGTTACAAGGAGAATCTCGTCAAAATACATTTCTAAAATAGAAATTAGGCGAGAAATGATTGTTTTCCCGCCTAAAGTTAAAAATGCTTTGTTATTTCCGCCCATACGGGTATTTAAACCACCTGCCACAATTACAGCACTGAAGTTATCCATATCAACAAGCCCCAAATATTTTGATAGTAGAGTTCCTGCAAAACTGGGATTTAACCATTGAATTTATTGGATAAATCCCAGTTTTGCAGGATTTCAAGTAAAGGTTTGGAAGTAGATTAAGAAGTTTTATTTAAGTGATGAAGAATTAGGCGTGATTTCTTATTTGATTTATACTTGATGCCATGTAACCAGCCCCAAATCCATTATCAATATTTACTACAGCAACATTTGAACTACACGAGTTAAGCATACCGAGAAGAGCCGCGATTCCGCCAAAACCAGCACCATAACCAATACTTGTTGGCACAGCGATTACAGGAGCTTTTACCATTCCAGCAACTACACTTGGTAGAGCTCCTTCCATTCCAGCTACAACAATAATAACAGAGGCATTCTCAATTTCTCTTCTATGTGCAAACAGTCTATGAATTCCTGCAACACCAACATCAAAAATTGTATTTACATGGTTGCCCATTGACTTTGCCGTAAGATATGCCTCTTTTGCAATTGGAATGTCAGATGTTCCAGCAGAGATAACAAGAATGTTGCCATTTGATCTTATCTCAGGCTCTTTACGGCTTAAAATTAACATTTTAGCATCTTCGTGAAATATAGCGTCAGGAAAAACTTTTATAACCTCAAGAGCTTTTTCGTAGGTTATACGAGTAACCAATACAACTTCATCGCTTATATTTGACATTGCAGTCATTATTCCAACTATTTGGTCTGAGGTTTTGCCTTGACCAAATATAACCTCTGGAAAACCCTTCCTAATAGCTCTGTGATGATCGACGGTTGCGTAACCATCAATATCTTCAAATGCCATCTTTTTTAGCTGAGTTTGGGCATTTTCTACAGAGAGTGAACCTTTGGCTACGTTTTCAAGTATAAAGATAAGCTCTTTTTCATTCATAAATTTAATCTTTTGGTAAAATGTTATTTGATATTTGAATTAACTTAATACCTATAATAGTCGGGTTTGAATGGACCGTTTATTGGAACACCAATATAATCAGCCTGTTCTTGAGTAAGTTTTGTAAGTTTTACTCCAAGCATCTCTAAGTGAAGCCTTGCAACTTCCTCATCAAGCTCTTTTGGAAGTGTATAAACCTTTTTCTCAAGTTTTTCAGTTGCAAGTTTAATTTGAGCAAGTGTCTGGTTGGTAAAACTTGAACTCATAACAAAACTTGGGTGCCCAGTTGCACAGCCAAGATTTACAAGCCTTCCTTCAGCAAGCACAATTACAGATTTGCCAGATTCAAGTATCCATTTATCAACTTGAGGCTTAATGTTTATCTTTTTATGCAAAGGGTTATTTTCAAGAAAACGCATCTCAATCTCATTATCAAAATGACCAATATTGCAAATTATTGCCTCATCTTTCATAAATTTGATATGCTCACCACGTATTACCAAATAATTACCTGTTGCGGTTACAAAAATATCTCCGATAGGTGCAGCCTCTTCCATAGTAAGAACCTGATACCCTTCCATTGCTGCTTGTAAAGCACAAATAGGATCAATCTCTGTTATTATAACTCTTGCACCATAGCCTTTCATTGAAGATGCACACCCTTTTCCAACATCGCCATATCCAGCAACCACAACAACTTTGCCAGCAAGCATAATATCAGTTGCCCGTTTAATGCCATCTGCTAAAGATTCACGGCAGCCGTAAAGGTTGTCAAATTTAGATTTGGTTACAGAGTCATTTACATTTATTGCTGGAAAGAGAAGTTCTCCTTTTGATGCTAAATGGTAGAGTCTATGAACTCCAGTGGTAGTCTCTTCTGACACACCTTTTATGTTAGCTGCAATTTTTGTCCATTTTTTTGGGTCTTCTAAGTATGAATGTTTGAGGCGTTCCATTAAAAATTTTTCATCTGCACTGTGGGTTTGAAGTTCAAGCAAAGATGGATCATTCTCAACTTTAACACCTTGATGAACAAATAGAGTTGCATCTCCTCCATCGTCAACAATAAGATCAGGTCCAGAGCCGTCTTCCCAAGTTAAAGCCTGCTCTGTGCACCACCAGAACTCCTCTAAAGTTTCACCTTTCCATGCAAACACTTTGGCACTTCCTTTGTCTGCTATTGCTGCTGCTGCATGGTCTTGAGTTGAAAATATATTGCAGGTTGCCCACCTTAAATCAGCTCCAAGCTCATAAAGGGTATCTATCAGCATGGCTGTCTGGATAGTCATGTGAAGGCTGCCCATGATTTTTAAACCTTTTAAAGGTTTAGATGATCCATATTTTTTACGCAGAGCCATAAGACCCGGCATCTCTTTTTCTGAAAGCTGCATATCTTTATGCCCATCTAATGCAAGGGCAATATCTTTAACTTTGTATTTCAAAGTAAGGTCAAGCGGCATAAAAGATGATGTTGTATTTATTTGAGACATTGTAAAATCCTTGAATATTCTAACTATTATTAAATTATACTCAACATGGAATATAATGATGGTTTTGTAGGGAACAACGATCGTTGTTCCCTACGTTGGCGATAAGTGAAATAAAAATCCTAAAGTCCTGCTTTAACTCTTATCTCTTCTGCCTTATCTGTATGTTCCCATGTAAAATCTGGGTCTTGCCTTCCAAAATGACCGTATGCTGATGTTTTTCTATAAATTGGGCGTAATAAATTTAAAGTTTTAATAATTCCAGCGGGTCTTAAATCAAAAACCTCTTTTATAATCTCAATTGCTTTTTCTTCTGAAATTTTGCCTGTTCCCATAAAATCAACAAGCAAAGATACAGGTTCAGCAACGCCAATTGCATAAGCAACCTGAATTTCACATTTATTTGCAACACCAGATGCAACCATATTTTTTGCAATATATCTGCCCATATATGAGGCACTTCTGTCAACTTTAGAGGGGTCCTTACCAGAAAAACAGCCTCCACCATGACTTCCTTGTCCGCCATAGGTATCAACAATAATCTTTCTGCCTGTCAATCCGCAATCACCCATTGGACCACCAATTACAAATTTACCAGTTGGATTTATGAAAAATTTTGTGTCTCCGTCCATCATTTCTGCTGGAATAACTTTCTTTATTACCTCTTTTATAATTGCTTCGCTTAAGTCATAGTGGCTTATATCTGGCTTATGTTGGGCTGAAACAACCACTGTATCTACTCTTAATGGCTTGCCATCAACATATTCAATGGTTACCTGAGATTTGCCGTCAGGACGTAAGAAGTCAAGAGCACCATTTTTTCTAACCTGTGCAAGACGTTTTGTCAGTTTATGAGCGTAGCTTATTGGCATCGGCATAAGCTCTGGGGTTTCATTAGTTGCAAAACCAAACATTAAGCCTTGATCTCCTGCACCTTGCTCTTTAAATAGCCCTTGCCCCTCATCAACACCCTGTGCAATGTCAGGAGATTGATGATCAATGCTTGTAATAACAGAGCAGGTTCTCCAATCAAATCCCATGTCAGAGGAGTGGTATCCTATATCTCTTATTGTCTCTCTTACAATTGCTGGCATATCTACATAACAACTTGTAGAAATTTCACCAGCAATCATTGCAAGTCCAGTAGTTACAAGAGTCTCACAAGCAACACGACATTTTTTATCTTCAGCCATAATGGCATCAAGTATGCTGTCTGAAATTGCATCTGCAACTTTATCAGGGTGTCCTTCAGTTACAGATTCAGATGTAAAAAACGATCTTTTTATGTTTTTAGTCGTCATTATTAAGATGCTCCTTAAAATTTATTAGGTTATCAGTTTATTATTGTTTTTTAGAGTGTTAATATTATCTTATTTAATGTAGGTGTTAAGATTATGCCATGAACATAGGTTTGTCAATATGTGATAATATAAAAATGTTACATAAACTTAACTTCTTAGTATAAAAATTAAAGCTATTTTCTACTCAAAGGTTTGATGATTTTAAAGCGTTGCCAAATCTTTGATTGATGATGATCTATTTATTTTTTTAGAGAGAAAAAGAATGCTAAATAAAATTCAAAGCCCAAAAATAACAGGTGTAGGGTCAGCACTAATTGATCTTTTAATACATGAAACTGACGATTTCCTTTTACAGATTGGTAAAGAAAAAGGTGGTATGACCCTTGTTGATGACTCTTATATTGAGGATATTCTTAAAAAAAGTTCTTTTGGTAATAATAAGGGGTGTCCAAACCAAGTAAAGAGTTCGTATATTGATGAAATTATTAAGAAAACTGTTAATCAGCCTATTATTGTCCCGGGAGGTGCAACCTGCAACACAATTATAGGCATAGGAAAACTTGGGGGCAAATCAAGTTTCATAGGAAAACGGGGAGATGATTACTATGGAGAATTTTACGAAGAGAATCTCAAAAATGCCAATGTTGAAACTATTTTCCATAAATCATCCACTCCTACTGGTAAAGTTCTTTCCATAATTACGCCTGATGCACAACGTTCTATGTTTACCTGCCTTGGAGCTTCAACAGAGCTTTTACCTGATTCTATAACACCTGAGATGTTCAAAGATAGTGGAATTGCTATTATGGAAGGTTATCTACTATTTAACCCTGAGCTTATGATGGCTTGTCTTAAAAGTGCTAAACAAGCAAATGCTATGATTGCACTTGATTTAGCAAGTTTTGAGGTTGTGCAAGCCTCAAAGAGTATCTTAACTGGTATAGTGAAAGATTATGTGGATATTCTAATTGCAAACGAAGATGAAGCAAGAGCTTACACAGGTTGTTCAGATGAAATGGAGGCTCTTGACTCTTTAGCTGAAAATGTAAGTATAGCAGTTTTAAAGATAGGAGAACGGGGAAGTTATATCGCCTATAAAGAAGAAGATAAAGAAGCCTATAAAGTTGAAAATTGCAAGAATCAAGCATGTAAAACCAAAGACAACACATCTAAAACTAAAGATAAAACATGTAAAACTAACATAATAAGAATCAATGCTAAAATTGGAGAACCTATAAAAGATACAACAGGGGCTGGTGATTTGTGGGCAGCAGGTTTTCTTTATGGTATTGCAAATGGATATTCTATAGAGAAAAGCGGTGAGATTGCGTCAGCTTGTGGGTATGAAGTGTGTCAAGTTATAGGTGCCCAGATACCTGAAGATGGTTGGCAACGTATCCGTAATTTATTGATATAATTTGGAAAGAGGTGAATTTATGAAATCAAAATTTATCAGACTTAGTCGTGGAATTTCTATGTTTAATCGAGAAGTTTCAACAACATTATTTTGTTTTGTAACAGTTTTTATTATGATAATTATTACAGGGTGTGCCGCAAAGGTTGTAAAACCTATTAAAAATATATCTGACGCGGAGCTGGCAATTAAAATGGCAATAGAAAACAGTGCAACTCTAAATGCACCGTTAGATGTTAGAATCGCAGAGGATAAATTACAGAAGGCAAGAGAAGCTGCCAAAAAAGAGGATTTTATTTTAGCACAGCGTTTAGCTGACGAGGCTGCAATAGACGCAAAAGTTGCGGAGGTTAAATCTCAAACTGGCAAAGTTAAAAAGATGGAAAAAGATTTGCGTGAAAGCATCGAAACACTCCAGAATGAGGTCAATAGGAATCAGCAAAGATATTAGATTTCCTGCAAACCCTGAATTGAGCCATAGAGTTTACTGGATATGAAATGGTTTTTGCAGGAGGTCAATTAGGTTATTTGCAATAATTGCCATAATACAACTATCAACCTAAGGCTGATAATAAGAGGAATTTTTATATGAGATATAAATTAAATGCCCACAAAATATACATATTCATTTTTATAACAATTTACACTACTTTGATAATAAGTAGTTGTGCATCAGGTCCAATTAAAAATATAGCTCTTGATAGAGCAAGAACAGCATACAAGATCGCAGCTACAACGCAAGGTGTTGAATCTAATGCACCAGTTGCTCTATACGATGCTAAAGAGGCGTTAGATAATGCAGAAAAAGCGGCACGAGCAAGAGACGCTAAAGAGACCGAGCATCTCTCATACCTTGCTGAAAGAAAAGTTGAAATTGCTGTTCTTTTAGCTGAAGCTAAAGCATCTGAAACAGCAATAGAAGAGTTGAATATTAGCAAGGATAAAATTTTGATAAAGGCAAGAGAGCGGGAATCAGAAGAAGCTCGTGCTGCTGCCGAACAAAAAGCTCTTGAGGCGGAGCAAAAAGCAAAAGAAGCTGAACTTGCTAAAAAGCACTCAGAAGAGATGATGAAAGAGGCTGAAAAGGCAAGGCTTGCGGCAGAAGCCGCACTTGCTAAAAAACTTGAGCTTGAAAAAGAGCTTGCCGAGTTACATGCTGAAATGACAGATAGAGGGGCAGTCGTAACTCTTGGAAACATTCTTTTTGAAGTTAATAAATCAAGACTTCTTCAAGGTGGCTTGCTGATAGCTGACAAGTTAGCCAATTTTTTAAAAAAATATCCTAAAAGAGCCTTATTAATTGAGGGACATACAGATAGCAGGGGAAGTGATACCTATAATCTTGGACTTTCAAATCAACGGGCAATTGCTGTATTCTCAGCATTGATGGAGAGAGGAGTTGATAGCGAGAGAATGATAACAAAAGGCTATGGTGAGCAATATCCGATTGCTGGAAATGATACAGAAGCAGGAAGGCAGCAAAACCGAAGAGTTGAGGCTATCATTCTTGATGAAGGAGTAAGACCTGAACAAAAATTTCGTCAGTAAAAAAAATGCTTGGTTCTTACTATACTCTAAACGGTCATAAATTTAAGTATAACTCAATTTATGACCTCGAACAGTATATCCAACACCAAAGAGGTTTATTTTAAACGCTAACAAATTGGTAAAACTTTTAAAATAAATGATTAGGTAATATAGAAACATTTGCGTATTATTGACATGAGTCTTTTTAGCAATTATGTTGGTTTAATTTTTGCATTAGAGCTAATATTTTATGTTAATATTTACTCTATTATTTTTAGTATAGTCTAAAGTTTTTTTAGTAGTTTTGTTATTCTTTTTAAATGTTTTTTAATATCTAAATGTAAAGGATTTAGTTATGAATGGTATTTTGAAGAGTTTTCTATGCTCTTTGCTCTTTTATCTGTGTGTTGCATCTCCATCTTTGAGTGCAGACGTAACTAAGCAAAGCAAAGAGATTAACGTAAAGCCTGCTTCTGAGCAAAAGCAAGAAGGTGTTGTAAAAGCTGGTTCAGAGCAAAAAAAGGATGCTGCAAATGCTTCATCAGAACAAAACAAAGATGGTTTAAAATCAGCATCTGTGTTTTTTCCTGAACCAGCATATCAATTTGATTCAGCAGTTGATGGATCAGATGTGCTGCATGATTTTGTTATTATGAATAAAGGAACTGATATCCTCAAAGTTGAGAAGGTTAAAACTGGTTGAGGCTGCACAACAGTCTCTTATTCAAGAGAGATCCCTCCCGGTGGCGAGGGAAAAATATCAATAAAAGTTAATACAAGAGGATATGGCGGACGTAAATTGATGAAAACCATTACTGTTATTACAAATGACAGTAAAACACCAGAATCCAATATCTCTGTATCAGGTAATGTTGAAAAATTTGCAAATATCACACCATCTGTAGTTAGATTTAACGGAAAGATTGGAGAAGAGCTTAAAGCCGTAGTTAAAGTTGTTCCAGAGAGTAAGTTCCCATTTTCAGTTTTAAAAGTTCGTTCTCAAGATGAGAAATCTAAAAATATAAAATATGAACTTAAGGAAGATAAAGCTGGATCTGGAAATAAGGAATATTCAATTACAGTTGAGAATTTAAAAAAAGATGCTGGTTTTTATTATGATGTTCTGATTTTAGAGACAGACAGCAAAATTCAGCCAGAAATAAAGATAAATGTTATGGGCAGAATCATTGATCCAAATGCACAGGAAAAATTACCTTTGCAGGGGATTAATGAAAATAGTGCTGTTAAGAACCCAAATGCTACAAATACAGCTAACACAAATAACGGAGCTAAAACTAATAATTTCCTTGAAGTGATTCAGAAGATTCAGCAGCAGAATGCACAACAGCAGAATCTACAAAACGGAAGTAATCAACAAGAAAATAAGTTAAATGCCGCACCAGCTTTACCAGTTGAGGGTAAAACTGCACCAGCAGCTCCACAGGCTCAGGATCCTAAAAGGGCGGAAGAGCTAAAGAAGAAGTTTGAAGCTCTAATAAAACAAGCTCAGGAGAAGCAGAAAGCTCAGGAACAGGAGATATCCAAGACTCAGAGCCAACCAAAAGAGCAGGAAAAAAAAGAATAATTTCAATACTTAATTAAGAATGAGTTTGCTACTAATGAGGCTGACTCATCATTAGTATGAATTATATATGTAATAAATGAGCTGGTTGATAATAACGCCAGCCATTATCAATATAACCATTATAAAGGTAAAACCTAATGGAAGAGAGAGAACAAAAAAATTCCTATTTAATAGAAAACAGGCTAAATCAGAGAGGCTTCACCTTGATAGAGATCATGGTGGTCATTATCATTGTGGGTCTTTTATCTGCATTGGTTGCACCAAAGTTTTTTGGCAAAGTTGATCAGGCAAAGATAAAGACCACAAAAACTCAAATCGAGCTTCTTGGCTCTGCTCTTGACAGCTTTAGGCTTGATAACGGCAGATACCCGACAACAGAAGAGGGGCTAAATGCCTTAAGAGAGAACCCGGGAGAGCTTAAAAATTGGGACGGACCATACCTTCCAAAACCAGTTCCTAAAGATGCTTGGGAAAATGATTTTATCTATGTTTCACCAGGAGAACATGGTCAATACGATCTTTTAAGCTATGGTGCTGATAATGCACAAGGCGGCGAAGATAAGATGACAAAGGATATTGTAAGTTGGGAATAACACCTTTAGATAATATGCCCAAGTTAAACATAGATACTATGCCTAAGCTGAACATAGATACTATAAACAATACTTCTAAACCAATATCAATTCCCGATTCACTTGGCACTCCTGAGATTGACGAAAAAAATATTCCTGAAAACCCACCCGCAGTTTTGCTGATATCAGTCAACTTTATGAAGCGGTTTAGGTTTCTGCCTATAAATGATTTTGAAGACAGACTTCAAGTTATTATGGCAGACCCTCTTGATTTCAACACTCGTGAGATTATCAGAAAAGCATACTCTAAAAAGTTAGATGTCTATAAAGCCTCAAATGAAGTGGTAAGCCAGTATATTTACCGCTGGTATGAGGCTGATGCAGATATGACAGGAGAAGATGGTGCTGATGCTTTAAACCTCTCTCTTGAAGATGCTCTTTGGGACGATCCTGAACAGCTAAAAGGTATGGCAACTGAAGCCCCAGTAATAAGGCTTGTAAACCATATTATCAATCGTGCCTTAGAG
This sequence comes from Desulfamplus sp., assembly GCA_015232455.1. Taxonomy (GTDB): domain Bacteria; phylum Desulfobacterota; class Desulfobacteria; order Desulfobacterales; family Desulfobacteraceae; genus Desulfamplus. Next base: position 253,617 of record JADFZQ010000003.1, on the reverse strand, counting down.
CTTGGAGTCTCTGATATCCACATTGAACCAAGACGACATACAGTTTTAGTTAGATACCGTATTGACGGTGTTTTGCATGATCAAGAGAGCATATCTGCAAAGCTAAAAGCTGCCATAATCTCAAGAATTAAGCTCATGGCAAAACTTGATATTGCCGAAAGACGCCTTCCACAAGATGGCAGGATCAAAATAAAAGCTGGGCAAGATGAGGTTGATATTCGTGTTTCAACTGTTCCTACTCACTTTGGAGAGAGCATTGTTTTAAGGCTTTTAAATAAAGAGAATGTCTCCTTAGACCTTAAAAAACTTGGGTTTGATGATACTCTTTTGAAAAAATTTAGGTCTGTTATCTCAATGCCGTTTGGAATTTTATTGGTTACAGGTCCTACTGGTTCAGGAAAAACAACTACACTTTATGCTGCTTTAAGTGAGATAAATACTCCTGATAAAAAAATTGTAACTGTAGAAGACCCTGTTGAATATCAGATGGACGGAGTAAATCAAGTTCAAGTTCAATCATCTATTGGACTTACCTTTGCACACACTCTCCGCTCATTTCTCCGCCATGACCCTGATGTTATGTTAATTGGTGAAATTAGAGATGGTGAAACTGCTGAAATTGCTGTTCAGGCAGCTTTGACAGGACACATGGTTTTTTCAACACTTCACACAAATGATGCAGCAGGAGCTGTTACACGCCTTGAAGATATGGGCATTGAGCGTTTTATGATCTCATCTTCACTTGTTGGGGTTCTTGCACAGCGTTTGGTTAGAAAAGTCTGCCCTAACTGCTCAAAGCAGATAACACTGTCATCAGAACAGCTTGAATCTCTTGCCCTTGATTTTGATGTTGCCTCTGATAAGTTGACACCAACTTTTTCAAGAGGAGAAGGGTGTAAGTTGTGTGGCGAAACAGGATATAAAGGACGGTTTGGCATATATGAGCTGATGGTTCTTGACGATGAACTACAAGGTGAGGTTGTTGCTGGTGCTGATAGAAACCGTCTATTTAAAAAAGCTATCTCAAAAGGTATGATCTCACTTAAAATGGACGGTATTAATAAAGTAAAACAAGGACTTACCACCTACGAAGAGGTTTTGCGTGTTGCAAGATAAGATAGTTAGCCTTGTGATTTATAGCTTGACTACAGTAGTTATCATAAAACCATGTTCAAAATTATAATTTCTCATAAGAGAGGCTACTTAATTAATGCCGCAATTTAGATTTGAAGCCATTAATCCTGACGGTAAAAAGATCACAGAGACCCTTGAAGCAAGAGACAAAGAGCAGATTCTTATAATGCTTCAATCAAGAGGGGCGGTCTTGTTACGCTGGCTTGAGGGGAAATCTTCTAATGGAATAGATATTGGTCTTAATTTTTTTTCTTCAGCAAGACGCAGCTTAAACAACGCCCGCCTTCTTCAGCTTACCTCTGATCTTGCACATCTTTTTAAATCAGGACTCCCAATTGATCGTGCTTTATCTATTGCTGGCAATGCAACATCAGATGTAAAAATTAGAGCCATGACTATTTATCTCCAAGATTCCCTTAAAAAAGGAACCAACCTTTCAGATGCAATGGCAGAAAAGCCGCAAGATTTTGATGATCTCTATGTAAATATGGTGAGAGTAGGAGAGATGGGGGGAATTTTACCATCTGTAATGGAGAGGCTATCTGAATTTATTGGAAGAACAGAGGAGATTAAAAAGTATGTGATCTCATCTTCTATTTATCCTGCCATTCTCCTTTCAGTTGGTTTTTTATCTTTGCTTGTTATTTTAGGTTTTGTTGTCCCTAAATTTGCTGGTATTTTCGCAGATTTAGGTCAAGAAATTCCATTTTCTACAAAGATTTTGTTAGAGCTTAGCAACTTTCTAAGAGCTTGGTGGTGGCTTTTGCTATCTTGCTCAATTATGATTTTCATATTTTTATGGAGATTTTTGAAAACTGAATATGGAAAAGCTCTTTCAGATAAAAATATCATCAAAATACCATATCTCGGTGAAGTGATGCTTGATATTGAGATGAGCAGATTTTCACGCACACTTGGCACTCTTGTTAAAAGCGGTGTTCCTCTTATGAAGGCTTTGCACATCGTTAAAGATGTTGTTGCAAACTCTCAAGTAAAAGATGCTGTTGAGCATATCTACAGACAAGTAAAAGAGGGTAGAAGCGTAAGTTCTTTAATGCGTGAACGTAAGATATTTCCACCTTTGGTTGTGCAGATGGTCTCTCTTGGTGAGGAGACAGGTAAAATTGGTGATATGCTTGTATCTGTAGCAGATGATCTTGATAGAAAAATTCAGTCAAAAATAAAAAATTATCTCTCTCTTCTTGAGCCATTCTCTATTCTTTTCTTAGGTCTTCTCATCGGTGGTGTTGTTGTTTCAATGTTGACCACTATTTTTGGTGTCAATGAAATACAATTTTGAAAAATGTTCTGTTCAGCACCTGAAACTAAAAAGGCTGCACTCAAATGGTTAATATTTAGGGCGGGTTTCCACCGCCCTTTTTTAGGCGTAAATTTTAGTATGAATAAAAATGGCTTTACTCTAATTGAAATAACAGTTGTGATTATACTCATTGCCATTGCAAGCTCCCTTGTTTTAATGAATATTGGTCAATCTGGCAGAATGAAGGAGAGTCGTATATTTGCATCAAATATTATTTCAATGTGCAAAAAGGCAAGAGTTATGGCTGTGAGCAAAGGCGTGCCAGCATGTTTGACAATTTCACCAGAATCAAGAGAGTGCAGTATTGGCTTTATAGGCGATGCTTTGCCTGACAGTAAAAATTTGGACGATCAAATCTCGGATAATGAAGAGTTAAGTAACTCTTCTAATAGTGAGCTGCTGAAAATACCTGAAACCATTCTGCTTGAAGGAGAAAATATAAAAGTTGATTCTAATGGTGTATATTTTATCTGTTTTTATCCTGATGGGAGTTCTGGCGGAGGAATTTTAACTATCTCTGTTGAAAATGAGTTTGAGTTTACATTTCAGGTAGATATGCTAACTGGGAGCATTCGGGAGATAACAAATCCTGATCCCTAATTATTATTGGAATTTGTTTAATCAATAATTATAATATAAGCCCTTTAAAATAATGAATAAAAGATGAAATTATCTCAAAATACAATTATTGCACGTGAGAAACTGACAAATTATCTTTTAGTTCACAAAAAGAGAAATGATAAATCAAAATGGCTTGCAGAAGCTGGATATACTCTTGAAAATTGGCAGATATTAGAAATTGATCTGAGAAATCAGATTCTGTCACAACATGCCACTGAGATTGAACAAACTGAATTTGGTCAGATGTTTGAAATAAACGGAATAATTGTAGGACCAAACGGAAAGGAATTGTCGGTTATTACGATTTGGATGAGAGATTACGTAACTTGTAATACGAAGTTTATAACCATGTATCCTTATAAAAAACCTGCTTAGAGGTGAGAAAATGAAATATAACTTATTTGAAGAGGTAATTCTGAGTAAGGATTTTCCTAAAAAAAGACTAAAAAAAGGTGATGTTGCAACTATTATAGAATATTATCCTATATCCGAAGGTGAGGATGGTTATTCATTAGAAATATTCAACACTATTGGAGATACCGTGGCTGTAATAACCGTGCCTGAATCAGCGATTGAGCCTTTTGTTGAAGATTCGGTTTTCAGCGTCAGATCACTTGCAGCATGAGTTTGATAAAATATAGAAGGAAATTCGTGAAAACATCAGGCTATACACTCCTTGAGGTTATGGTAGCACTAATAATTATTGGGATTTCCATCACAGCAGTAACAGGGGCTTTATCAACTGCAAAGGGACTCTCCTTAAAAGCAGATTCTTCAATTGAATCGGTTCGGATTCTTAAAAATATTCTAAATAATCCAGAGATTATGAGCCAGATTATGGAGAGTAAAAATTTTGAAAAAGTTCTTGAAGATGAAGATGGATGGATATGCAAAGCAGAGACAGAGTCTCCAATTATTATCGACAGCAGCGATCTTGTTTGGGATAATGTTGATGGAGGAGCTTCTGGTTATGGTGCTAAAAAAAATCAAGTTAGAAAAAATAGATTATCTAATCAGGATAAAATAAAACAGAAAAAAGGCTCTAACAGCAGAAAAAAAAATATTCTTGGAGAAGAGATTGAGCTGATTGGAATGGTTCATATTACTTTGTGTGTTAGCCAAACACATCAAGGTAATAATAAAGGAAAAGAGTATTGTATCTCTCGCTGGAAGCGAATTGATGATTCGTCACTTGACACTGAAATTTTTACACAACCAGTTAAAAAAGAGAAAGAATCTAAAACTAAATGAGTGATAATTTAAGCAATTTATCTGATCAGATTCTGAACAATTTATCTGCTAAAACTCTGAGCAATTTAACCGTTAAAGCCGATAGCTCTGGATTTACACTTTCCAACAATTCTGGATTCACACTTATAGAAGTAATTGTCGCTATGGTTCTTGTCTCCATGATTACTCTCATTATGGCATTTGCTCTAAAGATCAATCTTGATGCTTGGGAGAGAGGTAACAGTGAAGGTGATAAACTTCAAATTGGAGTTGTGCTTCCTAATATGCTTGAACGTCAGCTTAGATATATTGTAAAAAGTGCCTCTCTTTCCAATACTGATTCTATGACCTCTGATTCAGAAAATTTGAAGTCTAAAAACTCTCTTGCTGATTCTCAAAAAGGAGTAGGTGGAACTCAATTATCTCAAATTGGAGCAGTTACAAACCTTAAAGTCAGCGGTAATGAAAAGAGCCTCTCATTTTATACGCTTTATTCCCCGCAAGGCACTCCATCTCAAGGGCTTATAAGAGTTGCCTATATTTATGATGAAGATGCAAAAGAGTTGACTGTCTATGAAAAGGTTATTGGCAGCGAAGATGATATAAAAGATAGTGATGGACTATTTTCAGGTTCGGGAAAATTTAGTTCAAAAAAATCAGGATCAGGAAAATTGGGCAGCCGTTCTGTCAGTAGAACCTCTAAGTCAAGTGGTAGATCATCTAAATCAGGCAAAAAATCAGGTTCAAAATCAAGCCCTGATTCAATGCCTGTGTCAACAATTTTTGATGTTGAAAAATTTTCACTCTCATTTCTTGAAGCTGACGATTCAACTCTGTTTCAAAATGGCAGCTCTTTTAGTAGTTCATCTAAAACAAATAGTGCATTTAAAAATAGTAATTTTTCTAAGAATAGAACTTCTAAAAATGGATCATCTTTTAAAGATTTCTGGGATCAAGATTCTCCTGACCCACCAGCATTTATAAAGCTGCTATTTGCCCAGACAAAGCTAAAGGGTGGCACTCCGTCTGTTTGGCTTTTTAAGGTTGGAGGGGAACTTTGAGTAATAAACATCATAAAGGAAGCGTGTTGGTGCTTGTGTTGTGGATTTTGGTTATTATAAGTTTTTTATCAAGCGAATATATTGCCCATAACAGACAAAAAACAGCAATTGCCATTAATACAACTGAACTATTTAAGAGAGAGTCTGCTGCGTTTTCTGTTCTTGAGCTTATTGCATCACCAAATTATGATCTTTTAAAAATAAAATCTCAGGAAGAGAATGCCGATTTTGATGCAGATACAGTTATAGATGGATTGTCCTCAAAATCAAATAAAGATAAAAATAATAAAAGTAAAATTGGCGGAGAGCTTTCTGCTGATACTCAAAACGCAGCAGATTCATGGGTAAGATTAAGACCCGGTGGTGTTGAAGTTTGGGTTAAAGTTGAAGATGAATCTGCTAAAATGCAGTTGACTCTGGTGCAGGAGCAAAATATAAGAAATGCTCTTCAAAATATTTATGGCGAAGATAGAGAAAAAGATGCTGAATCGTTTGCAGACGCACTTCTTGACTGGCTTGATCCTGATGATTTAGTTCGTCTTAATGGAGCAGAATCAGAGTATTATAATGAGAATTATCCGCCATGTGATCCTGCAAATGCTCCATTTAAAAGCATCTCTGAAATATTTTTAGTAAAAGATTTTGATCCAGAGATATTTTGGGGCAGCCAATATGAGTATGTTTTACAGCTGCCAATTTACTCTGCATTAAGAGAAATTGAATTAAGCCGTAATTATAGCTCTAACAGGTATAAAACGACAAATCGCAGCTCATATACCAAGTTAAATAGCAAAGCCTCAAAAAATGAAGAAGATTCAGAAACTTTAGATAGTTATAAAATGCAGACAATTTTGGAGCTGTTCACAATATATGAGAAAAGTTATAAGAGAGTTTCAATGCTTTTTCCAAGCGATAACGATAGATGGTATAATGAGATATTTTGGGTTAAAAAAGATGGTAATTCACTTACTCTTGCTGAACAGTTGAGCAGAGTTATGGTTGTTAAGGTTGATATTGATTAAGAGCAGATTTGGTTATATGACCCGCAAGATCATAAGTTGTAGTGTTTAAGCATGCTTAAACACTACCATAAAAAAGCTCAATTTATTCCCGATTTGAGTATAAATTATATATTTAAGGAACAAACTTGATAAAAAAGAAGATAGTTGGAATCTATGTAGATAACGACTCCCTACACTATGTTTCTGTTGTGAAAGGGATTTCTGGCTATTGCCTAAAACCTTTGGGACAAAGGCAAAAATCACACGATATAAAACAAGGCAGCAGCGGTTACTCACTTCTTAAGGGATTCTTGATTGATCTGCCTGTTGATAATTCAAGAGCTATATATCTTGCTCTTCCACGTTCAGAAATATTTATGCGTCAAATTACTCTTCCAGCAATGCCGGTTGAAGATGCTCTATTATCTATTAAAAACAGCCTTGCCATTTACTCACACCTTGATACTGACGAAATTTACTATGATGTTATTGTATCAGATAGAAATGGAGGATCATTTCATGCTTTGCTTGTATATGCTCCAAAAGATGAGATAGACAAATATAGAAAACTATTTTCAGAAACAGGTCATGGCGAATCCCTTAAAGGGATATTTCCTTTAAGTTATGGCGTTGCTGCTCTTCTTGAGAATGATAAGTCAGATAATTCTATATTTTCGTTGGTGCAAGGGGAGACTTTAGAAATTTTTGCAAGATCAGGACGCACTCTTGTTTTTTCTATCTCATGCCCTTCTGACTCTGAAAATGATAAAGCAATGATATTTAATGCGGCACAAAGCCAGTTATTTCAATTAAAAGATAGAAAACTAAAAGATAACCAACCTAATGATAGCCAGCTTAAAGATGACAGCCTAAAAGATAATTTGTTTAATGACAGCGAACTGAAAGATTTGATAATCGATCTATCATCAGATTCAACAACTTTGGGAGATATTGGAAAAAAGAGAAAATTAACAGAACTTCCACCTTTTCATGAGAACTACGCATCTGCAGCAGCAGCCCCTATTCTTATTAGCAGAGTGCAGCAAATATCTTTAGATAACGAGCCAGTAAAGATAAAAATTATTCACCCTTTTAGATACATAATACCTTTTTTAGTTATATTGATATTTGCACTATACTTTATAACAGATAATATCAATAATAACAGTATTGAAGCGTCAGAAGAGCTAAAAGAGGTAGTTAGTCAGATAAGAGAGCTTGAAAAAGAGCTTGAACCTTTGCAAAGCAAAATTGATACTTTAAAAAAAGCATCAAGATTTAAAACTGATGTTCAAGAGTTTATGCAGACACGCCCTCAACTTTATACAGCCATAAATGAAATAGCCACCCTTGTTCCTGATGGCACATGGTTTGCTAACTTTACTTTTAACAGCAATGGAATCACATTAAGAGGAACTGGAACTGATGCTTTAAAGACAGTTGAAGCACTTAGGTCATCAAAACTATTTTATAATGTTATGTTAAGAGGTTCTGTAAATAGAAGACCAAATGGAGATGAGAGTTTTACCCTTGCCCTTGAGTTAAAAGTTGAAGAGATAGACCAAGCAAAAGACGATAGCAAAGAAGAAAAAGAGGAAGTCTCAAGAGGAGAGAGAAATGAGTAAAAAAAGAAATCGTCAGTGGCTTATGGGCATAACTCTTATCATACTCACTGTGCTGGTATGGTGGGTCTATTTTTACTCACCTTTACAAGAGAGCATTGTTGAGGCAAAAGATGAATATGCTCTTAAACTTGAAAAAAAGATGAGAGTAAAGAAAAATATTAAAGAGCTTGAGAAGATTCATTCTGAAAATATGATTCAGGAGACAGAGGTGCAAAGTTTTGCAAACCTTATGGTTCCCGGAAAAAATCTTGAAGAGCTAAACGCTGTGATTCAGCAGAAGATGCAGAGCTTTCTTGATAAAAATAGTATTCCTTTGCAAAAATATCAGGTATTAGGCTCTGGCAAGTGGAAAGACTATGATATGGGCGTTTTAGAGTTTACGGTAACAACAAACCATCAAGGTCTTGCAACACTTCTAAAATATCTTGAAGAGTTAAAGCTGCTTGTAAGAATTGGACAGATGAATATAAACTACAGCAGAAGCAGGGAGAACAATCTCCATATTAATTTAAGAATTGAAACTTTGTTTGTTGATAAGGATTAACAATGGATAATTTAAGAAATTTATTTTTAAAAAATTTATTTATAAGTTTGTTTTTAAACAATATCTATTTAGTTTTAAAGAATATCTGTTTAGCAGTTATATTTGTCTCTATGTTTTCTTTTGGCTGTGCAACTCAAAATAGTAAATCTATATTAGATTCATCAAAACATGTTGGTGCTAATGAAGCTAAATCTGTTTCTGATAAAACTGGTGCTAATAAAGTTGAAGATACTTCTAAACTCGCCCCTTCTAATGAAAATGGAACTAAAATTAAATCAATTAAAGTTGTAGATCAATCTGGAGAGAAGAATCTTGCTATTTTTGATGATGATCCAACTTCTGATAAGAAGTTGGAAGAGAGTAATATAAAGAGTGATATTCTAAAGGGAGAAGCTAAAGTTCAAACTTTTGGAGCAGCAAACAGCCAAATGCAAGGAAACTCTTCTAAGCAAAAAAAGAGAGTTCTAAACAATTCTGGAAAATATAATCAAGAGAAAGCAGAAGAGCGGGTCAAGGTTGAACTTGCCTTTGACAATGCTGATCTATTTGAGGTTTTAGATGCAACTTTATTTGAGTTATTTAAGGTCAACTATATTATAGACCCTCATGTTAAAGCAAAAGTATCTTTTCACTTTTCAGGAAACTATACAAAATATGAATTTATTGAGCTTTTAAACGATATTCTACAGCTTAGCAACCTCTCTATAACCCAAGGACCTGGTGATATGTTCAAGGTTGTGAGAAAAAATGAGAGTGCGGGACTAACGACAGAAGAGGTTTATGAAGATGGCCTGCCTGACGCTTCAGGTGATATTTCACGCTTAATAAGACTTAAATATTTAGATGCTTCGTCTGTTCTTAAAAGCATTCAAACCTTTACCTCTAAAGGGGCATCGGTTTCCATTGACACGATGAACAACTCAGTCATTGTTACAGATACACTTGAAAACGTGGAAAAAGTGATAAACGTGCTTGCTATGATGGATGTCCCTTATTTTATGGATATTTCATGGAGAATATTCCCTGTTGAGCAGGTAGAGGCTAAAGATATTGTTCAAAACATCACTAAACTTATAAAAAGTGCTGGGCTTTATTACAGACAAGGTGCCTTAAAGGGCGGCTACGAAGTTTTAAGTATTGATAGTGTAAATGCAATTTTGGTTGCAACAAGATGGCCTGAAATTCTTGTTCTTGTGGATAAATGGATTACAGCAATGGACTATCTTGGAGATGATGCAGGCAATGGCACAGGGGTATTTGTCTATTTTGTGGAAAATGGGACAGCTATTGAAATGGCTGATATTCTAAGACAGTTATATGGTGCAAAATCAAGCTCTTCATCTTCATCATCACAAAAAACTCAGATTGTTAAACCTACTGAAAGATCAGACCAAAATAAGAATAGAGACACATCAAATAGTTCAAAGACAAGCAGTTTTTCAGGTGAGCTTGCTGGCGATGTTGAGATTATCCCTGATGAGACCAATAACGCAATTATATTTAGAGCATCTCAAAGAGATTATAAAATTATCAAAAATGTTCTCAAAGAACTTGACGTAACTCCAAGACAGGTTTTGATAAATGTTGTAATTGCAGAGGTTACACTTACAGATAAAACTCAGTATGGTGTCCAGTGGCTTCTTAACAACTCTATGGGGAACTATCAAGGGCAGGGAGGGCTTGATGTAGCAAAATCAACACGAGCAATAAACCAAGTTCTTGGAACGGCATCAAACATATCTTATGGGATTTATAACTCAAAAGATATTCTTAAAGGTCTTGTAACCGCCTTGGGGTCTGATTCTCGAGTCAATATTTTATCATCACCAAATATTATGGCAGTTGATAATAAAGAGGCTATGATAGAGGTCGGTGAAGATGTCCCTTCTGTTACTGGAAGTGTAACAGATATTAATGGAGGCATAACAAGTTCTGTCCAATACAAAAAAACTGGTATTATTCTCACCGTAACCCCACACATCAATTCAAGCGGACTTGTAAAGATGGAGCTTTCTCAAGAAGTTAGTGAAAAGGGAAACTATGATGAGGCACTTGGCAACTACTCAATTTTAACCAGAAAAGCTGAGACATCACTTGTAGTTAGCGATCAACAAACCATTCTTTTAGGCGGTTTGATGAGAAGCAATATGACAAAAAGCGATGCTGGAGTTCCTGTTCTTAAAAATATTCCTCTTCTGGGTTATCTTTTTAAAAGCAAAACAGACGAAAGCACAAAAACTGAGCTGATATTTCTTTTAACACCACATGTAGTAGATTCGCGTGAAGCGGCAGACCGTGTAACCAAAGAATTTGCAGCAAAAATAGAGAGCATTAAGAATCTAATTGAACAAAAGGAATAATAAATCACATAGTAATTTTTTTCTACTAACCTTAGCAGTAACTTCAATATTTATAATCGAAGTTACTGCACTATCTGGAGTTATTTCCAAAGTTCAAGCAGATACTATTCATGTAAATTCAAATACCTTTTCTACTAAATCAAATAGCGTTCCTGTCAAGTCAGATACTCTTTCTCCTAAATCAGCTTCCCTTCCTGTTCAGGCAGATAATTTTATCGTTAACCCAAATCTTCCAATTGCAGTTATAATCTCTCGTGAAATTAAGCCTTTTATTGAAATGGTTGAAGGTTTTGAATCTTTTGTAGATCATCAGGTTGTCCGTATTTTTATTGATGAAAATGGTAATCCATTTAGCCATGACCCACTTTATAAAGGCACTAAAATTGATAACTATTCATTTGTCATTGCTGTAGGACCTTTAGCTTTATCATATATTCTTAACAATAATGCTCTAATTGATAGTGTGAGTAATAAAGATAATGAGTTAACTGGTAATGTTAGCAATAAAAACAATAAGTTAATATTTACTAACAATGATAGAAAAAATAATCCTGTTAATTCTGATTTTGCTAAGAAAATTTTATACGCTATGGTTCTAAATCCTGAAACCATTATTCCCAAAGATGTTTCAATGTGTGGAATATCTTTAAATCTTTTTTCTGAAGATACAATCTCAAAGATTACACAGATACTTCCTTCTGTAAAAAAGATAGGTGTGCTTTTTGATCCTGCAAATAACAGTGAATGGTTTAAAACCGCACAAGATACGGGCATCTTTAAAAAAGTTAAGGCTATTCCACTTCACATTAAAGAGCAGTCTGATGTAAACAGTCTAAATCAAAAAAGTCTTTTAGGCGTAGATGCTCTTCTATTTATTCCAGATAAAACTGTAACCTCTCCAACTGTTATTAGCCATATCATAAAACAGTCAGTTGCTAATAAAATACCAGTCATTGGATATAACAGTTTTTTTCATAAATCAGGTGCGGCTTTAAGTTTTGTTCTTGATTATAGGAAAATTGGGGAGCAGATGGCTCAACTTATTATTCAACAATTTAGTAATAGAAATTCTACTTGTGAGCAATCAAATCCTGCATACCATATTACACTAAACAGAGCGGTTGTAGATCTACTAAATCTTGAAATTGGTAACTCGCTTCCATTAGAGTTAAAGGTTGAGCCATGAAAGTCAGCAACATCATATCTGATTTCATCAAATATGATTCTATTGAAACAAGGTTATCTGCTATTGCTATTATTTTTATAATGGGGATAGCTATAACAATGGGTTGTATGGGTATTTGGCTTACACACAAGTTTGTTAAGCAGAGGTTTCATGAAAATTTTGTCGTTCTTTCCAACTATTTAGCAAGCAATGCAGAACTTGGTGTTCTTTTAAAAAATAGTGAAATGCTTGAAAAGCTCGCTACCAATTTGATGCAACAAGAAGATATTGTAAAAGTTATTATAAAAGATGCAGATGGTAATAATATAATTGATTTAGATTCATCTTTAAAAGAGAAGCAAAATTTAAAAGATTTACAGGATATTACAGATTCTGCTGTTAAAATTGAGAGTAAAATTCTCCAACTACAGCCTGATAACGGGGATATGGAGATATATGACGTTAAAACTAATAAAGAAGATATAATAGGGTATGTTGAACTTTATTATACAACGTCTGGATTAAGGGCATTAACAAAACAGATGACAATATTTTTTATGGCTATAGCACTTATACTTTCGTCAGTTTCTGTTGCATGGTATTGGTTTTTTGCCCGCTCAATTACATCGCCTCTTATTAATCTTGTAGCTCTATCTCGAAGGGTATCGCAAGGCGATCTTGATGTAAGAGCATCTGGTGGAAATTTACATGAAACAAAGACATTAGCTAAGGTCTTTAATGAGATGTTAAATTCATTAAAAGCTCATCAAAGAGCAAATGAAAAGATGCACATAGAGATGGCAAAACAGAAAACACTTGCAGAGATTGGAAAGTTTTCAACAATGGTTGCCCATGAGCTTAAAAATCCAATCTCAATAATTAAGGGCAGCATTGATATTTTTAAGAAAAAAAATTTAGATGAAAAGACCAAAGAGACTATGATTCTCTATGTTGATGAGGAGATTCAACGTTTAAGCCGTCTTGTTGATGAGTTTCTTCTCTTTGCAAAACCAAAAACACCAGTTCTTTCTAAAGTCTCTATGTTATCATTTTTAAGCGAAACAGCAGAAAAGTTGCAGTTTACAGTCCCAGATAAAAATATTAAAATCTCTCTTAATGTTGAAGATGCTTTTGTAGAGTGTGATGTAATGCTTATGGAGCGTGCTATTCTAAATATTCTTAAAAATGCAGTAGAACACTCTATTCCAGTAGAGTTAGATGCTGACTCTGAAAACGAATTTAATAAAATTAACGCTCAAAATAATAATGCTCAAGATGAATTACAACTCTCTATCTATGATGCTTACATAGAGATAAATGGCAGACCTCAAGAGCCAATCGGTGCGGCATACATTATTGAAATAAAAGATAGGGGAAAAGGTATTGACGAATCAATTATTGAAGATATTTTTAATCCTTTTTTTACTACAAGAGCAAAAGGAACTGGTCTTGGTCTTGCCATTGTAAAGGATATTGTCCGTGTCCATAACGGGACAGTAGTGGTTAGAAATAGACCATCTGGCGGGGCAGCTTTTGAAATAAAAATAGCAGCTCAATCAGTTCCTTCATTTTTTTTAAAATAACCTTAGGAATAAAAATTTAATAATGCCCTAAATTATACTTAGCAAGGTCATAATTTGTAGGGTTTAAACATGGTTAAACCCTACTACTACAATGAAAAAAGCTCAATTTAGAATATATGGAGATAGCTTAAAAAATGGCTAATATACTGATAGTAGATGATGAAGAACGTATCAGAATGATATTAAAAATTATGCTTATATCCCAAGGACACACCATTGAAGAGGCATCAGATGGTCAAGAAGCCTTTGAAAAGCTGCAAGATGGTTTCTTTGATCTTGTTATTTCTGATATTCGCATGGACAGGCTTGATGGCAGAGGCTTATTAAAGAAAATAAAAGAAAATGATATTGCCTGTCCTTTGGTATTCATTACCGCATTTGCGTCAACAGAATCTGTAATAGAGGCTCTCCATCTTGGAGCTGTTGATTACCTTGTTAAGCCGTTTGAAGAAAAAGATGTTCAGGTAGCTGTTGAGAGAGCCTTAGGCATGGGAAAAATTCTACATGAGAACCGAAGACTTAAACATGCAATTAAAAATGGAACTGATGAACGTCCCATTTTTGTCTCATCTACTATGAAAGAGATTGAAGCTATGGCAATTCAGGTAGCTCAAAGCGATGCTACTGTTTTGATAACAGGAGAATCCGGCACTGGAAAAGAGGTTATAGCTAAACTAATACACAACTCAAGCAACCGTGCTTCTCAAAGATTTGTTGCGGTAAACTGTGCAGCTATAACAGAAACTCTTGTAGAGGCTGAACTTTTTGGACATGAAAAAGGCTCATTTACTGGTGCAAATACCAGAAAAGAGGGTAAATTTGAGTATGCTGACGGAGGAACACTATTTCTTGATGAAGTTGGGGAGCTGCCATTTAATTCTCAGGCAAAACTTTTAAGGGCTATTCAAGAGAGAAAGTTTCAAAGAGTAGGTGGAAATAATGAAATTCCAGTTAATACACGTATTATTTGTGCAACTAATCAAGATTTAGGACGCATGGCTGCTGAGAAAAAATTTCGTCAAGATTTATATTATAGACTTGCTGTATTTCCAATTCATGTGCCTCCTCTTAGAGATAGAAAAGAGGATATTACTCCTCTAACCCGTCTATTCATTGAAAAATTTGCAGATAGCCGTAATTTGACGGGAGAGACTATTACAAAAGGGGCGGCAAGAAAACTTAATGAATATTCGTGGCCCGGCAATGTAAGAGAGCTTGCAAATGCCATTGAAAGGGTGATGATTTTAAAGTCTGGTTCACTTCCCATTACAACTGATGATCTAAAATTTATATCAATTGGTGCATCAGAAAAACATGAAGTTCAAGAGAACCTATTTCATATTCCTCCAACGGGTATTGATTATGATGAAATTCAAAAAAACATTGTGCAGCAAGCTCTTGACATGACTGCATCAAACCAAAGCAGTGCAGCAAGACTTCTTGGGCTTTCAAGGGCACGTTTTAGAACTTTACTCAAAATGGTTGAGGAGGGTTGATATTGGGTTGCAAGGTTGAAAATCCAAATCATACAAATAGAGACATCATCATAAAAATCTGGCTGACTTTTTTATATCTTATCTTTTTAATTGCAAGTGGATTAATTATGGTTGGATTATCAAAGGTTAGTGCTTTAAGTTTATCTGATTCTGATATGTTTGAGATAAATGGTGACGATATTGATGATACTATGCTTATGTTTGTAGGCGAAGAGCTTGATGTTGTAACTGTTGCTTCCAGAACTCCAGAATCGCCATCTACAGCACCAGCAGTTGTAAGCGTTGTTGATCATAATGATATTGTAAATTACGGATACAAAACTCTTGCAGAAGTTCTCTCTTCAATTCCTGGATTTTATATTTCAGATCAAGGTATGGGTTCTCTTCCATATTTAAGGGGCATCTCTAACGGTATTTTGATTTTATATGATGGCGTTCCTGTGCCAACTGGTGGACCAAGAAGTTATTATCCTTTAGACCATGAGCTTTCATTAAATAGTGTTAAACGTATTGAAGTTATAAGAGGTCCGGGTTCTGTTCTTTGGGGAGCTGATGCTTTTGCTGGAATAGTCAATATTGTCCCTTTTACAGGAAAAGATGTAACCTCAAAGCCTGTATCTGTAAAGTACAGCCAAAAAAAGTATAGCCAAAAAGATTATTTAGTTAGTGGAAAAGCAGAAGTTTCTGCTGGTTCAAAAAGGACTCTCAAAGGTTTTGCAGACGCTGGATGTAAGGGGAAAAATTGGGACGCTTATTTATCAGCTTATGGTGGTCAGAACCAATATGATAATGGAATTCCTGTTAATGTTATATTCTCAGAAAAAGATGGAAAGTCTATAGTCGGTAATAATGAGACTATTGAGAATTCTCAATATCGTGAATTTACAGCTAACTTTAATTTTAAAGACTCTTTTTCACTCTCTGGAAGGTATTCTGATTTTAACAAATATGATGCTCAGACTTTAAGTGATGCCGTATCTTTTGGTTGGTTAAGTGAAAAAAAAGTTCCAGCAAATCACATAAAGGCAAACTACTCCACAATCTTAGGAGGCTCTCATTGGAATATGACAGCCTATTATCAAGATGTCTCTTATGATCAAATGTATGCAAAGCAAACTTCAATAGAAGAGGATTTTAGTATATTTTATGGAGAAATATTGTGGGATCACCGTTTTTTTAAAAGAGGTTTGATTACAGCTGGTATCTCTTATCGTGAAAATGATGTCCAAAGTGGTTGGGGCTTTATGCCTGAATACTTGCTGTCAGGGTCTTATTTTAAGCAGCCGATTAAGGAGGTTGATTATAAAAATAGCCTTAAATCTCTTTTTTCACAATATAGACACCCATTTAATTGGGGAGAAATTTGGGCTGGATTTAGATTTGACGACAACTCTATGTATGAAGATTATGCACCAAGTTATAGTGTTGGTGTAAACATACCATTAACTGATAAATGGAGAGTAAAAACTGCATTTGGCACAGGGTATAGAACGCCATACTCTCAACAATGGACGGGTAAGGAGATTTTGACAAGAGACGAGGTATCAACACTTAATTTACAAGCTGAATGGATTTCAAACCAAGGAGATACTCTATCTGCTACTGGATATGTGAGTCGCCTTTCTGATAATGTTCAAACTGACCCTTATGCTGGTGTATCAGCCCCCTCTGATCAAGATTTTTCAGGAGTTGAACTCTTTTACAAAAAAAAATTTGCTGATAAATTAGATATATATACATCTATTTCAAAGATATTTTATTCAGGGGATAACTACAATTTCAGCGTTATCGAAAAATCTATTTTAAGACCTGATGGCAGCCATGTCGATACTTACCATAACTGGACCGAAGAATATGAACTTGGTGCAGATTTTATTGCTAACTCTGGTTTCTTGTGGCATTTTAATTCTAAAGTTGATTTTAACCTAAATGCTTTCTGGACAACGCCGATTAAATATACATATAAAGAGAACACTATTACTGGAGAGTATGATAACCCAGTGCTTGTTAATGGTGAAATAAGGTTTAAGGACATTCCTTATGATGATTTTATGATTTCAGTTGGTTGTAAAAATATTCTTGATGGAGAATTTACTTATCCCAGCTTTTACGGTGCTGTAAACGGTGATCCCTTGACAGGTTATGCTGTAATTAGATACTCGTTTTAAAGGTAAGGTTTAATCATGCTTAATCTCTTCAACCTACAATCAATCCTTTATGGTATCTGGTAATTTTATGACCTTGCTGGATATATTTTAGATGGTTGTAAAAAATCAAAATTACTGAATAAATATAGACGTGGTCTATTTTTTGCTTAGCTAAATTAATTAAATACAAAATTATGAAACATTAGATATCTTAGTGGTAATTTAAGTTAAATTTTCTTAGGAATTATTTATTATGAAAAGCAAAATTGCAAAATGTGTAGTAACGATTCAAATTTTGATGTCATCATGCCTTGCATTTGAATCTATGGCATTTAATGATCTTGAAGCTAGTGCTTATCTTTGGAAACTCATTAATGAAGCCCGTTTAAGACCTGTAAAGACAATTGAAGTTTATGGAATTGACTATGAGAGTGCAAAACGCTCACTTGGTGATGATAGTTGGATTCTTGAGTTAGAAAATGGGCTGCCACCTTTAGCATGGAATTCAACACTTGGAGAGACATCCTCAGCACACAATAGCGATATGATAGCACGTCAATATTACAACTACACTTCGCCAGAAGGTCTATCTTATAACGATCGTATTGTAAATAGCGGCTACAATCCTCTATTAACTGGAGAGAGCCTATCTATACTATCATTTTATCTATATGTTGATCCAATAAAGGCTGTGGAAGGCATTTTTGAAAATATGCTCAGAGATGAGCTAAATCCTGATTTAGGCTACCCTAAAAATATCTTTAGTAAAAATTTTACTGAAATTGGTATATCATTCATATCAACAATATTCCCAATTGAATCAGATTCACCTGAAAAAGAGTCCACTATAAATGCCTATTTAGTAACAGCCGATTTTGCAAAACCTGTTGAGACAAGAGTTTATATTATGGGTAATATCTACAATATTGGTGAAAATCAACCTATTCAATTAAATCCGTTAATATCGAATCAAAATTTGGGCGATGAAAATAACTATGCATCAAACTTATTAAGCTATAAATCATGGTCACCTCAGAAAGCTGATGACAACTTCATTTTATGGGTGCATAACTTTATGGAGGGTTGGAAAGTTGAAGCTCCACACGGGAATCTTGGAACTTATCAGATACAGATACCGCCAAATACATTCTATTCTATTGAGCTTTATAGGAGAATTCCAGATAATAATATACAAAATGGCTGGTTTCAGGGAGAGCTTATAAAAAGAACTATTAACATAGGATTAAATATTAATAAAATGGTTGATTTTGGAATGAATTAGATTTTAAGAAATAAAACTTTAAAAATGTGAAATTTTAAAAAAAAATATTAACTATTGAAAAATATACTAACTACTAAACAAGTATCATTCGTTTTTGCTTTTTCTTTATTAAATATCTTTATTACGGTTTTTGTTTTAAAAATCTCTTCTTATGCCCAGTCAGTTTACTCTTCTGACTGGGCTTTTTATTTGGAAAATAGAAGTAATAAAGCTGCAAATTCATGGTCAGATGTTGTTGGGCTATCTGATCTTGCTATTTTATCTTCAGGTAAGGGTGTTATTGTTGCTTTGATTGATTCTGGAGTTGATACTAATAATCCCATTTTTGCATCAGCATTATGGCAAAACAAGTCAGAGCTTTTGAATGATAAAACTTTGAATGAAATATCAGATGAAAACTTCAATGGTATAGATAACGATGGTGTAGATAACGACTCAAATGGTTATATAGATGATATACATGGTTGGAATTTTGGTGACAATAGTAATAGTATTACAGATCAAAATGGACATGGAACTAATGTTGCTGGAATAGTTTTAAAGTCTGTTCCAGACGCAGAGCTTATGATTATTAAGATAAATTCGGGTAAATCTACTACTTTTTACACCGATGCAGTAGTTAATGCTATTTATTATGCTGTAAAAAATGGGGCAGATATTATAAATATGAGTTTAAGCCTTGCAAATGATAGCAATGATGTAAAAACTGCTATACTCTATGCTATTAAAAATGAAGTTATTGTAGTTAGTGCTGCTGGCAATAGCCCATACAGTATCTCTTTTCCCGGAACCATGGAAGAGGTTGTAACGGTTGGGGCAACTAATCCTGAAGGAACCTCTATTTTATGGAACTCTCCGATAGGCGATTCTATTGATATAACTGCTCCTGGTAAGTCTGTAGAAACCATAGGAATTGGTGGAGAAACAGTTTTTGTTACTGGAACATCATTTAGTACACCCGTTGTCTCAGGTGCAGTTGCCGCCCTTCTTGGAATGAACCCAAATCTTAAACTCACAACCATTGAAAATCTTATTTTCAGCAGTGCAAAAGATTTAGGAGATAATGGAAGAGATGATGAGTTTGGATGGGGGGTTTTAAGCGGAAGTGGTATCAAAAGATTAGCTGCACCCTCAATCATTGCTAAAAAAAATCTTACAAAAGTTGAACTTTCCTGTTATCTTCCACCTACTGACTATTATACTGATGTCTATATTGCACTTATTAAAAGTTCATTGTTAGATGAATACAAGATGAATCGATACAAAGGCAATGCAGATACATTACAATATAGTTTAAACAATAAAACTTATGAGTCTATATGGTGGCTTAACAGCTATGGATTGTGGATGGGAGACAGTGTTAACGGAGTTGTATCCATTGCATCATTAAATCTTTATAATAAAGGGCTGAGTGTTCTGTTATTTAGTGATTTAGGAAAAGGAATCTGGAAAAATTTTTCTACATCTGGATTTGAAAGTGGCAGCTATAATATTGGAATAGCTGTAATGGGAAATTCAAAATTGCTTGCACCTATATTTTGGTCGCAATCTATTTTATTTTAAAATAAGGGAGCTAATATTGTGAAAAAAGAGACTAATTTTTATTTAATTGTAGTTGTTTTAGCTTTTACTATTATTTCTACTACTTGTGCTTTTGCTACTCCAGCGGGTTTCCCTTTAACATCAAAAGAGGCTTATAAAGAGCCTTCCACTCTATCATCTAAAAATAACTCATCTATTTCAGGTTCAAGTAATACTGTTCAAAAAAGCAATACTCCTCAATCTGATAAAGTTGATAAAGATAATAGCAGTGAATCTAGCCCCCTTTCTCCAATGGCAGAAAAGCACATATTTAGCCCCGAGCCTGACGGCAGTAATAATAGTAGTGGTATGATGGGCAATCCTGATGGTTTAGGGTTACCCAATAACGCCAAGCAAAATATTGATATGCTTATGCAAAAAGTAAAAAGAGAGATAGAACTTACTGGAATAGTTATTACACCAGTCTCAAAAAAGGCTATGATACTTTATAAAGGTAAAGCTGGGGGTGCTGGTGCAGTAAATAAGCAAGTTCCAGAGTTATATGAGTCTGGGAGTTCTATTGATGAATATTTATTAAAAGAAATTTTCCCAAATTATGTAGTAATCGCCCAAAACAATCTTGAAATTAAACTTGGGCTATTTACAGAAAAAAATAATCGTCCAGAACAGCCAAAAGATAACTTAAATCAAGGAGGCAATAGTAATGGGCAGGGAATGGCTATAAATCAACAAGATATGGTAAATTCAAGCAACCCACCTGGAGGAATTATTATGGGTCAAGATGGCACTCCTCCTATGCCCATAAACCCTGAATCTGTCCAAGACCCTAATATTCAAAAGGGGATAAAATCAATAGAAGACGGTAACGTAAGACCAGAACCTCCTAATCCTTTTGTTAGGGCGATGCAGGACAGTTCTACTCAAAGAGAAATTCCAGCTGATAGCAATAGTTTTAATAACATAGATGGAAACACGGGAGCAAATCCATTTTTGCAAGCAATCCAGAGAGCAAGAGAGAGACAGCGAACTCAACAGTAGTAAACTTAGAATAGGAACGATATTGATTTATAATATTTTATTTAGCTATCACTGACTTGCAAAAAGAAAAAAATGTCTTAAAGTTTTAGCATTATTTATTTTGAGGGAGAGTTTGATAGTAATATATCTCAAATAACCCATAATTTATCATAAAATTGATTTTAAAAAGGAAAAAAAATGTTTACAAAAATAGAGCCATTAACACAAAACAACCATCAGGATATTAGGTTTACATCAGTTAACAATTACAATTTTGCTAAAAACGTCTCCAATGCTCCCATCTCATTTTCAGAGTTTATACACGCTTCAAAATACTATCCTATTGTATTTCTCAAAGGTAATGCTTTACCAGTAGTGCTGCTTTCATTAAATCGTGATCAGAACAACTTTATAAATCCAGATGGTTCATGGAAAGTGCCATACGTTCCTGCATATTTTAGACAATATCCATTTATTCTTGTTAAAGCAGCTCCTTCAGAAGATTCGCAAGAAGCCTTGTCAAGCACGGGTTCAGCATCAAAATCATCTTCTTCAGATACAACAAATTCAGGCGGGAACGGCTCTTCTGGTGCAACTGAAAGTCAAGATAAGTATGTTGTCTGTATTGATCGTGATGCACCACATTTTGCATTACCTCAAGGAGATATAATGTTCACTGCAAATGGTCAATTTACAGAGATGACTAATAAAGCTGTAGAATTTCTAAAATTATATCAAAGAGAAATGTCTATAACTTCAAATATTGTTAAATTAATGGAAGATAAAGATATTCTTGTTGATAGGCAGTTTAACGTAAACATGAATGGACAAAATATCTCTGTAGGTGGTTTTAGAACAATTGATATGCAAAAACTCAACTCTCTTGATGATGGAACTCTTGCAGATTGGGTTAGAAAAGGAATTATGCCACTTATCATCTCTCATGCTAACTCACTTTCTGGTATGCAGCTAAGTTGATTTTAAATGTCAATTAATTGTCATATTATCACCATTATTAGTTGAAAATACTACTATGTAACCAACAAAGGAGGATTATCTTGAAATTATCAAAAATTTTCTCTTATCTTTTTATCTTTGTAATATCTATATCTATCAACTCTTCGAGCCATCTCTCCTTTTATGGTTACTTGAGTTTAAACGATGCACTTGCTGGTGAGAAAGTTCTCTCTCTTAACGATTGCCTAAAACTTGGCATGGCTAACAACCCAAAACTTACATCTGCTAAATTGATGATAGATGCAGCTCAAGAAGATATAAATGCAGCTAAGGCTGATTTCTTACCATCAGTGAGTGCTGGTGCAAACTACAATAATATCAAAAGTATTGATGCCTCAGGTCCTACTGATTCTGATTACATTGATCAGCAGAATACAAATTATAATATAGGTGTTTCTCAAGTTCTTTATGCTGGAAATCGACTTATAAACTCAAGAGATAGAGCAGTTGAACGTAAAAAAATGTATATTGAAGAGAAAGCCTATACTCAAGCAGAGCTTGCCTACCAAATAAAACAGGTCTATTTTCAACTTATGAAGGCAAAACAAGATGTTGAGATTGGCGTAGATACTATAAAACGCCTTGAAGCTGATGTTAAATCAGCAAAGGCATTTTATGAAAAAGAGATGACCCCTTATGCTAAAGTATTACAGGCAGAGGTTGCTCTTGCAGATATAAAACAGCAATTTAGCAAAGTTAAGAATACAGTTGATAGGAAAAAATCAGAGCTATTTGTGCTTATGAATCAACCTTTTGATAGCTCTGTAACATTTTCAGGAGGTCTTGATTATTACTCTCAAGGTTTTACTATGACCTCAGAACAGTGCCTTGCAAAAGCTATTGATACAAGACCAGATTTAAAGAGTTTGGCTCATCAGATGGTTATGGTTGAAAAGGATGTAGAGCTTGCTAAGGGGAAATATTATCCACTTATGAGATTAAATACAGGATATTATGATCAAGATAAAGATTATGATAGCCTTAGTACTTTAGGAACAAGCATGGATCAACGTAATACTTATTGGAGTGCGGGGGTCAACTTATCGTGGAATCTTTTTGATGGAGGACGTGGTTGGTATGAAAAGAGGCGTTCTCAAATAGATATGAAAAGAATAAATGAGCAGGTAAAAGAGATCAAAAGCAAACTTGAGGCTGGCATTGTTACAGCTTTAATGTCTCTATCAGAGGCTGAAGAGCGTATTGAAGCTACATCTGATAGCATAACAGCGTCAAAAGAGTATTACGATATGGAAAATAAACGTTTTCAAGCTGGAATTGCTACTGTTTCAGAAGTGTTAGATGCACAAGTTAGTGTAACCCGTGCAGAGGTAAGCTACAATCAGGCTCTGCTTGACTACCAATTGGCAAGGGCAGAGCTTGACTTTATGACAGGTAATTCTATTGGAAAGTAAAAAAATATTTATACTTCAAATATTTATACTTCAAACTGGAATAAATTTAGTTTTTTTTATATGTAAAACTCAACTTATAACCGAGATTAGTATAATAGATAAATATAGGCATAGGCGTTATTCAAAAAATTATTAGTTGTTATAAAAAGTTAAAAGATTTTAGCTAAGGCGTATTATTATGACAAAATTTATTTTAAAGTGGTCCAAGTATTTTATCTTTGCTGGTATTTTCAGTATGTTTATCAACATATTGAGCCTGACCTTTTCGGTTTACATGTTGGCAATTTATGACAGGGTCTTAAGCTCTTACAGTATGCCAACCTTGATGACTATTACTGTAGCTGCTATTTTTGCACTGTTTGTTGATTCGGTTTTGATTTTTCTTAGATCAAGACTGCTTGTAATGGCTGGCGTTGATATTGATAACTCTCTTTCAAGCCCAGTTTTTAAGGAGATGCTAAAAGATAGCTGTAGTATTCAAAAATCTGGATATTCAGCAGGGTTAAGAGATGTAAACATTCTGCGTAACTATCTTGGAGGAAATGCCATATTTGCTCTATTTGATATGCCTTGGATGCCTATTTTTCTGCTCTTTGTATATATGGTCCACCCTAAAATGGGAATGGTTGCTACTGGCGGAGTTGTGGTGGTCTTTATTCTTGGTATTACCCAAGAGCTTCTTACACGCAAACGCCTTGAGATGGCAAACAACATAAATAATGCTGCTGGCAATTTTACCTCTTTGTGCCTTAGAAACAGTGAGGCTGTAGGGTCAATGGGAATGCTTGGTGGAGTTAATGCAAGGTGGCAATCTCTAAATAACCAAGTTATTACGCTTCAGACTAAAGCAAGCAACGCTGCTGGTGTTCTTCAGGCAATATCCCAAAGTTTTAGAACTGGAATGCAGGTTATAATTTATGGTGTTGGTGCATATTTAACTTTAAAAAATGAGTGTACACCGGGTGTAATGATAGCATCATCAATTATTATGGGTCGTGCTTTAGCTCCTGTTGATCAGGCAATGTCAACATGGAAGATGACCCTTGAAGCCCGATCTTCATATAAGCGTTTAAATGATCTTATTAAAAAGGCTGATAACCGTGTTCCAATGACACTACCTGACCCTGTTGGAAAATTAGATGTTGAGGCAGCTTCTCTTGTTGTAAATGGTAATTATCTTCTTCGTAACATCACATTCTCTTTAGCCCCTGGCGAAATTATGGGGTTAATTGGTCCAAGCGGTGCTGGTAAAACAACTTTAAGCCGTGTGTTGCTTGGCATCTGGCCCTCAATGGGTGGAAAGGTCCGCCTTGATGGTTCAGATGTTTATACTTGGGATCAAGAGCATCTTGGAAAATTTATTGGATACCTGCCTCAAGATGTAGAGCTTTTTCCAGGAACAGTTAGCCAAAATATTGCAAGGCTTGGCGAGATTGATCCAGAGGCTGTTATTCTTGCAGCCCAAAAAGCAGGGGTGCATGAACTTATCCAACATTTTCCAAATGGATATGACACAATGCTTGGCGGTGGACCTGGAAGTGTGGTCTTATCAGGTGGACAGAGACAAAGAATAGCGTTGGCAAGGGCTTTGTATGGAAACCCAAGACTTGTTGTTCTTGATGAGCCTAACTCAAATCTTGATGAGGCTGGAGAAAAGGCACTGATGCAGACAATCGCCATTCTAAAACATGAAAAGGTTACAACTATAATTGTAACACATAAGCCATCTATTCTTATATCTGTAGATAAGATTTTGGTTATGCAATATGGTCAGGTGGCACGATTTGGTCCACGCCATGAGATTATCCAGATTGCAGGACAACCTCAAGCTCCCGCTCCGGCACCTCCACAACAAGCACCTCCTGTAGCAGGTGGAGCTGTAAAGCCTTTTGGCGGTAACGGAAGTGGTGGAAACGGCGGTGGCAATCCACAAACTGGTTCTGGTAATACCAATAAAACTGCATTACCTCAGCCATTAGATATAAATAAAGGATTGGTGAACTGATATGACAAACGAAACTCCATTAGCAAAAATTCCAATAAAAAAAGTTCCAAAAAGTAGTCTGGCATTAAACAACGCTGTAGCATTGAAAAATGATATGACACAAACTTACAAACCAAGACCAGCAAGAGTTATTGTGGCTGGACTCTTTGTAGTTTTGATATTTTTTGGTGGACTTGGTGGGGTTGCTGCTTACCTTCCATTTAGTGGGGCGGTAATTGCTCCGGGTATTGTAAAGGTTTCTCAGGAAAAAAAGACTGTTCAGCATCTTGAAGGGGGAATTGTAAGTAAAATTCTTGTAAAAGAAGGGGATCGAGTTAAGCAAGGAGATGTTCTAATTAAGCTAAAAAGCTCTCAAGTTACTGCCTCTGTTGCTCTTCTTAAAGGAAGACTTGCGGCTAAAATGATTGAAGCAGAGAGGCTTGAAGCACAGCGAGATTTTAAGAAAAGTTTTTCTCCTCCCACAGATTTACCAAGCGATGTTCCTGATTTAGATAAAAAAATTCTTGCAGAGGCTAAACTATTTGAAAAGACTAAGCTATCTTTGGAGAGCCGTATTTCAAGTCTTGAAACGCGTACACGTCAGCTTCAGGAAAAAATAGAAGGGACACAGAATGAGCTTAGATCAAATCAAGAGATAATCCGCTCTTTTGATGAAGAGATTAGAGCAAAAGCACCACTTGCACAAGAGAGGTATATGGATAAGGCGCAGCTTCTCACACTTAGAAGGCAGCTTGCCCAACAAAAAGGTGAGCAAGGACGTCTTGAGCAGGTGATTGCAGAGTCTAAGGTAAGTATTGAAGAGATTAAATTTTCGATTTTATCATTAGAAAATGATTACAGGCAGCAGGCGGCAACTGAGTTAAGTCGTGTAAAAGATGAGATTTTCCAGATAAGTATGCAGCTCTCTCCTCAGTTAGACGCAGATGAAAGGCTGTCAATTAGGGCACCAGCAACTGGTATTGTAATAAATCTTGCTATCCATTCAGAGCATGGAGGAGTTATTAGACCCGGAGAACCTCTGCTTTATATTGTTCCTGAAAATGCTGATCTTATTATTGAGTCCCAACTAAGGCAAGATATGATAACTAAGGTATATCTTGATCAGGCTACTAAAGTTCAGCTTGCAGCTTTTAACCGCATTACAACGCCGCCAATGCAAGGGTTTGTCTCATACATCTCAGCAGATAGTGTTGAGCAAAGACTACCTAATGGTCAAGTTACAAGTTCTTACATTATACATGTAAAAGTTCCTAAAACCGAGCTTGAAAAACATTCAGTTTGGCTATCTCCCGGTATGCCTGCAACTTGCTTTATAGAGTCTGAGGAGAGAACATTTCTACACTATCTTATGGAGCCAATTCTTCTCAATCTTGATAACTCGCTTCGTGAGACTTTATAAGCTACTGCTTTTTACCTATTCCCTGTTCAGAAATTAAGGAGGCTTTGATATTGGACTTTCCAAACCAAAGTTAGAAATCATTGTCTCCTTCAATTACGATATATACACCCTTAATATAAAACAATCTCTACTAATTTTGAATCTATTTACCATGCTTAAAACATGGCTCTTCTCTACAGGTTCAAAATCCTCTTGTGTCAACCATTTGAGCAGTCAGGTTCACAACCCTCGTAGCTAATCAAAAAAATATCGAATTGACAACATTATTAGTTGCATTACCTTGAATGAAAAGCATTAAAAAACTCATATCGAAACAAGTATGTAACTGATCACTAAAATAATATACGATTCATGGAGGGCAATATGCAGTTCGATAAATTTACAATAAAATCACAACAAACAATTCAGTCAGCACAATCAATTGCATTAAGGAAAAACCATCAGGCAATTGAGCCAATTCATATATTAAAAGCAATGGTTGAGGAAAAAGATGGACTTATACCCTCAATTATTAAAAGAGCTTATGGAATTAAAGCAGATGGTCAAGGTTTAGAAACTGCATCACAAAGTTCAGGAACTGCTTCTCATATTACGGGAAATGGCGTTCAAATTATAGAAAATTTAACCAAAGCAATTGATCGTGACTTAGATAGGCTGGTTCAAGTTACAGGAAATTCTGGAGATGTCTATCTATCTAAAGATACAAAGCGGGTTCTTGATAGAGCTTTTGTTGAAGCTCAGGATATGAAAGATCAATATGTCAGCCTTGAGCATATTTTGCTTGCTTTGACTCATGTATCTGGACCTCATCAAGATATAATAAAACAGATAGGAAGTGTTGATAATTCAGGTAAAAGTGGAATCGGCAGCAGTTTGAATAAAAATGGCGGCTTAACAAGAGATATGATTTTAGGTGCTTTGAAAGATATTAGAGGAAATCAAACCATCTCAGACCAAAATCCTGAAGAGAAATATCAAGCACTTGAAAAATTTGGCAGAAATCTAACTGACCTTGCCCGTGCTGGTAAATTAGACCCTGTAATTGGCAGAGACGAAGAGGTTAGAAGAATTGTTCAGGTGTTATCTCGAAGACGAAAAAATAATCCAGTTCTAATTGGCGAACCAGGAGTTGGTAAAACTGCTATTGTTGAAGGGCTTGCTCAAAGGATTGTAGCTGGCGATGTATCAGAAAGCCTTAAAAATAGAAAAGTTATAGCCCTTGATATGGGTGCATTAGTTGCTGGTGCAAAATATAGAGGCGAATTTGAAGAGAGACTAAAAGCTGTTCTAAAAGAGGTTGAGGCATCACAAGGTGAAGTAGTACTTTTTATTGATGAGCTTCACACAGTAGTTGGAGCAGGAGCAGCAGAAGGCTCAATGGACGCATCAAATATGCTAAAACCAGCATTAGCTCGCGGAACTTTAAGATGTGTTGGTGCTACAACCTTAGATGAATATAGAAAATATATAGAAAAAGATGCAGCTTTAGAAAGAAGATTTCAACCTGTATTTGCTGCCGAGCCTTCAGTTGAAGCAACAATATCAATATTAAGAGGACTTAAAGAAAAATATGAAGTCCATCATGGAGTAAGAATTAAAGATTCAGCTATTGTTGCTGCTGCAACCCTGTCCCATCGTTATATTGCAGATCGATTTCTTCCAGATAAAGCAATTGATCTTATTGATGAGGCAGCGTCTCGCTTAAGAATTGAAATTGACAGTATGCCGCTTGTGATTGATGAAGTTCAAAGGCGAATGGTTCAGGCTGAAATCGAGCGTCAAGCTCTAAAAAAAGAGAAAGATTCAGCTTCAATGGAGAGACTCCATAAATTGGAGAAAAAGATTGAAGAGATGAGAGCTGAAATTGAACCAATGAAACATCACTGGGAGAGTGAAAAGAGGTTAATTCAAGAGATAACAACAATAAGAGAGAAGATTGATCAAGCTCAAACTGAGGCAAAGATTGCAGAGCGTGAGGGTTATTTTGAAAAGGTTGCTCAAATTAAGTATGGCACTATTGGTGATTTGCAACGAGAGGAGAGTATAAAAAAATCAGAGCTTGATAAACTTCAGCAAGATAAGAGAATGTTAAAAGAAGATGTTGAAGATTCTGATATTGCTGATGTTGTCTCATCTTGGACAGGAATTCCAGTGTCTCGAATGTTAAAAGGAGAACAGGAAAAACTTGTTCAAATGGAATCTCATATTCAAAAAAGGGTGATTGGTCAGAAAAAAGCAATTGACGCCGTTGCAAATGCTGTCAGAAGAGCAAGGTCAGGGTTACAGTCAGCAGATAGACCTATTGGAACATTTATGTTTATGGGTCCAACTGGTGTTGGTAAAACCGAGCTTGCCAAAGCTCTTGCTGAATTTATCTTTGACAGCGAACAGGCAATGGTTCGTATTGATATGTCTGAATATATGGAGAAACATTCAGTTGCAAGGCTTATTGGTGCTCCCCCGGGTTATGTTGGATACGAGGAAGGTGGAGCGTTGACAGAGGCGGTCAGAAGAAGACCTTATGCTGTCCTTCTTTTTGATGAGATTGAAAAAGCACATCCTGATGTTTTTAATATTTTGCTGCAAGTCCTTGATGATGGCAGAATGACAGATGGACATGGAAGAACAGTTGACTTTACCAATACTATTATTATTATGACCTCTAATGTTGGCAGCCAATTTATACAAGATTCTACTATGTTTGTGAATAACGCTTCTAAACTATCAAAGCCATCTGATTTATCAGATATTAAACTTTTTAATAAAGGTATGAGCGAGGCATTAAAAGCTGCTTTTAAGCCTGAATTTTTAAACAGAATTGATGAGATAATAACTTTCCAAAACCTATCACAAGAAGATATTAAGGCAATTGCTGATATTCAGATAAAGGCTTTAAATAAACGGCTTGTTCAAAGAAAAATTGAAGTTAAGTTGAGCGATAGTGCAATGGAGTTTATTGCAGATAAAGGTTATGATCCAGCTTTTGGTGCAAGACCACTGAAACGGGTAATTCAGCAGTATATGGAAAATCCGCTTGCAATGGCACTTTTAAAAGGTGAATTTAAAGATGGAGATGTAGTAAATTTTGAAGCTGATATGGATAAACCAGATGAGGAGTGTTTAAGAATGTTTTCAACAACCAAATTCAACAATAATAAACAATAACGCAGAGGAGCTAATGGAAACAAAAATTTCAGGATTATCATCGTCAGCAGCTCTTGAATCAAGAAAGAGCTATGGTTCAAACCAGTTGACAAAACAGGAAGTTGAAAGTTTTTGGGATAAGTATAAGGGAAATTTTGATGATCCGATTATCAAAATTCTTTTGGTAGCACTTGCTATTAATGTGGGGTTTGTTTTTATCGGCAAGGCTCACTGGTATGAATCGGTCGGAATTGCGGTTGCGGTTCTTCTGGCAACTCTTGTCGGCACATGGTCAGAACACAAAAACGAGGCAACTTTTCAGCAGTTGCAAGATGATGCCTCCAAAATAAAGTGTAAGGTCTTCAGAGATGGTGTTATCAATGAAATCTATATTGATGATATTGTTGTTGGAGATTTTATATTGCTCCAATCAGGAGACAAGATTCCAGCAGATGGCGTTATCTATAGTGGAGATTTAAAGGTTGATCAGGCAACTTTAAATGGAGAATCCGCAGAGGCAAAGAAGATAAAAGACGAAAAAATAGCGGTCAATTCTAATACCGTTTATGATCCTGATTTTGATAAAGAGATTGATTTTCTTGATCAGTACAAACTCTTTCGCGGAACTGTAGTTTGTTCTGGAGAAGCTGTTATGGTTGCTAAAAGGGTAGGGGATACCTCCCAATACGGCAAACTTGCTCTTGAGATGCAGACCGAAGAGAGAGAGAGTCCATTAAAGGTAAAACTTAGCGATCTTGCCGATTCCATAAGTTTATTTGGATATATTGGTGGTGCTTTGATTGCAGTGGCATTTATCTTTAAAAAAATCGTTTTAGAAAACGGTTTTAATATGGCAAGAATCATGGAGTATGTTTCAATATGGCAAAACCCTGTCAATGATATTGTCAATGCCGTTATTCTTGCAGTAATCATTATTGTTGTTGCAGTTCCAGAAGGACTGCCAATGATGATTGCAATGGTTTTATCTTTGAATATGAGAAAAATGCTCAACGACAACATTCTTGTTAGAAAACTTGTTGGAATTGAGACCTCAGGAAGTTTGAATATCCTATTTTCCGATAAAACAGGCACAATAACCAAAGGACAGCTTGAAGTTGTAACCTTTATAAGCGGCAAAAATCAGTCTTTTAATAAATTTGATGAGATTATGGCAGAGCTTAAAGAGCTTCTCCATATATCTATTGCTCAAAATACAAATGCCCTTTTTTGTGAAGACAAAGAGTGCACAAAAGTTATTGGAGGAAATGCAACTGAAAGAGCTTTGGTTGGTTTTATCAATATGGGTGAAAAAGTTGACTATCAGATTGAAAAGGTCTTTTCAGTTCCTTTTAGCAGCGATAAAAAATACTCTGCAACCCAGATTAGAGGCAGAGGTTCAGCTTCACTGCACCCCAATATTATCAAGAACTTGGACAGTGATAATCTAACCCTTATTAAGGGTGCTCCAGAAAAGATAATAGGAAAATGCACTAAATATTATGAGCATAACGGTGAGATAAAAGAGCTTACCAAGAGTGATATAGATAATCTTGAGCAGACAATGAACGATCTTGCAGCAAGAGCCATAAGGGTAATTGCACTTGCTACCTCAAATGAGCCTCTTGAACGAGAAGATACTATTGAAGGGACAAGCTCTTTAAAAGAGATGACTCTTGTAGGAATTGTCGGGATACGAGATGAAGTGCGTCCAGAGGCTGTATCTGCAATAAAAGAGGTTCAGGGTGCTGGAATTCAGGTTGTTATGATTACAGGTGATAGACGTGAAACTGCAATTGCAATTGCAAAGGAGTCTGGGCTTATTCAAAGCGATGCTGATGTTATTTTGACTTCTGAAGAGCTTAAGACAATATCTGATGAAGAGCTTAAAAAGATTCTTCCCAAAATTAGAGTTATTGCAAGGGCACTGCCTACGGATAAGAGCCGTTTAGTAAAAGTTGCCCAAGAGCTTAACCTTGTTGTTGGTATGACAGGGGACGGTGTGAATGATGCTCCAGCACTAAAAAAATCTGATGTTGGTTTTGCAATGGGAAGCGGAACAGAGGTTGCCAAAGAGGCTGGGGATATTGTTATTCTTGATGAC
Organism: Desulfamplus sp.; assembly: GCA_015232455.1. Lineage (GTDB taxonomy): Bacteria > Desulfobacterota > Desulfobacteria > Desulfobacterales > Desulfobacteraceae > Desulfamplus. The sequence continues at coordinate 221,410 of JADFZQ010000003.1, read as the reverse complement.
AATTTTATATCTATTGAAAAAGCCGTTCTTTATGGACGCACAATTTTTAAGAGTATAAGAAAATTTATAGTATTTCAGCTCTCAATTAATGTTAGTGCTGTTTTAATCTCATTTATTGGTCCTCTTATTGGGCTTGTTCAGCCTCTTACAATTACACAGATGCTTTGGGTTAATCTTGTTATGGATACTCTTGCAGCACTTGCATTTGGCGGAGAGCCAGCATTAAGACGTTATATGCAAGAGCTTCCAAAACGGCGTGATGAGAAGATAGTTTCGCCTGATATGTGGAGTTCTATTTTAATGGGCGGTATATTTATCTCTTCATTGAGTATATTTTTCCTAACATCAGGCTCGATAGCAGATTTTTTCAGATTTGGACCTGATGGGAAACATGATATGTATCTATATACTGGATTTTTCTCATTTTTCGTATTTATAAGCATACTAAATGGTTTGAACGCAAGAACAGAGACCATGAATCTCTTTGAGCATATTACTCAAAATATGGGATTTGTTAAGGTTATGTCATCTATACTTGTAATACAGGTTATAATGACCTACATAGGAGGGGTTATACTTAGAACTCATGGACTTGTATTTAAAGAGTGGATTTTGATAATAGTACTTGCATTTCTGATTATACCACTTGATCTTTTAAGAAAATATATTATGCACTCTGTATTAAAAAAGAGTTAAATATTGATGTTCATAGTGGGTGACCAACGGTAACGGTTACCCACTTGAACATATCTTAAATCAATATTTCTACCACTTATACCCTCGTGATTGAGCAATATTTATAAAATCCCCCATAATCTCTTCGGTCTCTTTTAGCAAAATATCCTCTTTCTCTTTTTCCTCTTTTTTATTGGGGATTTCAGTTACAACTTCTTCATCATCTACACCCTTTTTTCTTGGGTCTGATTGATGAAGCTCATTAATAGATGAAAAAGGCTTTTGGCCTTTAGCTATACGCAGACGGTTCTCAATTTCAAGCTCTATACGGTCTAAGTTTTCTTTCTCTTTTGTCCTTTTAGAAGTGTTGAGAGATAGAGATTTTAGGTTAAATATATTTTTTGATAGTTCATATTTATCCTTCAGGTATCTAAAATCATGATTAATCTCAATCCGCTTAAGATGTTTTTCTTTTAACTGTGAAAGTATCTGCTTAATATTTGTATCAGGGTAAGGGATATATGATGCTTGTTCTGATTTATCCCATGGAAGGGCACCATCAAGAGAACTTTCTCCTGTTTCATCATTGTTATATATAGATGGGAATTCAATATCAGGAACAACCCCACGATTTTGTGTGCTTTCACCAGATACTCTATAAAACTTTGAATTAGTGAGTTTAAGTTGTCCATCATCAATTGGTTGAAGAGCCTGAACCGTGCCTTTACCAAATGTTTGAGTTCCTACAATTATTCCTCTGTTGTAATCTTTGATAGCTCCTGCAAATATCTCTGATGCAGAAGCACTCATACGGTTGACCATTACAATAAGCGGTCCGTTGTATGCAATTGAAGGGTCAGCATCTTCTAATCTCGACATATATCCATTTCTTGAACGTATTTGGACAGTAGGTCCTGATTTTATGAAAAGTCCTGTGAGTTGATTAGCCTCTTGGAGGGCACCGCCACCGTTATCCCTAAGATCGATAATTAAACCTTGGATGTTCTCTTTTTTAAGCTCTTCAATCAAAACAAAGACATCTCGAGTAGTGCTTCTATAATCATCTATGCCCTCTTGCATACCTTTAAAATCAAGATAAAAAGTTGGAATAGTAATAACGCCTATATTAAAAGTAGCTCCATTTTTTTTAAAAGGTACAACTTTTTTGTGAGCAGCCTGTTCTTCAAGTTTTACCTTATCTCTCTTTATGCTGATGACTTTGAAATTCTGAGAGCCTTTCTGCCCAGCAGGTATTATTTTTAGCGTAACAAAAGAGTCCTTTGGTCCGCGTATCATATTTACAACTTCATCAATGCGCCACCCAACCGTATCTTGTATAGCACCTTTCAAACCTTGTCCCACTCCAACTATCTTATCTCCCGGCATTATAAGCCCAGATTTGTCAGCAGGACCTGCTGGTATGAGGCTAACAACTTTTGTATATTCATACTCTGTCTGTAATACAGCTCCTATCCCTTCAAGAGACAAACTCATTTGAATATCAAAATCTTCTGACATACGAGGAGGAAAAAATTGTGTATGTGGATCAAAAGTCATGGCAACAGCATTAATGTATGTTTTAAAAGCGTCTTCAGAATTTATCTGCATTAATCTGTTTAATCTATTTTTATAACGTTTTGTGAGAAGCTTTGTAATATCATCATCACTTTCCCCTTCAAGTTGAAGAGTTATTATTGCGTTTTTAAGTTCCTGCTCCCAAAGCTGTGTTAACTCATTTTTATCAGCAGGCCAAGGTGCCTTTTTTCTCTCTAATATTATTTCGTCATTTCCGTCAAATTTTAATGTTTTTTTCCAATTATCAATATTTTTTACAATGTAATTGAGTCTTTCAAATGATCGCTCAAGATATATGTTGAATAAGACGTAACCAGGTGTAAGATCGCCTTTCTTAAGAGTATTATCAAGCCAATAGCGAATTTTCTCAAATTCATTTATATCTTTTTTGGTAAAAATATTTTTAGTGGGATCAAGGATGTTAATATATTGATTCAATATTTTCGATGAAAGGTTATCATTAAACCTTAGCCCAAGATAATGAGACCTTTCAAGTGCTGCTACAACACTTGCACATGTATCAGCATCGTCTTTTGTAAAGGTGACTTTTTTAAGGGTATTATTAATACCAAGTGCTTTTGTCTCAACTGAGTAGGTAGAATGTTCTAATGCAGATGAGAGCGTTGTTATGCTAAAAATAAAAGCAAACAAAACTGCATACAAAAGAGATGTGAAATTTGATAAATTAATCTTTTTTGAACACTTTTTTAATGTAGTCATCATAGTCCAACTCTGACAATTTCTATGGGGTTACTAAAAATATATTTATATTAGTTGAAAAATTTATTTATGAAAAATCTTCTGGTGATTCAAGACTTATACGCCCTATTTTTCCTGATCTTAGCTCTCGTATAAATAGTTCCGAAGTTTTTTGAAGATCAATAAATCCACCTTTTTTAAGGCAGCCTCTATTTGCTCCTATTTTTTCCAAAATTATAACTCTCTCATCAATATCATCTTTAGTAGATGTATCTAAAAGATTCTCAATGTTATATCGATTTTTAAGACAATCAGGATATCTTTCAATCAAATATTTGAGTATAAACATGGCAATATCGTTATAATCAATTGCCACATCAGATATAGCACCGCTTACAGCAAGTCTATATGCTCTTTCTCGATTTTCTAACACTGGCGGCAAAACACCTGGTGTGTCATAAATATCAACCCTATTTTTAAGAGAAGTTCGCTGCTGATACCTTGTAATTGCTGGGACATTTCCTGTTTTTGCAACCTTTTTCCCAGCAAGAGTATTCATAATTGTAGATTTACCTGAGTTTGGAATGCCAGCAATCATAATCCTTAATCTTCGGCTTTTTGATGAGGTAGGAGATGTTGATTTTTTAATTGGTGAAACTGAAAGCTCTGATATTGCAAAATCTAAAGCACGCCATGTATCAACACTATCAGTTCCATTAATGGCAATAGCCGCTGATTCACAACTCTTTTTATAATCACAACTCTCTGAGTCATTAATACTCCTAAAATACTCAAGCCATAAACGAGTAGTTACAGAATCTGCAAGGTCTTGTTTATTGAGAACTTTTATTCTTAAAACATTTTTGCATATTTGGTCAAGAAGCGGATTAGAACTTGAGACAGGAGCTCTTGCATCAAGTATCTCCATAACGACATCAACATCAGAGACGGCTTTTTTCAAAAAAATCTCTGTCTCCTGCATGTGTCCCGGGAACCATTGAATTGTCATAAAGTTACTTTATTGCTCATTTATAATTTTTAATATCTATAATTTTAGATATAGGGATAAATAACATCTTGATTCAGCCGTTTTCTTAACTCTTAAGAAAATATAGCAAGAAATGAATAAAATTTCCTAATCAATAAGAGTTATGATAGTTAATTTAGCATGGACTTAGTAAAGTATAAATAACAAAGATTATTTTTTTGATATTTATACTATGGGGTAAGAATTTAGGGTTGAGTTAACAAAAACTATACTTAAATAAAAAAGGCATCTCTAATTAATAAAAATAAGAGATGCCTTAAATTATAGTTCTATTTTTAGTGATGCTAATATATATATTATTGTATAACCTAAATTTAATTTATACTTAATAACACAATAGAATATTTATTTGATGTTTATTGCACAGTAACATTTACTGCTGCAGGACCTTTTTGTCCTTGCTCAATATCAAATTTGACACGATCACCTTCGTTTAGTGATTTAAAACCTGTTGCGTTTATTCCAGTGTGATGGACAAATACATCTGGTCCATTTTCTTGCTCAATAAAACCAAAACCTTTTGAATCATTAAACCATTTTACAATACCATCTGCCATGCTGACAATCTCCTTAAATTAAAAAATAGATAAATGTAGTTCCAAACTCAAGGTTCTTGCCACTTTCACAAATGGATCTTCCCTTTAGAACGAAACCTTACAATTCAAAGTCTGCTTAAGGTTAAGTCAAGCCTTAATAGCCAAACAAATACCTTAACTTTGACTAACGGCAAAGAGCGTATTACTTAACAAATAATAAATCAAGTATTTTTTTGCTCTATTTAAAAATATTACATTAATTATAAAATAATACTCCGTCTTTTGGTTGCTCTAATTTTGGAAATGTTTTGTAGCCGAGCGATAAATTTAATACACGATCGCACGGCTATATTGTAATAAAGTTTTAAGTATTAAATAAAGGTGAATAATCAGAATATCTCAAAAGCCCGCTCTCCATGAACAGAGCTGTCAAGACCTGAAATCTCATCATCTTTATCAACTCTTATACCTGAAGTAATGGCACGGGTAATATAAACCACAATCAATGTTGCAACTCCACTGTAAGCTGCTGTGGCAACTATAGATACCAACTGAGTCCATATCTGACCGATATTACCATGGATTGCACCGCTAACCCCCTCAGTAATGGAAGGATCTGCAAAAATACCAGTTGCAATTGCACCCCATATTCCGCACACACCATGAACTCCAAAGGCGTCAAGAGAGTCATCATAACCCAATTTACGTTTTAAAGTTGATACGCTGAAAAAACCAATAATACCAGCGACTAATCCAATAATAAGAGAAGAACCAAGAGTTACAAAGCCTGATGCAGGGGTTATTGCTACAAGTCCAGCCACAACACCGGATGCTATTCCAAGAAGGGTTGGTTTTTTAGTGTGATACCACTCAGCAGCCATCCATGAGATTCCACCAGCCGCCGCCGCAGTATTAGTTACAAGAAATGCTGATCCAGCAACTCCATCAGCAGCAAGCCTGCTTCCTGCATTAAATCCAAACCAACCAAACCATAAGAGCCCTGCACCAAGAGCGGTTAAAGCGATACTTGATGGAAACATTGCTTCTGAGCCATATCCAACTCTTTTCCCAAGAACAAGAGCAAGGACAAGACCCGCAACACCAGCATTTATATGGACAACATTACCGCCAGCATAATCCAATGCTCCCATCTTAGCCATCCAACCACCGCCCCATACCCAATGTGCAACAGGGCAATATACAACAGTTACCCAAAGGAAGATAAATAGAATCCATGATGAGAATTTCATTCTGTCAACCACAGAGCCAAGAACCAGAGCAACGGTTATACAGGCAAATGTCATCTGAAAAAGAACAAAAACTAGTGTAGGGATTGTGCCAGTTATACCAGATGGAGTTATTCCAGAGAGGAGAAAATGGTCAAATCCTCCTATAAGCCCACCCTTATCAGGACCAAAAGCAATGGTGTATCCCCAAACTACCCATACAACACTACCTATACAGTATGCCATAAACGTCATAGCATAGGTGTTCAAAAGATTCTTATAACGAGACATTCCACCGTAAAACAGTGCGAGTCCAGCAGGAGTCATTACCATTACTAATGCTGTTGCAACAAGTATCCATGCTGTATCTCCTGTGTTTATACTTGGTGTCTCTCCTCCTGCAAACGCATTACTTTCCAACAACATTGATAGAGCTGATATTGATAGAGATTTTATTATAGTGTCAGGTTTGTATAATCTCCTTGATCTACCTATTGTTGTTTTTTCTGGGTTTAAATTGTTAGTACCATTTAGTTTTTCCATCTTTTTCTGTCTCCCTCCAAGTAGTAATTTATTGATTTAATTAATTTACTTTCTCTTAAATATTCTTTTCCAATCTGTTTAGTATAACTTTCTTAATTTGTATGAGAATATTAGCAAGGAGAGTGCCAGAGGCATTATATATGAGAGTTAAATATCTATTAAGCTCTTATTTATGCCTAATACTAACTTAATATATGAGTGTAAAAAACTATGTATTACAGATAGTTATTATATTATTAATCTAAAATATTCTATTGTTGAAATAGCTTACAGAAAAGATATTTATTAAAATAACGGCGAGAAAAAAGTATGATAGAAAATATATTAACTTCATTTTTGTAAGTTTTGGGTTTGTAAAATTCATTTTTGAAAGAATATCTTTTAAATTACCTTCAAAAAATTGATAAATTAGAGAGTCTATAAATCAAATTAGGAAAAATTATCAAACCTATTCTTAACATGTTCAAATTATTGATTTACAGTAAAATTGAGTGTGTGAGTGTTTAGCCATTTATAAAGCTCTTTAATAATTTAATCTCCTCTATCCAACGAGTCTCATCAGGTGTTTCAAGGATTAACGGGATTCCATCAAAACGAGAATCTGCCATAATGCGTTTAAATAGATCAATGCCTAAACTCCCATCTCCTATATTTTCATGCCGATCAACTCGTGAGGCAAATGGTTTTTTAGAGTCGTTAAGGTGCATTCCTTTTAAGTATTTAAAGCCAATAACAGATTCAAACTTATGCCATGTTTGATTAAAACCCTCTTCAGATTTAAGATCATATCCTGCTGAAAATGCGTGGCATGTATCTATACATACTCCAATTCTGGTCTTATCTTCAATTTGTTCAATGATCTCTGCTATCTGCTCAAATTTAAACCCTAAGTTTGTCCCTTGTCCAGCGGTATTCTCAATCACAGGTATTGCACTTTGAGTTTTACTAATTACCCAATTTAAAGAGTCTGCAATTGTCTTTAGGCACTTTTTTTCAACTGTTTTATTAGTAGTGATGCTATCAGCCTGCAATTTTTTTTTATTACTATTAACACCCTCTTTGTTAAGATAGCTTCCCGGGTGGAAATTCAATGTGTTAAGACCAAGTTGCTCACATCTTATCATCTCATCAAGAAACGCTCTTCTTGACTTTTCAAGAGCATCTGATTGGGGATGCCCAAGATTGATGAGGTAGCTGTCATGGGCAAGAATTTGAGAGCTTGTATAACCATACTTTATACAATTATCCTTAAATGCGTCGATAATTTCGTTATTTAAAGGAGGAGCTGTCCACTGCCTTTGATTTTTAGTAAAGAGTGCAAAAGCTGTTGCTCCAATATTGTAAGCATTTATAGGAGCATTTTGCACACCGCCTGCCGCACTGACATGGGAGCCAATATATTTCATATCGTCTTAATCCTTAATTATTTTTGTTAAAAATAAGAAACTACAAAGCACACTAAACAAAAACGGCTTACACCTGAAGTTGATGTAAGCCGTTGATTTTACTTGGTCGGGACGACTGGATTTGAACCAGCGACCACTTGTCCCCCAGACAAGTGCGCTACCAGGCTGCGCTACGCCCCGTTTCTTTTTATCTCATATAATAAACTTGCCTGATCTGTCAAGCCAGATTTTGTTGTGGTATCATTGAGTCTTTACAATATTGAAACCTCTAACTTACTCAGGAATATATATAACGGCATGAATTTCAGCCTTTTTGTCTCCTGAACAACTCACATAATGGGGAACAATTGAGTTGTAGTAAGTACTATCTCCTTCATTTAAAATATACTTTTCAGTTCCGTATATAATCTCAATAGCCCCTTTTATTACAAGAATGAACTCTTCACCTTCATGTGAAGATAGCTTCTTTTCAGTTGCAGACTCAGGCATAACCTCGATGAAAAAAGGCTCCATGTGGCGATCTATTTTTCCCTTTCCAAGTGAGTAAAATTTAAGTGCTGCTGACTTCCCTGTACTATCAAGAATGCTCAGTTCAGATTCTCGATCTAAGCGTCTAACTATAAAAGGGTCGCTGCTTGCTTGATCATCTAAAAAAGTCCCAAGTCTTACTCCTAATGCTCTTGCAATTTTCATAAGAGGACCAAGAGGAGGATAAATCCCCTCTTTAAGCATTGTATCAAGAAAACTATGATCAAAACCTGTAAGGGCTGAAAGTTTTTCTAATGAAATATCTCTCTTTGCCATAATCTGTTGGATACGTTGACTAATTTTACCTCTGTTCATTACTCCTCCGTATAATGCTGATGCAAAATGTTGCATAATTTGTTTAATAATATAAGTGATTTAAAAAAAATGATGATTACTATATAATAAATACAAAATGTAGTCAAAACTTAGTGGAAATGTAGGAGATTATTAATTTATGACTTTAAAAAAAGATAATCAGATAAGAGTATATATAAAATTTTTGTTTAATTATTTTGTGAGCATAGCTATCAAAATAGCTATAAAGATAACTATCTCAATAGTTGTAGCTACCTCTATTGTTGGATTTATATTTAGCAATGCTTTTGCACTCTCAATATCAAAAGAGAGAGAGATTGCTGTTGAGTTTATGGAGGCAATTGAGAGGCAAGATAAAATTATAAAAGATTCAATGGCTCTTGCTTTGGTATCTGAAATTGGAGAGCAGATTGTAAAAGTATTGCCTCCACAACCTTTTAAATACTCCTTTTATGTCGTGAATGAAGAGCAGTTTAACGCATTTGCAGGACCTGGTTCAAACATCTTTGTTCATAGAGGTTTGATAACATCGCTTGATAATGTTGATGAGCTTGCAGGCATTATAGGGCATGAGATCGCACACTCATCATGTCGCCACATATCTGAAATGGTTGATCAATCCAAAATTATGACTATAGGCACACTTGCTGGTGTTCTTGCTGGTGTTCTTCTTGGTGCAGCAGGAGGTAGTGGCGGTGTGAGAGGTGGTGGCGATCTTGGGCAGGCTGTGTTAATAGGCTCTGTTGCAGCAACTCAGACTGCCATGCTTTCATACAGCCGAGAGCATGAGACAGAAGCAGACCAAAAAGGGCTTGTCTATCTTACAAAAGCTGGCTTTGATCCAAATGGGCTTCTTACAGGTCTTAAAAAGATAAGAAGCAGGGATTGGTTTGGCAGCGAAATTATCCCTGATTATCTTAAAACTCACCCGGGTTCAACAGAAAGAATAGTACAAATTCAATCTTGGATTGAGGGTAGAGGGAAAAACGAAGTATTAAACGGCAAGACGCAAGCAGCCAATCAGAAAAATAGTACTAAAATAGGAATTGATAAAGCTGGTGGTACTATAGATTCTAATAAAAGCACCATCGATCCTTTTAGATTTGAGATGGTTAAATACCGTCTCACCGCTCTTTATGGAGATGAAGATGAGGCTCAAAAACTATTTAACTCCATACTACAAAAAGAGCCAGATAGCACTTCTGCAAACTATGGTATGGCACTTTTAATGGAGCGGAAAAGCAGATTTGATGAGTCAATGAAACATCTTAGAAAGGCACTTGATTCAAGAGCATTTGATCCCAATATTCTCCTTGAGATGGGAAAAATCAATACTCTTTTAGGAAAGCCGCAAAAAGCTGTTGAAATCATGCAAGGGCTTGAGTTTATTCCAGAAGTTAAGGTTGAAGCTCTATTTTATCTCTCTGAAGCAAAGCTCATGGCTGGAATGGTTGATAGTGCAGAGAAGGGATTTGAGCAAGTTATTGCAAAGTCGCCTCAATTTTTTCCTAAAGCCTATTATCATCTTGCAGCAATAAATGGTGATGGTATCAATAGAGATGGCGAGCTTAGAGTGAGTGGAGGTTATAATAATGATGGGAAGGTTGACAAGAGTAGATATTCACAAGATAGAATAGATAGAGCAGGAGTTTCACATTATTATTTAGGTCTTTACTACTATGAGATTAAAAATATAAAGAGTGCAAAAACTCATCTTCTTAAAAGCCTTGAGACTCTCTCTGATGACGATAAGAAAAAACATGCTCAGGTTATGTTGATGAAAATTGAAATGAGAGAGCTTGATGCAAAGATGGAGTCAAGACGGAGGCGTAGATGAAAGGTTTTGTAATTGCAGGAACAGGCAGTGGCTCGGGTAAGACTACTATTACGCTTGGCATTTTAGCGTATCTATCTAAACTTGGATATAAAGTTGCACCTTTTAAGGTTGGACCTGATTTTATCGATCCCGGACACCACACAGCCTTGACAGGAAAAATTAGCCGTAATCTTGACTCATGGATGCTGTCAAAGTCAGTTAATGAGAAAATTTTTGCAAAAGGGTGTCTTGGAGCAAATTTTGATAAAGAGAGTGTTGCCAAAGCAGATTTTAATAAAACGGATTTTGGCAGAGTCAGTGAGATTGTAGATATAGCTGTGGTTGAAGGTGTAATGGGTCTGTTTGACGGATATAGCGGCTCTTCAGAGGCTGGCTCGACCGCACAGATGGCAAAATGGTTGAAGCTGCCAGTGGTTCTGGTTGTAGATGCTAAAAGTATGGCAAGAAGTGCGGCGGCAATTGTTCAAGGGTTTGAGAATTTTGATCCTGAAATTGAATTTGCAGGAGTGATATTTAGTAAAACTGGCAGTCAGCGGCATTATGATTACCTTAAAGAGGCAATTGAAGGCAACTGCCGAATGAAATGTTTAGGGCATATTCCAAGAAATCCTGAAATTACCATGCCCGAACGTCATTTAGGGCTTGTTACATCAGATGAATATAAATTGTCTTCTGATGTGATTGGAAAACTTGTTGAAATAGTTGATAAAAATACCTCTATTCGTGAAATGGTTGAAACTTTACCTCAATACAACATTTCTAAATTATCATGTCTAATAAATTTAGATTCTTATCAAGAGAACTCAAATGAAAATATTAATTCCATACAAACATCTGATAATTTTCAATTAATAGTATCACCTCAAAATATTAAAACACGCATAGCAGTAGCACGCGACAAGGCGTTTTGCTTCTATTATCAAGAAAATATTGAAGCTCTCAAAAGATATGGAGCAGAGATTGTTCAATTTTCACCTATTGACTCTCCATCTTTACCACCTGACATTCATGGCATATATCTCGGAGGTGGTTACCCTGAAATTTTTGCTCAACAACTATCTGATAATAAAAGTTTGATAAAAGAGATAAAAGAGAAAAGTTTACAAGGTATGCCAATTTATGGTGAGTGCGGTGGTTTTATGTATCTGTGCAAAGATATTACAGTTCTTGATGAACCAGCGACAAAGGAACATGGAGAAAAAAAAATACAGGCTACAGATATAAATATAGAAAGCCTTACCAGTATAGATAAAATAAGAAAAAAATATCCAATGGCTGGTTGTTTTCCGTTTTCTGCTGTTATGTCAAAAAAAATGCGTTCACTTGGCTATCGCCAGATAACTTTGAAACAAGATACTATTATTGGTAAAAAAGGAGATATTTTAAGAGGGCATGAGTTTCACTACTCATCTCTTGAAAGTGATAATATCAATCTTTGTGGAGAACATAATGGTTGTGTATCACAATTGATGAAAGTGTATGATACAACTGCAAGAGATGGACAAGAGCTATCCCTTAATGGGTATCAAGTCAATAACACTCTTGGAAGCTATCTTCATTTACATTTTGAAAGTATGGAAGGTGGTGCTGCCTTGGCTTTTGTAGATAGCTGTCAGAAATTTTGTTGTTTGTCTGAATCATAGATTAGCCTGATTACACCGATCGCACAGATTATCAAATCTATCTAAAATTTTATTTGTGTAACCATTTAATAAGTGAGAATACGTGATTAAAAAAAGGAGATAAATCATGAATCTACAGGAAATTATTTTGAACGTGGAAGGTATGAACTGCTCACACTGCTCAGGTAGTGTTCAAAAAGCCTTAGAAAGCATTAATGGACTTTCTGATGTAAAAGTTGATCTTAAAGGTAAAAAAGCATGTTTTAAAACATCGGATCAAGCAAAAGTCAGCCAAGCAAAGGAGGCTATTGTCAAGGCTGGTTATAGTGTCATAGATTGATTATAACTAAATCTAATGATTATCATTTATTGCCTGAAAAAAAATTAGATTTTGAACAGTAAAGATTGAATTAAGATATTTTATCATTTATAAACAACTTGATAGTAAAACTTGATTAAAATTGTGAAGCAAAAGTTCCAGTAAGCATGATAAAAAATTCAAGTATAGAGTTTAAGTTAAGATAAATAGTAATTGCAAAAACGATTAAGGATAATATGAAAAATGGAAAAATTTAAACAAGATGTATTTGATTATCACTGCACACCAATTTGCGGAAAGATTCAGGTGATGCCGACTAAGCCTTGTCAAACAGCTAAAGACCTTTCAATGGCATATACTCCTGGTGTAGCACTTCCAGTAAAAGAGATTGCAGCAAATCCTGACAAAGCAAGACTTTACACAAGTCGTCAGAACTTAGTTGCTGTTGTCTCCAATGGAACAGCTATTCTTGGTCTTGGTAATCTTGGTGCCCTTGCAAGTAAGCCAGTAATGGAGGGTAAAGGGGTTTTATTTAAACGATTTGCTGATGTTGATGTGTTTGATATTGAGCTTGACACCCAAGACCCTAAAAAGATCATTGATATTGTTAAAACAATGGAACCAACTTTTGGCGGCATAAACCTTGAAGATATTAAAGCTCCAGAGTGTTTTGAGATTGAAGAGACCTTAATTGATATTTGCAATATTCCAGTTTTTCACGATGATCAGCATGGAACCGCTATAATAAGTTCAGCAGGACTTTTAAATGCTCTTGAAATTACAGGTAAAAAAGTTGAAGAGATAAAGGTTGTATTTAATGGTGCTGGTGCTGCTGGTATCTCATGTGCCAAACTTTTTGTATCTTTAGGTGTAAAGTATGAAAATCTTATTATGTGCGACTCTGGAGGGGTTATATACAAAGGACGCACAAAAGGAATGAATAAATATAAAGAAATTTTTGCCCTTGATACAGATAAAAGAACTCTTGCTGATGCAATGAAAGACTCAGATGTTTTTATGGGTGTATCACAAAAAGATGTGGTAACTCCTGAGATGCTTCTATCTATGGCAAAAGACCCGATTGTGTTTGCAATGGCAAACCCTGACCCTGAAATAACTTACGACCTTGCTGTTGCTACACGAAAAGATATAATCATGGCAACAGGAAGATCTGATTTTCCAAACCAGATAAACAATGTTCTTGGATTTCCATTTATATTTAGAGGTGCTTTAGATGTTGGAGCAAAGAAGATTTCAGAAGGCATGAAGCTTGCCGCAGCAAAGGCATTGGCAGCACTTGCAAAAGAGCCTGTTCCTCAGATTGTGAAAGATGCTTATGATGGCAAAGAGTTCACATTTGGAAGAGATTACATTGTGCCAAAACCATTTGACCCAAGAGTTATTGAGTGGGAATCTGTAGCAGTTGCAAAGGCTGCTATTGAAGAGGGGCTTGCAACAAATATTATTACAGATTGGGACGGCTATGCAAAAGCTCTTAGCAAAAGAATGGAAAAATTTTGGTGTGCATGTGAGTTAGAAGAGTAGTTTTGGATTTGTTTATTATTTAATAGATACTTTTTTCTATATAGCCCTGAAATTTATTTCAGGGCTATATAACTTTAGTTTTGACTTCGCACGTGATTAATCATCTTTTTAACATTCTCATTTGCATTTAATATGATCATTTCAATAGTTTTATGTTGATTTGCAAAAACTCTGAATATTTCATCTGAAAATGCTTGTCCTATTGATTCAACACCTCCAAAATTAAATATTACTATTTTAAATTTTTCTATTCGTGCAAGTAACCGTTTTGCCTGCGATCTTGAAACTAACTGTTCATCACCATATTGTGCAAGACGGACAGGCACAATTGTCTTTGTAAATCCATAGTTTTCATCAGAAAATTGGTCAAATATCTCTTTAGCTGTTCTTGTTGTGTTATGTTTTAGCTTCATAAACACAACAGTTCCTTTTTGCAGATTTGAATTTTGAAATATCCAATCTTCATCAGTTCCGTATTTGTGAGATAAAACAACCTCTCCTGATGTAATTCTATATTCATCGAACATACGAGAACTAAAAAAAATGCCTTCTCCACTATGATTTTTGGGGTCAGTTGTAAGTTTTCCTTTTGTCAATTCAATAACAGAGTGGCGTTCATCAAGCAATTCAAAGTTTTCTTTAATTTTTGTAAAAATACCTACTCCATTATCAGCCATCACCATTGTAGTTGAGTAAATATCTTGTGTAATTTGTACTGTAATATGAGTTCCTTCAGAGTGATCTATAGCATTATTGAACATCTCTGAAAAACCATGTTGCCATATAGTTAGGACATTAATTGGTAATTGTCCTAACTGTTGTTTTATCTCATTTCTCCAAACAACATCTTCAGAGCTGTTTTCAGAAATAGTGAATGTCTTTGTCCACTGTCTCTTTGCTGTAAGAAAGTATTTAACGGTTCTCTCTATCTTTACTTTATTTAATATATTTTGTGATACCAACTGGTTGATATGTTTAGCTACTGCCTGACGCGAAACTTCAAATTTTTTAGCAGTAATATTTATTATCCCGTCAGAGTTGCTTCCCACGTTTTCTATTATAAACTCTTTAACAATATCGCCACGTTTTTTTGTTATTATCATTGCAACCTCAATTTATATTTTTATAGTATATTGACAACCTTTGTAGGTTTTATTGTAAACCATTTATTTGATTTGTCAAATGGAACTCTGGCAAAATTACTCTTTTACCCGGTAAAATTAAGGTTTAATTCAAATTAATTATATGAGCTTGAAGGATATTAAAGAAAAAAACATCAATTTCAATTTTACCCGTTAGCAGCCATAATAGCCATTGCATTTACAACGCTTGCCGCAACATTTGACCCACCTTTTCTCCCTATGTTTGAAATATAAGGGTAGTCAAGTTTTATAAGTGCCTCTTTAGATTCAGAAGCATTTACAAAACCAACAGGAAGTCCTATTACAAGAGCGGGTTTTATTATCCCATCTTTTAGAAGCTCAATAATGCGAAGCAGTGCTGTTGGTGCGTTACCAACTACATAAATTCCTTTGTTTATAATCTGAATAGATTTGTCAAGTGCAGCAACTGCCCTTGTAATTCCCTCTTTTTTTGCCTGTTCAGAGACATCTTTATCAGCAATAAAACACTTTACCTCTCCTCCAAACATACCTATTTCACCCTTTCTAATACCTACTTGTGCCATATTGGTGTCTGTAATTATAGTTGCTCCACGTTTTATAGCATCTATTCCAGCCGATATTGCATCTTTGTGAAATCTTAGGGTTTTTATATATTCAAAATCTGCTGATGTGTGGATAACTCTTTGAACAATTTTCCACTCTTGAACATTAAAACCATGATCTTGAGCTTCATTATCTATAATACTAAAACTTAAATTTTCTATCTCTTGAGGTGTCAATGTTAATTTCCCCTTAAATCAATTTTAAATTTGCTAATTCTTAACGATTATTAATTATCAATGTATCAATTCTATTGATTACTCTATCTGTATGAATTTACCAACTATAAAATCTTTTTTTTTGCGATTATATCAATTTCTATGCTATTAAAAAGATGCTCATTTTTCATATATCCAACTACAACTCTATATAAATCAACACTATGTATAGTTCATGGTGTAGTTCAATACAATAATAAACTAAAAACTATGTATGATTCATGGTTAAATTCAATATGACAACAAACTAAATTAAATAGGCGGGTTAAAGATATGGCAAAACTGACTATTGAAGATTTGAAAAAAATTAAAGAAAAGGCTTCACACACTGTGGCACTACGCAGCGGTCAGGCTTCGGTTACAGTAACAGTCCATATAGGTGAGTGCGGGATTAAGGCTGGGGCAAGAGACGTTATGAAAACAGTTCTTGAAGCAAAATCAGAATCTGAAAGAACTGATATCAAAGTGTTAGCTGGTCAATGTCTTGGGCTATGCGATAGCGAACCTAATATGACTGTTCAGATAAAAGGAAGTTCAAAGCCAGTAGTTTATCAAAAGATGGACAGTGTAAAGGCAAAACAGGTCTTTGAGAGACACATTATTGGCGGTGAAGTTCAAAAGGAGTTCATACTTGAAAAAGTTTGAGCTAATAGTGGAATATAAATAACTTATTAATTTTACTACAAAACAGGAGAAAAACGCATTATGGGAGTAAAAATCATTGAGAAATGTGAGTCAGCCTATACTTATCCTCTGTTAATCAAAAACATCTTTAAAAATTCTCTGATTCGTTCGCCAAATCAGGAGATAATTTACAGAGACCAGATGACGTACACCTATCGGGATTTTCACAAAAGGGTTGCAAAACTTGCAAATGCCCTTGAATCTCTTGGTGTAAAGCAGGGTGATACAGTAGCTGTTATGGATTTTGATAGCCACCGTTATCTTGAGTGCTATTTTGCAGTTCCCATGATGGGTGCAATTCTTCACACTGTTCATATAAGGCTATCCCCTGAGCAGATTTTATACACTATCAACCATGCTGAAGATGATGTGATTTTGGTCAACTCTGAACTTTTGCCTCTGCTTGAGCCTATCAAAGACAAAATGGAGACGGTCAAGAAGATAATTCTTATTAAAGAGACTGACAAAGAGCCACAAACTTCAATTCAATTTGATGGAGTTTATGAAGATATTTTAAAAGATTCTGATGACACCTATAACTTTCCAGATTTTGATGAAAATGCAAGAGCAACAACATTTTACACTTCAGGCACAACTGGAAATCCAAAAGGTGTATATTTTAGCCACAGACAGCTTGTTCTTCATACTTATGGCTTGATGACAGGACTTTGTGCAATTGATTCTCAAGCTGTTATGACATCTAAAGATGTCTATATGCCGCTTACTCCAATGTTTCATGTTCATGCTTGGGGAATGCCATATCTATTTACAATGCTTGGCAATAAGCAGGTATATCCGGGAAGATATGAACCAGAGATGATTTTAAAACTTGTTGTTGGTCAAAAGGTAACTTTTTCTCACTGCGTTCCAACTATTATCCACATGCTTGTCAACTCTCCTGTTATCAGCAAGGTTGATCTTTCAAACTGGAAGGTTGTTATTGGAGGTTCAGCTCTTCCACGCGGTCTTTGTAAAGCTGGTCTTAATGCAAAAATTAACCTTTACACAGCTTATGGAATGTCTGAAACATGCCCAGTTCTTACTGTTGCCCACTTGAAACCTCACATGTATGATTGGGACGAAGAAAAACAAATTGATATTAGGTGCAAAACAGGTCTTCCAATTCCAATGGTTGATATTGAGATTGTTGACCCTCTTGGCAATCCTGTTCCGCATGATGGAGTTCATACTGGTGAAGTTGTGGCAAGAACTCCTTGGCTTACACAAGGATATTTGCATAATCCAGAAAAGAGCGAAGAACTTTGGTTTGATGGCTGGCTTCACACTGGTGATGTTGGCTATATTGATGAAGAGGGGTATCTTAAAATCACAGACAGGCTAAAAGATGTTATCAAAACTGGTGGTGAGTGGATTTCATCTCTAACACTTGAAGATATAATAAGCCAGCACCCTGCTGTTAGTGAAGCTGCCGCAATTGGTGTTCCTGATGATAAATGGGGAGAGCGTCCAGTTGTTTTGGCAGTTTTAAAAGAGGCTTATAAAGGTCAGGATTTGGAGCAAGATATAAAGAAGCTGTTTGTAAATGAATTTGAAAGCGGCAATATTCCCAAATATGGAATCCCAGATAGAATAATCTTTGTAGATACAATTGCAAAAACAGGTGTTGGAAAATTAGATAAAAAAGTTTTAAGAACTCAATACTCAAAATAAATTGAGTGCATTTCATTTGGGAGTGTTCCTCTAACTTAGATGGTACACTCCCAAATGAATTTCATCAAATTATCTAAGCTACCCAAAATAATTTAAAAAAGTTTAATCAAAAAATTTTAAATGTTGTTTAACTCCTTATTAGCAGAAAACTCATTATCAACTGGTTCACAACCTATCTCTATTGGTAGTGCTGCAAGCCAGTTGTCAACCTCTTATTGTAAAATTACCTTAAACAAAAGAGGTGCAGATGAATATACAAAAATTAGTTTTCCATTAAAGTATGGCATCTATTCTGAAATCGAGACCTCTGATGCCATACTGCAATTTAACCTAAACCATGAGATCGTAAGGGCAAAGGGTAAAGGTAGAGATTGGATTCAGCCTTCTGAATGGCTTAAGCGATCAATGGGCAATGATTGGATATATTACTCAACAGGCGGCTATACAGGGGTCTTTGAAGCTATTGGTGAGTATTATCTTCCTAACCTTCCATATCCAACAAATTCATTAATTGGTGGTAAGCCACTTAATGAACCCTCAATTAATAAGATAATTTCATCATGGCAGGAAATTATCTACAAATCATTAGATAGTATAAGATCAGACAGTATAAAGTTATTGGCAGATAAAGAAAATTTTATAAATTTTCTTGAATCTGCGTTGACAAATAACTCTGAAAACCTCCAGAAAAAAGCAGATTATCTATTTGACACATCAGGCGGAAGAATAACAGTTATGCCACCTGACGCCCGCCACGTTGATTATGATATAATACCGTTAATTATATCTGATGGGTGTTTATATAAATGTAGATTTTGCCGTGTCAAATCTGACAAACCTTTTGCAGTTAGAAGTGATGGAGAGATAAGCGAACAGATTGAAAAATTAAAAAATATATATGGCAGGGACATTCTTAATTATAATTCTATTTTCCTTGGAGATCACGATGCTCTAAATTCAGATAAAGAGACAATAATATCTGCTGCTAAAGCTGCTTACAGCTCTTTTGAGTTTGAGAAATCTTATATAAAAAGCTGCAATCTCTTTATGTTTGGTAGTGTTGACTCTCTTATGAATTGTGATTTTGAACTTTTCAAAGCTCTTAATAGTTTGCCATATAAAACATATATAAATATTGGGCTTGAATCAGCAGATCAAGAGACTCTTGATTTTATAGGAAAGCCGCTTACTTCATCAATGGTTGAAGAGGCTTTTATGGAGATTCAGAGATTAAATGCACTTTTGAACAACATTGAAATCACAGCAAATTTTATTATGGACGAGAATCTTCCAAAAGGTCATTATCCATCATTTTTAGGGCTTGTACGGGAAAAAATCAATAAACCTAAGACAAAGGGTACTGTTTATCTCTCTCCACTTCGTATCAACAAACCTTCTCGTGAAGTGCTTTTTGAATTTAATAGGCTTAAAACTTTAAGTCGAGTTCCTACTTTTTTGTATATAATCCAAAGACTTTAGTAAAGGCTTAATCCCCGATTAGCACGGAAAGGTGGCTTTTTGTTTTATCCAAGAGTAAAAGTTCACAAACACCATTAAAATTCAGAATAAGGATACCCAAGATAAAAGGATAAGGCAGGATAAACCCACAATCCTTAAAAATCCTTATATCTTGACTATCCTTATTCAGACAACACCCTCTCTTTTCCCTTGCAAAATATCCCCGCTCTGCTTAAATTACAGCTATGAAAAATAACACAAATACAAACAACACAGATAAAGAGAACAAAACAAACTGGCACAGGCTTTGGGGTTTAATGATTGCTCCTCTTTTTGAGAGGCTTAAGTGCGAAGTAACCGTTGAGTTTGACCTTTCCTTAAAATCACAGCTGCTTGATATGGTTGTTGTAACTAAATTAGAAGATGAGCCGATAAATTTTGATGGCGTAAACCCCGATTACTATGAAGGATTTGAAAACTTAAATCTGCATAATCTCATATCCTTCAAATCTTTCAACGAGTCATTTAACCAGACAGCAATTGAGGAGTTTTACGGACACTTCACAAATTACAAAAAGATGAACAATCTTGAGGATAAAGAAGAGAAGATAAATCTCTATGCCGTAACGCACCATTTTCCAGAAAAGCTCTTCAGCAGATACAAAAATACAAAGTTTTTGGAGTGCATTACAGAAAACAGGATTTATGATTTTAAGGTGTTTACGCCTGTCCGCTTCATTATTACAAATAACTTTGACCACCCAATTTTAGGGCTGTTTTCCAATAAAACAGAACAGATAATAAAAAGCACTGAAAGACTTAAAAAAGATGGCTGGCTCTTAAAAAAAGTCAGCTCATACATAAATGAACTTTATAACCACTATTCATTAGAGGGGGTTAATATGCCATACACACATGAGATGTTTCTTAAAGACCATTTTCCTCCTGAGTTTCACGCACAGTTTATGTTAGGAAAAGAAAAAGGATTTCAAGAAGGAGAGAAAAAAGGAGAGAAAAAAGGAGAAAAAAAAGGAGAACTCATAGGAAAAATACAGTTACTCCAGCAAATACTCAAAAAGACGGTATCAATAAAAACTGAACTGCTGGCAAAAAACATAAGTGAACTTCAATCCCAGTATGATTCCCTTGAAAAAGAGTGGCTGAATGTTCAAAATTAGCCCTTTGTTTGAATCACCGATTAACCTGATTGCACCGATTCCACTTTTAATCCGTTAAATCCTGTAATCAGCAGCAATCCGTGATTCAAACAGCATCAAAATTCAGAATCAGGATACCCAAGATAGAAGGATAGGGCAGGATAAACCCAATCCTGAAAAATCCTTTTATCCTGACCATCCTGATTCAGACAACCGCAGCAAATAAAAAACCCCACCCCCGTTTAACACGAAAGGTGAGGTTTTGTTATTCTAGTTATTATTACAAAGTAGATTAGATTGCAAAATCATTAACATTAAAAGTAGCAGCTGCTACGCCGACAACTTTGACAAGCTCGGTTACACTACCAGAGATACCTCCAGTGTTATCAATAACAGCATAACCAAAGTGAGTAGCACCAGCAGAGTCTTGCCAACCAAGGATAATATTAGCACCAGCACCAGCAATACCAGAACCAAAAGTAGCTGTACCAGTATCTAATGCAGTGTCCGCATTCAATTCTGCTAAAGAGTCATATTTTTTATAGGACGCAGCAATAATTAGAATATTATCATCACCAGCACCAGCCGTAGTTCCGGCTGTAATTGATAGTAGAGCCGCTGTGCCTGTATTCAACATTACACCAGCAGCCGTAAAATCAATGGAATCGGTAGCAGTAGCACCTGCCGTAAAACCAGTTATAGTATCCACGCCATTAGTGGCAAAAGCTCCAATTACGATTGTATCGGCTGCATCAACACTTTCAGTAATAATAATTGAGTCATCACCCGCCCCAGCAGTAATACTATCCGTTCCTGTTCCACCAGTTATTGTATCATTACCAGCAGCACCAGCAATTGTGTCTCCAGCACCAGCATCACCAGCTATAATAATATCTGCATTAGCATCACCTGTCAAAGTAGCAGCAGCAGCATTGCCATCATTTGTTATCGTCCATCCAACTGTTCCAACAGCCGTAGTTAGATCAATATCATTACCATCAGCAATAATAGTCGCTGTGCCTGCATTACTTGAAGTTCCACCTGCTGTCCAATCTCCACCTGCTGTAGCAACAACAGTAGCTCCAGAAGACACAATGAGAACATCAATATCAGCAGCAAGTCCAAGGTCTGTTATGGTATCTGTTCCAGCATCTACAACGAATGTATCAGCCGCAGCACCACCTGTAAAGGTATCATTACCAGCACCACCAACAAGACTATCAGTCCCCGCACCACCTGAAATTGAGTCATTACCAGCTTCACCTTTAATGGTATCTCCAGCCGCAAGTCCACCACCAGTTATAGTATCATTCCCAGCACCACCAGTTACAGATGCTTTATCTGTACTTAAAGAACTAAGATCCAATGTCAGCTTACCACTCGTTAATGCTGAAGCATCAAAAGTAACAGTGCCACCACCAGTTGTATGCAGAGCTGTTACTGTAGAAGTTATAGTATATGAATATGGTGATCCAAATGTATAAGTCTCAAAACCTGCCAAATTTGTCATGTCTGTTATTGCTACACTACCACCAGCAAGCAATATCAATTCATCACCCGTGCCGGCACCACCGATAATACTATCAGCGGTATTCCACCCTGTTTGGGCAGCAGATACTGTTACTATATCATCATCACCAGCAGCATCAACCTTAACGTTTGTAGTTGTAGTCGCAAAATCTTTCAGAGTTATTGTATCATCCTCAGCAGCACCAACTAAAGTATCAGCACCACCGCTGCCTGTAATAGTATCTTTACCCGTACCACCTGTAATCGAATCAGTTTTAACTGAACCAACCAAAGTATATCCTGCTGCCCCGCTGGCAGTTATATCCCAACCACTAACACCAGTTGCTGCTGCAACATTGATGTCGAAATTACCAGTTAAAGCTGGGCGGGCAGTTGCATGATTATTTGCTGACGCTGAAGTTGCTGTCCAATCTCCTGTTACTGTAACTGTTGCTCCATCAGCATCTTCATCTAAAATAAGAACATCAGCACCAGTTCCAAGGTCTTTAATAAGATCCGTGTCATCATCAACGTTGAATGTATCAGCACCAGCACCGCCTGTTATGTCGTCAGCACCAGCACCACCTGTTATAGTGTCATTTCCCTCACCGGCTGTAACTACTTGAACACCATCACCACCTACAATAGTATCTGCTGATGAAGTTCCGGCTATTGTAAGAGAAGTTTCAATACTATTGTTTAATTTAGTATAACCATTTGGAGCTGTCTGGGTATATAAAGCTGTAAGTTGAGTAGCAGTCAGTTTAGATACCTGCGATGTTGTTAATGCCTCTACCGCTGTTGTAGTAAGAGCTTGAAGTTGTGTAGAGTCAAGCGAACCTATAGCTGCTGTGCTTAGTTTGGCAGCTTGAGCTGAAGTTATTAGAGCAGTTTCTGTAGCATCTAAAGTGTCAATCTGTGTTGATGTAACTCCTTCCATTGCTGCTGCCGGCAGTGCTGGAAGCTGGGTTGAATCAAGTTTTGCAAAAGAGGTAGTTGACATTGCCGCAAGTTGGGCAGATGTAACGCCTGCTAAAGCATCAGTAGTCAATGCTGCTATGTGATCTGTGGTCAATTTTGCAAAATCAGCCGCTTGAACTGCTCCAAGTTGTGTAGAGTCAAGTGATGCAATTGCTGTTGCTGTAAATTGTGGCATTTGAGATGTTGTTAATGCTGCAACTTGAGCTGTAGTTAAAGCATCGACTTGAGTAGCAGTTATCTGTCCAACTTGCACTGTAGTTAAAGCCGCAATTTGTGCAGTTGTAAGAGCTGCAATTTGATCAGAAGTAAGATTATCAATAACATCAGTAGCTATTTTTGCAATTTGAGCTGTAGTCATTTTAGCAAGATCAACGGTTTCTATCTTAGCTATCTGTGTATCACTAAGTGATGCAACTGCTGCAGTGCTAAGCTTTGATATTTGGTTTGTTGTTAATGCTTCAATTTGGTTAGTTGTAAATCCGTCAATTTGAGTTGATGTAAGAGCTGCAATCTGTGCTGTGCTAAGTGCTGCAATATAATCTGGGGACATATTTGCTATTTGAGTTGATGTCAAACCAGTTATGTTAGTTGCTTTCAATGAGCCAATTTGAGTGCTTGTTAAAGCATTAAATGTTGTGCTTGTCATGTTTGCAAGCTGTGTTGTGCTAAGTGATGACAATATTGTTGTAGTTAAACCAGCGGCTTGATCAGATGTTAATGCTGCCATCTGTCCAGATGTAATTCCTTTAACTTGTGCTGCTTTCAATACCGCAAGCTGTGCTGTAGTTAAAGCATCAAAATCAGCAGTTTCTATAGCTGCAATTTGTGCTGTGGTTAATCCTCCTATTGCTGCTGTGCTAAGAGCTGCAACCTGATTTGAGTCAAGAGCAACGATCTGGGCAGTTGTTAGCCCTTTAACTTGTGCAGATGTTATTGCTGCAACCTGATCAGTTGTAAGTGCTGGAATCTGCTCTGTTGTCAACCCTTTTATTTGGGTTGCTTTTAATGAAGCAAGCTGAGCTGTAGTAAGATCATTAAGATCGCCTGTCTCTATTGCTGCAATTTGAGTTGTGCTAAGCACTGCAAGTGCTGCTGTTCCCAATCCAGCTAACTGATCAGATGTTAAAGCTGCAATTTGCTCTGACGTAAAACCTTTTATTTGAGTTGCTTTTAATGAAGCAACTTGCTCAACTGATAGTGCTGCAACGTCAGTTGTCTCCATACCAGCAATCTGTTTAGCACTCAATCCACCTAATGCAGAGTTGCTAAGTGATGTTATTGTTGTAGCATTTAATGCAGCAATCTGTTCTACAGAAAAACCTTTTATCTGTGTAGATGTAATTGCTGCTAATTGATCAGCGGTTAAATTATTAACAAGTGCTGTTGTTAGTCCTTTTAACTGTGTTGCTTTTAATGCAGCAAATTGAGAGCCGTCCAATTTCGCAAAGTCAGCTGTCTCCATTGCTTGAAATTGACTTGATGTCATTGAAGCTATTGCTGCTGGAGTTATAGAAGGTATTTGTTCAGTGGTTAAAGCTGTTATTTGTTCTGGCAAAAGCCCTTTAAATTGAGTAGCACTTAAAGATGCTACTTGATCATTTTCCAAAGCAGCTACCTGCTCTGTTGTTAATCCTTTTAACTGTGTTGCTGTCATTTTGACGAGCTGTGCAGTTGATATTTTTACTAAATCTTCTGTCTGCATTGCTGCAATTTGTGTTGATGTGAAACCTGTAACTGCTTTTACTGATAATTCAGAAATTTGAGATGTAGTAAATGCTGCTACAAGTGAAGTTGGTAGAGCTTTTACTTGAGTGTTAGTTAATACTGCAATTTGCTCACCTGTGAGTGCGGCAAAATCTTCGGTTTCCATGCCGTCAAATTGTTTTTTAGAAAAACCTGCTACTGCTGATGTAGATAATGCCTGAATTTGGTCAGTAGTTAATGCTGCTGTCTGTTCCGCAGTTAGTTTAGATATATCGCTTTTTACTAATGTAGATATCTCTTCAGTTGTTAATGCTGACACGTCTGTGGTTTTAGTTATTGTCGCCATGATGTTACCCCCTTTTATTTGGTGAAGTTAAATCAAAAATAATTAAAAAGAGCCGCCCAGCGGGTACCACACCCAAATAACAGGGGGGACTCTATAAATACCTAAATATTGGTCTTACATATCTTAATTCGGTTAGTTTGGAGAAAACTTAAAATTTTTTGCAATCTTTTTTTCATTAGAATAAATTTTTGTTAATTTATGAATCTCTGATATAAAAACTTATTAGATTCATAAAGTCAAGTTAGTATTATAATAACAATAAGGTAGTGATGAATTTAAATGATGATAATTTTTTTGCTGTCTGAATCAAGATGATCAGGATTAACGGATATTAAGGATAGGTTATCATGCTTTATCCTTTTATCTTGGGTATCCTGATTCAGACTCTGGAATCTTTAAAAAACATCATTTTGTTTCAGGACTATCTGACAAATTTAGTTATATAAGGACAAAATATGACACACAATCAAATCGCCCTTGTAACAGGGGCTGGAAGAGGAATAGGTCGGGCAATTGCGATTGCTCTATCAGAAACAGGAAAATATGTTTATCTCAACTATAGATGCAATAAAGATGCCGCAACTCAAACATTAAAAATTATAGAAGAGAGACAGGGTAGGGGAGAGCTAATTCAATTTGATGTTGCTGATCAGGCTCAATCTGAAGCTGCTGTGAAATTAATAATAGAAAAGCATGGCAAAATTGATATTCTAATTAACAATGCAGGCATTAAAGATGACAAACTTATGGTTATGATGAAAAAGACAAGCTGGGATTCTGTTATAAATACCAACTTAACAGGGTTTTACAATGTAACAAGATTGGTTGTTAAAAATATGATAAAACAGCAATTTGGCAGAATAGTAAATATAACATCAACATCAGGGCAGATTGGAGTTGCGGGGCAGGTTAGTTATTCTGCGTCAAAAGCTGGTCTTATTGGTGCTACAAAAGCACTTGCAAAAGAGGTAGCTTCTCGAAATATTACAGTAAATGCTGTTGCCCCGGGATTTATTGAGACCGATATGATAGATGGGCTTGCACTTGATGAGATTGTAAAATCAATACCAGCTAAAAGAGTTGGTAAACCTGAAGATGTTGCTTTAGCTGTTATATTTTTATGTTCAGATGAGGCTTCATACATAACGGGGCAGGTTCTGGGTGTAAATGGTGGGATATATTAGATGGTTTGACTCGGCAAACCTCAATTTATTAGAATTAGGAATTGGAAGTTAATACACCATTTTAGTAGGGTTTAACCATGGTTAAACCCTACTATTGGAAACTATAACCTTGCTGGGTATAATTTCGGGCATTATTAAATTTTTATTCCTTACTAACTTTTAAGATACCTATTTTTCTTTAGACTTTAGGTATGTGTGCCAGAGTGCAAAACCAACAAATGCAATTCCAGCCCATGGGTGTATTAAATGAGCTACCTTTCCTTGACTTATTCCAGATAAAACTGTTGCACCTAAAGAGCCTACCATTCCAGTTGAGGCACATTTATTTGCGAGCATATTACCATCTTTAGCTTTTGTTAACTCTACAGATTGAACTGCATCAGCCGTTGTTGTCATAGCTTCTCCTTTATTCTTCTCTCTCTGCCTTTATTTTTTCAATCACTTTGCCAGCAAGATCGCTTGGAACTTCATCATAATGATCAAACTCAAGTGTAAATGTGCCGCGTCCTCCTGTCATTGAACGAATATCTGGAGCATATCTTAAAATTTCTGCCATTGGAACATGTGCATTGATAACCTGCTTTGTTCCTTCAGTATCCATACCCAAAACCCTACCGCGTCTTGAGTTTAGATCGCCCATAATATCGCCGGTAAATTCATCAGGCACAACAATTGAGATTTTCATTATAGGTTCAAGCAAAGTTGCTCCAGCTTGTTCAGCCGCTTTTTTGAACGCTATTGAACCAGCAAGTTTAAACGCCATTTCAGAAGAGTCAACAGAGTGATAGCTTCCATCGTCAACTGTAACCTTAAAGTCAACGCATGGGAATCCAGCAAGAATACCCTTTTGTGAGGCTTCAACAACACCTTTTTCAACTGCTGGAATATATGTTTTAGGAATAGAGCCTCCAACAATCTTATCAATAAACTCAAATCCGCTGCCTTTTGGACCGGGTTCAAGAACAATCCAGCAATCTCCAAACTGACCATGACCGCCAGATTGCTTTTTGTGTCTTCCTTGAACTCTGATTTTTTTCTTAAATGTCTCTCTGTATGGCACTTTTGGAGTGTTTATCTCCATATCAACATTGAATTTGCGTTTAATTTTTTCAATTGTGGTCTCAATATGAACCAATCCACGACCAGAAAGAATGGTCTCGTTAGTCTCAAGTTCACGCTTTAATTGAAGCCCAGTATCTTCTTCCATTATTTTCCTTAAAGCTCCGTGAACTTTATCTTCCTCTCCTTTGTTCTTTGATGAAACAGCAAAAGATATAACAGGCGGCATTGGGGTAGGGGCTTCAAATGTGATATATTTATCGCCACTTATAGTATCTCCTGTAAATGTCTCTTTAAGTTTTGCCACAGCAACAATTGCACCTGGCAGAGCTTCTGTAATAGGTTTTTGCTCTTTGCCAAGAATTTCAAGAAGTTGGGTATATCTCTCTTTAGTGTCTTTGTTTACATTGATAAAATTTCCCTCTTTGCCAAGTTTGCCTGAGATAACCCTAAATACAGAGAGTCTTCCTGCATAAGCATCAACAATTGTGTTAAATACAAACCCATAGAACGGAGCATCTGGATTTGGCTCAATTTCAAACTCTTCGCCATTTTTATCTTTAGCAATCCAAGAGCCGCGATCAAGCGGGGAGGGTAGGGCGTTATTGATAAAATCAAAAAGAAGGTCAATGCCTATCAGCTTAGTAGCAGAGCCACAAAGAACAGGAGAAAATTCGCCAGCAAGAATCCCCTTTCTAAACGTTGCAATAAGATCAGCTTCAGATAAAGTCTCTCCTTCAAGATATTTCTCAAGCAATGTGTCATCAAGTTCTGCAATATTTTCAACAAAAGAGGCACGGGCAGATTCAACATCATCTACCATATCATCAGGGACTTCAGTTACTTGGGATTTACCATCGCTGCCATAAATATAGGCTTTACCTGAAATTATATCTACAATACCTTTAAAATTGGCATCTGAACCAATTGGTAGTTGAACAATGATTGCTTTTTTCTTAAGATTTTTTTCACATGCTTCAGTTGATACTTGAACACTTGCCCTCTCTTTATCCATTTTATTAATAAATAGCACAGAGGGGATATTGTATTTATCAACACAATTAGAGACAACCTCAGTCATGGCACTTGGACCATCAACACCATCAATCACCAGAATGACACAATCTGCCCCAGGAATACAGGTTACAGCAGCAGAGACAAAGTTTTGATCTCCTGGTGTATCCATGAGAGATACATCATGTTTTTTCCATGCGTATTTATGGAAAGAGGTGCTAACACTTTGCTGTTTTCTAACTTCTTCAGGCTGAAAATCCATAGCAGTATTGCCCTCTTCCACCTTTCCAAAGCGATTGATTACACCAGCTTTAAAAAGCATTGCCTCAGCCAAAGAAGTTTTACCCGCCCCTCCGTGACCCGCCAGAGCGATATTTCTCATTTTTGCAATTTGTTCAGTCATTACAGCTCCTTTTGAATTAAATAGTTTAAGATTGAAGAATTCATGCCTATATTTGGTGTTGTTATCTGTTTAAACTGTGTTTAAATATCTCATAGATATTATAAATTCAACATTTCCTTTTGGTCCTTTGATAGGAGACTCGATAATTTCGCCTGTCTCATAACCTCTTTGTTTAAAAAAGAGTTCAACCTCTTTTACAATTTCCTCTCTCAAAACAGGATCACGAACA
The DNA here is from genome assembly GCA_015232455.1 of Desulfamplus sp. GTDB lineage: Bacteria > Desulfobacterota > Desulfobacteria > Desulfobacterales > Desulfobacteraceae > Desulfamplus. The sequence continues at coordinate 192,195 of JADFZQ010000003.1, read as the reverse complement.
ACCCCGCCTTTACCAATTTTCTCTTTACCAGCTTCAAATTGAGGTTTTATCAATGCAAGGGTTAGAGTTTTAGCATTCATAAATTTTTCAGCGGCTGGAACTACTAATTTTAATGATATGAATGATGTGTCAATAGTTATTAAGTCAACACTCTGACCAATAATTTCGTAAGGCATGTAACGGATATTTGTCCGCTCAATTACAACAACTTTTGGATTTTGCCTTAAAGACCAATCTATCTGTCCATATCCAACGTCAACGGCATATACTTTATCTGCACCTGCTTGAAGAAGGCAATCAGTAAAACCACCAGTTGATGCACCAATATCAAGGCAGGTCATGCCATTTACATCAATGCTAAGATGGGAAAGAGCTTTGGCAAGTTTTAGCCCTCCACGGCTGACATAAGGAATATCTTCTCCTTTTATTGAAATAACGGCATCACTTTTAACTTTAACGCCAACCTTGTCAATAACAAAACCATCTATAAGCACATTGCCAGCCATAATAAGAGATTTTGCTCTTTCACGGGATTGTACCAGCCCTTTTTCTACCAAAAGAGAGTCAAGCCTTATTTTGGGTGATTTATTCAACTGTATATTCTCTGTTTTTCAAGCAATTCATATTGAATAGGTTTTGGAAACTCATAAACTTTACTAATCGGTATGAAATTTGTAATTAGTGCTTCTACCATTGGATTACGATTTTTTTCGTTTCCGCCAACATGATAAAAATGATCTTTGGTCAAAATATGAAAATCAGACCAAAGGGTTTTGATATATTCATTTTCTCTGTAATCATTGTGATGCCAAGTTGATAAAATGAAATGCCCATCAAAATTGGATAAATAAGTGTAAAGTTCGGTCTCATGTTTTTCATTCCAGCCATTAAAATAATCAACATGCCTTTCTATATAAGGTGGATCAGAATAGATAATATCATTTTTAGCTGCCATTTTTATAGACTCTTTAAAATCTTGGCAGATAAACTGGTATTTACCGCAGGCAATTGTATTTGACACCCAAGCAATTTGGTTAGTTATTTTTGTAATATATGCTTGGGCAAAACGCTCTGGTTTTCTACAAAAAGGAATATTGAATCCTCCCTTACGATTAAATCTAATCATTCCATTAAAACCTGCTCGATTCAAAAACAGAAAGTCTAAAGGTTCGTGTTCTTTATTGAATCTATCTCTAATAAAATAATAGTGATCTTCACCTTTCCCTAAAAGCAATTTGCCCTCTTTTTGCAAAAATGATTTAACAATTTCGGGAGTTATTTTATTAGATGCTATTTGAGAGTAAAAATTAATTAAATGAGGGTTGGTATCAGATAGAATAGCTCTTTTAGGTGCGACATTAAATGCTACAGCCCCAGTTCCCATAAATGGCTCAACCCAAGTCCCCTTAAAATCATCAGAGATAATACTTTTAATCCAAGGTATTAATTTTGTTTTTATCCCTTGAGATTTAATAGGAGGGACATAAGTTTTGAAAATCACTCTTCTGCATCTCCTTTATCAACAATTAACGAAACATCTCCACCTTTATATTCAACAAACTCTTTTAGATTTAATATTTTTCTACTTCCAAGTTTATTATCTGGAATGTTGATCTTTTTGTAATTCATCCAGTATTCATCAAACCAAGACTCACCCAATTTTGAAAACATACCATTACCATTGATGATATTATTAATGTTTTTTATGCTTCCAATGTTAGCGGTGTTTCCACTACCACCTTTATCGCTTGCGATTTTCCATTTTTCTGTAACAAAGAACTGAATATTTTTAATAACAGAACTGATTGATATCAATTCATCTATATTGTGAGTTTTTGTTTCATCAATTGATGAGCTGTCAACTCGATCGTAAATAATTCCTAAGCAGAAATGTCCGGAATATGACCCATAAGGGAATTGAATATTTTTATTACTCGTTCGATTCTCAAAATATTTGCCATGAGAACCAAGTGTAAAACCGTTACATAAATGAGGCTTTGATGGAGTTCTGTATGTTGTTTTGAAATCTACTGCAAATTTAATTGATTGATTATCAGATTTCACAAATGATAAATCTGGATAGTAATTTTGATGGTCAGCCAAAACAATATTATATCCGATATCTTGTGAAAACTTTAAAATTTTAGGAAATAGGTGAATTTCTAATATTTTTGATACTATTTTGGTGTCAGATGAAATTGTATAAACATTTTTATAAATATCTATAAACCCTTTTATTGTCCATTGACCATCTTCAGAGCTTACTTCTTGTTTAAGTGTTTTTACAAATTCTCGTAACTTGATAAAAAAAATATCTTTATCTGACATATAACTCCTTTTAGGTTAAATCGTCTATTCAACCATCTCCATAACACTCTCCAAAATCGCCGCTGAATCGACCTTGTATTCTGACCTTAAAATATTTTGTGATCCATGCTCCACAAACTTATCCTTTATGCCAATTCTTTTAACTTTATAATTAAATCCTTTACTAAAAATCCCATTATCTACAAGAAGTTCCAAAACAGCACTTCCAAATCCACCATCAAGAACATGCTCCTCTACTGTAATGATATTGTGAATTTTTGATGCTAAATTAAGGATTAGTCCTGAATCAAGTGGCTTTATGAACCTTGCATTTACAAGAGCTATTGATATATTTTTTTGGCTTCGTTCTATTTCGTCAATTGCTTTAATAGCCTCTTGAACCGTTCTGCCTGATGCCAAAATCAAAATATCTTTTCCATCTTGCAAAAGCTCTGCTTTGCCAATTTGAATCTCTTTTGTCTTTTGAATCGGATTTTTATTAGAATTTAAGCCTGTAAAAGAGTGTTCTGCTGTAGAATCTTTAGCACAATAATTGACAAGACCTTCTCCTCTGCCTCTTGGATAACGAATTGCAATAGGTCCTTTATAATCAATGGCTTTTTTTAACATTAATGCAAGCTCATTCTCATCTTTAGGTGCCATGATAGTCATATTGGGAATGCTTCGTAAAAATGAGTAATCAAATAGACCATGATGAGTTGGACCATCTTCACCCACAATACCACCTCTATCCAATGCAAAAACAACATGGTGGGAATCAATGCAGACATCATGCAAAATTTGGTCATAAGCTCGCTGCATAAATGTGGAATAGATTGCAACTACTGGCTTCATTCCTTGTGAAGCCATACCAGCAGCAAAAGTTACAGCGTGCTGTTCAGCAATACCAACGTCAAAGAAACGCTCTGGAAATCTTTTTGCAAATTGTGCAAGACCTGTGCCTTCTGGCATTGCAGCAGTTATGGCTACAACTTTGTTATCTTGTTTAGCCAAATCAACCATTGTTTTGCCAAAAACATCTGTATAGGTGGGAATAGGGTAGGGCAAAATAAGATTTTTATCGTTTAAAGTATTAGCAGATGTATTTAAACTTTGATCCGCTTTTAATGAGTTATTACTATTTGTGCTGCTACACCCAGTAGTTATATCAAATGAGCTTACGCCATGAAAATAGACAGGATTTTTCTCTGCCGGCTCATAACCTTTGCCTTTTTTTGTTGTAACATGAAGTAATACAGGCTCATTTAGATGCTTTATATTCTCCATTATATCAATAAGATGGTTAAGCCTATGCCCGTCAATAGGTCCAAAATAGTCAAAATTAAATGCCTCAAAAAGCATACCCGGAGTTACAAAGGTCTTAAAAGAGTTCTCTGATTTTTTGGCAATACGATAAATATCGTCCCCAATTCCGGGCAGAGATTTAAGAAATGCTCCAAAATCTTTTTTCATACTTTGCAAATAATTTGCAGACAGCGTTCGGCTTAAAAAAGAGGATAAAGCACCAACATTTGGGGCTATTGACATATCGTTGTCATTTAAGATTACAATTAAATCTCTCTTCGAATCACCAGCTTGGTTAAGACCTTCGTAAGCAAGACCCGCGGTCATTGAGCCATCACCAATAACTGAGATTACTTTTGAATTATCCTTTTTTAGATGCTTTGCAACTGATATTCCAAGCCCTGCTGAAATTGAGGTGCTGCTATGCCCCACGGTAAAGGCATCGCACAGGCTTTCGCTTCTTTTTGTAAAGCCAGAGATTCCTTTAAATTTCCTTAAAGAGTCAAAACGATCATCTCTGCCCGTCAATAATTTATGTGTGTATGCTTGATGTCCCACGTCCCATACTAAACTATCTGACGGAATGTTAAATACATAGTGAATTGCAATGGTCAGCTCAACAACACCTAAGCTTGAGGCAAGGTGTCCTCCATTTTTAGAAACAACAGAGATAATCCTCTCTCTAATCTCCTTTGCAAGTGCAGGAAGTTGGTTTTTAGAAAGTTTTTTTAAATCATCACCTGTTTTAATGGTTCTTAGCAGGTTCAATGAAATCTCCTAAGGGAAAGTCATGTTTATATATTCTTCGTCAAAATTTGGAAGGTGTGCAGATATAGCTCATTGGCATGAATTTGACAACTTTTAATTGGGCATGAGATTAAGACATTGCATGGCAAGTGTCTGAAGTGCTGAAATGCTTTTATTGATTTTATATTCACTTTATGTATTAAGATTTATGATAATTATTTAACATTTTATTACCAGAGTTTTATAATGCCATGCAACAAAAAAAAGTATTTTGAACATTTGCAGCAGCAATGTAGCATGGTAAAGATAGTAAATGGATTATATCTTCAAAATATATCTAAAACTTCTAATTATGGAGGATAAACAGTGAACCCAGAAAATATGTGCATGGGCTGCATGGCGGACAAGAAAACCTCAAGTCCTGTATGCCCAATATGCGGTTATGATGAAAGCGAGCGAAGAAGCCCGCTGATTTTAAAACACAGAACTCTTTTAGCAGATCAATATGTTGTTGGCAAAGTGCTTGGAAAGCCCGGAGGATTCGGCATCACCTATCTTGGTTGGGATACCCGCCTTGAGACAATGGTGGCAATCAAGGAGTATCTGCCAAGAGATAATGCAGGACGTGATACAGACCAAACAACAGTAGTTGTCCATTCAAACGAAGATGGAGAGATATTTAAGTATGGTCTTGAAGCCTTTTTAATGGAAGCAAGAACGCTTGCAAAATTTAACCATGCAAGCGTGGTAAGTGTTCGGACTTTTTTTGAGGCAAACAATACAGCCTATCTTGTGATGAATTATTATAGTGGCATGTCATTGGAAAGCTATCTGGTTGAAAAAGGCGGCAGAATACCTGAAAAACTTGCTGTTGATATAATGATGCCGATTTTAGACGGATTGCGGGAAGTGCATGAAAAGGGATTTTTGCACAGGGATATAAAACCTCAGAACATCTATCTGACACAGGGAGGTCTTCCGATACTGCTTGATTTTGGGGCAGCAAGATTTGCAATGGGAGAGAGAAGCAGGAGTTTATCAGTGGTTCTGACCCCCGGATATGCACCGTATGAGCAGTATCACCGCAAGGGCAGACAGGGAACTTGGACAGACATTTATGCTTGTGCAGCAACGCTTTATAGAATGGTAACAGGAAAAACTCCACCTGAAGCTATTGAGCGGAAAGATGACGATGATCTTATTCCACCTGATAGAATAGTCAGTGTATCCTTTGGATTTACCAATGCAGTGCTTCAGGCATTATCCACAGAGCCTTCAGAGCGTCCCCAATCAGTGCGTCAGTTTCAAGATATGCTGTTGAATCTTTCTGAATCGTCATCGTCTCAACCGCCACCTAATTTTCAATCGCCACCACCACCGTTACAGCCTGAACCGGAATTTCAAACACCTGAACCGCCATATCGTCCAACTCCACAGCCGATACCGCCGATTTCCCAATCATCAACGTCAGTACCACCACTTCCATTTCCTACACAGCCGCCTCAACAAAAAAGTTCAATGCTCAAGTGGGTTGTTATTGGGCTTGTTGTAGTAGCAGGGATTTTTATTGCGTATTCTATGGGAGGAAAAAAGCAGAGCTATCAATCTTCCGTGTCAACTGAGCCTGTGTCATCAACTGTGGAGCAATCAAAACCTGCCAAACAACCTGAGCCTACACCTGCACCAGAACCTTCTCCTCCGGTTGTTACTCAGCGAGAACCGCAGGCAGGAGACCTCATTGATGGTTCTTTGCCTAATATGCAGTTTGCTTACATACCACCCGGAGAGTTTATGATGGGCAGCCCCTCAAGCGAGCCTGACCGTGAGAATGACGAAACCCGGCACAGAGTAACACTGACCAAAGGGTTTTATATGCAGACAACAGAGGTTACACAGGGTCAGTGGAAGGCTGTGATGGGTTATCCTCCTCCAGAATTGTATTTCAAGGATTGTGGAGATAACTGCCCAGTGGAGAATATTTCGTGGGAAGATGCCAGAGAGTTTATAAAGAAACTCAATCAGAATGGAGATGGCAGGGAGTATCGTCTTCCTACCGAGGCAGAGTGGGAATACGCAGCAAGGGCAGGGACAACAACTCCGTTTAATACAGGCAGTTGTCTTTCAACAGACAAAGCAAATTATAACGGTAATTATCCATTAACTGGTTGTAGTAAAGGTAAATATAGAGAAAAGACAATTGAAGTTGGAAGTTTTGCTCCTAATGCTTGGGGATTGCATGACATGCACGGCAATGTATGGGAGTGGTGTGAGGATTGGCTTAGTGATTATCCTTCTGGTTCTGTTACTGATCCTGTTGGTGCTTCTTCGGGGTCGTACCGTGTTATTCGCGGCGGGCGCTGGAACGGCGGCGAGTGGAACTGCCGTTCGGCGGATCGCGTCGGCAGCAGCCCGTCTAACCGCGCCGACGACTTAGGTTTTCGGCTTGTCTTTTCCCATGGTCAGCAGTAAGGGGCTAAAGTAGACAGGCAAGCCGAAGCCGTGGGGCTAAAGCCCTCGGCTAACGCATAAAAGAAGCCCGCTTAAGCGGGCTTGGGTAAAAGTTAGCCCTGAGCTTTAGCTCTGGGGCGATAATGTGGCGTGTTAAGAATCACTGATTGGCACGGATTAGGGGATTTCACGGATTAAAAAAAATCAGTGGAATTCGTGTAATCAGATTAATCAGTGATTCAGATTATTTGAAGTATCAGATTGTGGAATTTTTAAAAAAACGTCATCAATTCAACAGGAGAAAACAATGAAATATATTACAGCCACACTTTCAAATGTCGGCGGTCGAAGTGAAAATCAGGATTATTGTGCTTTTGTGGAAAAGTCTCCATTTACCTGCTGGGTAGCGGCAGATGGATTGGGAGGACACCGCGGTGGAGAGGTTGCATCTCGTATCGCAGCACAAACCATACTTGATGAGTTTGCAAAAGAGCCTGAAATGAGTGCAGAGGCAATGGTCAGGTATATAAAGTCTGCTCAGGACGAAATTATCAGGCAGCAGGAGGAAGAGCCAAAGCTCTTTTCCATGCGCACCACAGTGGTTATTCTTATTGCTGACCATGAAGGCGCAATATGGTCGCATGTTGGTGATACACGGTTATATCACTTCAGCGGCGGACGTATAATCTTTCAGACTAAAGATCACAGCGTGCCTCAGGCAATGTTTGATGCAGGAGATATAAGCTATGATGAAATCAGGCAGCATGAAGACCGAAACCGTCTGCTCAGAACGCTTGGGCATGAAGGTAATTTAAGACCTGCTGTAGAAAAAGAGAGTCATCAAGTTCAGGCTGGGGACGCATTTCTGCTCTGCACGGACGGATTTTGGGAATATGTAACTGAAACTGAAATGGAGGCAGACCTTGCCCGCTCAGATACTCCTGAAAAGTGGCTTGCAGATATGGCTGCAAGAATTATCTCACGGGCAGAAGGAAAATACGATAATTATACAGCAATAGCACTATTTGCAGAAAAGTAAATCAATGATTCAGAAAATTTACACTGTCAGAATCAGGATAAAAAGGATTAAAGGATAATTGATTCAAATACTTTTCAAAAAGGAGATAACAAAAAAACATTATGCAGAACCAAAAAGAACGTAAATTCACCATTGGACGCTCTCGGGAGTGCGACATTGTGCTTGCTGATGAGTCTGTAAGCCGAAAACATGCCGAGCTTATTTTCATGCCTGACGGCAAGCTGTTTTTAATCGACTGTCGCAGCACTCACGGAACACTATTGATCAACGCTGGAAAATCCCAATCAGTTAAACAGGAATTTATCTCGCCCACTGACGTTGTGAGGTTTGGAGATGTAACCATGCCTGTAAAGGAAATTTTAGAGGGAATACATCTAAAATTCAAATCATTTAACACACAGGCAGCACAGCCGAAACCATCTTCAGAACCTCCTCCTCAACCACAAAAGCCATGGGTTAAAGGAGAACGTTTAATAAGGTGTGGATGCGGGGCAGTTAAACCTAAAAATGCAAAATGTCAGGAGTGTGGACAATGACAAATAATGACAGCAGTAATAAAACGCTTTGGGAACTACCGGGCAGGTTGACAGTTCTTGGAATATCAATTATGGCAGGTTGCGTTTTTGTGGGGGTTTTGTGGAATCTTATAGGAGATACTATGGCTGGTATAATACTTCTTGACAGCCAATCTGAACTTTTCAAGCCTGTTTTCCCCATAACTATTCAGAATATAATGCACATACAGTTCTTTATCGGTCTTGGTGAGCTTTATGTCAGATGGCGGGTGGCTGTTCGTGAAAAGGCTTTTGTCAGCAAAGGTTATCTGCCAGAAGACGATGAAACTGTCTTGCAGTTTAGCGATCTTGGACCAATACGAAGGCAGGTTGCAGCCCAATTTGACGGGGAGCATGGTTTTCTTCCCTCTTTGATTGATCTCTGTATTCTTCAATTTCAATCTTCCCGCTCCATTGATCAGGCCGTTTCTGTTTTAAACTCCAGCCTTGAGCTGATTGCCCATCGGGTGGATTTGCGTTACAGCATGATTCGCTACATTGTCTGGGTTATTCCAACGTTCGGATTTATCGGCACGGTTATCGGTATCTCCTATACTCTGGCAATTGTTAACCCCCAAGACCCGAAGTTGCAAGAATTAACAAAATCTTTATCTGTGGCATTCAACACCACCTTGATTGCCCTTATATTAAGTGCAATTTTAGTATTGCTGCTCCATATTGTCCAGCGGATCGAAGAGGAGAGTGTCAACAATGCAGGTTATTATACTCTGAGGAATCTTATAAACCGCTTATACACCGGAGGGAATTAACAGAAGGTGAAAGGAGAAATACAACAGATGGCGGTAACCGTGAAAAATATAAAGGAGGAAGATTCAACAGATGAAACCTCGTAACAGGGAAATCAATATTTTCAACCTCTCCATGCTTGACGTTATCTCTGGTGCTTTGGGTGCGTTTTTGATTATTATGATTGTGCTTTTTCCTTATTATAAAAAGGAGAGTATTGATTACCAGCGTCAAGTAGAACAACTGACTCAGCAGTTGCAGCAAGCACAGCAGCAGGCTGCACAGGTTGAGCAGCTTCAGGAAGAGAACAGGCAGGCAAAAGCAGATGCAGAATCACTTCGTCAAGAGCTTGAAACTATCAGGCAGAATTCAGGAGAGGCAAACCAGCAGCTTGAAACAGCAAGAGAAGAGAATCAACAACTGCGTCAACAATTACAATCTGCTCAGCAACAATTAGCCAAAACATTTCTGATGATTTATATAAGCTGGGAAACTAAATCTCAGGATATTGATCTGCATCTGATCGACCCAACTGGTGCAGAGTTTTATTTTGATCAGAGAACTCATATAGGTAGAGCCGGTTTTCTTTCCGTAGATACTGTATATGGTCCCGGTAACGAGGTGTGGGAGATTATTGATGCCCCGCCAGGTGATTATAAAGTCTATGTGAAACTGTATAACAAGGGAAATAATAATGCGTGGCCTACTGTAAAAGGTCGTGTATCTTCAAAGGACGGAAATGCTCTTCTTCCTGAAATCAGACTTGATTCAGTAAATCAAAAGGTACTTATGGCAACTGTTAAAGTTGCAGAAGATGGAAGCATAGCTATTCAATAATTATACTCTTAACGGTCATAAATTTAGTTTTTATTAAATATTTCAGCCGTTGGGCTAAAGCCCTCGGCTAACTCATAAAAAAAGCCCTCTTAAGAGGGCTGGATAAAATTTAGCCCTGAGCTTTAGCTCTGGGCGATAAAAAAATTAAAGGCTCAAATTATGGAGGATAAACAGTGAACCCTGAAACCATGTGCATGGGCTGCATGACGGACAAGAAAAGCTCAACTCCAGTCTGCCCCTTATGCGGTTATGATGAAGGCGAGCGAAGAAGCCCGCTTGTGCTAAAACATAGAACATTGCTTGCTGACCAGTATGTTGTTGGCAAGGTGCTTGGAAAACCCGGAGGATTTGGCATCACCTATCTTGGGTGGGATACGCGTCTTGAGACAATGGTTGCAATTAAAGAGTATCTGCCAAGAGACAACGCAGGGCGAGATACAGACCAAACCACAGTAGTTGCCCATTCAAAGGAAGACGAGGAACTTTTTAGATTTGGGCTTGAAGCATTTTTGATGGAAGCAAGAACGCTTGCTAAATTCAAACATGCAAATGTGGTGCGTGTAGTAACCTTTTTTGAGGCAAACAACACAGCCTACCTTGTGATGGATTACTATGACGGCATGTCATTGGAACACTATCTGATTGAGAAAGGAGGCAGAATAGCTGAAAAATTAGCAATTGATATAATGATGCCGATTCTTGATGGTCTGCGTGAAGTTCATGAAAAGGGATTTTTGCACCGCGATATAAAGCCTCAGAACATCTATCTGACACAGGGCGGCCTTCCGATACTGCTTGATTTCGGGGCAGCAAGATTTGTAATGGGAGAGAGAAGCAGAAGCCTTACTGCTATGATGACAGCCGGTTATGCCCCGTATGAACAATATAACAGCAAAGGCAGACAGGGTTCATGGACAGACATTTATGCCTGCGGTGCAACCCTTTACCGCATGGTAACAGGAAAAGTTCCACCTGCAGCTATGGATCGTATTCAAGATGACGACCTTATTCCACCTGACAGATTTGCCAATGTCTCATTGGGATTTCAGAATGCGGTTATGCAGGCACTTTCGGTCAACTCGGCAGAGCGTCCCCAATCGGTTCGTCAGTTTCAGGATATACTGTTGAATCTCTCTGAAGCATCATCGGCTGAACCAGCACCAAATTTTCAATCAACTCCGCCGCCACCTAATTTTCAATCACCACCACCGTTACAGCCTGAACCGGAATTTCAAACACCTGAACCGCCATATCGTCCAACTCCACAGCCAATACCGCCGATTTCCCAATCATCGAGGTCAGAACCACCACCTCCATTGCCTACACAGCAGCCTCAACAGAAAAGCGGAGTGTTAAAGTGGGTTGTTATTGGGCTTGTTGTAATAGCAGGGATTTTTATTGCGTATTCTATGGGAGGAAAAAAGCAGAGTTATCAATCTTCCGTGTCAACTGAGCCTGTGTCATCAAATGTGGAGCAATTAAAACCTGCCAAACAACCTGAGCCTGCACCAGAACCTTCTCCGCCTGTTATTACTAAGCGTGAACCGCAGGCAGGAGATATCATTGATGGTTCTTTACCCAATATGCAGTTTGCCTATATACCACCCGGAGAGTTTATGATGGGCAGCCCTGCAGATGAGCCTGACAGAAGTGATGACGAAAGCCGGCACAGAGTAAAGCTGACCAAAGGTTTTTATATGCAGACTACTGAAGTGACAAGAGGTCATTGGCAGTCATTTGTGGCTGAAACCCATTACAAAACCGAAGCTGAGACTGGTGGTGGTGTGCAAGAATGGGATGAGTCAGGTGAAGGTATTATAACAAAACCTGGTGATTGGTTATATGTTGGTTTTTCACAAACTAATAGTCATCCAGTAACATGTATATCATGGAATGATATACAAAAATTTTTAGAATGGCTTAATCAAAAAGATAACAAATTATATCATCTTCCGACAGAAGCAGAATGGGAGTATGCTTGCAGGGCTGGAACAACTACACCATTTAATACGGGTAAGTGTCTTTCTACAGATGAAGCAAATTATGATGGTAGTAATTATCCTTTAGATGGTTGCAGTAAGGGAAACTATAAGAAAACTACATTACCTGTAGGTAGTTTTTCATCTAATAAATGGGGACTTTATGATATGCACGGAAATGTTTCTGAATGGTGTTCTGATTGGGATGGTGGACTAACTGATGTTGGAGTAGAAGATTCATCTTGTTGTAGAATTATTCGTGGCGGTGGATGGAACATTAGTGCCAGTGGCTGTCGAGCTGCATCCCGCGAAATATATAACCAGTCTTATCGTAATGTTGCTGTCGGGTTCCGGCTCGTTTTGCCCGCAGGTCAGCAGTAAGGCAGGCTCAAGCAGGTATTCAGGCAAGAGGAGACGAAACAGCAAAGCCGAAGCCTCTATCGGGAAAATGGTTGTCAGAATCACGTATTGGCACGGATTATCTGCCTGCCGGCAGGCAGGTGCGATTTCACGGATAAAAAAATCAGTGGAATTCGTGTAATCAGGTTAATAAGTGATTCTGATAATAAAAGCATTTTGAATCAGGATTTATGAGATAGAAGGATGAGGCAGGATAGAGCAAATCCTGCAATCCTTTAATCTTGGGTATCCTGATTCTGACAATTAAATATAAAAATAGTAAACACACAATTAAGATAATCAAAAAAAGGAGAAGAAAACTATGACAATGAAAAGATGCGAACAAGGACATTATTATGATTCAACAAAACACACTTCATGCCCATCTTGCGGAGTAGGCTCACTTGATCTTGGAAGCACCATGCCAAGGCGGGACAATGCACATCCATCTCCATCTCCCTCTCCATTAACCGGAGCTACAGCCCCCAGACGCAATGACAACAAACGTGATGATGATCATGCTGAAACCATAAGAGCAGGACAGGCAGCAGGCAAAGCAACTTCTGAAGAGGGCTGCACAGTTGGAATTTTCCGCAAAAAAACAGGAATCGATCCTGTGGTTGGCTGGCTTGTCTGTATTGATGGTCCTGACAGAGGCAGAGATTATCAAATACGGTCAGAAAAGAATTTTATAGGCAGGTCTCAATCAATGAACATCTGTATTCAAAATGACGAATCAGTTTCAAGGGAGAACCACGCATCAGTAAGTTACAACCCTAAAAACCGCTCTTTTAAACTCCACCCGGGAGATAGCAGAGGGCTTGTCTATCTTAATGATGACGATGTTGATGTGCCGACTGTTCTTAAACCCTATGATGTAATTGAACTTGGGCAGACTAAACTTATGTTTATTCCATTCTGCGGGGAGCAATTTCAATGGACTTGAAAATGGATTTGAAAAAACGTTTTTGGATAATATTTCTGACCGCTTCTATTGTTATAAATTTTATTACAGATGATTTTCAAGTATCTGCATCAGAAGCAGTTTCTTCACCAGAAATAACTGAATTTAGGGTAAGCCAGATATTTCAGCATCTTCCAGAGATAACAGCTTATCTCCATCTAAATGATGAGAACGGTAAATCAATTGAAAATATTGACGGAATAACCTTATCAGCCTTTATTGACTCTGATTCATTACCTGTAACTTCTGCCAGCAAGTTTAATGATGTTCAAGAGGGAGCTGCTTATCTTTTTCTTGTTGATGTATCTAAATCTCTTACAACTTCCCAGTTTAATCAGATTAAAAAAGCCATTACTGACTGGGTAGATGCAATGACAGATAAAGATAGAGCTTTACTAATGACTTTTGGCACTGCTGTCCGTACAGTGCAGGATTTTACAGCAGATAAAGATATTTTAAAAAAAGCCATAAAAGAGCTTACCCTTACAGATATGAACACCCAGCTTCATTTAGGAATTTCCAAAGCAATAGAACTTGGCAGGCGTAAAGATGCTGATCTGCCCGGACGCCGTGTAATAATAACCCTGTCTGACGGTCAAGATGATTTTGCAGGAGGCATGACTAAAGCAGAAGTTCTGAACCAGTTAAAAGAAGACCCAGTGCCGATTTATGCAATTGGTTTTGCAAAGCCTCCTATTAATGATGAAAAAGAGCTGTATTTAAAAAGTTTGGGTGAATTTGCCAGAACATCAGGCGGACTTTATTTTAATGCTGGTAATATCTCTTTATCTGAAATTTATAAAAAGGTAAGACAAAGCGTTGCTGAGGTCTGGAGTGCAAAACTTGATTGCAAGAATTGCCGTGCTGACGGTGCTGTTCATAGGCTTCAGATGAGCATCAAGGCAGGCACAAGAACCATAACTGACGGGCAGAGTATAAGGCTTTTGCCAGATGTTCCTGTAACTCAGAATGCAGCACCTCCCCAATCTGGAACTGCACAGCCAGAATCAGGGCAGCCAGCCGCATCTCAACCAGAATCAGGACAACCACCAGCATCTCAGCAAGAATCAGGACAGACCGGCACAGTTCAACCTCAAGCCTCACAAGCTGCAACTCCTCAGCCAAAGTGGTGGCAGAAAATTCCTTTAGCCGGGTGGGCAGGGGCAGGCGGTCTATTGCTTGTGTTGATAATTATAGCATCTACCCGAAAAAAAAGAGCATCTTCACAAGTAATATCAGAGCTAACATCTGAGCAGACAGAAGCACCGCATCCGCCTCATTCAACAATGGGACAACCTGCCTTTTCAAACCTTGATGAAGCCATCACAGCTTCAAAGAAACAAGTAGGACATGGAACTGATTCACCTGCTTTTGATTCAGATTCAGCCACTTTAGCAGAATCTGATAATTCTTCACAATCAAGACCAATAAAACTTACTGTGGTTGGCAGTGCAAAGACAAAATCATACTCTCATAACCTTGCAAATACTCTGGTTATAGGCAGGTCAAAGGTTTGTGATATTGCAATTACAGATGATGAAGAGATTTCAGGGCGTCACTGCCAGCTTGTTCAAAGAGAGGGCAGCATCTATCTGCAGGATTTGAATTCAACCAACGGCACTATGGTTAATGGGGTGCCGTTTTCTGGTATGTATCGCCTTCACAGCAGGGATTTGATTCTGGTCGGCAGGACTGAATTGAGAGTGTCGTATAAATCTTAATTGAAAATAGTTGTCAAGTTTTGTCAGAATCACGGATTGGCACGGATTACGAGATTTCACGGATTAAAAAATCAGTGGAATCCGTGCAATCAGGTTAATCAGTGATTCAGAAGATTCTGATATTTAACATTTTGAGATAAAAAGGATAAACAGCCATGAGATTTTTCAATACAGCAGGACCAATTAATCCTGACGACCACTACTATATTGATCCTTTATCACGCATTAATATTGATGACATAATGTTCCTGATTGAGCAGAAAAAATATTTTATTCTCCACGCCCCACGCCAGACAGGTAAAACATCCTGCCTGCTTGCATTGATGAAAAAACTGAACAAAGAAGAAAAATATGCCTGTCTCTACGTAAATATTGAGGCAGCACAAGGGGCAAGAGAAGATGTAAGACGGGGAATAAAAGCGATTTTAAGTGCAACAGCCTCCCGTGCAGAATACCATTTGCAAGACTCATTTTTGAACGAAAACTTTAATAATATTTTGACAGACAGCGGAGAAGATAACGCCTTAAATCAAGCTCTTGAAAAGCTGTCAATCCACCTTAAAAAGCCGTTAGTGCTTCTGATTGATGAGATAGATTCCTTGATTGGCGACACTTTGATTTCAGTTCTTCGGCAGATTAGAAGCGGTTACGATAAAAGACCAGATGCCTTTCCACAATCCATAATTCTCTGCGGAGTGCGTGATATTCGAGATTATCGTATCCATTCATCACGCGAAAAAGAGATTATCACAGGCGGCAGTGCATTCAATATCAAGGCTGAATCGTTAAGAGTGGGAGATTTTATATTCAAGGAAGTTCAAGAGCTTCTTACCATGCACACCAAAGAGACAGGTCAAATATTTAAGCAAGATGCAGTTGAAGAGATTTGGAGACTTACGCACGGTCAGCCATGGTTAGTTAACGCCCTTGCATACGAGACCTGTTTTAGATTTAAGGAGAACCGTGATCCGACAAGAGCCATCACTTTAGATATGGTAAAGAATGCCAAAGAAAATCTGATTTTGAGAAGAGAAACCCATCTTGACCAGTTGGCAGACAAGCTGAGAGAAGATCGGGTAAGAAGGGTTATTGAGCCGATTATAACAGGCGGTATGCTCACCTCTGCCATTCCAGAAGATGATATACAATATCTTACAGACTTAGGATTGATAAGGCGTAAACCCTCTGTTGAAATCAGCAACCCGATATACATGGAGATAATTCCCCGAATGTTGACATCAACAACTCAGGATACAATTTCTCAACAAACTTCGTGGTATGTCAAGCAAGACGGACGTTTGGACATGGAAAAGCTAATATCAGCGTTTCAGGAATTTTTCCGAGAGCATTCAGAGCATTGGGTGGAACGATTCGACTATAAAGAGGCTGGTCCCCAGCTTCTGATGCAGGCGTTTTTGCAGCGGGTGGTCAATTCAGGCGGACGTATTGAGCGGGAATATGGGCTTGGAAAGATGAGAACTGATCTTCTTATTCTATGGCAATATAAAGAAAATGCAGCAGAATCAAAAGAAGAAGCAAAACCTAAAATCCAAAAAATCGTAATAGAGTTAAAACTTCTTTACAAATCGTTACAGCAGACTATAAAAGATGGAGTCCGCCAGACCCTTGCTTACATGGACAGATGCGGCACAGAAGATGCTCATCTTATTATATTTGACAGAACAGAGGGCAAATCGTGGGAAGAGAAGATTTTTAGGAAGGAAGAGAAATCTGATGGTTCTGTTGAAAATGGGGTCAGAGAAAAAACTGTGGTCGTGTGGGGTATGTAATGAAGATAACAGATTATTTTAGAGTCAGTGTTATGGAACGCCGTCCATATATAAAAAAAGAGTGGCTTGAGTATGTAATTAACAATCCTATTCATAGTGAGATTCAACCCAATGGTCGTATTCGTCGCTGGGCTTACATTGATGAACTTGGTAAATATTTACGAGTAATAACAGAAACAGACGGGGAAACTGTTCATAATGCTTTTCCTGACAGAGGATTTAAACTTTTAAAACAATAAGGATACAATCATGATATTTCAATATTATCCTAATAATGATATGCTTTATATTCAATTAAATAAAGGGGTTAGTATCGAATCTGAAGAGGTTGCAGATGGTGTAGTTCTTGATTTTGATGAACATCAGACAGTAATAGGAATAGAAATTGAGGACGCAAGCAGAAGGATAGATTTATCAAAACTTGAAGTTACATCATTACCTCTTAACAGTTTTATTTTTAATAAAGCCGTTGCTGAAAGCATCGTCTAATGCAAAAGTGTAATTTATCATAATAAAAATAGAGGATAAAAAGTGAACCCTAAAAATATGTGCATGGGCTGCATGAAGGAAAAGCAGAGCCGCGATCCTGTATGCTCATTATGCGGATACGATGAGAGCGAACGAAGAAGCCCGCTTGTGCTGAAACATAGAACATTGCTTGCTGATCAATATGTTGTTGGCAAGGTGCTTGGAAAGCCTGGAGGCTTTGGCATCACCTATCTTGGGTGGGATATCCGCCTTGAGACAATGGTTGCAATAAAAGAGTATCTGCCTCGTGATAACGCCGGACGGGACACTGATCAAAGCACAGTAGTTCCTCATTCCAGAGAAGACGGGGAGATATTCCGTTACGGATTGGAAGCATTTTTATTGGAAGCCAGAACACTTGCAAAATTTAACCATGCAAGCGTGGTGCGTGTCCGCACATTTTTTGAAGCCAATGGAACAGCCTATCTTGTGATGGATTATTATGACGGCATGTCATTGGAAAGCTATCTGATTGAGAAAGGCGGACAGATACCTGAAAAGTTAGCAGTTGATATAATGATGCCTATTCTTGATGGTCTGCGTGAAGTGCATGAAAAGGGATTTTTGCACCGTGATATAAAGCCTCATAATATCTATCTAACAACTGGCAATTTGCCCATACTGCTTGATTTTGGGGCTGCAAGATTTGCAATGGGAGAAAGAAGCAGGAGTTTATCAGTGGTTTTGACGCCGGGCTATGCCCCGTATGAGCAGTATCACCGTAAGGGCAGACAGGGAACTTGGACAGATATTTATGCCTGTGCAGCAACGCTTTACAGAATGGTAACAGGAAAAACTCCGCCAGAGGCTACGGAAAGACAGCAGGAAGATGATTTGATTCCACCTGACAGAATCGCCAATGTCTCATTGGGATTTCAGAATGCGGTTATGCAGGCATTATCAACAAACATTACAAACCGTCCACAATCAGTTAGAGCGTTTCAAGATATGTTGTTTAATGTATCTGAACAATCAACTCCACCACCACCACCTAACTTTCAATCAAGTCCACCGCCGTTACCACCTCAACCAGAATTGCAAACACCTGAACCGCCATATCGTCCATCTTCGTCGTCGGTACCTCCAATTTCTCAATCATCAACATCAGCACCACCACCGCCATTGCATTCTCAGCAGACTCAGCAAAAAGGCGGTATATTCAAAAAAATTCTTGAAATTTTTACACAAAACCAAACAGCTTGGGATACAAATCATGATTACAGCAGAAGAGATTAAACACGCTATAGAATCACTTCCTGAAAAGGAATATGTAAAATTGAGAAAATGGTTTTCAGAAAAAGATTGGGATAAATGGGATGAAGCCATTGAACTGGATTCCCAATCAGGAAAACTTGACTTTTTAATAGAGGAAGCTCTCGCACAAAAAAATAAAGGAACATTAAGGAAACTTTAAATGAACAGAACAACAGAGAGATTCTGGAAATGTTTTGAAAAGCTCCCTATCTACATACAGAAATTGGCAGAAGAAAATTTTGAATTATTGAAAAACGACCCGAAACATCCTTCATTGCATTTCAAAAAAGTTGGAAAATTTTGGTCAGCAAGGGTTGGTCTGGATTATCGTGCATTATCTTTTGATGATGATGAAGGTTTTATATGGGTATGGATAGGAACGCATGACGAATATAAAAGAATTATAAAAACAAGCTGCTAATCGGGTGATTCAAAAATACTAACGGAGAAAAACAAACATGAAAATCTCCCCGGGCAATGCCCAGCACATAGGCGAAAGAAAAGAGCAGCAGGACTCTTTTGGCTACTCTGACATTGAAGATAAAGAGTTTGTAAGGCACGGCGGAGTTTTAGCTGTGGTTGCTGACGGCATGGGCGGTCTTGCCTGCGGTGCTGATGCAAGCCGGCTTGCTGTCAAGATTATGCTGCGTGAATATATGACAAAATCAGAGAACGAAAAAGTTATAGAGGCTCTGAAACGATCCATAATCACGGCAAATGAGGCTGTTCACAGCATGGCTATGGAAAAGGGTTTAGAGGGTGAAACTGGCACCACTCTTGTTGCGGCTGTGGTTAAAGATAATCAACTGTTCTGGATTTCCGCAGGAGACAGCAGGCTCTATCTCTGCCGAAATAATAATATCACCCTGATGACAAAAGATCACAACTACGCCAATGAACTTGCAAGAGATGTAAAACAGGGAATCATAACTCCTGAAGAGGCGGCAATCCACCCTGACAGAAACGCTCTTACAAGTTTTCTCGGCATGGTTGATCTGCCTGAAATTGACAGGAATCTGAGACCATTTCCTTTGGAATCAGGGGATATTCTCGTGTTGTGCAGTGATGGTCTTTACAATGCCTTGACTGAAAAAGAGATGGCGGGAATTCTAAACCTTGACTCTCCCCAGCAGTCTGCTGAAAATCTTCTCCAGAATGTCCTGTCCAAAAAGAGAAAACATCAAGATAATCTGACCGTGGCAATTTTGGCACTTGATGGTTCAATTACCAAAAAGTTTCAGAATAATAAAATTACTAAAAATAATGTAAGTAATAGATCAATAAAAAATATCATTTTTTTTATTCTTTTTATATTTTTGGTAAGTTCACTATCTATTGTATACTATTTGAAACATAATAAGATAGAACCACAAACAAAAATAACGATAGAGCAGAACAAAAATGTTAAGAAATCAGGAAAAATACCGCTAATAAAAAACAACGATCCAATTATAAATAATATGCCTTTTGATCCATCATTTGAATATTATGAAAAAATTAAAATAGGAGAATGAAAAAATGATATTCTACAGTTCAAAAATATCAGTAAAACCAATTGTCATACTGTTTTATCTTGCCTTTGTTCTATTTCTGACATCGTCATATTCTTCTGCCGAAGCTCCGATTGAAACCATGAGCAAAAGCACGGTCAGAATTCTGTGCATCAAAGGGGAAGCTACAGGAACAGGCTCAGGGTTTGTCATTGACAATGGACGTAAAGTAGTAACCAACTGGCATGTGGTTGCCTGCACAGCCGATGGCGGAGGAGTCGGAGTCTGGATTGGAGAAAATGACGCTATTAAAGCTCAGGTAAAATGGCATTCGGAACAAAAAGACCTTGCTGTGCTTGAATTAGAACGCCCATTGGACAGACCGTCAGTTGTGTTTGCGTCCGGCAAAACTGTGAAAATAGCCCATACAGTTTTCGCATCGGGTTTTCCGGCTGCTGCAGATGATGAACAGGTAGTTGACAGGGCAAGCCTTCTGACAGTTAAAACAAGTAGCGGTATAGTCAGTGCAAAGGTCAATTCACAGTCTGGTGTAGGTCTTTTTCTGATTGATGCTTCTATTAATCCCGGTAACTCTGGCGGTCCACTATTTGATGAGTTTGGTCATGTTGTGGGAATAAATGTGGCAAAAGCACTCATGGCTGCTGTAGTGGTCAATCCTACAACTATTTCTCAAAGCCCGATTTCAATTGAACGGCTGCCGTCTGCTGATGGCATAGCCTGGGCTATTGAGGCAGATGAACTTATAGAAGAGTTAGATAAGCTGAATATTTCATACAAGACCGCCTCTGTCCTGATTGATAACAGCCTTTATCGCCTCTGGAAAAAAGACCCTCTTGTTTTTTCTCTTGTTGCAATCTCTATAATTATTGGAATTGGAGGGTTGTTTTTAGGAGTTACTTCCAAAGGCAGAGTTGTGGTAAAAGAGGTTGTTTCTAAAAGTAAGGATGCTATTACAAGACGGGCAACACCACCTCCACCGCCGATAAAAGAGCCTATTGCTGTATCTGAAAAACCACTGTTACTTGGAATTGCAGGAGAGTTTCAAGGCAGCATAATTGAGCTTGATGAATCTCCTCTTGTGATCGGGCGAGATCCTCGTGTGAGTCATCTTGTTTTTTCACAAAGAGATTCAGGGGTAAGCAGAAGGCATTGCACAGTTGCCTTTGATTCTAAAAGCAGATGCTTTTATCTTGAAGATTCATGGTCTTCCAATGGCACATATCTTGGTGCTGGGAAAAATGTTCAATCTGGTTCTAAAATCGAATCTGGTCAAAAAATCAGACTTGCACATGGAGACAGGTTTTATTTAAGCGATCAGAATCAGATGTTTGAGGTCAGGATTGAAAATCACTAATCCGCCTCTCTTTAATATAAATCTGACTTTGAATAATCATAAGTTTTAAGATCATTTATTTCTATTGAGTATATATTGAGCAATGGCTTTAAGTGGCAGGGAACGCTCTTGAAAATCTAATGGCAACATACTCAACGATTCAATAGCTCCATCAACAAGTTGAGCTGCAAATTTTTTAGACTCTTCAAGACCAAGCAGGGTAGGGAAGGTTAGTTTGTCATTTAATCTATCTGACCCCGCAGCTTTGCCCATAATAGATGGATCACCTTCAACATTTAGAATGTCGTCAGTAACCTGAAATGCAAGCCCTATATTTTCAGCATACAAGGTTAGAAGGTTAAAAGTCTCTGATCCAAATCTGTTGGTTAGATTTTTGAATTGTTTAGTTACTAATTGTTCTTTTGCATTTATATTATGGTTAGGCATAACGCCAACAGAGATAGCACCAGCCTGAACGCTTGCAATTATCATTCTTCCAGTTTTTAGATGATGAAGCCTTTTTAAGTAATCCATTTTTAAAGAAATATCTGATTTAAAAGAACCTGATTGAAATGGAGAATCTACCTTAGATTGCAAATGCAGATTATTAGAAGAGGGTAGGGGGTTATTAGTAAAAGAGGCTCCAGCCATATCCATCATCTGACCTTCAACCATGCCATCAACACCAGCAGCATCAGAAATAAGATTAACAAGCTCAAGCAAAATAAGTTTATCTGGAAATACTTCAAATATTGATTGCTCACTCTTAGCAAATTTATCTTGATTTGACTTTAGTTTAATCTGTTCTGGTTTTGAGACTATTGTAAAAGCATGAGTGAGCAAAGCATCACCAGCAAGAATGGCAGTTGCTTCAGAAAAAGCCTTATGGCATGTTGGAATTCCCCGCCTTAAATCATCATTATCCATTGCTGGCAGATCATCGTGGATCAAAGAGTAGGTGTGAATCATCTCAATTGCACAGGCAACTGGAATGGACAATCTAAAATCTCCTCCAACAGCTTCGACTGCTGCAATTGCAAGAATAGGTCTTAGCCGTTTTCCACCAGCCATAAGAGAGTGTCTCATTGCCTTTACAAGCTCTCGTTGCTGATCAAATTGGAGTAGTATTTTATTGAGATACTCCTCAATAATATATTTTTTCTCTTTTAAATATTTAGATAGGTTAAAATTTTTAGTATTCATTTTCAAAAGATTCTTCTGTTATTTTTCCATTACTGTCAGCCATTACAAGTGCGATTTTTTCCTCTGTCTCATTTAGCTTTTGTTCACATAATTTTGCACATTTCATACCTGTTTCAAATTTTTTTATTGCATCTTCAAGAGAAAATCTACCTGATTCAAGTTCTGACACAATATTTTCAAGTTCTTGCAAAGATGCTTCAAAGGTTTTCTTTTTTGCCATATTTTTATTTTGTCCTTTAAATTACACAATCATTTCGCCGGAGCTTAAAGGCATACATAGACTTATACTTTTAACTCTCTTAAGATAAGCTAAAGTGTTATATTCTATTTACTTCTTGCACCTTACACTTCAACCTTCCCCTTGAAAGGATAATATCTATAATATCCCCTTCAACGACCTCATTTGCGTCTATTAATATTTTGCCGTTATCGCAGAGGTTGGTTTCATTGTCACAAAGTTTGGTAATGCTGTATCCCCTCTCAAGAACTGCCATTGGACTTAATGCTTTAAGCTGTGAAATAGCTTTGGAAATTTTTGCTTTCTGCTGCTGCATTATGTTTAAAATCGATCTATTTAATGACTCTGTGAGTCGCTGGTTCTCTTTTTTTAGTGATGTAAGGTGGTGTTTAAGAGACTCTTTTAATCTATTTTGTAAGCTGTAGAGCGATTTTTTAATAGAGTAGTAATCTGGAAGAGCTATTTCTGCTGCTACTGAAGGAGTTGCAGCTCTTATGTCTGCTACAAAATCACATATAGTAAAATCAGTTTCATGCCCAACAGCAGAGATAATAGGAATTTCAGATTCAAATACAGCCCTTGCAACCAGTTCAGAGTTAAAAGGCGATAAATCTTCAAGAGAACCTCCACCGCGAGCAATTATTATTATAGGCTCTGGCTCTGCTTCTATCTTACTATTTGTAGTATTGGTATCTTGATTATAGTTAATGGCTATTTTGTTGACTAACTCAATTGCCTCTTTAATATCAATATCTGCACCTTCTCCTTGAACTCTAACGGGTACGATTTTTATATTAACTTTAGGAAATCTTCTTTGAGCAACATCAATAATATCTCTTATAACCGCACCAGTAACAGAAGTTATAACCCACAATGTTGAAGGGAGAAAAGGGAGCTTTTTCTTGTGGGACTCATCAAAAAGACCTTCAGTTAAAAGCTCTCTTTTTAAACGCTCAAAGCGAATTTGCAGATCGCCTGTGCCTTTAGCCTCAATATGCTCAAAGATTAATTGATACGTACCCCTTGGTTCATAAATTGAAATCCTTGCAATGCCTGTAATATTTACGCCATTACCAATATTAAACCCCAAACGTTTTGCTTGATTCTTAAACATAACGCAATTAATCAATGAATCACTGTCTTTGAGTGAAAAATAGGCATGACCAGAAGAGGGTAGGGCATAGTTAGAAATTTCACCTGTAACCCAAATAAAAGGGTATCTCTCTTCAAGAAGAGTTTTAATCTCTTTTGTGAGACTTGAGACTGTATATATGTTTCCAGAAAAAAAAAGTTCCTTATCAAGCATGAATTTCATCTCCTCAAAAAGATAGGATTTTTCTTATAAAACAGGCAAGCCATAATAACAAATAAAAAGTAGCAAAAATAAAACTTGAATTTTAGAACTTTAAAATATAATTTATAGGTCAATTTTAATATTTAGTATTTTTATTATTATAATGTCCTATAATAGGTATTATGTAAACTTTTATTTTTAACATAAATTTGGATATAATCTAACTCATATCTTGTCTCACTTGCTCCCCCTATTCTTCTGAAAAAATATCGGACAAACAAATGATGATACAAAACAAGCAAACACGAAAAGACTTGAAAACATCTGCTCTTGTGTTATATTTTTACTAAAATTTGATAAGTGCATCAAACACAGGGCGTTTATTTAGAATTTAAAAGTTTTTTTTAGAAAGATAGCTTCACCAAAACATAAACAGAAAAAATCAGGAGGTTTAAAAAAATGGACTCTTATTCATCATTTGACAACGTAAAATCCCTTGTAAGGGTAAATTCTTTTATAAGAACAGTTTATAACTGGATGGCTATTGGTCTTGCACTAACAGCTTTTACTGCCTATTACGTAGCAAGCTCCCCTACCCTGCTCCAGCTTATATTTGGCAATCAGCTTATATTTTTTGGACTGATTATTGGCGAACTTGGCATGGTATTTTATCTTAGTGCCAGAGTTCAGCAAATGAGTGCATCAACAGCAACTGGACTATTTGTAGCCTACTCCATACTTAACGGG
Source organism: Desulfamplus sp. (assembly GCA_015232455.1). Classification (GTDB taxonomy): domain Bacteria; phylum Desulfobacterota; class Desulfobacteria; order Desulfobacterales; family Desulfobacteraceae; genus Desulfamplus. Next base: position 167,250 of record JADFZQ010000003.1, on the reverse strand, counting down.
GCAACGCTTGCCTCTATCTTTCTTGCATATTCTGGCTCTTCAATAGCATCAACATTTCTTGTTTGTGCTTTAACTTTTGCTGCATGTAGCGTTTATGGCATGGTTACTAAACGTGATCTCACCTCTCTTGGTGGATTTATGATGATGGGGCTTATTGGAATTATCATTGCATCTTTAGTTAATGCTTTCATAGGAAGCACAGCGGTAAGCATGATCATATCATATATTGGAGTTATTGTTTTTGTTGGACTTACTGCTTATGATACCCAAAAGCTAAAAGAGATGGCTCTTACCCAACCTGCTGATATAACAGGTGCAATGGTGAGAAAAGGTGCTATAATGGGTGCTTTAACGCTTTACCTTGACTTCATAAATCTATTTTTGATGCTGCTTCGTATATTTGGTAGCTCAAGAGATTAAAAGTGATATAAAATCTATAAGGTTATTGTAATTCTTAGGAAAAGCAGCGGGCAAATGTGCTTGCTGCTTTTTTTGTTTTTAAAAATACCCTGCCGCAACGGCTAAAGTATGAACCCGAGTTTCGCAATCAAAGCAGAGGCATAATTGCTCTTATGGAACTATTTAATAAAAATACAAAAACAGCAAATAAAAATATATCTATGTCAGGCTCTAATTCAGCTTATAATGCAGAGTCAATTGAAGTTCTAAAAGGTCTTGATCCAGTTAAAAGAAGACCTGGCATGTACACAGACACCACAAGCCCTGATCATCTTGCCCATGAGGTTATTGATAACAGCGTTGATGAGGCAATTGCTGGTCATGCAAAACAGATTGATGTTGTTCTTTATGAAGACAATTCGCTTGAGGTTACAGACAATGGACGTGGTATGCCTGTTGACATTCACCCTGAAGAGGGAATATCGGGAGTTGAGCTTATCCTAACAAAACTTCATGCAGGGGCAAAGTTTTCCAATAAAGACTACACATTTTCAGGCGGATTGCATGGAGTCGGGGTCTCTGTTGTAAATGCTCTATCTACATATCTTGAGGTTAAAATTACCAGAAATGGCTCTGTATATCAGATAAAATTTGAAAATGGCTTTAAGGTTAGTGAACTTGAAATTATCGGCAAAGCACCAGCAAAACGCACTGGCACAACTGTCCGTTTTTATCCTGACAAATCATATTTTGAGAGAGAAAGATTTTCAAAAAAATCACTTCAGCATACATTAAAAGCAAAAGCTGTGCTTTGTCCCGGGTTACTTGTAACTTTTTTAGATGAATCAACAGGAGAAAAAGAAGAGTGGCAATTTCAAAATGGATTAAGAGACTATCTTGCTGAATCATTTGGCAATATTCCAACTATCTTAGGAAATCCATTTAGCGATCCCTTTACATGCGATAAAAAGATAGATGATGCCTCAGTTGCATTTGCTGTTGATTGGGTAGATGAAGGGGCTGAGTTGGATAACAATATAAATGAACTAGAGAAAATAAAAAACGGGACCACAGACAATAAAAATAGAACCTATAAAAATAGTAATGGAGCAGATAGCAAAAACAACTCTGATACTAACAAAAATAAAAATGGCTATCTTTGCGAAAGTTATGTAAATCTTATCCCAACATCACAAGGCGGAACCCATGTAAATGGATTTAGATCAGGGCTTTTAGAGTCAATCCGTGAATTTTGCGGTTTTAGAGATTTATTACCAAAAGGCGTCTCTATTGCCCCAGAAGATATTTGGCAAAATATTGGTTTTATTTTATCTGTAAAACTAACTGATGCACAGTTTTCAGGACAGACAAAAGAGAGGTTATCTTCCCGCCATTGTGCTGCAATTGTCTCTTCTGTGGTCAGAGATGCGTTTAGCCTTTGGTTAAATCAAAATACAGATAAAGGTGAAAAACTTGCCCAGCTTGCCCTTGAAAATGCAAGAACCCGCCTTAAAAAATCCAAGATTATCACAAGAAAACAGGTTAAAAGCGGACCTGCTCTACCCGGTAAATTATCTGATTGCACATGCGGAGAGCCTGAAAAGAGTGAGCTTTTTCTTGTTGAAGGAGATTCTGCCGGCGGATCTGCAAAACAGGCAAGAGATAGACGATTTCAGGCTATTTTGCCTCTTCGGGGAAAAATCTTAAATACATGGGAAACTGAGTCTGAAACTCTGCTTGCATCAAAAGAGATACATGACATAGCCGTGGCAATTGGTGTTGATCCAAGCGATATTAAACTAAACAAAGATTTATCTATAAGCAATAGTAATAATGGGGTGCAAGATATTTCTGGTCTTAGGTATCATAAAATCTGCATTCTTGCTGATGCGGATTCAGATGGTTTACACATTGCAACCCTTCTTTGTGCTTTATTCTTGAAACATTTTTATGAAGTTGTCCGCAAAGGACATGTTTTTGTTGCAATGCCTCCGCTCTATCGTGTTGACGTTGGCAAAGAGGTATTTTATGCTTTAGATGAGTCTGAACGTGATAGTATCATAAGAAAAATTGAGCGAAGAAAGAAGGCGGGTAAGATAAATGTTCAACGTTTTAAAGGACTTGGCGAGATGAATCCTTCTCAGCTCAGAGAGACAACAATTGCACCAGATACAAGAAGGTTAGTGCAGCTTGTTGTCCCACAATCTCTTCTGCTTATAGAAAAACAATTTTCATCAGATACACCTCAATCCGCCGATACAGAGCATGAAGGTATATCTCATGGAGATAATACCGCCCTACCCTATTTCCAAGATTCTGAAAATAGACAAGATTTTGATAGTAAACAGAAAAATAGAGTTTTTGAATTGATGGATATGCTTCTTGCTAAGAACAGAGCTTCTGATCGGCGTAAATGGATTGAGAAAAATGGAAATATAATGGAGATATGAGCTATTTTCTTGCGAAGTTCGGGTTTAATACCCTGTCCGCTTGCGGCGGGGATAGGAATTTTTAGGTCGCTGTATTTTATTTGACCTCCTGTAAAACCCACTTTTTATCCAGTAAAATCAAGGGGGCAATTCAAGTTTTGCAGGAGCTTCTATTCATGTTTTTGCTTTATTATCTCTGATGAGACAATATTGATAAGAATATCTTCAGGAACATCCTTTATCATACCAGGACATGAGTCTGCCATTGCATTCCAATTTTCAGGGTGATCGACTACAGTTTTTATAAAAGGCCAGTTTCTGCACATACGAGGTTTTACAGGGTGTATAGAACACTGTTTTTCATTGTCAAAGAATATACACTTACCACTTTGATTGTTCTGACTTAAAACATACTTTGAGCCTGATTTGCTACAAAATTCTGATTTAAACTTAACTTCATCGCAATGGATAAATTGAGCTATTTTTTTAATATCATCTTCTGTTACGTATGTCCCACCAAAACCTCTACAACACTCTCCGCACATAACGCATTTAAAAATATCATCAGGTGTTTTGAATTGGGAATCCAAATTATCCTCACATTTTTTGGATTCAACACCTGTTTGATAAATAGATTGCGAAACCGAAACCTGTTTAGTAGATAGATTGTCTAACTCAAAATCCACGCCTTCCCTCCATGGCACGCTGAATTGTAACTTGATCCACATATTGGAGATCACCACCCATAGGTACACCAGATGCTATTCTTGAGATTATTAATCCGTTTTGTTTAGATTTGTTGGACAGCTCTATATTGTCATAAAATCTTAGATTATCCGCAATATATGAAGCTGTAGCCTCACCTTCAACATCAGTACCTGTGGCAATAATAACCTCTTTTACCTCTTTGGAAGAGGCTCTTATAAATAGCTCCTTTAGCCTTATCTCGTCAGGTCCTATGCCATCAATTGGAGAAAGTGCCCCTCCAAGTATATGGTAATACCCATTAAACACTCCAGATTTTTCAATTACTGCCATATCAGAAGGGTTCTCCACTACACAGATTAAAGAGTCATCTCTATTTGGATTACTACATACCCTGCAATATTCTTTATCGCTTAATGCAAAGCATTTTGCACAGAGTCTAACTTTCTGTTTTAGTTCAAGTATATCTGATGCAATTGATTGAGCTTCGTGCAACGGAGCATGAAGTATATGAAGAGCTAATCTTTCTGCCGTTTTACGTCCAATACCGGGAAGCGTTGAGAGACTCTTTATCAGTTTAAGAATTGATTCAGGATAGTAGTTCAATGGCGTATTACATCATTATTTTATTTTGATTGACTATATCTATAAACAAAAGTCATATAAATTTATTATATGCTACATCAAACCCGGAATATTAAATCCACCAGTTAGTTTTCCCATTTCTGATGAGACCATCTCTTGAGATTTTGTTAAAGCGTCGTTAACTGCGGCTAAAACTAAATCTTGAAGCATTTCAATATCTTCAGGGTCAACAACCTCTTTTTCAAAAGAGATAGACTCAATTTTCTGTGCCCCATTAGCTACAACTTTTACCATACCTCCGCCAGCAGTGGCTTCAACAGTTTTGCTTGCTAACTCTTCCTGCGTTTTAAGCATTTTTTTTTGAAGCTGCTGTGCCTGCTTCATCATATTGCCCATGTTTCCAAAATTTTTCATTATATTCTCCTTTTCTATAGTTTGTTAAATTCCTAAAATAAAAATTTAATAATGCCCGAAATTATACCCAGCAAGGTCATAAGTGGTAGGGTTTAAGCATGCTTAAACCTTACCAGAAAGAACAGCTCAATTTATTCAACCTTTGAGTAATTTTTGATGTTATTAAATTCCCATTCCTTAAATTAAGATTGCTTATTTTTTTAAATATTAGGCTGTTTAACCTCTTTGATACGTATATCTACAATATTACCTGAAAAGATTTTTCTGGCGTAATTAACAAGTGGATGATTCATTGCCTCTCGTTTTTGCATCTCATTTTGCTGATGTTGTGATTGCTGAAGAGTCAGATTAGCAGCAGATTTATCCATTATAACAGATTTATCTACTATACTTACTTGCTGTTTAAACGGTGAAATATTTTCTTTTACAGCATCTTTTCGTTCTATCCTATTATTATCTTCTGTTATCAGATCACTTTTGGGCAAATGCTGAACTTGAACGGTTGTATTATTTTCTGCTCCTTCTCTAAACATTCCAGCAAATTGGTCAAGTTTTTTAATAATTTCATCAATTTCAGCTCCCTGTCTTAACTGAAGAATCTTAAGCATCACGACTTCTATTGCTGTTCTGGTGTGAGAGGCTGATTTAATAAGCTGCTCCTCTTTCAAAAGGGTATTGAGAAGCTGGGTCAGATACACTACCGAACAATTAGATACCATGTTTTGAATCACATCTCTATCACTATCAGTAATATCTACAATGGTTCTCTTGTTACTGCAAGCCTTTATAACTGCCATATTTCGGAAATGTTTGATAATAGCACTGTAAATTTTTTTCAAATCTAATCCAAGATGGTTAATACGGTCAATGATATTAAGCACTTCAAATGAATCATGCCTCAAAATAGCGTCGGCTATATCAAAAATAATCTTTTTATCTATAATACCAAGATAGTTGATAATTAAATCGTGGTTTATCTCTTTTGTCTGACTGCTTGAAAGAATCCTATCAAGAAGGCTTAAAGAGTCTCTTATTGAACCATCAGCTTCTGAAGCTATAAGATCAATACTCTCTTTAGAGATAACAAAGTTTTCTTGGCTGCAAAGGTTATATAGATGAGCTGATATTTGAGCAAGTTTGACTCTTCCTAAATCGTGGCGTTGGCATCTTGAAAGGATTGTAATTGGAATTTTATGTGATTCAGTAGTTGCAAATATAAACATCACATGGTCAGGTGGCTCTTCTAAAGTCTTTAAGAGAGCGTTAAAAGCAGCGGTACTCAACATGTGAACTTCATCAATAATGTAAATCTTTAATCTTGATGATGTTGGCATATAGGTTACATTAGCACGCAACTCCCGTATCTGATCAACACTGTTGTTAGAAGCCCCATCAATTTCAAAAACATCAGCAGAGTTTCCAGAAGTGATACTCTTACATGATTTACAGATATTGCATGGCGTGGGAGTTGGTCCTTGCTCGCAGTTCATAGCTTTTGCCATTATTCTGGCAATGGTTGTTTTTCCTGTGCCTCTTGGACCTGTAAGCAAGATAGCATGTGCAACTCTATTTGATGATATTGCATTTGATAGAGTTTTAGTAACATGCTCTTGACCAATTACGTCTTGAAATTTTTGAGGTCTGTATTTTAACGCTAATACTTTATAAGACATGCTACATGAACCTGTTGATTTATTTTAGATATTTATGGTTTAGCGGATATATGGAATGGGATGGTGAAATATTATAGATGGCAAATTCGTATTGATATTATTTTAAGGAACTCTTATTGTGTGGCGGAGAGAGAGGGATTTGAACCCTCGGTACCCGATTAAGATACACACGCTTTCCAGGCGTGCACCTTCAGCCACTCGGCCATCTCTCCGCAAAAATATTTTGGCAGGTAAATATACTTTCTGTTTTTTTATGTCAAGCATTTTCAAAAATAGGAAACTCAATATTTGTTATTTTTGTATTTTAAAATTCAGTTAATTTTTACCCTCTTTTTTTACCAACCATTAGGACAAACCTTGGTTTATCAATGCTCATTTGAAGTTTTGTAGTAAACAGATATTTGATCTGAATAGGTTCAATTGAGTATTTAGAAATTGTATGAAGCAGCTCTTTTAGACGACAAAATGGATAAATAAGATTCAATATTCCATCTGTTTTAAGAAAACGGACTGCATTAAAGATAAGTTCATCAAGTGTTAATGCTATTTCGTGTCGTGCAATTGCTTTTTGAATATCACTATTGAGCCTACCGCTACCTTTTTTTTTGTATGGTGGATTGGAAATGATTCTATCAAATCCGCAATTTACTATAAAATCTGCTCTAAAATGGTTGGAGTAGCATTTCCTTACTCTGCTATAGTTAGTAGTGTTATGTTTATCAATGTATGAAGGCTCAATATCTCTGATTTGCACCTCTTTAATATCATTATTTATTAACTTTATTCTCCTACACAAATTATTTATTTTGATATTTTTTTGTGCTATTTCTGCAAGTTCATTTTGTATCTCAACTGCAGTAATATTTATATGTGGATATTTTGTTGCCAGAAGGAGCGGTATGATACCGCAACCAGTTCCAATATCAAGTATCTCTTCACCTTCTTTTGGTGTAATATCAGCAACAAGAAGAAACGGATCTATTGCAAATCTGTATCCTTTATCTGGTTGTTCTATTTGAATACCTTTGGCAATTTCAAGAAGCTCGCTAATGTTATTTGCGAGAGGTTCAATTATTTCAAATGGCGTGAATTTGCTTGTTGAAATTTCCAATGTACTTCCCTAAGTAATTTATCTATCCACTCTTCCTATTTTAAACACTATATCTTTTACCAACTCAGATTTAAGAGCTTGATTTAATTTTGTAATAATATCTCGTTTAAGAAAGTTAAGCTGCTGAAACCAGACTGAATTTGATACATAAACAGTAAGAGTACCATCTTTAAGTGAAGCTGGCTTAGTCTCTTTAGCAATAAACTCTTTTACAGCAACTTTCCATATACTCCATATTGTCATCATCTCCTTATCAGCACTTGGCTTGATATTTTTTAATATAATTTGGAGTATATCGCCTATATGCACTAACTTCCCTTTCATTTAGCCTCTCTTTAAATCTTAGAAAAAAACGACTGCTCAATAATATTCTTAATTTGATTAAATGATAAGGTTACGGGATTTCCCTTCATACTGCTTGAGTCTTTTGATTTTTGGGCAATTAACTCTATTTGTGATAATTCAAATTTTGGCAACGCTTTAGAAGAAATCTCTTTAATTTTAAGATGATGTAGAAGCTCATTGATATAATTAATAAGGTCATTGCACTCTACTAAACCAGTGTTGTTAGTCAATATTTGAGCAATCTTGCTATATTTATTGAGAGTTATCTTAATATCTTCTCCAATAATTTGGAACTCTTGATTACTACTAACATGGTTATTGACCAAATTGTTTTGATTTTGGTTAATTGCAATATCGTTGGCAACTCTTACGTTTGCAGAGATAACTGGTCCAAGAAGTGATGCACATAACAATCCATGTGGAGCATTAACCATTCCGCCCATTGGACCTGCAATACCATGAACAGCACCAAGTTTTGCATTGGAAAGTGTAATTCCGCTTAACATTGCAGCAAAAGACATATCTGACCTTGCTTCAATGTTAAGTGGCTCACTATATGCTTTTTTGAATGAGCGTGCCACCCTTCTGATGCCTTCTTGAGATAGAGCATCAGTAATAGGATTAGCAAACTTAGAGGTAAACGATTCAATAAGCTGTGTAAGTGCATCCATTCCAGTTGTAGCGGTAATTTCAGGAGATGCAAAGATGGTAAGCTCTGGATCAATAATAGCAATATCAGGATACATCATATTACTTCTTAAACTCACCTTTACCTGATGCTTATCTGAAGAGATTACAGCATTGCTTGTAACCTCCGCACCTGTGCCTGAAGTAGTTGGAATTGCTATCATCGGCAAGGGCTTTTCACTCAGAGGAACTCCATCACCAATCACCTCAAGGTATTTCATTATATTATCAGTGTTAGTTGTCAAAGCTGCAATTGCCTTCCCAGCATCAATTACACTTCCACCGCCAATTGCAACCACAAAATCAACTTCTGATTTTCGTGCTAACTCAACACCATTAATAATATCATCAATAGAAGGTTCTGAAGGTTGTACAAATAATTCACAAGATATACCACTTCTCTTTAAACTATTTATAACCTCCCCTGCCCTACCCTTATTTTTTCCTGTAATCACAAGAGCTTTTTCTATTTTAGATTTAGTTTTTACTTCAAATTTAGAAGCAAAGTCAGAACAAACAATATTTTTGTTTTTGCTATATAAACTTGGAATGTAGCCAGCTATATTCTTTGAAACGCCTTGTCCAAAAATTATCTCTACGGGTGAGAAAAATGAAAAATTCAATGCCTTTCTCCTTAACTTGCTATATTTGGATATGTAGATCTCCTAAATGATTTGTGGAAATAGAAATAGTCAATATTTACAAGTAGAGACGCACAGCCGTGCGTCTCTACTTTCAATAACAGAGTAAGCATACATTATTAATCAAAATTTATATCTCTCGGACAACAATTCATTAAATGTTGATATTGACACTTCATAGCTAAAACCTCTGTTTTTTAGATAATTCATAACCTTACTTTTGAATTTATCATCATCGTAACTATCCCAGAGCTTAATTTTATTTTTAATAGCAGAAAAAGCAGAAGCATATTCGTCAACATCCATGACGCAAGACTCTATGGTATCAACTCCAATTCCTTTTTGTCTCAACTCATATCCAATAGCAAATTTTGATTTGGGTTTAAAGCGTTCTCTTTGCTCAACAAACATTGCTGCAAACTCTTTGTCATTCAAGAGATTTTCTTTTTCAAGTTTTATAACCGTATTATCTATAACCTCTTGACTAAATCCTTTTTTTTCAAGGTAGAGCCTCATTTCATGCACACTTCTTGCCCTTGGTGCTAAATATCTTATAGATAACTGATATGCTTTTAATACCTCTTTTTCATTCATTTTTTGTTTAGCTATATATCTTTTATCTTGATTCGTTGATCTCTTCTATTCAGAGCTTGAGCTTGTTGAATATTCTTTTGTAATTATTGAAAATGGAAGCCTTTTTTCTGGTAAAACCTGCCAGCATATATTTAACCTTGCAAGTTCTGCCTGATCTTGCTGTCTTATTATTGAGTGTAATGTAAACGGATTGCCTGATTCTTGGCGTATTTCAGTATGAGATATAATAACATCACCATACAAAGACTCTTTATTAAAAACGACATCAATTGTTGCGGGAAAAAATTTAGACAAAATATTTTCTGGAACTGTCTCAACTCCCCACTCCACAAATATGGCGTTATTAACATGTCCATTCAAATCCAAATCGTGCATTCTTACTTTAAACGGCAATTGGTAATGTATTGTCTCTGGTTTTATAACCTCTGCAAAGTGAGATTCTAACCCCTCATTTTTCTCTGAAACTTCAATATTTTTAGAACTAAGGGGTTCTTGTGCAGAGTCTTTATCAATAATGACATCAGCAATAACAGATTGTTTATTCGTATCCACAAAACCCAACTCTTTATCTGTAAATCTACTAAGTCTGACAGGTCGCCCATTTTTTTTATTGATCATTATCCAACAACCTTTAGCATTTACAAATTCATTATCTCTTTCTTTTATCTTTATTTCTGGGCTTGTAAAATTCTCTTGCTCATTTTTTATATTTTTTTGAACATCTTTTGTAATTGTAAGAACTCTTATTTCATAGAGATTTTTACATGGAAACCTATAAGTTTGAACTCTTATTTTCTCTTGCCAATCTGGGTGGTTTTTAATCTCAATATGATAACGAAATATAACCCAGCCAAGATTCTCCTTTGCTAAATCAAAACCAGATATACCCATAAGATGGGCATGTTCTGAAGCTGCATCTTGCAAAAAATTCATTATACTTACTATTTTAATTGTTCCATGTTTTGCTATCGTGGAGTATCCAATAGCTGTCTTTTTTTCGTAAATATTTGAGTTTTCTTCTATATTTATCATCGCAAATTTTATAAATTTCTCTTCTATAGTGTTTTATTACAAATAGAGACTCACGACTTGAGCCTTGCGTATCTATTCTTAATCTACTATCAGTTTAGGGATTAATTAAATTCTCACTTCTTATCACTATTTTTAAAAATCATTTAGGATACAGCTATATTTAAGTTTCTAAATCATTGAGGGTCAATATCTCAATGGCGTGATAAGCAGGTGTTTCGTATGGGTGAACTCTTATAAGTTCACTTAGAACCTCTTTTATAAGGTGGTTATCACATACCATCTCAACTTTTAATTCAGGTAGCTGTTCAATTTTACCTTGTATGCCTGCAAATGGAGAACTACCTCTTAATGGTCTAAATTGACCAACTCCTTTTGTATGCCATGCACATGAGTCATAATTTCCAATCTTACCAGCTCCTTTGCTAAAAAGAGCTGATGTAACCTCTTTAAAATGGCTATCTGGAACATAGAAAGATATAAGATACATGATCACTCCATTGATGGTATATTAAGACAAAAGCAAATATATTCCAAGCGGGCATTGATTGAGCTTTTTATATTTAAATATAACTCAATGTATGACCTTGAACAGAATAGATAACGCTGAAATTAAATTTAGCCTGTAAACTAAAAACTCTCGGTCAATCTCTTTATCTGAAAATCATTTGCAAACACTTGAGTGTGTGCATTAATCTCATTAAATCTTGCCCTTGAGAGGTTGTAAATTGCATCAAGAACATCTGAAGACGTACCAATTCCCTGTTCAAATCCAAGGTCAGTTACCCTTAAATTCTCTTCTGCCTCTTTTGTTCCAGCAGCCGCAACCGCAAGGTTATCAAAAGCAACTTCTGCCTCAATTAAAGTATTTTGCAATGCTGTTTTAAGAGTGCTTTCAAGTTCAATTATATCGTGCTGAATACCCTTTTTCTCAAATTTTGCCTGTCTTACTTTTGAATATTTCTGCATTCCGTCAAACAGATTCATTGAGATTGTTGTCTGGCACCTTACCTCATCGCCACTATTTTCCATTGATTCTATAAAAAAGTCGTCTCTTGTATGAGATGAGTAAGATAAAGATATATCTGCTCTTGGATAAAGGGCTGCCTTTGAAGCCTTTATCCCCATCTCTGATGCTTCAAGAGTCTGTTTTAGGGCATTTAAGTCGCTTCGGTTTTTTATAAGCAGAGGTTCAAGTGTATGGTAATCACTTTTCTGGGGAAGTATCTGAAAGAGTGAAAAATCAAGTTCACTGCTTTTTAGAGATTCATTCAATAAGCTGTTAGTAGATTGCTTATTTATCAATATTCCAGATTCTCGTGCAAGCTGATTAAGGCTTTTATCAACAGCCGCTCTAACTTTTCGTTCAGTCTGAATAGCGTTATCTCTCTCAACTTTAACTTTTAACACATCGCTTTTTTTAAGAACGCCAACCTTAAATTTAAGCTCAATCTGCCTGAGTCTGTCATTGTAAAGTTTTATCTCATCTTCAGCAACTTTAAGGTTCTCAAGAGCTGTGTAAACTTCAAGAAAACGCAGTGCCACATTAAGGCAGATATCTTGACGAGTAGATTCTACCATTTCAATGCTGTAGCGAGTCATAATTTCAGCAGCTTTAAGCTTGTAGTAATCGCTGAATCCTGCAAAAGCATTCCACGAAATCGCACTTTGAAAGGTGTCATTCTCTTTACTCTCACCCATTATTGTATCGTGATTGAGAATATTTACAGTGTAGCCAATATCCAAACTTGGCATAAAAGCCCCTTTTTGCTCTTTGACCTTCTCTTTTTTGTTCTCAAGCTCAGTTAGATATTTTTTAACAATATCTCTTTTTTCAAATGCTTGTTTTTGCAGCTCTTCAAGGGTTTGGGCTTGTAATGTGCTATTTGACAGAATAAAAGCATAGCCAAAAATAGTTATCATAAATAGATAAACAAAGGTCTTAACCTTCTTAACCTGCATAATATTATTGAAATATTTATTCATATTGATTTTAAATTCTCCATTTTCATTCGTCTATACTTACTTTGTTATTATTGAAGTTAGAGACGCACTGTCGTGCGTCTCTACTCACTCACAAATTTGGTCTCAGAACCAATAAAAAAACTCAAAATAGCTGGAATAACAAATAGAGTAAGCAGAGTTGATAATCCAAGTCCGCCTAAAATTACGCTTCCAATGCCTCGATACATCTCACTTCCAGAGCCAGTTGCAATAACAAGTGGGAAGAGTCCAAAAAGGCTTGTGAGTGTGCTCATAAATATTGGTCTTATTCTTGTTTTAACTGAATCAGAGATAGCCTCTCCACTCGTCATACCATGATAACGAATATTATTTAAAGCCTGATGAACAATAAGAATTGGATTATTTACAACAGTTCCAATCAAAATAATAAATCCCAACATAGTAAGAACATCAAGAGGCTGCGGTGCTACAAACATATTGACAAGTTTAAGCCCAAGAAGTCCACCAGCAGCCCCTAAAGGCACGCTGAACATAATAATAAAAGGGTAGAAAAAGTTTTCAAATAAAGATGACATAAGAAGATAGGTAATAATGAGAGCGAGAAGAAGATTCCATTTAAGAGCATTAAATGTCTCTTCTAATTTATCTGCATTGCCGCCAAGGTTGATTTTAACATCTTTTATCTTGCCTGATGCAACAAGTCCATCTGCTGTCTGCCTTATCGTCTCAATAGCTGTTTGCAATGGTATTTCTGCTGGTGGTGTAATCTCAAGACGTATATTTCTCTTTTTTTCCAATCTATCAATCTGGGTCATACCTTGCTCATATTGTATTGATGCAACATCTGCCATGCGAATCTGCTGTCCTATGTTGTTTACAATATAGGTATTTAAAATATCTTCTGGAGTCTTAAATTGGGACTCTTCACCTCTTACAACAAGATCAATTCTATCTTTGCCTTCAGGTCCAAATTCAGATACTTTTCTGCCGTTCATCAGAACATCAACATAAACTCCAAGCTCTTGTTCGTTAAGACCATTTGCAGCAAGTTTTGATTTATCTGCAACAACATGACCTTCTGGATATGAAATTTCCAACGATGGCACTGGTCGTATTTGTGAACCTGGAATTGCACCACTTACAGCACCAAAAAGCATTCGCCCAGCATTTACAATCAATCCCATATCTTCACCTGAAATATTGAGATCAACTGTGCGTCCTTTTCCAATTCCAGATTCAAATATTCCAGGCTGAATGCTTATACCAAACATGCCGGGTAGAGAGTTTATAATTTTATTCATTGCTGGAATAAGCCTGCTTGCTTGAGTCTCAAACTCCTCTTTTGCAATAACTCCAAAAAGAGAAATCCAATCTGAAGAGACGTAAAACACATTTTTTATTAAAGGAAGATCATGTTTTCCGATATTTCTAAATTCATCTGTCTTATCAAAGATATATTTTCCAACCTCTTTTCGCTTCTCTGCTGAATAACCTGGTGGTGGAACTAAAATATTCATTATAAAGTTACGGTTGCCTTGGGGAAGATATTCAGCTTTTGGCATGAGAATCATTGCTGCATAGATTGATAGTGCTGTAAAACCTGCTACACAAAAGAGTCGAGTTATTATATTTCTCTGAAATATGTTATAAATCCCCATTATAATTGCGGCAAAAAAAGAGCCAATAGCTCCTATGAATAGGTTTATAATACCTACTTTTTCTCTTTCATTTTTATTGCCAAGTTTATCATTTTTATATTCATAATGGTCATCTAAATCCATATTTGAATCTGATAAATCGAAATCACGATTTGTTGACTTAAGACTCTTTTTGGAATTTTTATATAAAACATTCATAAAAGATGGGATAACTGTAACTGAAACTAATAAGCTCAAAAGAATTGATGATGTAATTGCAATCGCAATATCTCTAAAAAGCTGTCCAGCCTCCTGTTTTATGAATATAACAGGCAAAAATACCGCAACTGTAGTAAGAGTTGATGCTATAACTGCCCCAACAACCTCGCTTGAACCCTCATAGGCTGCATTAGCAATAGATTTGCCCATCTTTCTGTGTCTATCAATATTATCAAGCACCACGATTGAGTTATCAACAAGCATTCCAACTGCAAATGAGATACCAGCAAGACTTACAACATTTAAGTTTCTATGAAATATCCAAAGAAATATGAATGTTCCGATTGCAGATATTGGAATTGCAAGACCAATAACAATGGTTGATCTAAAACTTGCCAGAAAAACCAGCAATACAATAATTGCAAGAGACGCACCAACAATAACATTCTCTTTCATTGTATCAATAGATTGAAGAATATATGGAGCTTCATCATGTGCCCAATGGATAAAGATATTTCGTGGTTCTAAAATCTCTTTATTAAGACGATCAACTTCTTGTCTTACCCTTTTTACAATCTCAATTACATTTCCGCCTTTCTGCTTCTTGACCCCAACGACAATACCTTCATGTCCATTTTCCATAACTGACATAAACTGAGGCTCATACCCAATTTGGGCAGTTGCAACATCTCTTAAAAATATTCTCTGTGTTCCGTCATCAAAAATCACAACATCTAAAGGGTCTTGATTATTTTGAAATTTGGCAACTGTCCTTATTCTGTAGTTTTTTCTATCAATACCAAGAACACCGGCAGATATATTATTATTTGCTGATACAACTTTGGAGATTATCTGATTTATTGTAACTCCGCGTCTTGCCATCTTTTCAGGATCAATAACAATTTCAAGCTGCTCTTCAGTTCCACCCACTACAAGAAGTGATGCAACACCCTCTACACGCTCTAAATATTGACGAACTTCATTTTCAAAAAATGTCTTTTGGGTGAGAATCTGCTGGTCATCTCCTGATTTCATCATCATAACAAGCCAGATTATTGGGCTTGATGAGCCTCCAGAGCTTGAAAGAGTTGGTTGCTGCACATTATCAGGGTAATCACCAACTTCATTTAGTTTATTTGAAACCCTAAAAAGAGCTGTATCAATATCAGTTGAGATGTCAAAAGTAAGGGTTATTGTTGCATAGTCGTTATAGGAAGAGCTTTCCATCTTTACTAAATTCTGAAGGCTTTTTAGAGCCTCTTCCTGTTTTTCAACCACTTCACTCTCAAGCTCTGTAGGACTTGCACCTGACCACACAGTATTTACCTCAATCTCAGGAAGATCAGTATCAGGTGCAAGTTGAACGGGTAACTTTATAAGTCCAATCACGCCAAAAAGAGCAATTAGAATAACCATAACAGCTATTGTAACAGGGCGTTCTATTGCGGTTTTAATAAAATTCATATTTTTTAACCTTATAGCCTATAGAGATTTGACAACTTTTTAAAAGTTGCCAAATCTTATTTTTACATTTTAATTCTTTGAATTAATAACAATAACAGATTGATCAGGTCTTAATCTGGCATTTCCATCAACAATTATAACCATACCAGCCATAATGCCCTGCCCTTCAATTGCAACGTTATCGCCAAGATACGACACCACCTTTACAGGCAGAAGTGCTGCTTTTTCATCTTTGATTGTATAGATCATGTTTTGACCATTAAAGTTTACAAGAGCATCTCTTGGGACAAGCGGCATATTACGTTTCTCTCCAACAGGCAGAGATACAGCAGCAGACATATTTAGAACAACACCATCAACTCTTGGGAGCTTTACTTTTATAAATATACTGCGGGTTTGAGGGTCAGCAATTGGAATAAGACCATCAACAGTTCCAGTAAGGGTTTTATCAAGAGCAGTGATTGTAACAGAAACCTTTTCACCTTTTGGCGAAAATTTCAAAAGAGATTCAGATACAGGAACTTTTACAAAAAGATCATCAATTGGTGCAAGTGTGCAAAGAATTGTACCCGGTGCAACCCAGCTTCCTGATTCTGCATTTTTTTCTAAAACAACTCCGTCAAATGGTGCAGATATTATGCTTTTTCGTTTTTTCAATTTTGCAAGTTCCAACGTTGTCTGTAAAATTGCTCTTTGTTTAACTAAATCTTCTTTGCTAAGGGTCATATCGTCAAACTCTTTTTCACTTGCAGCCTCTTGCCTGTAAAGGGTTGAGTAGCGGTTCAAATCTTTTTGAGCTTTTTTTAAGCGGGCTTCAATTTGTGAAATATTTGCCTGAACAGATTCTATCTCATTTTGGATAAAATCAGTTCTAAGCTGAACCATTGGAGCATCTTTTTTAACAACATCACCTGTTCTGAAATTCACAGACGAGACAAGTCCATTTACTTCTGTTGAAATCAAACTCATATTGTCAAAAAAGAGCGTACCCAATATCTGAGCGTTTTCAGCAACCATTGAGTCAACTACCTTAGCAGTAACCACTTTTGCTGGCGGAGTTGCTGATTGTTGTTTTGTTTTTTCGCTCTCTGCCTGCTTTTCATCTGCAACTATGTTACTTGGGATAATACAAATCATAGTCAAAATAAAACATAATGAGATGATCTGTATAAACTTAATGCGATTCATTTTTTAACCTCTTTTTTAGTATTTTGACCTCCTGCAAAACTCCTTATTCTATTGAGTAAACTCAAAGCAACAATTAGAGTTTTGCAGAACCTCTATTAATATTCGTCTTTTTTACTAATCTCTATGCTATGCTCTAAAACCTGCTGCAGCAAACTTTATCATATCTTCAATAAACTCCTCTCTATTTCCATCAAGTCCAAGCACATCAATAGTCTCTTCCATGATACAATCTCCATACATTATGCCAGTTGCCATGTTCTTGAAAATTGCAAGTTTCTTCAAAACAGTCTTTTCAGGAATATGGGGAAGAACCTTAACTAAGCATTCGCCATAATATTTGGTAGTTTTTTCAGTTATCCGTTTGATCTGATTTTTGAAGATATTTTCATCATCATAAGATACATGCAGCCTTGAAAACATCTTTTCATAATCAGGATGGTTAATTGAGAAGTTGAGCATGGGGAGAAGATGACTTCTTACAATATCTTCAAGGTTTGGAAGAGCTGGGGCAGAGCTTACCATAAGATTCTCCAAACCATTTAGCAAATCTTCAACTAAAGGGTTGAGAAATCTTGCCATAAGTGCCGATAACATATTGTTTTTTGAACCAAAATGGTAATTGATAGCAGCTATGTTGACTCCTGCCGCTTCTGTAATCTTTCTCAAAGATGCCTTCTCAGTTCCAAGCTCTATTATCAATTTTTCTGCTGCATCAAGAATTTTTATTTTGGTATCTGATGGGTTATTTTCTAAGAATTGATTATCGTCTGGCAATTGTTTTGCCTCCTTATATTTATATATTCAAACATAATTTTAAACTATTTTTTTAAAAAGTATTTAAAACGATGTTTGAATAGAGTCAAGTGTATTATGAAAATAAGTTGAATTTTGCATTTATAAAAGCTAAATTTATTCATATTTGAAGTATAAACATTAAACGGTGGCATTGGACTTACACCATTCCAATTACCTTAAAAACAACAAGATGTTCTAAAATTGAACTCTTTCAAAATACAGCATCTTGTATGTCAGAATAGTACGAGCTAAGTAACAAAGAAGAGCATCCAGGAATTAAAAAAGCAGTTGAGGATTATCAATGTATAAACCTGACGATTATTACTTAAACGACCAACACGCTGTCGATTCTCGTCGTTTCCGACGCAATTTATACACCGGCGTTATTTTATTAATCGCAATGATAAAGAGTCATGGTGGAAAAGGAGATTCGGGTAGATGAAAAATAAACTTGATATCTCTAATATTAACAAATTTGAAATTTGTTTTTACGGTCTCCTTTTTGCTATCTTGATTAGTGGAACACTCTGGTTGTGTTTTGATTTAGGCAGAGAACGTAATCGTATAGTCGCTGATAAGACTCAGATAGCTATTGAAAAAAGCAGGTTTATGAGCCAGTGGCTTAAAACCGTAATTTTATCTAGTGACTATGTTTTGCGTGATGTAAGAGAAAAGGTTAATCCTGATGACTTGATTCACGCTGCACCTGAAAAAATTAAACATATAAATTCATGGCTTGGTAAAAAGTCGGCAACGGTTCATGGATTATCAGCCATAGGAATATTTGATTCCAATCGTATCTATCGAGCAGATAACGTACCTCAAATCATAGGTTTTCGTTCAAATTTAAAAATATCAACAAACCAGACTGATGATAAAGTTGCTTTCCAGTATATGTCTGTGGAAAAATCAGCTAACAAAAAACCAACGATTCTTTTATACCGTGGTATTTTTTCCCAAGATGGAAAAGTTATGGGCGGAATAGTTGCGGCTATAGATTTAAAATTCACTCAGGGGTGGATTCAATCCTTCAATGTCGGCACCAATGATCTCCTGGCTTTAATGGATGAAGATGGTTATATACTTGCCCGTAATCCGGCGATACCTGAAGCCCTAGGTAAGAAAAGCTATCTTTTTCAGGAACAATCTATCAGATGCAAGATTAGCGGCAGTTCAAGCTTTATCTCTTTGTCTCCAATTGATGGCGTTAAACGAATATATGGGATTACCCGGATGGAAGAGCTGCCAATTATTCTTATTGTTGGGTATGATCTGAATAATACCCTTGATGATTGGCGTTATCGGGCATGGCAACTCTCGTGCGGTTTTATCTTGCTGATTGGCATAGCCTTTTTTGCTGTGCGGGCTTATTTGAAAAGCCTTCATCAAGGAAAAGACCTATTATCTGCTAAGTTAGTTGCCGAGAATGCCACTATGGCAAAAAGCGAATTTCTGGCCAACATGAGCCATGAAATCAGAACACCTATGAATGCTATCATCGGTTTTTCCAGCCTTGCCTTAAAAACAGAACTTACGCCCAAACAATCTGACTACCTGACTAAAATAGAATCATCGGCAAAATCACTGCTTGGACTCATCAATGACATTCTTGATTTTTCCAAGATTGAAGCAGGGAAGTTAGAGATGGAAGCCATTAATTTTGATCTTGAAGACGTCATAAATAACATTGCAAATATTATTTCTATAAAAGCAACGGAAAAAGACATAGAGTTTATTAATATCATCTCAAATGACCTACCTGTTGATTTAGTAGGCGACCCTCTCCGTCTTGGACAGGTTCTGTTAAATCTTATGAACAATGCTGTCAAATTTACGGAATCAGGCAATATTGTCCTAAAAACCGAGTTATTGAGCAAAGATGATAACCGCTGTCTGATTCAATTTGCTGTTACTGACACTGGTATCGGTATGACCAATGAACAGATAGAAAATCTTTTTTGTGCTTTTTCACAGGCAGATACTTCTATTACCCGCAGGTTTGGCGGTACCGGGCTTGGTCTTGCGATATCCAAGAATCTGGTTGAGATGATGGGGGGTAATATAACGGTTACGAGCAATATTGGGAAAGGGAGTACTTTTTCTTTTACTGCTGTGTTTATTGAGTCGCCGATAAGCCGGAAAAAGACTTTCATCATTCCGCCGGATATATCTGGGCTAAAAGTTCTTATTGTTGATGACAACCAAATGTCGCGGGAAATATATTCAGATCAAATAAAATCTTTTGGGTTTGATGTTACTGCTGTGGACTCAGGGGAAAAAGCCTTACAGGAATTAGAGATATCCTCTTCTAATGGAACCCCTTATCAACTCGTGCTCATGGATTGGAATATGCCTGAAATGAATGGAATCGAAGCATCCATGCGTATAAAACAGAATGAGTTATGTCATATTCCTGTCATCATAATGATAACGGCTTATGGCCGTGACGAAGTGATTAAACAGATAGAAAAGGCAGGCATCAGCACTTTGTTAATAAAGCCTGTAAGTTCATCTTTGATGTTTAATACGATTTTGGAGACATTAGGATATGAAGATTTTTTTTCAAGTGCAAAACAAAAGTCGAATATAGAATCAAATTTAAAAGATTTACAGATGATCAAAGGAGCTAAAGTGCTTCTTGTGGAAGATAATGTTTTTAATCAACAGGTAGCAACAGAGATACTTATCGGAGAAGGGTTAACGGTGGAAATTGCAAACAATGGACGGGAAGCAGTTGATGCGGTAAACAGATCAGAATATGATATTGTATTTATGGACGTTCAAATGCCGGTGATGAGCGGATATGAAGCTTGCAGCATCATCAGGAAGAATGAAAAATTTAAAGATTTACCAATAGTTGCGATGACGGCACATGCCATGAGCGGCGCAAGAGAAGAATGTATTGCTGCAGGGATGAATGATTATGTCACAAAACCAATTAATCCAAAAGAACTGCATAGCGTTTTGATAAAATGGATCAAACCTGGTGTCCGCCTCGTATCTCCTGCAACAGAAAAGCACCAGAAACAAGCCGAAGTACAAAATAATGAGATTCAACTTCCTGATAGTCTGCCTGATATAGATTTGAAAGCTGGAGTTGGACGTGTCGGAGGGAATCAGAAATTATATAAGGAGCTTCTTGTAGGTTTTTCTAAAAAATACGCTGATGCTGCAGAAGAAATGAAGCAGATGCTGCTCCAAAATGATCTAACGACCCTGCATCGACTTGCCCATACGATTAAAGGCGTCGCCAGCAATCTTGAGATCGAGAGTGTTCGATTTGCTGCGCTGGAATTGGAAACCGCCCTTAAAGATTCTTCATCACAGATGAATTATGACCAGTTGATCGTCAATCTTGAACAAGCTCTAACACCTGTGATCAATACAATTGAAGATTTCATTCATGGAATGCCGGCAGAGCAAAAAAATACGCAGAATATCAAAGTAGATTTTGAACGAATTAATCCTATATTGAGAAAAATTGAAGAATTAATTCAAGTCGGCAATACTGATGTCGTAGATTATTTAGATGAACTGAAAACTGAGTTACAAGGTACAGAATTTTGTAAACACCTTAAGCCGCTTGAGGAAGCGATTAATAACTTTGATTTTGATATTGCTCAAGCCGCGTTAAAGGGTTTTTTTGAAAGATTTGACAAATTCTTAATAGGTGAAAATGACTGAGCATAAATTAACTTTGTTAGTAATAGATGATGAAGCAAGCAATATAAAAGTTCTTAGAGAAGTATTAAAATCGGACTATAAGGTTTATGCGGCTACAAGCGCTGAAAAGGCTTTACAACTTATCAGCTCTTCTGAAAAGCTTCCTGATTTGATTCTCTTAGATATTATAATGCCCGGAATAGACGGGTATGAGCTGTGCAAAAAACTAAAGGCAGACCAACAGACAAAATCTATTCCTATTATTTTTATTACTTCAAAAACAACTGAACAAGATGAAATTAAAGGATTTGAAGCTGGTGCGGTTGATTATGTGACCAAACCTTTCAGCACCCCCATTGTAAAAGCAAGGGTCAAAACACATCTTGAGCTTAAAGCCATGCGTGAACATTTTGAAAAGCTTTCTATGCGGGATTCTTTAACTGGTATCAGCAATAGAATGCATTTTGATCATAAATTAATACAAGAATGGAAAAGAATGCAGCGTGATAATCTGCCATTATCACTTATTATGTGCGATGTGGATTTCTTTAAAAAATATAATGATCATTATGGTCATCAGGCAGGTGACCGATGTCTGCAGCGTGTTGCTTCTATAATTGACATTAACTCAAAAAGGCCGGCGGATTTAGCTGCACGTTATGGAGGAGAAGAATTTGCAGTTATTTTACCCGATACAAATGCTGTAGGAGCTTTAGAAGTAGCAGAAAAAATAAGATCAGAAGTTCAAAGATATGAAATTCCCCATGCAGAATCTACGGTAAGCCCTTTTGTTTCTCTTAGTCTTGGAGTATCAACAGTAATTCCTTCTCAGGAAGTTACACCTGAAGAGCTTATCGCTTCAGCAGATGCCGCTCTTTATAAAGCTAAAGAAAACGGCAGAAATCGCGTTGAAATAGCTATATAACATTTCAATTCCAGTCACTAAACAATTTAATACCCTAAATAAGAATTATAAAGCTGAGAGATTTTAAAAAGGAATAACGCATAATGCTCAGAATTGAACATACCCCAGAGTATATAAGAAAAATAATCAACAAACAGATTGGCAGGGAAGCTCTTAGCAGGTTTAGAAACTCTTTTAATTTTCATCAGCAGCTTGGTAGTACTTATCTTTTAGTGCCTGTATCAATAAATGAAGATAAAAATGAGATGATAATGGAGTTTGAGCCATTTGATGCGATAGTTCTTTCAGATATAATTTTCCTTAAAACTCTCACAATTGAGGAAAAACTTGATATAGCAATAAAGATTACAAGCTCTCTTGCATTTCTTCATCACCATAAAATTATCTATAACGAAGTCTGCCCAAGGGTCTTTCTTTACAATCAAAAGAGTGGAGAGGTAAAATTTTCTGGTCTTGAACGTGCTGTCCCTTTTGGAGAGAAGCAAAATAGCTGGGACTACTCTCGACTTGAAGTAGAGAGAGCCTGCTGTATCGCACCTGAGCAGAGTGGTAGAGTTGAAGAGGGAGTTGATCTTCGTTCTGATCTATATTCGCTTGGCATTACCTTATATTTTCTATTTAGCAATGGCAGATACCCATTTGAGAATAGCGATGTCATGGCTTTAATACATGCCCATATTGCCCAGACACCTCCTTCACTACAAGATGTTATAAACGGCTCTTCATATTCTAACGGCTCTATCTACAAGCCACAGAGTGCTTCTTTTACTGATGTGAGTAATACAGCACATTTTCCTCTCATGTTAAGCAAAATTGTAAACAAGCTCCTACAAAAAAATAAAACAGAACGTTATCAAAGCTGTGAAGGAGTTCTTGCTGATTTAAAACAGTGCCGTCACGCATTTAAAAACAGAGGTGATATTCCCGAATTCCCTGTTGGAATGTATGATTACACAGCTCAATTGACTCTATCTAAAGATTTTTTTGGTAGAGAAAAAGAGCGTGAGACACTTCTTGAAATATTTTCATCTTTAAAAGAGCATGGCGGGCAAGAGCTTGTTTTTATTACTGGATATGCAGGAGTTGGCAAATCTGTATTAGTGCAAAACTTTAAAGAACATATTGAGACACAAGGGGCTTTTTTTATTCGAGGAAAGTTTGAGCAGCTAAAAAGTTCTGTCCCTTACCATGGATTTATGCAGGCTTTAGAGAATGTGGTTGAACAGATACTTTTTAAAGACGATGCCTATGTTCAATGGGTTAAAGCAAGGCTTCTTCAAAGTGTTGGGACAAATATCGCTATTATTTGCGACTTTATCCCAAAGCTCTCAATAATTGTTGGTGAGATGCCGCCACCTCCACAACTTCCTCTAACAGAGACCAAAAACCGCTTTAATTTAACTTTCCTATCTTTTGTTAAGACTATCTGTTCACTTGGTCAAAATATAGTTCTATTCTTAGATGATTTGCAATGGGCAGATGCTGCCGCTTTAAACCTTATTAAAAATATTTTTGAAGATGGTCAGATACGCCATCTTATGATGATTTTGGTCTATCGTGATAACGAGATCAATATGACACACCCTCTCTCTTTGATGATGAAGGAGCTGGATGAGTTTCATATAATTGATCTCAAGCCATTCTCTTTAGAACATATCAACTCTTTGATTGCTGCAACACTTAATTCATCTAATGATATAACTTATACACTTCCCCTTGCCCGAGCAGTAATGGCAAAAACTCGTGGTAATCCATTCTTTACGCGTGAATTTTTAAAAAATCTACATCACCAAAAACTCCTTTATTTTGACCATGAAGATGGTAAGTGGGTATGGAATATTGATGAAATAAAGTCTCAAAATATAAGTGATAATGTAGTTGAACTTGTTCTTGAAAGGTTAAAACATCTTCCAAAAGAGTGTGCTAAACTTCTATGCTTTGCCTCGTGTATTGGTAATGTATTTGGGGATATAGAGATGAAAGGGATTTTTAATGAACCCCGTGAGACGCTCCACGATCGACTATATCCAGCAATTGAAGCAGAGTTGATTTTTGAGGTTTCTTCAAGAAACAAGGATGAGTCAAGTTGCTACTGTTTTTCACATGACAGGATTCAACAGGCTGCATCAATGCTATTTACTGGTGATGAGATTGCTCAGGTGCATTTTAGAATCGGAACATGGTATGCGGCTATTGTTAAACAAGGGGATACTCTTGAAAATACATTTAAAATTGTTGATCATCTTAATCGTGCAATCGATCTTATTGATAACGATGAAACAAGGATACAGCTTGCACATGATAATTATAAAGCCGCTCTTCAAGCAAAATCCTCTACAGCATACAATATTGCTATTTTATATTTGGAAAAAACCTTATACCTTCTTGGAAATGATAATTTTTCTTCTAACAATAACTCTCTTAACGATGAACAGAATCAGAATCAAATTTATAGTATAAATAGGCTATTATTTGACAGATGGTCGTCTGAAGATAAAATTGCTAAAGAGCCTTTGCTTTATATTGAAAGCATGATTGAGCTTGCAGAGTTAAAATACCTAACGTTTGATTTTGCTGGTGGGGATAGTTTTTACGAAAAAACTATTGAGCTTATTGAGATATGGAGTTACCAATTTGATCTTATAAAGAGCCGTGAACTACCATTAAAGATAAAACTTTACCAGATACTTATACATTCATGGATTTCACTTAACAAAATGGAGGCAGCACTATTAAAAGGTGTAGAGGTTCTAAAAGAGCTTGGAATAGAGCTGCCTGTAGAAGATAACCCCTTTGTATATTATCCTGCTCTTGAAAAAATGTATGACACATCAAATGTGTCAGCTCTTCTTGAGCTTCCCTTAATGGATGATGAGTTGTCCCTTCTCGCACTTGATATTATCAACACAATAATGTCTCCTGCATATATGGTTTCACCTAAATATTATCCCAAAATATGTTATGTTGCCGTAAAACTTTGTATTGAAAAAGGAAATTGTGCAGCAGCAACGCAAGTATATGCTTTTCACAGCCTTCTTCTTTGTGGAGTTATGTTAAGATACAAAGAGGGTAGAGATTTTGCAAAACTTGCCCAAACCCTTGCAAATCACCTTGATCCTAAAGCCTATATGACAAGAGTTGAAATGATTGCAAATGCCTCTGTTGCCCATTGGAATGCTCCAATTGAAGAGACACTTATTCCCCTTAAAAATGCGGCAACCACAGGATTGGAATATGGAGATATTGAACACGCCTGCTACTCTGCTATGTATTACTGTTTATACTCATTTTTGCGAGGAAATCCTTTAGAAGAGGTAAAAAAAGAGTGTGCTTTTTACTATGAAAGAACTTACGAACTTAGGCAGCAGTTTCAGACTGTTTATATTGATATATGGCAGCAATGTGTTCATAATCTTATGGTTATATCGCCTGATCCATTACTCTTTTACGGTAATAGTGAAAAAGATAATGCTCTTCTTGATACTTTGATCGAAGCAAATAGCGTCTCATCTCTATATTCATTTTTCCTGAGTAAAGCTATTCTTGCTGTTTTTTTTAATCTTCCCAAACAGGCTCTTGAGCTTATACAAGAGGCAAGCAATTACAAAATGGGAGTCGCAAGTCTATACCATGAGCGAGAGTATCACATTTATGAATCTGTAATTTTTTATCTTAACCTTCAATCAGTAAACAGAACTGTTGGTGGAGAAGTTGGTGGTCTAAATGATAAAGAGCTTGATGGATTGATTGATGTGCCACTTGTGCTTGATATTCTTGAAAACAACTACCAATATTTTGAGAAACTCTCCCACACAGCGTTAGATAACAACCTTTGCTGTATGCACCTTATTGATGCTCTAATAAAAGGTTTAAATGATGATCCAGATACATGGAATGCCCTAAAGCGTGCTATGGCAAGTGCGGAAGATGCAGGTTTCACACATATTGCAGCAATAGCTTTTGACCTTGGAGTAAGATATTTATACAATCTTGGACAAAAAGAGTTTGCTGCATTTTATGCAAGAAAAGCTATTGATACTCTACAGGCATGGGGAGCAACTGCTGTTGGATATAATTTTGTAAGTCGTTATCCAGATTGCCTTATTTTGGATATAGATACATCTAATATTCTTGATAAGACAACCCGTATAAGGAGAAGCCAGATAGTCCCTGTTATAAAAGATGAGCTTACAAAGGAGCTTCATAACAGAACAAATATCACACCTTCACCTCTTACAGATATAAGCCATGCTTTGACAAATGTTAATAGAACTCTTGCAAGTGTTAGTAGTTTTGACCTTGCTTCAGTTCTTAAAGCATCACATGCAATTGCAGAAGAGAGAACTCTTGAGACTCTGCTTGGAAAAATTATGGACATTATAAATCAGAATTCAGGGTCTCAGCGTGGCATTCTTCTCTTAAAAAAGGGGAACAAACTTACTATTGAAGCTCAAAGTGGAGTTGGAGAGATAATAATTGATAACAGCTATCCTGAATCTGTAGTCAATTATGTTCAACATACACTATCACCTCGTATGTTAAATATGCCATCGGCTAATAAAGAGTTTGCCCGAGACCCATATATTGCAAGGGTAAACCCTCAATCTTTGCTCTCTTTACCAATTGTTTATAAAGGTGAACTTCTTGGAATTTTATATTTAGAAAACAGAAATAGCCAAAATGTCTATTCAGACGAGCGCATTGAAATCTTGAAACTTCTATCTAATCAGGCAGCTATTTCAATCGTTCATGCACGTCTCTATCAACAAGTAGTTGATCACGCCTCACTCTTGGAAAAAAGAGTAGAAGAAAGAACCGCTGAACTTAATCGTTCTAATGAGGTATTACAGAAAACACTGGATGATCTTCACGCTGCTCAGGCACATTTGGTTCAACAAGAGAAGATGGCAGCATTAGGGCAACTTATTGCAGGTGTTGCCCACGAGATAAATACTCCACTTGGTGCTATAAACACAAGTGCTGGAAATATTACCAGAGCCATTAGTAATAGTTTAAGCCAGCTTCCTTTAATATATCGAATATTATCCTCTACACAAGAGAGTCTTTTTAATGAACTTATAAAGCAGATAGAAAACAATCGTCAGCTACTTACAAGCAGAGAAGAGCGACAAATTGTCCGTAAGATGACACAAGAGTTAAGTGATGCAGGTATCCAAAAGAGCAGAGAGGTGGCATCTTTATTTGTCCAGTTAAGAATTTATGATAATCCTCTTAGATTCAAACCGCTTATAGAACACGAACAGAGCAGCTTTATTTTTAATATGGCTTACCATATTGCAACTATTGTCTCTCATAGTAGGAATATTCATACAGCAGTAGAACGTGCATCTAAAATAGTATTTGCCCTAAAATCGTTTACCCATTTTGATAGCCACGGAGTAAAAATTGAGGCTGATATTAAAGATGGGTTGGAATCGGTATTGACAATTTATCATAATCACATTAAGCATGGAATAGAGTTGATTCGAGATTATAATGATATACCCAAAATACTATGTTACCCTGATGAGTTGAATCAAGTCTGGATCAACCTTATTCACAATGCACTTCAGGCAATGGGATATAAGGGAACCTTAACTGTGGGCATTAGAATCAATGATTCCCATATCCATCTTGTAGAAAAGAACTCTCAAGATGTTCTTAAAGAATATCCTAATTCTGTTTTGGTTACCATTAAAGATACAGGTTGTGGCATTCCTAAGGATATTCAACACAGGATTTTTGAGCCTTTTTTCACAACTAAACCTGCTGGCGAAGGGAGTGGTCTTGGTCTTGATATTGTCAAAAGGATTGTTGAAAAACATGGAGGCACAATTAGTATTGACTCCAAAGAGCATGAAGGAACTGTTTGTAAAGTATCAATTCCAATGGTTTAAATTCAATCTTTTTTTCATAAAGATAGTTTTAGGGTGATCTCGTAAACAGGAGAAAAAATGAATAAGAAAGGTGTTATTCTTTTTGTAGATGATGAAAATACAGTTTTAAATTCACTCAGAACTCTTTTGCACCAGAGATTTGAAGGAAAAATAATTATTGAAATTGCAGAGAGTGGTGAAGAAGCACTTGAGATAATTGATGAAATTATAGATGAAGGTTTAGAACTTCAAGCGTTAGTAGCAGATTACATTATGCCGGGCATGAAAGGCGATGAGCTATTAGTAAATGTCCATGAACGATTGCCAGATGTGCGTAAAATCCTACTTACAGGACAAAGTGATTTAGCAGGTGTTAAAAGAGCAATAAATGATGCCTCTCTTTATCGTTTTATAGAAAAGCCTTGGCGCGATGAAGATTTGCTTCTAACTGTTCAAAGTGCATTACAAGCCTATCGTCAAGATCAAGAGATTGCACGAAAAAATGAAGAGCTGTCTCTTGTAAACGAAGAGCTAAAAAGAGTAAACGAAGAGCTTATGACTATGAATGAAGAGCTTGAAAATAAGGTCAACGAGCGAACAAGAGAGCTTAGAGAGAAGAACAGAGAGCTTGAGCTTCTTGCCATAACAGATCGTTTAACAGGTATTTGTAATAGACTTAAACTTGACGAGGTCTTTGAGTATGAACGAGTAAGATCAGAGCGATATCGCCTTAATTTCTCTGTAATTCTTATAGATATTGATCATTTTAAGAGAGTTAATGATACACATGGACATCAAGTTGGTGATGCAGTCCTCGTTGAGATAGCACATATTTTGATGGAATATCTAAGAAAAAGTGATGTCCCTGGAAGATGGGGCGGTGAGGAGTTTTTGGTTATCTGTCCTGAAACTAACGGAGATAGTGCATGTTTAATAGCTGAAAAATTAAGAGTTACTATTGCCTCTTTTAATTTTTCTGTAGTTGATAAAGTTACAGCAAGTTTTGGCGTTACTGCTTATCAAAATGAAGATGATGTAAAGACTATGATGGCTCGAGCTGATGCTGCTCTTTATCGTGCAAAAGAGATGGGACGAGATAGAGTTGAATATATATAGGCTTTTGGTATATTCTTATTGGTGAGAGAGATTAACTATCAGTCATTGTTATTCAATTCAATCATCTGCCATTGTTATTCAATAAGATTTAAACAATTTTTAACGGGAGGTTACTTTCAATCACTGTTCATAGGCATAATCAAATTACGTAGCCAACCCATAACAGTATTGCCTTTAAGCAGCTCTTTTTCTTGAAGCTCAAGATTCATATTAATAAGATTAATATCTCCAAATCTATCTTTACGGGTTGTTATTTTACGATTAGGGTCAAGGGTTTTGATAACTTTTGCGGGATTGCCTACAGCAATTGAATTTGGTGGAATATTGCTTGATACAACCGCCCCTGCCCCAATAATACTATTCTCTCCAATGGTTACTCCTTTACATATAATAGCACTATCACCAATCCATACATTGTTCTCAAGTTTCACAGGGTGTGCAACATCAGGTGGCAGACTTCTATCATAAATTCCATGCCAATCTGAATCTGTAATATAGGCATTGCTTGCAATCATACAGTTATCGCTAATAATAATCTGGCTTGCCGCACTTATTCTAACACCGGGTGATATAAGAACATGGTCTCCAATAACTATTCCCGAAATATCTTTTTTGTCTGACCACACAGTTAGACGGGTCTTTTTATCTGAGGATGCTAAAAGCGTTATGTTATCTCCAATAGTAACTGGTCCCCCAAATACCTCAATATACCAAGGTTTTACGATATATGAATTTTTACCAAGACTCTCAAGCTGCGGCTTTAAAAAGTGGTTGACATAGAGTTTTAGGAGTTTAAACCAAAGTTTTTTAATAAAATAAGGTCGGTGGTCTCGTCTCATTTTTCTAATCCTTTGAAAAGAAATCCGTCCCATGAGTTATGGCTAAAAAGATTTGATGCAGGTGTCAGATCATAGAGTGCATCTGCTGCCATTAACACAACGGCATTTGTCCACGAAATCTTCTCTTCTGGCCATATAACCATATCAGGAAAGGTGTATCCACACCAAAATGTACCATCATCATAAATTCTCTCCTGTATCCATGAAAATACGATCTTTGCAAGTTTACTATTTCCCATAGCTGAAAGGGCAATTACAAATTCTGATGTCTCTGCCATAGTTATCCAAGGTCGATCTGAGACGCAACGAACACCTTGCCCATCAACAACATACTTTTTCCAATACTTTTCTACTCTTTTTATTGCTGCATCACCTGTCAAAGCACCTGATAGAATCGGATAAAACCAATACATAGAAAACCTTGATTTGCTAATATTGTATATATGGATATTATCTCTTATGGTTCGTCCAAGTTTCTCAAAAGCAATCTCCCAACGGGTCATCTTTATCCCAAGTAGATGAGCTATGGATAATGCACACTTTAAGCTCATATATATTGAGCTTGAACCAGTAAGAAGAGCCATTGGATCTGTGCTGCCCTGAGGACTTTTTGCCCAATAAATTTCACCTCTTTCGGTTTGCAGACTGATTGCAAAATCAACTCCCTTTTGGACTGGCTGCCACATATTTTTAAGAAAGGCTCTACTACTCTTATTCAATTTGCCCCACCTTATAAGCCATGTGTGAAATACGCCTGTGGCAATATAGGCAGACATATTAGTCTCCATTGTTCTATCTTCTGGAACACCTTTAATATAAGATGAGAACCATGAACCATTTTCGTTTTGGTTTTTAACCATCCACTCAAAAGCACGTTCAGACTCTCTAAAAAAACCTCCAATATTCAAACCCATTGCAGACTCCACCAAATCCCATGGGTCTGTCTTTCCATCTTCGTGCCAAGGAATTTCCCCTGAATTATACTGAATATCTGCTATCATACCCGACAGTATCTCAATGTTCAGGGCTGGTGAGGGTTGAAGTTCAAGGTTTTTCATGTCCATGCAAGAAGTTCTCCTTTGATTTTTTTAGATAAATTCCAATAAACCTTATCTTACCTATTAGACTAAAATGTTGTAAAAGTTATGATAACTGAAAAATTTTGTTCTACTACCAAAAGATAGAGCTAATATCAAGGTCAAGGTTTAATGATTATAAAATTCACTTGATTTTTAACATAGCTAAAGCTAATAAATTCTTATTATGGATAAATTAAAACAACTCATAATTTCAACATTAGCATCATTCTTAATTGTGTTTGTTGGAACAGCTGGTTACATGCTTATTGAAAAATGGAATTTTATAGACTCCATTTACATGACAGTTTTAACACTTGGCTCAGTGGGATATAGCGAGGTTAACCCTTTAAGCTTTAATGGGCGTATATTTACTATGATACTCATTATCTCAGGTATGAGTTTAGTAATGTATCTTGCTGGTTTAGTTGTGCAGTTTGTGGTTGAAGGAGAAATGAGAAGTATCCTTGGGAGAAGAAAATTGGATAAAAGCATCAGCAGTTTAAGGGGGCATTACATAGTTTGTGGATATGGTAGAATTGGAAGGACACTTTGCAATCAGATAAAAGAACAGAACTCAGAAGTTGTTGTAATAGAGAAGAGTGAAGAGCTTTTAGCTGTTCTTGAAAAGGATAAGACACTTTATATACATGGAGATGCTTCTAATGAATCTATTCTTATAAAAGCTGGGATAGAGAACGCAAAGACATTGGTTGCTGTTCTTGCAACCGATGCTGATAATGTCTTTCTTGTTCTTACTGTGCGTCAACTAAATCCTAATATCTATATTATGGCAAGAGCGGGAAGTGATAACGTAAAAAGCAAACTCATTGCTGCTGGGGCAAATCGAGTAGAGTCTCCTTATGAAGTTGGGGCTGTATCTATGGCTTTGAAGCTGCTACAGCCAAGCGTGAGCAACTTTCTTGATATTGCACTTTCTCGCAAACAGAAAGATATTCAGATTGAAGAGGTTACAATATCCACAAAGTCAAAGATAATTAATGTCATGCTTAAAGATTCTGGAATCCGACAAAATTACAATATAATTATAATTGCCATAAAGAAAAACGATGGGGAGATGAGATTTAATCCATCTTTTGAGACATTCTTAGAAGCAGGAGACATTATTATTGCTATGGGCAGAGCAAGCAATTTAAAAAAATTCAATGATGAGTTAAATCCTCAATAGTTAAAAGGAAAGATTTGACAGCTTTCAAAAAGTTGTCAAATCTATATAGTCTGTAAAATCTATGGATAAAAATATTTTTAAATTTTAAATATAGTTCGTTTGTCCGTGATAATAATATCTAAATTATATTTTCTCGATTCCATCTGTATATGATCAACAAGCTGCTCTTCAAATGCAATCGCAAGTTTACGGGTAGTCTCAGGCAGCTTTGAGATTAATCTGTTGTAAAATCCATCTCCAAATCCTACTCTTCCGCCCTTTTCATCAAAAGCAAGACCCGGAATTAAAGCAACATCAATCATATCTAACGGTATTTTTTTGCATGTATTTGGATTAGGTTCTAATATATCTGACTCCGTTTTTATAATGTCTGAATCGTAATTGTTAATGCGAAGCAGAGTTATTGAATGGCGAGATTCTGAATATGCGGGTAAGACAATGCCTTTTTTAACTTCAAGACTTGTTTTGATAATTGTTTCAGTTGGCAGTTCACTGCTTCTTGGAAGATAAAGCAATACAAGGTCTGCCTCTAAAAAATTTGCAAATGTCAGAAAATTTGACTCTACAGCCTTCTGTTTTGCGGCAATCTCATCTGGGGTCAGCACGGCAACCCTCTCTAAAACTTCATTCACTATACTTTGTTTGCTAATTTTTGTCTCATTCATAATTTTTTATATTCTCCATTAAAAACAGGTTTTTTGCAATATTATACAGCGTAAAACAATTGTCAATCAGCAATTATCGTTGACTGTTTGAAAATTGCGTGATAATTTTTTTAAAAACAATTGACCGAATAAAAATTTTAACTATTCTCACAAAGATAAGACAGGTATTAAAATGCTGGAAATAAAGTATGTTAGAGAGAATGTAGAGGATGTCAGAAAGGCTTTAGAAAAGAGGCGTGCTACTGCTGATTTTGACACTTTTCTTGAAAAAGAGAGAAAAAGAAGAGAGCTGCTTCAAGAAATTGAAACTCTAAGACACCACCGTAATAAAGTTTCTGACGAAATAGCCGCAATTAAAAAATCAGGTCAAGCATCTAATATAAAGAGTGGCTCAAAAGAAAGTGGTGCAATAGATAGTGCAGGGAATGGTGATGTTAAAATTGCTGAAATGAGAACTGTTTCAGAAAAGATAAAAGAGCTTGATACAGCACTTGCTGAAACTGAAAATCTAATTGATAACTTTATAATGAACATTCCTAACATTCCACATACAAGTGTTCCTGTTGGCAAAGATGAAAACGATAACCGATTAGAAAAACAGATTGGCACTCCAAGAGAGTTTACTTTTTCAATTAAGCCTCACTGGGAGATAGGTGAAGAGCTTGGTATTCTTGACTTTACAAGAGCTGTAAAAATCGCTGGTGCAAGATTTCCGCTTTATATGGGAAGCGGGGCTAAACTTGAAAGAGCATTGATAAATTTTATGCTGAATACCCATATTAATGAGCATGGATTTACAGAAGTGCTGCCACCTTTTATGGTAAATCGTAAAAGCCTCACGGGAACTGGGCAGTTGCCTAAATTTGAAGAGGACCTCTTCAAACTCCAAGGTTGGGACTACTTTATGATTCCAACATCAGAAGTGCCTATGACCAACATCTACGCTGATGAAATCATACCTGAAAAAAATTTGCCAATAAGATTTACAGCATATACCCCATGTTTTAGATCTGAAGCTGGTTCTCACGGCAAGGATACACGCGGATTGATTAGGCAACATCAGTTCAATAAAGTTGAGATGGTTAAATACACAACACCTGAAACATCTTTTGATGAGCTTGAATCAATGCTTGCCTCTGCTGAGACTATTCTTCAGCGTCTTAATCTCCCATATCAGGTGATAACGCTCTGCACGGGTGATATGGGATTTTCTGCTGCAAAAACTTATGACATTGAGGTCTGGATGCCGGGTCAAAATAAATATCGTGAAATATCATCTTGCAGTAACTGCACAGATTTTCAGGCAAGACGGGCAAACATAAAGTTTAGACGTGAAGGTTCAAAAAAACCAGAGTTTGTCCATACTTTAAACGGTTCTGGTTTAGCTGTTGGCAGATGTTTTGCCGCAATTCTTGAAAATTATCAGCAGACTGATGGAGCAGTTGAGATTCCAGAGGTATTGCAACCCTATATGGGCGGACAGAAAATTATTACAAATGAGAGCAGATAATTTCTTAAATCTTGGCATTATCTTTTATTTTTCTAAATCTTAGCATTATTTTATAAAGATTCTTTTTAATAAACGCCATCTTTTCAATTAAGGTCATTTACAATGAAAGTAGATAATTTTCCTAAAGATATTCAACAATTTCTTATTCCAGAGCCAAAAGGAGAGCTGTTTTATCAATGTCTTGGTTGTGATGCCGCTTATCCTATAAATGAGCTTCTTTATGTCTGTCCTAAATGCGGGCAGGTATTGCTTATCCATAACCGCAATTTTGATGAACTCAAAAAGATTTCAGGCAAAACATGGCAGCAGATATTTGATTACAGAAGAATGTTAAATATCCCAGCACTAAAAGGGATTTATCGTTACCATGAATTTATTGGACCCAATATCCCCCTTGCCTCAATAATTTATCTTGGAGAGGGACACACACCAATTATTGAGGCAAATAAAAAGTTGCAAGATAAGGCTGGAGGAATAAAATTTTATTATAAAAATGATGGTCAGAATCCAAGTGCATCTTTTAAAGATAGAGGTATGGCAAGTGCTTTATCTTATATCAAATACTTAATTGATAATAAACTTGCATCAAATATTATTGCTGTTTGTGCATCTACTGGAGATACCTCTGCGTCTGCCGCACTTTATGCATCATACCTTACTCCTGACATAAAATCTGCTGTTCTTCTTCCATATAAAAAGGTTACACCGCAGCAGTTGTCTCAGCCTTTAGGAAGTGGTGCAAAGGTGTTTGAAATTCCTGGTGTATTTGATGATTGTATGAAAATTGTAGAAAAGTTATCAGAAGAGTATC
This sequence comes from Desulfamplus sp., assembly GCA_015232455.1. Classification (GTDB taxonomy): domain Bacteria; phylum Desulfobacterota; class Desulfobacteria; order Desulfobacterales; family Desulfobacteraceae; genus Desulfamplus. The sequence goes on along the minus strand of JADFZQ010000003.1, from coordinate 131,700 downwards.
CAGTAGCTCTCTTAAATTCTAAAAACGCATGGCGAATTTTGGGGCAGGAATCTTACTCTTACGAAATTGCTCAAGATTTTGAATATGAGATGCAAGACAAGGTGGTTGTTGTCCCGATTGGTAATGCTGGCAATATATCTGCTGTTATGAACGGTTTTTTAAAATTTTATGAGGCTGGCATTATAAATTGTCTGCCTAAAGTAATTGGAGTTCAATCAGAACACGCCGACCCTGTATATCGTTACTACTTAGAGCCAGATAAAAACCGAAGAGTTTTCAAACCAGTTACAGTAAAACCAAGCGTTGCACAGGCAGCCATGATTGGCAATCCAGTCTCAATGCCAAGAGTAGTAGCTATTGTTAATAAATATAATGATATTTCTGGCAGACAAAACGTATTTTTTACCCAAGTAACAGAGCAAGAAATTATGGATTGGTCTCTTGAGGCTAACAGAAATGGACACATTGCCTGCACTCAAGGTGGCGAGTCTCTTGCAGGGCTTGTTAATGCTGCTAAACAAGGAATTATTACAAATAAAGAGATTGCAATTGTTGATGCTACAGCACATGCAATTAAATTCTCAGGATTTCAAGATCAATATTTCCAGAAAACCATTGATAAAGAATATGAAATTGAGCCAAATCAGAATTTAATTAATCTACCAACTCTTGTGATGCCAGAAAATCATGAAAAAATTCCAGCACAAGGCAAACCATTAAGTGATGAAGATTTTAAAATTTTTGCAGGTGATATTTCACGTAAAATTGCAGCAGAACTTAACCTTGAAAAAACTAATAGTTAAAGCAACTTAATTATATGCTTAAAAAAAAAGGAATAGCGACATTACTATTTTTATTTAACTTTCTGTTTATTTTCGCAGAAGATGCACTATTCCTTAAATCAATTTCCTACTCTGCTCAGTCAACAAATGACTTAAAAAAGCAACCCGCAGTAGAATACTCGAAAACTCCTCAAACAGAATCTCAACAAGCTGTACTTTCCACATCATATAAAAGATATTCGCTGTGCAGATATGGTGAGCTTTATATTCTGTGCGAGCCTTATATTGTTAAGCGTGGTGATTGGGTCTATAAGATATTTAGATCAAAAGGAGAGCTTTCAAAGGAAGATTTTGGTCTGTTTATGCGTATTTTTAAAAAGATAAACCCTAAAATAAATAATACGAATAAAATAGAAGTTGGTCAAAAGATCACTATTCCATTAAAAAAATCAAAAAAGAGCGATTTTAAAGAGATAAGCCCAGGTGTTGTGGAGCTTCCTATTATAACGCTTTCTCAAGTTCCAGAAGCTACCAAAATAGTTACAAAACCTCTACCAGATAAAAATATATTATTATCTTCTAAACCAGAACCACCACCAATAGCTAAACCTGAACCAAAGACTTCTGAAATTTCATCTAAAATAGAACCAGAACCTATAGCTAAATCTGAATTAAAGATGCCTGAGATTTCATCTAAACCAACAACACCATCTATAGCTAAATCAGAACTAAAGACCTCTGAAATTTCACCTAAATCAGAAAGATCATCTATAGCCAAATCAGAACCAGAAACAAAACTAAATTCTCCAATACCAACAGCTCCAATACCACCAATAAGTCAACTGAAACAGTTTGCAACTCTTCACAATGGACAACTGATGCTTAGAGGAAAATATTATTTTCCCCGTAATAATGGAGATGATTTAGTAGTTGATGTATCCTTAAATCCGCTTATGCAGTTTAAAAATGGTTCCAAAATTTTGTTTGTAGATGACAAGGATAAATTTGAAGGACTAATTGACACTATTAAAGAGTTCTGGCGGGACTTTAAAATAATGGAGTTTAAAGATGTATCTTCTTATGGAGAGGGAGAGACATCTTCATATATGGAGCTAAACCCAGCAAATTCATATAAAAATAGAACATTACCATACGATAATAATTTACAATCTAAGTATGATGATAAAAAAACGCTGTATAATAAACCGTTTTCTCAGTTAGAAGAAAATGCCTATGTTCCTATAAATATAATGATTCAACAAGATCACAAATCTGCTGTAAAACAACTTCTTGCTATTGCAAATTACCAATACACTCCAGAAAAAGAGATAGACATATCTGTAGGAAATATAGTGGTAAAAGCAACTCCCGGTCTTATTACCAGAAATGGTAAGCCAAACATATTAATCGTATTTGGAGATATATATGGCTCTGCATTTGAAACTCTAAAGAAAAACCAAAAAGGTCATATCGTTACTATTTCTCCACTACTCACCACTATAGATGTTGCTAAAAGGCTTTTTTCTGCCTTAGGAGCATCAACAACTGAGAATCCATCTTTTGTCAATCCAGACGATGGTAGAGCTATTTCAATTGAAGGAATATATATTAACTCTGATAACACTGAACTATTTATAACTCATAGACCAACATTGCTTAAAGAGGCTTTTAGGTATCTTACATCAAAAGAGATCACCATTTTAAGGGTTGATAACTAAAACAAATTAAAAGCTCAAATTACACCTTGTTCAGTATAATCGGTTTAACTTGCTATAATCTGACAATAGTAAATTTATTAGGAAAAAGACTTATGAAAAAAAGTAATAAAAATTTTATTAGATATAATAAATTGACAATACTTATCTTTTTATATCTGTTTTTATTAATATCTTCCTGCTCTTCTAAAACTACAAATACTCCAACTGTAGATAGTCAGCAGTCAAAAATGGCAACTGCTACAAAAGAACTTGGCGAGGCATTTATGGCTGAAGGGAACTATACAGCAGCATTAAATGAATTTCTAAAAGCAGAGAAGATAACTCCTTCAGACCCTTACCTTCATAATGATTTAGGTTTGACATATATGGCAAAAAAGCGGTTTGACCTTGCAGAAGAGCATTTTAAGAAAGCCGTTGCATTAAACCCTGATTACATTCCTGCAAAAAATAATCTTGGAAGTGCATATCTTAAACAGCAAAAATGGGAGCTTGCAATTAGCTGTTTTAAAGAAATATCAGATAATCTGTTATACGCAACTCCACATTACCCACTCTCTAATTTAGGTTGGGCATATCTTGGAAAAAGAGATTTTAGCCTTGCCAAAAAACATTTTTCAATGTCATTAGAAGCACAACCAGGATTTATTAATGCTATTCATGGTCTTGCTACAACTTATATGGAAAACTCTGAACTTCAATCTGCTTTTAATGTCCTAAGCGAAGGCATCAAAAAAAATTCAGGGAAAGGAGGAGGGGTGGCTATTCTTTACGCTGATATGGCAAAAGTGTATGAAAAAAATCGCCAATTTGACAAAGCAAAGGAGAATTGGAAAAAGGTTATTGAACTTGCCCCCTCAGGAAGTCCTCTTGCCGAAGAGGCAAACCAAAAGATTAATCAACTGTAGTATATTAATCTTTTGATTTATAAAAAACTGATACCTTATCGATCTATACTGTTCAAGGTCATAAATTGAAGTTTGCTAACAAAAGGTTCAACTGTATAGACGCACGCCGTGCATCTATACTAAATATAAAAAGCTCAATTTATACCCGCTTGGAATATATTTAGAAATGTTTTGTTATTTAATATAACCGCTTATTCAACATCAACATAAGTGAATAAATTACTATCAGGTATATCATTCAGTTTTGGATATTTCATATCTTTATCCGAGACTAAAACTTGTATAATAGATTTAAGTTCACTGTTTTCTCCATTATTGAAATCCCCACTAACATTCGCTAAATGCCAATCAATATTAATATCTGGATCGTTATATATGATTCCATATTCATCTCCTGGTGTGTAAATGTCAGAGCATTTATAAATAACATCAGCAAACTCACTTAAAACTGAAAATCCATGAGCAAATCCTGCTGGTATGAAAAGTTGATATTTATTTTTGTCTGATAAAATAACACCTGTCCATTGACCAAATGTTGGAGAACCTTTCCTAATATCGACAGCCACATCAAAAATTGTACCTCTTACAGCATAAACAAGTTTTGCTTGAGGGTTTTTAAGCTGATAGTGCAATCCTCTAATCACACCTTTTTTTGAACGAGAGTGGTTGTCTTGAACAAAATGAACATCAACCCCTCCTTTTTTATAACGATTCTTTTGCCATGTCTCTAAGAAAAACCCTCTGCTATCCTCAAAAACATCAGGTTCAATAACCAATACTCCATCAAGCATTGAGAGTTCGCTTAGATCAGTCAAATTTGTTATTGCTCTTGCTTTAGAGGAGTTTTGAAAAGAGTTGTCTGCTGATAATTTGTTCGTTATTACAACTGGATTAAAACTTGTAACCATCTATAAATTCTCCAAATTTTTAAGAATCCTTAAGTTTTCCTAAATTATTAGAACTCTCCAAAATGATTTTTATCACGGATAAGCCTCATTAAATATTGCCCATAATCATTTTTTAACATATCTGTAGCAAGAGATTGAAGCTGAGAGTCAGTTATATAACCAAGGCTGTAGGCTATCTCTTCAATACAAGCAATTTTAAGCCCTTGCCTATTTTGAACTGCCTGAACATAAGAAGATGCCTGTTGCAGTGCCTCGTGTGTGCCTGTATCAAGCCAAGCAAATCCACGTCCAAGTAATTCTACTTTAAGCTCACCATTCTTAAGATAGGCATTATTTACATCTGTTATTTCAAGCTCACCCCTTGCAGATGGAGTTAAACTCTCTGCTATCTTAACCACATTGTTATCATAAATATAAAGACCCGGAACAGCATAGAGTGATTTTGGCTTTTGAGGTTTTTCCTCAATTCCTAAAACTTTTCCAGAAGAGTCAAATTCAACAACACCATACCTTTCAGGGTCTTTTACAGGATAGCCAAATATAAGTCCTCCTTTTTTCATTGATACCGCATTTTTAAGAACCTCTTGAAGTCTGCTACCATAAAAGATGTTATCTCCAAGTATAAGTGTAACGCTATCTTTACCAATAAACTCTTTGGCAAGTATAAAAGCCTGTGCAATACCCTCTGGTTTTGGCTGCTCCATATATGAAAATTTAAGCCCTAATGTTGAGCCATCTTGAAAAAGCTCCTTAAATCTTGGCAAATCAACAGGCGTTGAGATAATCATTATCTCTTTGATACCTGCAAGCATAAGCACAGATAGAGGATAATAGATCATCGGCTTATCATAAACAGGAACAAGTTGCTTGCTCACAGCTTTAGTAATGGGATAAAGCCTTGTGCCTGAACCTCCTGCTAAAATTATTCCTTTCATAAAATATAACTCCAAATCATAATCTATATCTATTTTGCAACCATGAAATTTCTTGTTAGGCTGCATAATTTATTTTTAGGCTGCAAAAATAATATAACAACATATTAGAATTGTTGTGAGCTAAACAGCGTAATGTTTCTTAATCCAATCTAAATATTCGCCAGATTTTATCCGCTCAACCCATTTCATGTTGCTTAAATACCATTTTACTGTTTTTTCAAGACCTGTCTCAAATGACTCCTCAGGTTTCCAACCAAGCTCTTGTTTAAGCTTTGTGCAGTCAATGGCATACCTAAAATCATGCCCGGGACGATCTTTTACAAATTTTATAAGCTCTTTTGAAGAAGATAATAAACTATTTCTAAGATTTGGATTGATAACCTTATCAATTATAGAACATATTTTTTCAACAACTGCTCTATTTTCAAGCTCATGTCCACCGCCGATGTTATAGGTATGTCCTCTTACTCCCTTTTGCATTATAAGCCATATTGCAGAGCAGTGATCTTTTACATAAAGCCAATCTCTTATGTTTTTACCATCTCCATAAATGGGAAGCTCTCTGCCTTCAATTGCATTGAGAATCATAAGCGGAATGAGTTTTTCAGGAAATTGAAAAGGTCCGTAGTTATTTGAGCAATTAGATATTGTAACGGGAAGGCTATATGTTTCATGCCATGCCCTAACCAAATGATCTGAAGCTGCTTTTGACGCTGAATATGGGCTGTTTGGGGAATATGGAGTCTCTTCCGTAAAATAACCTGTTTTTCCCAAAGTGCCATAAACTTCGTCTGTGCTTATATGGTGAAAAAGAAAAAATTTTTTTCCTGAACCTTTGATTAACGATAAATCATAATTTTTTTTTGCACACTCAAGCAGATTAAAAGTTCCCTTTACATTTGTCTCAATAAAAATTTCAGGGGATGCAATTGATCGATCAACATGAGACTCTGCTGCAAAATGGCAAACAGAATCAATCTCATATTGATCAAAAATTCGTTCCATCTCTTTTATGTTGCAAATATCTGCTTTCTCAAAAACATATCTTGCTGTGGAGCATCTGTTTTTATATTGCTCTTTTTTGCCAAACTCCTCTTCAATATCTTCAAGACTTTCAGGGTTTCCAGCATAAGTTAATTTATCAACATTAATAATCCGTCCTGTAAAAGGATCGACTTTATTAACTATTTTGTCGTCAAAATAAGGGGTCTCCTTATGAGAATCAGTATCTATAAAACAAGAGGAGTCATCTCCTAAAAACGATGACTCCTTTAATAGATACCTAATAAAATTTGACCCTATGAAACCGCACCCACCAGTTACCAAAAGGTTTTGCATTTATTTATATCCACAATTATAATCTATTACTATTGAATTAAAATTTCATTTCTTTTTGGTTATCAACTACTTAGAATAAGTTAGTTATTGCCAAACGATCTTTCAAATAATGCTTTCATTGCCTCTTTTGCATCATCAGAAAGATTACGAGTACCTGTGCCAGCAAAAGTCTTGTGGCTGATTATAGGTGTTACTTCGATCCAATTGTTGTTGACCCAAGAAAACCACTGTTTTCTATCTTGTTCATATACAAAGACTGGTCTGTTAAAAAGCCTTGCAAGTTCAACACCCCAACCAGTTCCACCTTTAACTGTGTTATCAGGAAGTATCCAACCAATAACAAAAACCTGATACCCGCTGTTTACCATGTGAAAAATTGATTGAATAACTTTACGTATTGTATCTACTTTTGAAAAATTACGTCCCATGCGTGCAGATACAATATCCATACTCACATCGCCTTTTTGCAGCTCTTCTGATGATAAAACTTTAAGACCCACATTACGCTCTATGACATGACCTTCAAATGTGAAGTTTACCTCATTAATTCCAAATTGCTGTGCAAGTTTTCCAAACTCTGCCTCAGCACCTTTATGACCGCCGCTAAAAAGAGTTACATCTTCTTTATTTAACATCTTGTTATCCTTATTTTAATTTTAGAGTTACTTTAGATTTCATGCAGAACTAAATTTTTTATCCAATAAAATTAATGATAAAATCAAAGTTTTGCATTAGAACAATTAAATTAGGTCAATTAAACTACATTTTTAAAAAATTATCAGCCATTTTCAGTGCATCCATATAAATTGATGGTAAATGCACAGTTAACTCTTTATTTTCCTCTTCAGGCAGACTGCAAGCAGCCCACGCCCCATTTTCAAAGCAAGTGCAAAGACAGAGTAAGTCATTAAAAGTTTGATTATTACCCAACAATCCATCACTCACCTTTTTTGAAAATGATATTTCTGTTAAAATCGTCTTCATATCTTTATCAAGCATAGCGTCAATAGTTGAGAAAAGACCCATAGTAAAAAGCTCTTCGCCAGAAAAAGGAGTTTTTATATGTTTTCCAATCAACTCACACATTCTTGCCCTAACAATTGAGAGCCTCATAAGTTCGTCTGGTTTGTTATCATTGAGTCCAGCGGCAGCAAGAACTCTAACAAACTGCTTTATTGTATCTTCTCCAAGAAATGAGACAGCATCTTTTACAGAACTTATCTCGTTAGTTCTCCTAAAATACGGTGAATTTATAAATTTCATAAGTTTATATGAGACTGATATATCATTTTTTATCATTTGAGCAAGTTTATCAAAACTCATGCTACCTTTGCCAATTTCAGAGATAAGGTTTAGAAGCGTCATTTTACTTGATGGAATATCCGTTTTAGTTATAACCTCTGGTTTTGAGAAAAAATACCCCTGAAACAGTGTAAAACCCATCTCCTTTGCTTGCTCAAACTCCTCATGTGTCTCAACTTTTTCTGCTAAAAGTGTGATATTGAATTTTGCTTTAAGTGCCTTCACAAGTCCAGCAATGGTATCTAAAGGAGTTGCCATGAGATCAAACTTTATGATGTTTGAAAGTTTGATTAAGTTTGTATATTTTTTGTCAAAAATAAAATCATCAAGAGCAACTTTATATCCCTTTTTTCTGAACTCTTTAATGGCATCTTCCACAGCTTTATCAGGTTCAACATCTTCGAGAATCTCAATAACAATGCTCTCTTTTGGGAACAGAAGAGGGGTTCTATTTAAAATAAGCTCTTTGGTGAAATTGATAAATCCAGGATGATTGCCTGTAATTTCGCTTATTCCCATTGAAAAAAAAGTGTTTGCTAATAATCGTGAGGTTCCAGTATTGCCGTCAATCCCTGGAAATGAATTTTTAAGACTATCTCTGAAAAGAAGCTCATAGGCATAGGTTTTTTTATTTTGATTTAAAATAGGCTGCCGCCCCACAAAAATATCCATAGAAATATCCCTTCACTAATAATTAGTTACCAGCATTTTATAAATAGATGTATATTAAAACTATCTTACATAAAACAGGCAAAAACTCAACAATTAAAAGGAGATTTAAAACGGTGGATAATAACCAAATCAATAAGCATAAAACAAAATACCTTAAAGATTATAGCCCCCCATCATATTGGATTGACAAGATTGATCTCCAATTTGATTTGGACGAACAAGAGACCATTGTAACATCAACTATGAAAATCAGAAGAAACAGAGAGATTGCAGATGAAAATACTCCTTTAATATTTGACTGCAAATATCTTGATATTATATCTGTCGTGGCAAATGATATTGTTTTATGTTCAAGAGATTATGAGCTTGGAAAGAATTTTAGCAGTGGAAATGATTTTTTTAGACTACCAAGAGTTCCTGAAGAATTTACGCTTGAAATAAAAAATCGACTGAAACCACATAAAAATACGGCATTAGAGGGGCTTTATAAATCAGGTGGAGACGGAGAGTATAAAACAGGCGGAACATTTTGCACACAGTGCGAAGCTGAAGGATTTAGGCGTATCACCTGCTTTCCAGACCGCCCTGATGTTATGACTCATTTCTCATGCACAATTACCGCTGATAAGGAAAAATATCCTATTTTGCTTTCAAATGGGAACCTTATAGAAAAGGGAGATATGCCGCAAATAAGAACTTTGAATAATTCTGGTAATATTGCCAACCCAAAAAAGGCTAACAAAAGGCACTTTGCAAAATGGGATGATCCATTTAAAAAACCTTGTTATCTATTCGCCCTTGTTGCAGGCGATCTTGCCCTTATTGAAGATCATTTCATAACATGCTCAGGACGTAAAATCACTCTTCATATCTATGTTGAACATGAAAATAAAGATAAGTGCAGTCATGCAATGCAATCACTTAAAAGAGCTATGAAATGGGACGAAGAGCGTTTTGGCAGAGAGTATGATCTTGATCTTTACCAAATTGTTGCGGTCAATGATTTTAATATGGGTGCAATGGAGAACAAAGGGCTTAATGTTTTTAACTCTAAATTTGTCCTTGCAGACACCCAAATAGCAACAGACACAGATTTTATTAATATTGAGCGTGTCATCGCACATGAATATTTTCACAACTGGACGGGCAACAGAATCACTTTAAAAAATTGGTTTCAGTTAAGTCTTAAAGAAGGTCTTACTGTATTTAGAGATCAAGAATTTTCATCTGACTTAAATTCAAGAGCAGTTCAAAGAATTTCAGATGTAAAGAAACTTAGAACTTTGCAGTTTCCTGAAGATTCAGGACCAATGGCACATCCTGTAAGACCAGAATCATATATTGAAATGAACAACTTTTATACAATGACTGTCTATGAAAAAGGCTCTGAAGTTATCCGCATGATTTATACAATTCTTGGCAGAGAGCTATTTAGAAAAGGAATGGATTTATACTTTGAAAGATTTGATGGTCAAGCAGTAACAACAGAAGATTTTGTCCAAACAATGGAAGATGCAGCTAAAATGGATATATCTTCTGAGATAATTAATACAACAAATAAAAGCCCAAATTCTAATAATCTATCAAAGATCGATCTTTCACAATTTAGGTTATGGTATTCTCAATCTGGGACGCCGATAATTACTGTAAAACGAAGCTATGATGAGGCATCTAAATCTCTATCAATAGATTTGAGCCAAGAGATAAAACCAGATAGAAATCAATCTATTAAACTGCCGATGCACATTCCTGTAAAATTTGCTCTTATTTCTCATGACGGAAAAGAGCTTAACAGGTGTTATATTCAAGATAACCTCAATAATAATCAAAATAATGGTCAACAGATTCTACATCTAAAAAAAGAACAAGAAACTTTTGTCTTTAAAGATATTCCCCCAAACACCCTACCCTCTTTGTTTAGAGGATTTTCAGCACCAGTAAAGATTCAAACAGATTTTAAGCCTCAAGAGCTTGCGTTCTTAATGGCAAATGACACTGATGAGTTTAACCGTTGGGACGCTGCACAACAACTATATTTTATGGAAATTGATAATATAATTGCTATGGTTCAAAAAAGCAGAACTCTTTCAGTCTCTTCTCATCTTGTTGAGGCATTTAAAAAGGCTGTTTCTGATTCTGTCTCCTATACATATAAGCCAAATGAGAGTAGTCAATTATTGGATCGAGCATTAACCGCAAAAATAATAACTTTGCCTGATGAAACTGAAATTGGTCAAAAATATGACCCAATTGATGTTGATGCTATACATCAGGCTCGCTCTTTTTTAGCAAAGTACCTTGCAAAAGAGTGTGAAGATGGGTTTAAAGAGATTATCTCCATCTGCTCTAAATCCCTACCTTCTGATATTTCAAACAGTGCTATGGCTGACAGAAGTTTAAAGAATATGGCTCTTTACTATATAGGTGTTTTAAATACTGAAGAGTCAAATAAAACAATTTTAAGTCATTACAACAATGCACAAAATATGACAGATGAGATTGCTTCGCTTACGATTATTTGCAGTGAAGTAGGTGTTGAAGATGCTAAGATGGAACAAGCTCTTAATAAATTTCGTGAAAAATGGCAAAAACACCCGCTTGTGATGGATAAGTGGTTTTCAGTTCAAGCTGGCTCAACACGCCCTGAAACTTTAAATAGGATAAAAGAGCTTGTAAAATATCCTGAATTTTCTTGGAAAAACCCAAATAGAGTAAGGTCTGTATTGTCTGTGCTTGGCACAAACCCTGTGATTTTTCATAAGATAGACGGAGAAGGTTATAGATTTTTTGCACAAAAGGTAATTGAATTAGATAAAATAAATTCACAAATTGCAGCAAGAATGGTCTCTGCATTCAATTTGTGGAAAAAATATGATTTAAACCGTCAAAATATGATGAAAATAGAATTAGAAAAGATTATTTCTGTGCCCAATTTATCCCGCGATGTCTATGAAATCGTATCAAGAGCTTTGGAGTAAAATATAGTATTCCAGATAAATAAATTGGCAAATCCTATTAGCCCCACCTCCCGCCCCCTCCCCACCCAATGGAGAGGGGGATAGTTTGAAATATAGCATTCAATAAAGGCAAATGTATGGATAAAAAAATTAAAATTATTGGCGTTCCAATGGATTTTGGTCAACTTCACAGAGGGGTTGATATGGGTCCAGCAGCATTAAGATATACAGGTCTTGTCTCTGAATTGAGAAAACTTGGCTATATTGTTGAAGATTCAGGAGATGTTAGAGTCCCAGTCAGAGACAGAGGAGAAGAGACCGAATCTAAAGTTAGAAAAGATAATAAAAGTGCTAACTATCTTGAAGCAATTACGTATGTCTGCTCTCAAGTTTATGATGTAGCCAAAAAAGCTGTTCAAGAAGGTTCATTTCCTCTGTTTCTTGGTGGGGATCACTCAATTGCAATCGGAACAATTGGTGGCGTTTCGCATGATAATCAAATTGGTGTTATCTGGATTGATGCCCATGGAGATTTCAATACTTATGAGACCTCACCAAGTGGTAATGTTCATGGAATGCCGCTTGCGGCACTCACTGGAGATGGTTCTCAAGCTCTTGTAGATATTGGTAGAATAGGCATGAAAGTTGATCCTGAGAATGTAGTGCTAATTGGTATCAGAGACTTAGATTTAAAGGAGAAAGAGCGGCTTAAGAGAAGTGGTGTAACTGTATATACCATGAGAGATATTGATGAACAGGGTATTAGCACAATAATTAATAAGGCACTAATGAAATTTATGCACATTAAGAGAATTCATGTAAGCCTTGACATGGATGCTATTGATCCTGTCGAAGCCCCAGGGGTCGGGACTCCTGTTCCGGGAGGCTTAACATATCGAGAAGCTCATCTTTGTATGGAGATAATTGCTGATTCTGGAAAACTCTCTTCTATGGATTTGGTTGAGATAAATCCTATTTTAGATCAGGCAAACAAGACTGCAAAACTTGCAGTTAATCTTACAGTTTCAGCGTTGGGAAAGAGTATTTATTAATTATTATTTCTTATTTATATTTTCACAAATCATTTATGATAGCTATATATTCAAAGCAAGTCAGTATAAGAATTTGTCAGTATAAGAATTTACTTGTTTTTCTGTTTCAAGGGCAAAGCTATCAAAAAAATAGAACCACCTTCTGGTCTATTTTGGACTGTAAGTTTACCATGATGGCTCTCAACAATTCCATAAGCCATGCTTAAACCAAGACCAGTACCTTTGCCCTCCTCTTTAGTTGTAAAAAAAGGCTCAAAAATATTTGGTAATATTGACTCTGGGATTCCTGGACCAGTGTCTGAAATTGTGATGTATGCCATACCATCATTATCTGGATTCTCTGTTAGTTGGTTATTAATATCTGAGATACTCATATTAGTATCAGGAAAAGGATTACATTCATTATTATTTGGTATACCACCTTCAGTACTTTTAACACTCTCATTTTTCTTAAGAAATGTCTTTATCTCAAGCACACCGCTTCCTTCCATAGCATCTGCTGCATTTAATATAATATTCATAAAAACATGGTTTAACTGCTGAACATCTACGGGTATCTCAGGAATTGAGGGATCATAATGTTCAACTATTGCAATATTTTGAAAAATTGCTTGATTGCGAAGAAGGAACAGTGTTCTGCCTACTATCTTATTTATATTTTGCAGTTTAAGCTCTCTTTTAGTCTGGCGTGCAAATTCAAGAAGCTCTTTGACAATAGAGCTGCATCTTTCAGCATCTCTTTGAATCTTTAGAAGATCATTTTTAGCATCATCAATTAAATCATACTCTTCAAGCATCAACTGAGTAAACAAGGTAATACCACCAAGTGGATTATTTAACTGATGAGCCACACCAGCAGCAAGTTTACCAAGAGATGACATCTTTTCAGCTTGAAGTAGCTGAATCTGCATCTTTTCAAGTTCAGCTTCAAGGCGTTTTGCCTCTCTTAAATCATGGAAAAAACCAATACTTGCCACCTCTTTACCACCTTCATATACAATAGAAGAGTTAAGGATGATCGGGGTTGAGCTGCCATCTTTTCTAATAGCCACCTGTTTATGACCTTTTAAGATGCCTTTTCCTCCATAATCATCGCTTCTCATTTTCTTCATTATTTTCTGAGCATCTCCTGGAGGATATAGCTCTTTGATGTTTAAGCTATCAATTGCCTCTTTACGAGAATATCCAGATATTTCTGTAGCCGCTTTATTAAATATTATTATTTTTCCAGTCATGTCTGCGGCAATAACTCCGTCTGCTGCACTGTTGATAAGATTACGTAAAAAAGCATTTGAAGTTATTCTCTTTTCATCGCATTTAAAAAGAGAGGGGAGATCAAAATCAAGGACAACAATGGCATCTTCATCTCTTTTTTGATCAGGAGATAGTTCATTAGATGCAGCCATTGGATAAGCATATAGACATGAGCATAGTCTGCTCTTAACATCGTCATCGCTATTGGTATCACCACCATTGGTATCATAATCTATTACAATGCGTTTTAGAGATGGCTTACCAGTTCTTTTTACTTCAGTAGCAGGGCAGTTTCTACATGGAGAATCAAAGTTGAATAAAGCACGATAACAGATTTCTCCCTCTTTGCTATCTCTATTTAGAAAATACTGCCTATCTGGATTGCAGTTTGATGCAAGAATTTTGTAGTCATGGGAGATAATAATGATCTGTCTTTTGATTGTCTCAATTGCCTTTAGCAGATAATGGTTCTCAACTTCATTGCCGTAAATCATAATTTAACACCTTCCCAAAGATTTGTTGAATGGTTGTCGAGACTGACAGAAAAGGAAACTTTTTTAAGATACATGCCAATAAGATTGAAATACCTATAGGGTATCTAATTGGGCATGTCAAGAGTCAAAAGAGATAACAACTGATACTTATTTATTTAAATACAGAATATAACTTACATTCATTTTATAAACACCTTTTTGCTGATAAAGATTCAATATCCTTGACATTTATCCATTAATTTGGAAATGTGGCAAGGCTTAAAAAAACAGTTATTTTAATTTTAACTTCGATCATCATTTTAGATATTTTAAAAAATATTAACCTTAGAAATGGGATTGAAAGCAATAAACGATAGCAGGAGGAATTATGATTGTTGCAGAGAGAAAACCCTTTGATGAAATCAGGAATATGGTTTCAAACTATAAGAAGGTTTTAACAGTAGGATGCGGAACTTGTGTTGCCGTATGTTTAGCAGGCGGTTCAAAAGAGGTTGAAACCCTTAATGCTGAGTTAAATCTTGCATTTAAAAAAGATGGAATTGAATTTGGTGCAGAGACCCTTGAGCGTCAATGTGATATGGAGTTTTTAGCAGAGCTTGATAATAAAGTTGACCAATATGATTGTCTTCTCTCAATGGCTTGCGGTGCTGGAATACAGTTTCTTGCAGAGAGATTCCCCAATAAACCTGTTCTTCCAGCAGTAAATACATCTTTTATTGGTGTTAATCTTGATGTTGGCTGGTATGAAGAGAAGTGTCGTGCCTGTGGTCAATGCGTACTTGCAATGACAGGCGGAGTTTGTCCTGTTACAATGTGTGCAAAAAGCCTTTTCAATGGACCTTGCGGTGGAACAAATAAGACAAGCTGTGAAATCCATACTGATCAGCCATGTGCATGGTTCAAAATATACGAAAGACTTTCTGGACAAGGACGTTTGGCTCAGATAATGACAGTTTCCCCACCAAATGACTGGAGTAACCAAAAACCAAGAAAGGTTATTCAGCCCGGATATGAAGAACGCATTAAAGCTATGCACTCTTAGCAAGATATATAATATTGGCTAAATACTTAGATTAGGTTTAATTATATAGCGTTTTCCGTTTGAACGAATAACAAAATCAAACCTTCACCTTTTTATTCAAAAGTTTTGCTAACCATTCATGTGGTGAAACCAAAAGGGAAACGCAATATATATTTAGTGGTTATAAGATTCAGATTTTAATGATATGCGGACGCAACCGCTTAAGAGATAATTTCAGGAGAGATTAAGCTATGAAAGCAGGAAGTAAATTGGAGAGAGTACTAAAAGCTGGACATTTTGCCTTTACAGGAGAGGTAGGACCTCCCCGCGGTGCAAATGTCAACAGTATTAGGGAGAAACTGAAACACCTTAAAGGTAATGTTGACATGGTCAACGTTACAGATAACCAGACAGCAATGGTTAGAATGTCAAGCTGGGCAGCTTCGATTATCTGCATTCAAGAGGGTGTTGAGCCAAATTTCCAGATGGTATGCCGTGACAGAAACCGTATTGCAATGCAGGCAGATATTTTGGGTGCTTATGCACATGGAATTAGAAATATGCTCTGCCTATCTGGGGATCATCAGATGTTTGGAGATCATCCACAATCTAAAGGTGTATTTGACCTTGACTCAATGCAGCTCATTATGATGGTCAAAAAGATGAGAGATGAGGGCAAATTCTTGAGCGGTGCTGATATTGATGTTAAACCAGAGATTTTTATTGGTGCTGCTGCAAACCCATTTGCTGAACCATTTGAGTGGAGAGTTCATCGCCTTGCAAAAAAAGTTGCTGCTGGTGCTGATTTCATTCAGACCCAATGTGTTTATAACATGCCCAAAATTCGTGAGTGGATACGTCAGGCAAATGATATGGGGCTTACTGAAAAGGTCTATATTCTTCCGGGTGTAACTCCTATGAAGAGCATAGGTATGGCAAAGTACATGCAGAGCAAAGTTCCGGGTATGGACGTGCCAGATGAAATTATTAAACGCCTTCAAGGTGTTGATAAGAAAAAGGTTGCTGATGAAGGAATCAAAATTGCCTGTGAGCAGATTGCAGAATTTAAAGAGATGAAAGGCGTTGCTGGTGTCCACCTCATGCCAATTGAGTGGGAACACATGGTTCCAGAGATAGCTGAAAGAGCAGGTGTCTTACCAAGACCAGAAGTATAAGGTTATGGAATTATTTTTTCCGAATAAATATAACAGCAATTTAATTTGAGAGTTTTGTGATGAGGATTTTGTTAGTAGATAAAAAAATAGATTTGATAACTTTTAAAAAGTTGTCAAATCTCAAATATTAAAATTGCTGAAGATATAAGGAGTCTTAATAAATTGAATAATCAAACTAAAAAAGTGTTAATACTTGGAGGCGGTATCGCTGGTCTCACTGCTGCATGGGAGCTTTCCCGTCAGAATATCAGTGTTGAACTTGTTGAAAAAAGCTGTTTCCTTGGAGGACACGCTATTGGTTTTACATGCAAGGCAACTGATAAATGTCAGCAATGCGGTGCCTGCAGTGTTGAAGATATGCTCAAAAATGTTGTGAATGAACCACTTATTAATGTTCATCTTAGAACTGAAATAAAAGAGCTGAAAAAATCTTCTCAGTTCAATATTACACTTACAAAGAGTGATATTGAACTGCCTGATAGTCAAATCAAAAATCTCCCTTCTGGTAAAGCTGCAAAGGGATTTTCTAAATATAACAACCCTCTATATGTTACTGAGTCTGATAAAGATAAAATGGGAAGCAGTTGTGAAATAACAGCAGATGCAGTTATTGTTGCTACAGGATATTCACCATTTGATCCAAATCGCAAATCAACTTATGGTTATGGAAAGTGGAAAAATGTAATCACAGGTCTTGACCTTGAAAATATAATCAGAGAAAACGGCTCACTTGTAAGACCTTCTGATGGTCAAAAACCTCAAAAGGTAGCATTTATCCAGTGTGTTGGCTCAAGAGATGAGAGACTTGGAAATCTTTGGTGTTCTGAGGTGTGTTGTCCTTATGCCATGAGAATGGCTGGGACTGTAAAGCACGACAACCCAAATGCTGAGATTACAATGTTTTATATAGATATTCAAAACAGCGGCAAAGAGTTCCCTGTTTTTTACGAAAAGATTAAACAAAATATCAGATTTGTCAGAACCATTCCAGTTGACATATACCCTCTTGAGAACAATGGATTAGAGTTGCGGCACATGGCAGAAGAGGAGGGTTCTCCATCTTCTGAATCTTTTGATTTAGTTGTCCTTTCAGTTGGCATTATGCCTGGAAAAGATAGCAGCAAACTCTCTGCAATTACAGGTATCCCTGTTAATCAAGACGGTTTTCTTGATAACGAAATTACTTGCTGCTCATGTAGTTCCTCTGCTAAATCAACTCAAACCTCTCAACCAATCACATCGTCCCAATCTGCCTCTTCTATTGCAGGATTGTTTGTAGCTGGAACTGCTAAAGGACCAGCAGGCATTGCCTCATCTATGGCAGATGCAGGAAAAACTGCCTTTGAGGCAATGAAATATCTGGGGGTGATGAAATGACAACTGATAAATGCACCAACGTAACAGAAAAGTGTGCAGACACAAAAGAAAACTGCGATAATATGGTTGATATATCTATAAGTAAAGATGTTCTTGTTATTGGGGCTGGCTCTTTTGGACTTGAAGCTGCTGGTAAAATTGCGGCTCAAGGTTATAGTGTCTCTGTTATTGGAGTAAAAACTGCTTGTGCTCGTCAATCTGGCTGCACATCAAAGATGCTTGAAACTGGCAAAGTGAATATTATGCAAGATGTAGCTATTGATTCACTTGCTGGTGTTACAGGAGATTTTAGAGCGACTTTAATTAAAAATGCTGGCAATGGAGCAGAATATAGCGAAAAAGTAGAAAAGGTATTTGGTGCTATTGTTGTTGCTCCTCAATACTCATACTCTACGCTTAATAAAAAATATGGTCTGACTTTAAATGATAAAGTGGTAAGCCAAAGCCAGTTTGAAGCCATGATTGCTGATCCTGAAAGCCAGAAGAAGATTTTAAATGGCGTTAATGGCAATGGATCAACAGTTGCGTTTCTAACTGGATTTGCTCAAGAGGGCGATCCAACTTCAACAAGCAGAGTTTTAACATCTGCACTTGCTGTTCAGAATATGGAAAACTGCAACGCCTACATCTATGCAGGTAATGTTAAAGTTGGTGCAAAAGGATTAGAAAGGCTTTTTACTCAAGGACGTCATGCTGGAGTGGTCTGCTTTAAACCTTCTCAAATGCCAACCATTGAACAAAACTTGAATGATGGTGTTAATACAGTAAAAATTACCATTAAAGACCCTGTTGTAAGAACGGATGTTGAGCTAACTCCTGATTACGTTGTTGTTGAAGAGGCTGTTGTTGTTGGTCAGCAAAATCTTGATATTGCTTCAACTCTTAGAATTGACACAGACCTTTATGGATTTTTACCAAGCAATAATGTTCACAGATTTCCAGCTAAATCAAACAGAGATGGAATCTTTGTAGTAAACAATTCATTAGATGCTGCAAATGCTGCATTGAAACTCAAAGAGCTTATTGGCAACGGTATAAAGAGAGTTGCAGCAAACAAGGCAAAAGTTGACGAAGATCGTTGTGTAATCTGTCTTACCTGTTATCGTTCTTGTCCACATGGTGCTATTTTCTGGCAAAATGGTGCAGCTGCTATATCTCCTGCTGCATGTCAAGGCTGTGGTATATGTGCAAGCGAGTGTCCAATGGATGCAATTCAGCTTGGTGATTTCACAGATGATTCACTAAGAACAAGTATAAAAGATGCTGTAGTCTCTGCAAAAGATAATCAAAAAGATGGACAACCTCTTATTGTTGCTTTTTGCTGCAAAAACTCTGCTCTTGAGGCTTGTGAAGCTGCAACAAAATTTGGACATGAGATGCCACAAGGTTTTAGAATGGTAAAAGTGCCTTGTGCTGGTAAAGTTGATGTTGAATTTATTATGAAAGCATTTGTTGAAGGTGCTGACGGCGTTATGGTTGCTGCTTGCCACGAAGGAAACTGCAAGGCTGAACGTGGAAACATCTATGCAAAATGGCGTGTAAATGAGATCCAAAAGAGGCTGGAAAAAATGGGGCTGGAAAAGAATCGCCTTATTTTTACAACAATTGCCTCAAATATGGCAAAAGAGTTTGCTGGCAAGGTTAATGCTTTTGCAGCTGCAATTAAGTAGTAAAAGTTATTAATTAAGTTGCAATGAACAATTATTGAATTGAAGTAATGAAGTAAAGATTTGACAACTTTTGAAAAGTTGTCAAATCTTTGCACCATAAAGCAAAACAGATGGAAATCTTGAAATATCAGTATGTGGATAAAACTTTGCTCCACTAAAGATATTCATAAACTCTTGATTAACATTAAGTTCAATATAGGTTATTCCCTCTCTTATCTTATCAATTTCATCAAATAGATATGGATTTGTAAGAAGTTTAGATGCCCCTTCAAGAGAAGAGTTACCAAGAACCTCAAATTTTTCAAGGTTAATATCTGGCAACATACCAATTGATATTGCAGATTTAGGGTCTATAAAAGAGCCAAAAGTGCCTGCTACATAAAATTTTTCAAGATTACTGAACTGTAATCCTGCTGTCTTTTCAATAATTACCTGCAAGATAGAATACATCGCAGCTTTAGAGCTTGTTAGTGAGTTCATCTCAACTTGACTTATAACAATATGAGAGCCAATTCCATCTTCTGACTCTGCAACTATTAAATGCCCTACCCCACCATCTTTTTCAAAAAATCTTTTACCACATTTTTCAGGGACAAATTTACCTCTAATATCAATCATACCTGAGAGAAAAAGCTGAGAAGCAAGATCGATCATACCTGAACCGCAAATACCAATTGGTGGTTTATCTTCGATTGTATGAATATCAATCTTGCCTGTTATAGGGTCTATCTTTACTTTATCAATAACACCTGGTTTTGCAGTCATACCCATATCGCTTATACCGCCTTCAAGAGCTGGACCTGCTGCACCAGCACAGGCAATGAGCCAATCTTTGTATCCAACAACGACTTCAGCATTTGTCCCAACATCAACCATTATGCAAGGAGCATCTTTTTTATGAAGCTCTGAAAAAAGTATTCCAGAGATAAGATCGCCGCCAAAATATGATCCAATATTTGGAAAAAGATAGACCATACCACATCTATTTATATCAACTCCAAGCTCTTGAGCCTCAAGAGGTTCAGGAGCATTTACTGCTGGAATATAGGGTTCGCGGATTAAAAATGATGGATCAATTCCAAGAAATAGATGCGTCATTGCACTATTTCCAGCAACAATAAGAATATAGATAGATTCAGGGTCAATTTTATAATTACAAAGAATCTTTATATTCTCATTAAATGCAGAGATAACAAGCTCTTGTAGCTCATTCAAACCTCTATCTGTTCGGGTGTGGTGGATACGTGCCAAAATGTCAGGTGCAATTGAGGCTTGAGGGTTATCAAAGCCAACTTCACCACAGGTTTCTAGAGTCTCAAGGTTTATAAGACGCAAAACAATACGGGTAGTTCCAAGGTCTGCCGCAATACCAAAACATGGTTTATCTCTATCAGGTTCAACTATATCAATAATCTGCCAACCAATCGAATTTTTAAAAATAACAACCTTTAATTTATGATTCCACTTTCTAAGTTTAGATGGAAGGTGAGTTGCAAGTTTTGTAGGGAAAAATATAGGCGATTTTCCAATATTTTTTTTGTTACCATTAAACTCAATCTTCTGTTTAATGGCATTTTTTAGCCTTTCGACATCTGCTGTATTATTACCAAGCGTAGGTTGTGGCAATTCAATGTATTGCACAAAATTTTTAATCATTGCTATCCTTATTTTATTTACAGGAGAAAGCTGTAGATTTGATAACTTCTGAAAAGTTGTCAAATCTTTGCGAGTGCGTTTCTTATTTTTTCTGATAAATCCTGCTTGGAGAATGGTTTTTGGATAAAATTTACACCACTATCTAAAACTCCGTGATGGGCAATTACATTAGCCGTGTATCCAGACATAAAGAGAACTTTTATATCTGGATAGATTGAAAGAATATTTTTTGCAAGGTCTTTGCCGTTCATATCTGGCATAACAACATCTGTTATAAGTAAGTCTATTTTGTCAGAGTATGTCTGTGCTAATTTTATCGCCTCTTTTGGCGTTGATGACGCAAGAACCTTATATCCTATTTTTTCAAGCATCATTTTTGTTAAGGTTAGAATAGGTGCTTCATCTTCAACAAGCAGTATTGTTTCGCTACGATATTCAACCACATCTTTAATATTTTCCTTAATCAGTGGAGTTGATTCATCTTTATATCGTGGGAAGTATATCTTAAATGTTGTTCCTTTATTTAGTTCGCTATAAACATTAATAAACCCTTTATTTTGCTTAATAATTCCATATACCATAGCAAGCCCAAGACCAGTTCCTTTGCCACTCTCTTTTGTTGTAAAAAAAGGCTCAAATATATTTTTCATGGTCTCTTTATCCATACCGCAACCATTATCGCTGACAGCAAGCATTGCATATTCTCCAATCAAAAAACCTGCATGTTGATCGCAATAAGCCTTATCAAAGGTTTTCATTCCAGTCTCTATTGTTATCTTTCCAACATCAGAGATAGCATCACGAGCATTTACGCAGAGATTTGCCAATATCTGATCAATTTGAGACGGATCTATCTTGATCTGCCATAGATTATCTTGCGGCTGCCACTTTAGGTCTATATCTTCACCAATTATTCTTGTTAGCATCTTTAGCATATCTGCAATAGTGGCGTTTAAATCAAGGATTTTAGGAGCTACTATCTGCTTTCTTGCAAATGCAAGGAGTTGGCGGGTTAGGTTTGCTGATCTCTCTGCTGCTTTTCGTATCTCTTGAAGCTCATTAAAAGCTGGCTCATAAGGTTCAAGCTCATCTATAGCCATCTCAACATTACCAATGATAACACTCAACATATTGTTTAGATCATGTGCAACACCGCCAGCAAGACGACCAATTGACTCCAATTTTTGAGCTTGAAAAAGCTGCTGTTGGAGCTGCTCTTTATCTGCTTCTGCCTGCTTGTGCCTGGTTATCTCTAAAGACATGGACAACACGGCACTCTTTTTTTTAGAACCAAACTCAATTGGTTGAAGCGTATTTATAAACCACCTATTTTTTTCACCTATAGAGAGCATAACTTCTTGTTGAATAGGTTCTTTATCAGAAATAACTTTTTTATATTGCTCAATTAGCTTTTCTGCCTGTTCTGGTGGTACAAAATCTCGAATACTCTTTCCAACCATATCCTCTGGTAATCCTTGTGCAATTCTTTTTGCTGCTTTTTGGCTTGCAAAAAGAAAATTACCGTTACTATCAATAACAGACAAAGATTCTTGCATGGTGTTTATTACTTGACGATAGTTTCTTTCACTCTCTATAAGTGCAGCTTCAGCTTCTAACCTCTCAAGCTCTCCTGATGCCCGAACAGCAACCATCTTTAATACAGATTCAGCAATATTTTTATCTTTAAGTGGTTTGCTGCCAATAACAGCAATAAGCCCAATTGGTTTGCCTGTATGGCTAAACAGAGTTACTCCGACATAACTTTCAGCTTTAAGCTCTTGAAGCACCTGATCTTTTGGGAAAAATTGAGTAACGCTTGTTGGAAAACAACATACTGTTTTTCCGACAACTTCACCGCATGGTGTATCTTTTAAGGCATAAGTTATATTGTCCTCAAATTTGCCGTAAGACCAAACAGCAAGAGTTGTAGCGTTTAACCCATCACCTTCAAGTCTATCAATACAGACAAAATCCATATCCAAAGTCTTTGCAAGATAGATTGCAAGGGTTTCAAAAAATGACTCTGATGTCGTCCCGCTGTTGGTTTGTGCTAAAAACTCTTGAATTTCTTTTATCCGACCATGTTCAGTTATATCCCGACTTACCCCTGTTATCCCGATTAATTTTCCTTTTGAATCAAAAAGAGGAGTTTTAAGAGTGTCAATCATTATTCTTCTGCCATCAGGATAGCTTATCCACTCTTCATTATGACGCGGAGTCATACTTTCTAACATCTTTTTGTCATTTAACCTAAAAGCATCTGCCTCCTCTTTGGTGTAGAGATCGTAATCTGTCTTTCCAACTATATCTTCAACTGAACGCCCAACGTGATCTGCAAATGACTTGTTGCAACCTAAATATACGCCATTTATATCTTTGAAAAAAACTATGTCATACATTGAATTAAGAAGAGAATTAAGAAGTGCTTTACTATTTTGGAGTTCACTATAATTTTTGGATTCATTACGATGTTCGAGTTCACATGTATAAGTTTGCGACTGTATATAGCGAGCATAATCCACAATTTTAATTACACGTTCAGCGGGCAATAACCTCACTATATTCATCAATATCTCTTCATAAGAGGACACTTGTAAAGCTGCTTCCATAATTTATGCTCTCTCCTTTAAACTAAAAGTACATCTTTAAGTTTTGCTGATAACTCTTTTGTTGAAAATGGCTTTTGAATAAAATTAATCTCTTTATTAGACACTCTCTCCTGACCCGAAATAATATCTGCTGTGTATCCAGACATAAACAACAACTTTACATCAGGATATTTTGAAATGATATTTTTAGCAAGCTCATAACCATTCATTTGAGGCATAACAATATCGCTTATAAGAAGGTCTATCCTGCCATTATATTTTGTTGCAGCCTCAATTGCCTCTAAAGGCGAATTTGCAGCAAGAACGTTATAGCCCTCTTTTTCAATCATAAGTTTTGTAAGTTTTAAGATTGCTTGCTCATCTTCCACAAGAAGAGCTGTTAAAATTTGATTAGAGGGTTTGTTTTCAAGTTCAACTAAAGAGAGTCGGAACGTCTCATCATCTTTTTCATCTTCAATATATCGGGGCAGATAAATATTAAATGTTGTGCCTTTACCCAATTCACTTTGGACATCTATAAAACCTCTGTTTTGTTTTACAATCCCATAAACTGTTGCAAGACCTAAACCAGTTCCTTTACCAAGCTCTTTTGTTGTAAAAAAAGGTTCAAATATATTTTTTAACGTGTTGCTATCCATACCGCAGCCATCATCGCTTACAGATAACAAAACATAATGGGTATTAAAAATCTCTGGATTATCTATTGAGATATCTATCGGGTTATTTATCGGATTATCTATCGGGTTATCTATGTAGCAAATTGGATAACAGCTCTCTTTTGGGTCTCTACAACAGCTATTTCCTGTGCAGCCATTTTGATTTAAAACAACATTTTGAGTTTTTATGGTTAGATTTCCAACACCATTTATAGCATCACGAGCATTTACACACAGATTTGCCAATATCTGGTCAATTTGAGAAGGATCCATCTTAGTTGACCATAGACCGTTTTGTGGCTGCCACCTAAGATCAATATTTTCTCCAATGATGCGTCTTAGCATCTTTAGCATCTCTTCTACTGTTTGGTTAAGATCAAGAACTTTAGGGATAATGTTCTGTTTTCTTGCAAATGCAAGAAGCTGGCGGGTAAGATTTGCAGACCTTTGAGCAGCATCTTTTATCTCTTTTAGCTCATCAAATAGAGGAGCAAAAGCGTCAATCTTATCCATAGCAATATCTGTGTTGCCAAGTATTACGCTCAACATATTATTTAGATCATGGGCAACACCACCAGCAAGCCGACCAATTGACTCTAATTTTTGAGATTGAGTCAATTGGGTTTGCAGTCTCTCTTTTTCAGCTTCTGCCTCTTTACGAGCTGTTATATCAATAAATGAGCCATTAATAAGTCTAAATTCACCTGTTTCATCTTCGACAAGTTGAGCTGTATTACTTAGCCATACAATAGAGCTATCAAAACGGCGTAAAGCTGTTTCAAAATTTTTTACATATCCATATTTCTTTAATAGCTCTCTAAACTTTACCCCATCTTCTGGATTTACATAAGATTTACGAGTATCTTGATTAAACCAACGTTCTTGCTCAAGAGGGCTATTACATTTTGCAATCTCTAAACATACTTTATTTGCGGCAATAATTTTTCCTTCTATTGTAACTTGATATAGTCCAACTGGAACATTATCAAATAAAGCTCTATATTTTTTTTCACTTGCTTTAAGCTCTTGAGTTCTTAGCTCTAATAAATCTTCAACAAGCAATAACGAGCGTTCACGCCTTGCCTTTGTGCATAAATCAATTAAATATTCAGGTTCAAAAGGTTTTCGGATATACGCATAAGCCCCCCGTTTTATCCAATCTAATGCTAACTCTGGCTTTGGATCAGTTGTCATCATCAGATATACACAATCTTTATTTTGGTTGTGAAATGAGTCAAGAAGAGTGTCGCCCATGTTATCTGGAAGGCGGTAGTCAATAATTGCAACATCGTATTTAGTGTTTGAAAAATATTTTGCAGCATCACGAGCATTTAGAGCAATATTTGCACGATACCCTTTGGATTGAAAAGCCCTTTTAAGTATTCCAGCAATAGTTGGGCTATCCTCAACAATAAGGACAAAAGGAGTATCAGTAAACTCTGAGCTTTCAAGCACTTCAATAACCTGTTTAGCAAAATTTTTACTATCTGCAACCATATTAACTATCTCCTCTTTTTAATCTCTCAGCCGATGGTTAAAACCATCGGCTAAGTTAAAAAAGTCCTCTTAAGAGGACTTGAACAATTCAGCCCTTTAGCTCTGGGCTGCAAAACAAATATTTATGCAGTTTTAATACCCGCGTGCATCTCTATTTTTTCAATTATCCAATCTGAAATAACAGAATCATTTACAGATTCATCTACTTTCTCTGTTTCAAACTCTTTTGCAAGGTCTTCCATTTTAATCTCAACCCTTGCCATGCTGCGATGTCCACCAGCAGAACCAATAAAATCAAAAGCCTCTTTTACAGCTTTACCCGCACTTTTACGTAAACCATCATTTCTTACTATAATCACCAACTTTTTATCATAAATACCAGAGACAACACTCCAATTTGCAGTGTCGATTTTCATAAAAAAATCTGCTGTAATAACGCATTGATCGGGATTTTCAATTTTGCCAACAAATGAATAGACTCTGTGGTTACTAATCTTTTTTCGCCTGATAGCTTTTGCAAGAAAATCAAGGTCTTTTTCTCTTAATTCAGCGTTCTCAATTTTTGCAATCAAAGATGGGTTTGCGTATCTGTAGAGAAACTGAAAAGCTCTTACATCTTCCATTGCCGCATGACGCAAAAAGCCTTTTGTATCGGTCTTTATTCCCATTATCAAAGCAGTTGCTAAATGTTCCGATGGTTTAATATCGGCAGCTTTTATGTATTCAGTCATCATTGTTGAACATGCACCATATTCTGGACGAATATCGTTAAAATCTGCACAGTCGCATGAGAATGGGTGGTGATCAATAATTGCGTCATACTTAAACATTGCAAAACATTCGTGGTGATCAGGCTGGGAGTCCACAACCACAAACTTATCAAATTTTCTCTCATCAATTTTTTTGATTGGAATCATATCTATATCAAGGACTCGCAACATTGTCAGGTTATCTGGTCTTATTATTTCATTAAAGTAGGTAACTTTAACTTCGTTTACCTTTCTCCATAAAAGACGTTTTACTGCTGTTGCACTGGCAATTGCGTCAGGGTCAGCATTTATAACAACAAGAACTTTGTTATCTGACGAAAATAGAGAGAGGAACTTCTCAAGTCTATGTATTTGGCTCATATTCTCTCTCCTTTATTTATATTACTAAAAAAGAGTGTAAGAACAATAAAAATATAACCAGCCACAGCCATTAAAGCGACAAATGGGAAATTTGCTCCAAGTGGGGCAAGCAAAAGGGCGGTTAGCCAATGGATAGCTATCACAATACCAGAGTGTAATTTAATAGGAAAATCGTTAAAACGACAAATTACAGCAAGACCGCATAAGTTCCACCCATAAAGCGATGCAAATGTATGAATTCTAAGAAGCCATTTTGTGTCAACTGGATTGTAATCAGGCGACATTTGGTAAAATATATAGGCGATTCCTGATATTGCAGTTGCAATTAAAAATCCAATACCAGAAGAAAGAAACTGCTTTTGCTGCATCTTTTGCCCAAACTTTCGGTAAAGTCTAAAGACTGTAATAACTGCAATGAAAAGAAGCGATGTAACGACAAGTTGTGGATAAAATTTTTCAAAAAGAATAAATATAAAGAAAATTATAACTCCAAGATTTATTGTCCAAAAGCATATTACTGAGATGACGCGGTTTGAAAAAATATTTTTAATGTAAGGTAAAATCTCACCATGTTTTAATGTGTAGGGGAAAGATTGTGGGCTTAAACTCTTTTGAGAAAAATCTCCATTTAATCTTATCATTGAGAAAATAACAGAGAGCGTGATAAGCGAAAGTGGAAATGAAAAGCCAAGAAAAAAGGTGTTTAACACTAATTTGTCCATTGTTAATACATGAATATACTCATTGTTTATTATCACTGCACTTGACATAAGAAGTCCAATTGATAGGCACAAAAGAGATGCTTGATGAAATTTTGCTGAAACACTCTCTTTCATTGTGAAAAAATTTGATGGAAATATTGAAAATCGCTCAATTCTTAAACTTTCGACGATTGAGGCTAAACCTAAAGATAAAAATATTGTTATTGGATATATCTTAAAAAATGCAGATAGAGCATAACATAGAGACAAAGCTAAAAATAAGCCTGTTCTTATAGAGAGAGACCCTATCCCCTCTGTAAAGTAGAGTATAATTGTTCCTCCTGTGCAAAGGTTAAATAGAAAGATGTGAAGTCGCTCAAAATCGTAAGTTTCAAGCGGAAAATAGATAGCAGCATAACCAAAGCAGAGAGCAACTATCATCATTATGCTAAAAAAAAATTTTAAATTTTTGTTCATCAAAAATATCTCCTTTTATAATCTCAATTATCATATATTTCGTTATTATTAAATCCTTCAATCGTAGGCGATGTATAATATTTGACAAATTTAAAAAAGTTGTCAAATCTATGGCTTAATATGTTTTGTTGAAAAATTACGCTTTTTTTCCAACAAGATGCCTTAACGCCTCTTCAAGTGTTGGGTAAGAAAATTTAAAACCAGAATCTAAAAGTCTTTCTGGCATCACTCTTGTGCTTGAAAGCAGAACCTCCTGCCCCATTTCACCCCATACCATTTTGATAAGCGAAGCAGGCAGTGTGAAAGGTGCGTGTCTTGACAACACTTTTGCAAGAGTTTGTGTAAACTCTTGGTTTGTTACTGGGTTTGGCGAGATCAAATTGACTGCCCCATTAATAGAGTTATTGGAAATTGAACCGCTAATTATTATGTGGTGTAAAGAGTAAATAAGATCGTCCATGCTAATCCAGCTCATATACTGTTTTCCGCTTCCAATTTTTGCTCCAAATCCTGCCATAAAACCCGGCAATAATCTCTCTAATGCTCCGCCTGCTGGAGTTAGCACAATACCCATGCGGGCAAAAACCGTTGTAACTCCCGCATCTTCAGCTTTTTTAGCACAATTTTCCCATTCACGGCAGACTTGAGATATAAAAAGATCGCCGCTACAACTATTTTCATCAAGGCACGAGTCTCCACAATCACCGTAAAAACCTGTAGCAGAGGCTGAGATAAATAAATCAGGTCTAAGATTTTGAGGCAATGATGCTATCTTTTCTGCAAGAAGCGTTGTAGATAAATTTCTGCTTTTAATAATTATATCTTTTGTCTGCTCTGTCCATCTACTCGAACCAATGTGATAACCATTTAAGTTTATCACTACATCAATTTTGCTCTTCTCAACATTATTATCTACTGCCCTACCCTCTTTAGCTTTATCATTTGCCTTTAAATATGTTTCAAAATCAAGTTCGCCTTTATATGGATTCCAAAATATCTCATCGCTGTTTTGAGGATTACGCCTAACTAATTTAATAACTCTATGACCGCCAGTAGTTAAAAACGGGATAAGAGCATTTCCAACAGGTCCGCTTGCTCCAGATATTAGTATTGTTAATGTTTTTGGTCTTTGTGAGGTTCTTTGGATTTGGCTATCTATTTTGTGATCCGCTTCAGAATTGTTTATGAATCGAGGTGTTTTGTAGCTTTGTTCAAAAATTTTATGACGTTCAAGGTCATTGACCATCACAGTATGTCTATAATTAAATAGACGATAAAGCTCTTCTTTTATGAAATTATGCCAATTATCTGGAATATGAAAAGGCAAAGCATAATCAATTCTATCTTCAAGTCTTGAAAGCCCAAAGTTATTTGAAGGAAGAGTTCTGCTATTAGATGAGGTAGATTTCTCTCCAATATTAAAGATGCCAAGAGGTAAAAATTTATGAGTATGTTCCCATTTTGAAAATATTCCACCATAAAGCCTATCTTTAAAAAAATTATTTTTCTCATACTCAATGTGTTCTGCCCTTATTGGAAATGGAATGCCTGCAAAAGATATATCCATACTAACTTTTGCCCCTCTTTCAATACCATTACCGCTTTTTTGTATATTTTTAAGCCTCATCCAAGGAGGTGTTAATCGTTCAAAAGCTCCGACTTTTTCATGCCAATCAAAAATTTTTTCTACTGGTTCATTAACATCAATCTGTTTTATAAAATATCTATATTCCATTTAGTACTCCTTAAATATTGCTATTGATCATAATTTGTGGTTATTTAGAAAATTATATATAGTTATAAAATTGCATTTAGTTCAACACTTTCCTCAGCTATTTTAATATTAGAATTGCTGACATTTTCCTAAGGATTTTTCAAGTATGAAAAAACGCAATTATGTTAGACGCACTATAGGCGTGATAATTTGTTCTTTGCCAGTAGTTTTGGCTATATCTTCTATATTGTGGGATAAAGAGGTGTCTAATACAAGCTATGCAACTGGTTTGATTCTTATTGTCCTATCTATTTTAGTCGGGTTGCTTAATATTAATTTATTGTCTATAAAGCCACGTTTATACAAACACAAACATAAGACTATAGAAGGCTATAAATTTATATCTGGACTTCCAATATTTGGAACTATGTTGCAAGTATTTGGGTGCGTTACGGCATTTGGAAATGATGTTGTTGGATTGCTTGCAGTTCTAACTATTTTAATTGACGCTGATGGGCTATTTTGGATTCCAGTTATAACTTGGCATGATAGCTCTTTATGGGATAGCTAATGATGTTAATCTAACCAATATTTAGTCTTAAAAATTTATAAATAAAACTTTCAAAATAGTCTGTAAGGATAACTTATGTTTACAAACCTAAAACTAAAAGCAAAGATGCTTTTGACACTCTGTTCCGTAGTTTTTATAGCTTTTGCTCTTACTATTACATTTATTGCTGTAAAATCTGGCAATATGGCTAAAAAAAATGCTTTGGATAAAGCTGTTGAAATGGCTTACAAATATAGCAATTTTGTTAAATCAAAGATAGATAATGCTATGGATTCAACTATAATTTTGACCCAAACCATTGAAGGAATCAAAAATAGCAATCTAAAACCTGACCCATTAATTTTAGATAATATGGTAAAACAGGTTCTTGAGAAAAATAGTAATTTTCACGGTATATGGGTTATGATAGACCCTGATACTCTTTATAAAGAGCTATCTTACTACTCATGGTATTACAGAGATGGGGATACTATTGTAGCAGACACATCTTTTACTCAAGATCAGTATAGTAGCTATATGGAAAATGACTACTATTTATTACCTAAAAATTCAAAAAAAGCCGTTCTAATTGAACCTTACGAAGATGAAGATTTAAAGATTTTGATGACAAGTGCTTGTGTGCCTGTTATAGATAATGGCAGATGTATTGGAGTTATAGGAATTGATATAACTCTTGAAGATATAAACAACATGGTTATGGAACTCCACCCATTTGGAACAGGAGATGTAAGTGTTATATCTAATAGTGGTAAATATGTTGCTCATACAGATAAAAACAAAATTGGTGCGGATATTATAGAGAAAGAAGGTAAAACATCTGATGGACAACAATCTTCTAAGGATTGGGAAAATGCTATTGAAGCTATTAAATCAGGTTCGCTTTTTAGTATGCTCAACTATTCAGATACATTAAAGAGTCAAGTTCAAAGCATCTTTGTTCCAATTAAGATAACCAATAGTGATGCTCCATGGTCTTTTGTCGTAAATATACCTATAAAAAAGGTTCTTGAAGATACTCATGAAATTACTATCTGGTGTATCATAATTGGTATTATATCAATGTTTATTACTGGTATTGTTATTGCTCTATTTTCTGGAACTATCATTAAACCCATAAACTCTGCGATTAAACAGATTGGAGAGACTGCCAAAGGCGATCTAACTATAAGACTTAAAGTCAAAAGTGAAGATGAGATTGGAGAGTTAGCAGTTCAATTTAACAAATTTGTTGATAACCTTCAAAACATCATAAAACAGATAAGCCAGCACTCAAAGATAATGGATAGTTCATCAGACAAACTTCTTGATATTGCAACCCACCTTTATGCTGGCATTGATCATACTTCATATATGGCTGGCAATGTTTCTACATCTACACAAGTTATGAGTGAAAATCTTAATAACGTGGCATCAACTATGGAAATATCTTCTTCAAGTGTTGCAGCAGTTGCTTCAATGGCTGAAGAGATGGCTGCAACAATAAACGAAATTACACAAAATACGCAAAAATCAAAATCTATCTCTGATAATGCTGTATCTCAAAGCAGAGATGCTGCTAATAAAATGACCAAGTTGGGTAGAGCAACTCAAGAGATAACTAAGGTGGTAGAGACAATCACAGAGATCTCCGCACAGACAAATCTTTTGGCACTTAATGCCACAATTGAGGCAGCAAGAGCTGGGGAAAGTGGAAAAGGGTTTGCAGTTGTTGCGGGTGAAATTAAAAATCTTGCAAAACAGACAGCAGAGGCGACTTTAACAATAAAAGAACAGATTCAAGAGGTTCAAACCTCAACAGCCTCAACTGTAGAAGAGATCAACCATATTTCAGAAGTTATAAGTGGAGTCAATGAAATTGCATCAACTATTGCTATCTCAATTGAAGAACAGGCTTTAACCACAAAACAGATCGCAGAAAATATCTCCCATACAGCAGATGGCATTGAAAATATTAATATCACAGTAATTAAAACAACCAAAGTTGCCAAAGAGATCACCAAAGATATTGAGAATGTGAACAGTGAAGCTAAACAGATGGCAACCAATAGCAGCAACATAAAATCAAGTGCTGAAGGGTTGAAAAATATGGCAGAAAAACTAAGTCTAATTGTTGGTGAGTTTAAGGTTTGAGAATAGACC
Organism: Desulfamplus sp.; assembly: GCA_015232455.1. Taxonomy (GTDB): domain Bacteria; phylum Desulfobacterota; class Desulfobacteria; order Desulfobacterales; family Desulfobacteraceae; genus Desulfamplus. Next base: position 98,990 of record JADFZQ010000003.1, on the reverse strand, counting down.
TCAATAATTTTTAAAAGTTATCAAATTTTAACGTCAGAGAGCGATTGCAAAAGTCTCTCTTGTTCGTCTAAAACCTCATTTAATATGGTTATGTTTGTCATTGGATTCATAATGACGCTGCGTAATACCACAACCTCATCACTGCTTGGTCTATAGGTCATTCTTGTTCTTGAGACAAAACTTTTACCAGCTTCTCTTTGTTTCCTCTGTATAGCGATATTTATATTATCAAGCTGCTGGTTAAGAATCTTTATTTGAGCTGGATCTGCTGTTTTAAGGTGTTTTTTTATCTCTTTTGGCACCATTCGGTAAGTAAGAATATTAAGCTCTGGCTCTGTAATAAGCTCAAACAGCTCCCTTCTTTTGATCTCATCAGCAAACTGCTTGGCTGTCTCTATTCCATGATCAATCATCAAGGCATATCCTCTTGTTCCCATTATTTTAAGGGAGCTGTCAAGAATAAGTGAATTTGCCTCTCTTGAGCCCTCAAGCGTCTTTATTCCAAGATCAACGCTTCCCTGACGATTTACGTAATTTGAATGGTATGCTATGTGGTTCATAGCAAGTGGATCGCGAAAAAAGACCATTCCGCAGGTCATTGGCATAAAAAACTGTTTGTGCCCATCAATAGTAACTGAATCTGCCCTCTCAATACCTTTAAGTTTATAGCCATACTTTTCTGATAACATGACAGGTCCTCCCCATGCTGCGTCAACATGAAAGTGTATTCCGTATCCTTCACAAATATCTGCTATATCATCAAGAGGATCAATTATGCCTGTTTCAGTTGCACCAGCAACACCAACAACTGCGATAATTCCTGTTCTACCTCCTTGTTTTATATCTCTAATGGTTGATCTTAACTTTCTTACATCTAAGCGACACTGAGCATTTACATCAATAGGAATAACATTTTTATTACCAATACCAAGAATTCCTCCAGCCTTTCTAAGTGAAAAGTGTCCTCTTTTTGACACTAACAATACTGCATTATCAAGCGAATATGCCCTGAGTGCTTGAGCAAAACCTTCTGACTCAATACCATCAAATTTTTCAACCCTATCAACTTTTTTAGACAGATCATTAAAACTATGGAAAGCTAAATCACCAGATTGAGATTCAGACAGATTGTCAAAAGGTTTAAAAAAACGATTTCTTGCAACCCACAAAGCTGTCAAATTTGCTGTTGTTCCGCCAGTTGTAAAAGAGCCAAGTGATGTATCTACATTTTGAACATGTGTATTGTAAAACTCTTCGGTAAATCTTAAATTCTTGCTAAATTTTTCATTTTCAATCAAATCTGAGTTTTTACTCAATTCTAAATTTTTATTAATTTCACTATTTGATCCATATATCAGCCTATGAATTTTTGCTAAGACCTGTTTTTCTAAAACTGATAGAACTTTTGAAGTTTCAAGTTTGATAACATTTTGGTTAAGTGCTGCAACAATAGCTTTAAGATGAACCATAAAAAATGGGATTGCAGCGGTCATGTGTCCCACAAAATAGGGAGAAGCAACATTCACGGCTTTTGGTGCTATTTGGTAAATAATATCTGAGATTACATCTGCAAGCCTTTTTTCTGGTTCAGGACTTATAAGAGTCTCATTAAAACTTGATGTAAGCTCTTTAAGACTTATCTCTTCAGTAACTCCAACATTTTTGTTTATAAATTCGTGCAAACCAAAAAGAATCTGCTCCATATATTTTACAAGAACCTCTTTGCAATCATCGTCTTCAGGTCTTATAAATATTCGCTCAAGGCGTTCCCAATCTGCAACTAATTTTGATTGTTTAGGTCTATTCATTAAAATCTATCCTAACTACTATTATTTGGAATGCTTAAATTCAATACTATTAGTAAGCCCTTAAGTAACTACTATTAGTTAAGCCCTTAACTAACTATTATTATTTAGAATGCTTAATTTAAAGGCTAAACACTTATTAAATATTATCATTTTGACGGAAATATTGAAAGATGCAAATGGACAGAGAGTGATGAGCTTATGATCAAATATCACGATTATTAATGGAACTCCCTGTTCATATTGATAAACTGAGGGGTTGCTTTCACATAAAAAATATTATAATTATTATCCATAGTAATTAAGCTGTTAATTGGCATTACTCATAGCACTATTAAAAAAGCGAACTATATTCAAACAACATTGATAAAAAGGAGTCTTTTAATGAACATTATTTTCTTTGGTCCAAATGGAAGCGGTAAAGGTACACAGGGTGCAATTCTTAAAGATAAATATAATATAGCTCATATTGAATCAGGTGCTATATTCCGTGACAATATAAAAGGTGGAACAGAGCTTGGAAAACAGGCAAAAGCCTATATTGATAGAGGAGACCTTGTGCCTGATGAGATTACTATTCCAATGATCCTTGATAGACTAAAAAAAGATGATTGCAAAAAAGGCTGGCTGCTTGACGGATTCCCAAGAAACAAAGTTCAGGCTGAAAAACTTGATGCCTCACTTAAGGCAGAGGGTATTAAACTCAATTATGTTATTGAGATGATTCTTGACAGAAAGATTGCAAAAGATAGAATTATGGGTCGCCGCCTTTGCGAAAACGATAATAACCATCCTAACAATATCTTTATTGATGCTATTAAGCCAAATGGAGATAAATGTAGAGTGTGCGGTGGTTCATTGACTACAAGAGCAGACGATCAAGACGAAGCTGCGATAGATAAACGTCATTCAATCTACTACGATACTACAACAGGCACATTAGCATCTGCATACTATTTTCGTGATTTGACAGAAAAAGATGCATCTATTAAATATGTTACTCTTCAGGGGGAGAAAGATTTAAAGTCTGTTACCAACGAATTGCTTTCAAAAATATAATGCTCTCTATGTGTCATACGGTTTCATATATTTTTTACTTGCCCCATATTTGTAATCATGTTATAGATTTTTATTAATATAAAACACAAATTAACCGTCAATTAAAAACTGTCGGGCAAGAAAGGGGCGATGAATTTGAAGGAAATCTCTGTCAAGGTTATTGACAATGATGTTGAAAGAGCCATGAAAATTTTGAAAAAAAAGATTCAAAATGATGGGCTTTTTAAACGTTTAAAGTTGAAGAAGAATTTTGAAAAACCAAGTCAGTATAGACGCCGTAAGATGAGAGAAGCTATGAGAAGACAAAGAATAGCAGCATCTCGAAGAAAATAACCTTAGAAGTCTATTTTAAATGTAAATTCGGCAGATTTTAGTCATATATTTTGACAATTTCTGCCGTTTTTATTTGGAAATAATTTAAAATATGGAAACAATTTCGTACGCAGAATGTTTAAAAGAGATGTTTGCCCTTGGACGTTTTGGAATTAAGTTAGAGTTAGAAACTATTGCTGATATTCTTACAAGACTCGGAGAGCCTGAAAAAAAATTCCAATCAATTCACATTGCAGGGACAAATGGCAAAGGCTCTATTGCCTCATATATTGCCTCAATTCTTAGTTGTTCAGGATTTAAGGTAGGGTTATACACATCTCCCCACCTAATAAAATTCAATGAGCGATTTTGCATAAATGGCAATATGGTATCCAACGAAGATGTTGTTGAAGCATATCTTGCTGTAAAACAAGCAGATATTGGAGAGAGAAAAGCAACCTTTTTTGAAATATCAACAGCAATGGCATTTTATCTATTTGCTAAAGAAAATGTTGAATGGGCAGTTATTGAGACTGGAATGGGAGGCAGATTAGACGCAACTAATGTGCTAAAACCTGAGATTACTGTTATTTCTAATCTATCAATGGAACACACTGAATATCTTGGAGATACTCTTGAAAAGATTGCAGCAGAAAAAGGTGGAATAATAAAATATAAAACCCCATTAATTACTGGTGTAACTCAAGAGACTGCAATAGAAGTACTTAAAAATATTGCCCAAAAAGAGTCATCGCCTATTTATAGATATGGCAGCAATTTTACAGCAATTAAAAGTTGTGAAGTTGAGTTAGGAACAAAATTTACCTATAATGGTATGAATGTAGTTTGGGAAAACATGGAGACTCAGCTTCTTGGAGAACATCAGATTCAAAATTCTTCTATTGCCCTTGCTGTTTGCGAAATTTTAATGGACAAACAAAATCAGCAAATAAATAAAGATATTCATAGTATAGATAAAAGTAAGCGGTTGACTCAAGAGAGCATTAGAAAAGGGCTTTTATTGACAAAATGGGCAGGAAGGCTTGAATATATTTTAAAGAAACCTTTAGTTATAATTGATGGTGCCCACAATCTTGATGCAGCAGAAAACTTAAGTAAATACCTTGCAAAACACCACTCTTTAACCCCTGCAAATAATCCTTCAAAACTTACAATGATAATTGGCATTCTCAGCGATAAACCTTACAAAGAGATGTTAAAATATCTATTGCCAGTTGCTGATCAGATTATATTTACACGGGCAAACATTGACAGAAGCCTTGCTCCAATAATTTTGAAAGATTTTGCAACAACCATAAGCAATGTTAAAACTACGGTAATTGAAGATGTTGGTAAAGCTGTTGAATATGCTATTAACAATGCCACAGAAAATGAGTGTATATGTATTGCAGGCTCTTTGTATGTTGCTGGAGAAGCAAGGGATAAAATTTTAAGTGATTTTTATACTCCAAAATGATTTTATGTTCTCAAATCTTGATTCTTTCCAACATAAAATGTATTTAAATAAATTATGCGCCCGTAGCCCAGTGGATAAGGCATCAGCCTCCGAAGCTGAAAATCGCTGGTTCGATTCCAGTCGGGCGTACCACCTAAATCCTATCTATAAAGCCTGCCAAATAGAAATTAACTCTTCAGATTTCCTGCAAATCTTTAATTGTTCCCTTGAGTTTATTAGATATAAAATGGGTTTTGTGGAAGAACATTTATAATACCAAGTATATGAATATAAACTATTACTATTACAATAAGTTGAAATAAAATAAGGTGAAAATTACTCTAAAATGCAAAGCAGACTTAAAATAGGACTTATAAGCTATAGGAGCAATCCCCATTGCGGTGGTCAAGGTGTTTATGTAAGAAATTTAAGCCGTGCTTTGACAGACTTTGGGCACCACGTTGAAGTGATTGCTGGACCGCCTGATCCTTTGCTTATTGGTGATGCAAAACTCACCATGCTTCAAACCCTTGATCTATATAATCCTAATGATCTTTTCAGAACTCCAAAACTTCACGAGCTTGTTGATCCTATCAATTTAATTGAGTGGTTAGGAGTCTCAAGCATGGGATACCCTGAACCTCTTACATTTGGCATGAGAGCTAAAAGATATATTAAAGAGAATAATAAGTTCAAAGGATATGACATTATCCATGATAACCAATCTCTTGCCTATGGCATATTATCACTATCAAAGCGTCTGCCTGTAACAGCAACAATTCACCACCCAATGACTGTTGACAGACGAATTGCTGTTAAAAGCACAAAATCTACATACCAGAAATTCAAACAGTTAAGATGGTATTCATTTATTGGAATGCAAAAATATGTTGCACGGCGACTCTCAAAAATCATAACTGTTTCGGATTTTTCTAAACAAGATATTTCTCGCGAATTTTCTATTCCTGAAAATAGATTTATTACTATCCCAAATGGTATTAATACTGAGCTATTTCGCCCTTTAGATCACATTAAAAGAGAGTCAAATCGTATTATTGTTACTAACAGTGCGGACACTCCACTTAAAGGTCTATATTATCTTCTTCATGCAGTAAAAAGTATCTCAAATTTAAGACCAATCAAGTTAATTGTTATTGGTTCACCAAGAAAAGATGGTGGTGTTGAGAAGGTTGTCAAAAATCTTGAGCTTAAAGATATAGTTGAATTTACAGGAAGAATAGACGATAGGCGATTTATTGAAGAGTATGCAAAGGCAACGATTGCGGTTGTGCCATCGCTTTATGAGGGGTTTGGTCTCCCAGTTGGGGAAGCTATGGCTTGTAGAATACCTGTAATTTGCACTGCTGGAGGGGCACTTCCAGAAGTTGCAGGAGATGCTGCCCAAATTGTTCCGCCGGCTGACGCAAACGCATTAAAAGATGCTATTATCTCTCTTCTTGATAATCCTTCTCAACGCGAAAAAATGGCTCAAGCTGGTTATGAGAGAGTTATGAAAAACTACACTTGGGAGACAACTGCTATCAAAACTGTTCAGGCATACAGGGAGATAATCAGTGCTTACCGTTAGAATAAGTCAAACCATCGTTCCCAAATCTGGCAACAGTTTAAACATTATTATATAGAGAATGGAACTATAATAACTACAATGATTACAATTGACTTTAACCGTATTAATTTGAAATCTGGATATAAAATTCTTGATATTGGTTGTGGTGAAGGAAGGCACACTGCAAAAGCGTGGGAATTTGAAAACACATTCTGTGTGGGTGCTGATATGTGTTATAAAGATTTGGCGGTAGCAAAAGAAAAAATAGAAATACATGAAGAATTTATAAATAGCTATTTGGAATCGCAGAAACCTCAATTAGAAAATTCTGCATCTGAATGGGTGCTTTGTAACAGCGATATTAACCTTCTTCCATTTGCTAATAACACTTTTGACGTAGTTATCTGCTCTGAAGTTATGGAGCATATTCATCAAGAGCAAAAAGCCCTTGAAGAGTTAAAACGGGTCTTAAAACCAAATGGACAGCTTGCATTATCGGTGCCACGATATTTACCTGAAAAAATATGTTGGAAGCTATCTAAAGAGTATTGCAATACAAAAGGCGGGCATATTCGTATATACAAAAAAAAAGAGCTGCTTGAAAAAGTTACTCCATTAGGATTTAAGTTTCAGAGCAGCCATTATGCTCACAGTCTCCACACCCCATTTTGGTGGCTTAAATGTTTTATGGGTTGCCCCAATCAAAGTATTTCAAACTCTAATTTTAACCTTATTAACCTTTATCACAAGTTGTTAGTGTGGGATATTATGGAAAAGCCGTTTATCACAAGATTTATAGAAAAATTGCTAAACCCTATAATTGGCAAGAGTTTAGTTCTATATTTCATCAAAAATAGAGATTAGATAAATGGTGTAATTTTTGGTCTTCGCTTTGTTTTGTTAAAAATGCAGATTAAATAAGCGGTGTAACTCTTGGTCTTTGCAAAGTTCCAGTTATCTTGAACGAAATCCCTTTTTTTGCAGACCCAGACAATATCTTAGTTAAAGATGATAAACCAGAAAGCCCAGCAATAATAGAAGTTATATTAGCAGATGTTGGTTCAAATTCCCCTTTTAAATCAAGAGTGCTTATATCTACGGGTTTGTTAAGCAGAATTTTTCCTGCTAATTTTATTTTAATATCAGAACCTTTTGCATCAAGAACAGCAATATTAAATATATCTCCACCTTTACTCCATTCAATATTAATATCTGTAAAACTTACCTTCTCAATACCAATCTGCTTGAGCAATATATTATTTGATTGTACGATACACTTAGATAGGGCTATTATACCATTACCATTTCCACCCATTTCAGCTTTCAATGTGCTGTAGTTTAACTTACCACTCATTATGAATGAAGAAGCAATATCAAATTGTTCTACATTATGTTTTAAATTTTTAATGTTTAAATTTTCAAATACCATTGATAAATTAACATCATAACTTGACGATGGTTTTGCTAAATCTCTAACTTTGCTATCCTCCTTAATTTTTTCTAAATCAATAACTCCGTCAATCTTTCCACTGTATGCTTCTGCTTTTACACCTATTTTTTTAATAGATTTGTATAGAGATAAGATTTGGGGGGCAAGAATAATAGAGTCTAATTTTACTTCATTGCCGTCATTAAAAAGAATAGATGTATTAATAGCCTTAAGGCTTAACGGAAATGAAGGAGCAATCGATTGAATAGCAATCTGTCCACCCGGAAATTTTGAGTTTAGTTTTTCACATACAATATCTGCCACCTTCTCTTTTGGAAAAAGGAGAATTAAAAAAATAAAAAACGCTGCAAAACTATAAACAGCGTAAAATAAAATATGTTTAACTCTCATATTTAAGAACCCTCTTTTATTCGCATATTCGCAGTCCAATATATTGTTTGTATAGAAATTATTATTTTATTTGGAGATTTTAATTTTCTGGTGCAACGATAGTTTCAGCTTCAATTATGGCACTTAATTGACCATTTTCTCCTGTTCGTGAAAGAGATAAAGATGATATATATACAAGATTTTCAGAACTCTCTATTTTATAGATAAAATCAACAACCTGTCTTATTACAACTTCATCTAATTTTACTTTAACACTTGAGAAAGTAACCTCGCTATCCTCTGATTGCCTTTTAAACGGCTTCATGTATGAGACATTATCTTTAACATTGCTCTCTTGTGCAAGCCTGTCTAAAAATGAAAACAGTGTAAATAATTTATCTCTTTTCATAACTAATATCTTTTCTGCCATAACAGAGCTTTGTATCTCTTGATAATGGCTTTGAAGCTCTACCATCTGTTTTAGAGCATCTTTTTTTGCATTAACCTTATTGATAAATGATTGACGCTTATCAATAGTGGGTAATAGGATAAACTGAATCAAAATAAACACTATGATTGCCACGCTCCCAATTAACACCACATCTTGTTCACGGCGAGAAAGACTTGAAAACATTGCATGATCCTTTTCAAAGCTCATTAATAAGATATTCGTAAGAATCGTGATCGCCTATCCAAAACCATGTTACAGTATCTGCTTTGAATAGCCCTAACGCCCTATATGATAGCCCAATACGCACTGAATATAACGCCTGAGCCTTCGGTTTGCTGGTATGACTCTCTTCAATTTTTTTTTTGCAATCAGAGGTTATAATTTAAAAACTTTTTTTAATATTGCTTTTAGCTGTTCCACCTCATTTAATCTCCCTAACAGTTTTAAAATATGGCATTTTTCTATTGTAGCCATCTTGCCAAGCCGTATATATGACTCTGTAATCAAACCAGATTCTTTCCAATTTTCAATTTTATAATCTGATTCTGTTGTATATTTTTGAGTTGTTATTCTTGCAACAAGAATATCCTTGTCACCTGAATCATAAAGAATCACAGCGGGTCTTTTTGAAAGATTGTGAAAATCTGTGTGAGGAAAGCCAATCAAAATAACATCTCCAAACTTATAAGTTGTCATAGATTGCATCTTCCTCAGAGTATCCATTAAGAAATTGGTTCATAGTAAAATCATTCCATTCAGTGTCGTCTTCATCGACCAAAATCATTAACCTTATTCTTGATGGAGCTTTTAATTTGTTTTTTATTTCCGTTGGAATGAATAATTGACCGTCTGCCAAAATAGAGGCATAGCATTCATAGGCTTTCATCATTGCACCCTTGATAATTTATTATAAAATTTAATTAATATCAGAATCACGGATTTACCCGATTCCAAAAATCCCACTGATTTTTTAATCCGTGAAATCCCCCCTTAAATCCTTTGCCAACCCGTGATTTTAATCATCAACAGCCAGAGCTAAAGCTGCTCACTCCACTCATCTTTGCTGATTCCAGCTTGACGTAAAATTCGGCTTAAAAGCTCTTTTCCTATGTCTGACTGGTGAGGATTTGGAAGTCTTATGGTAAGTAATATCATCTTTAATCATAAATTGATGCTTACCGCCTGAGTAAGGACCCTCAAATCCCAACTTGTCCAAAATATCGGATCATATCTTTTCTTTTTACAGGAGCAAATGGAGGCATCAGGCAACCTCTTTGATAAGTAACTCCACACCATGAATGGTCGGCAGATTGAAATTTCTGTGAATTCTTAATAATACCCATTCTTCAAGCACTTCTCTTAGTTCATTCCTGCATTTTTCAAGTGTATCTGCATTTGCGTAAGCTCCATTGCATTGTGGAATTTCTCCATAATAACTGCCGTCATCTTGTAATATTTGATATTTTACACAACCAAGTCCCGCATGAATGTATTCCAATAGCATTTTAGAATCTCCTTTATTTGCAATTATCCGTGAAATCCCTTAATCCGTGTCAATACCGAATTATTATCAGAATCAGGATACCCAAGATTAAATGATTTTCAGGATTTTGCTTTATCCCGCTATCCTTCTATCCTGTAAATCCTGATTCTGAATCACTGATTAATCTGAGTTTGCCCTATATATTCGCAAAAGCCTGAAACGGATTTATAATTCTGACACTATTTCCAATTAACTGATTATGCTGCAAATCTTCTGAATAAAGAACAGCACAGTCAGATTCTAAAGCACAGGCAATAACCTGACTGTCATAATAAGAAAAACCGTATTTCTCTGCAATATCAAAAGCCGTTCTTATAGTATGATGAGTGATAATATGTAAATTCATCTCCTCTGCAAACCTGTTGGTTATGACACGTATTTCAAGATAACCATATTTAAGTTTACGAGACATTACATTTGCAGATTCAGTAATGATTTGTGTAGAAATAACAGCATCTTTGCCTATCAGATTAACAGCTGTTGTTTTCTTGGGTATGATATTGCCTATGCTGTAAATCAGGATATTGGTATCTAAAAAATATCTATCGTTCATTTGCCTCATCCCGATTGAACCGATAACCTTTCAAATCTGCATTGAACTTGTCAAAAAAACGTATTAATTCTGATTTATCAGTATCTTTGCTGCTGTTCTTTAATTTGGTGTCTGCAAGAAGAATAACTTTTACAGGTATGTCATACCATTCTTTATGGATTACAGGAATTTCAATAATTCCATTATATGATTTGCTTTCAAATTCAACTGTCTGCATAATAGTTTCCTCCTTAATGTATATAAATCGTCAGAATCAGGATACCCAAGATGAAAGGATTTTCAGGATTTTGCTTTATCCCGCTATCCTTTAAATCCTGATTCAGAATCACAGATTATAACCTGATTCCCCGAATGCCACGACTCTTTCCGTGAAATCCCTTAATTCATGCCAATCCGTGATTCAGATACCATATATTTTATCATGTGGACCTATATCAATAAACTTGATAGTATCGTCAGCACAATCCAAGCAGTCTGAACATAGAACTATGAGGTTATCCCCTTTTTTGCGGCAAATAGAACAGTAAAGAAAAATGATTAAAAAATTACATCTAACCGAACAAGTGTAGTAACCTTGAAAGTTACCTTTAAGTGGTTCGCCCAATGAAATAGGAGCATCTGCAATCATATCAACTTTTTTCCGCACAGATTCCTTTATTGCACTATATTTTTTGAGGGAAGTAACAAAGCAGTCGCTGAATATGAGGTTCATTCAAAGACCTCATCATAAGTATGCCATCTCATTGTACCAGACTTGATTTTTTCCATAGTTACCAAGAGTGCGTCATAAAAGTCTTTGTCAGCTATAATTTTCTCCGTCACGTCATTCTCCTTAAGGAGCTTCAGTCTCAAGGCAAATTGGGTAAAGACCTCAGACACAGTAGTACGCTGGCTTTCTGCATATTCATTGATAAACTGAATCAAATCAGCATCAATAGTTAGATTCATTCTTGCTTTTTGCATGAAACCCTCCTTATTTATAAAAATCATAAAATTTTCAGGATTAGCCTTATTCTTTTATCCTGCAAATCCTGATTCAGAATCACCGATTAACCTGATTACACCAATTCCACTGATTTTCCAATCCGTGAAATCCCTTAAATCCTCTGCCAATCCGTGATTCAGACACCTTCCAAAGAGCCTGCCTACTGATGACCTGCGGAGCAAACGAGCCGGAAACCGACACCGTTGCTACGGTTAGACGAGTAGATGTTGGCGCGAAGCGCAGAACGGCAGTAGATAGCGTCGGCGATCCAGCTACCGCCGCGAATAACCGTGCCTAAGCCCATTGACCAAGCCGGACCAACAGGGTCAATAGCGTCAAATGTAGAATAACTTGCATACCAATCTTGACAGAACTCCATCACGTTACCATGCATGTCATACAACCCCCAGGCATTAGGAATCTTCTGAGCTACTTGTTTAGTTTCATATAGAGAATTTCCACAATACCAACCTATTGCATCTAAATTGGCATCATCACATTCAGGGTCAGTCATACCTCCATTTGAAAACGCAGTTGTTGAACCTGCACGAGCCGCATATTCCCACTGTGCTTCGGTCGGTAACTCATATGTTTCCTGTCCCATCGCATTTAGTTTGGTGATAAATTCCTGAATATCATCCCACGACACCTGCTCAACCGGACAGTTATCACCGCAACTGCTGAAACGTGAAGGATTGCTCCCCATTATAGCTTTCCACTGACCCTGAGTTACCTCTGTGGTCTGCATGTAATAGGCTTTGGTCAATGTAACCTTATGCTGGGGGGATTCATGTGACGTTATACCAGATGTAATACTGTTTAAGAATCTACCCAGCTCATCTGCCGGCGAACCCATCATAAATGTTCCTGCTGGAATAAGATTGAAGGTCATTTTAAGGGAGTTGGTGAAGGTTTTTGCTTTCACCGCTACTTCAAAAGAATAAGAACCATAGACAAACTTGCCGTTTCCCATAGCCTTAGCAAAGTCACCATTGCTCTCAGGAGCGATTAGCCAATAGACAAACCATAGTCCATTAAATGCAGTTCCCAATGTACTGGTTTCAAACGGTGGAACAAGCTGTTTTGTTATATTAACACAGGCTACACCCGAGGCGACTGGAGCAAAAGCAGATGTGGAAGGCAGGAATTTCCCAGATTCATCAACCACGTAATAACTGCCATCAGGAAGTCGAATCGCTATCCATATATCAACTGGTTTACTGTAAGCAGGAAAATTGATGGATAACTCCATCTGATTGCCGCCAGTTACTACACTGCCCATATAAACAGGTGCATCAGTAGGATTGGAGGTCATCTCAATCGTTGTAATGCCACTTGGGGGTTGCAACTTTGAACACTCAATATAAATATACTCTTTTGTAAGAGTTGCGGTTTGTCCAGCTTGAATATCAATGGTTGTCTTGTCAGGTTTTGTCCAGCCAGTAATATCTTTGAAATCTACAGTGTGAGTGCCAGCGGTCAAATTGGAAACAGTAGCACCGCTATTTTGCCATTCACCCGAGTCAACTCGCCATTTAGCACCAGCAGTTATTGCGTCTGTTGGAGAAAGGGTTACTTGCAAACGACCAAGGACTATTTGCTCAGTAGTTTTAAAAGTATAATCGCTGCCGTAGGTTGTACCTTTGCTGTTTGTTGCAACAAGACGGAAATGGTATGTGGTATTGGCAACAAGCCCTGTTAAATCTGCTGTTACAGATACATTGCTTGTCCCTGAACCTGCATTTTGGCTGGTAGTTTTAGAGCCGTAGTTTGTGGTTGTGCCATAATCAAAATAATATGTTGTTGCTGATCCGTTAGGGTTTACCGTGCCGTTCAGTGTCGCTGTGGTTGATGTGATTGAGGTGGCGGGGGTGCCGGTTACGACAGTTGCGGAATTTTGGGTTCCATCGCCTATCAGAACACATTGAGATTCATCCAATGTCGTTCCAGTGGGATAATTTTTCGATGAATTTACTACTACTTTAAATTCACTTGATGTATCAAGATAACTAAATGGGATTTTTAATTCAATGGATTGTGATGATGTGACTACATAAGATGAACCCTTCAATCCTGAGGGACCACCTGAACCATTATAACCTATTTCCCATTTTCCAGAGGAGGAGTTATATGCTATTCCCACATAGATATTATTAATAGAAACATTATATCTACCATCATTTGGGGGCGGATAGTTCCAAAAAGAGGTATTCAAATTCTCCCATAAATCAACTTTAATAAAAATGTTACTATCGTCTTTTGCAAAATATACAGCTTTTATATCGTCTCCTGTCATTGTATTATCACTATCACCTGATGGATCAGAAATAAAAGATGTAACTGCATTCCAATCATTAAAATTGCCATCAATAGAGATTGACGCATTTGAAATTTCCTTTTCAATACAATTATTAAATCCATTAAAAGCTTCTGCATTTACAAAATACGAACATACAATACTAATTACTGTTAAACATACAACAACAGACTTTTTCATTATTATCTCCGTAGTAAAAATTTCATTTATTAACTATCTCTTTACAATTGACTATATTAAGAACTTCTTTACCCAGCTTGAAAACCTTTCAGAGTGGGTTTTGTTATTATAATCAGATTTTTTATCAAGGTGAGAGTTATTATTCCAAATAGGTAAATGAGAAGAATTTTGTTGATCAAGTTTTCTAATCTCCTCCACAATCTTATCTAAACTTTTTTCAACACCTGCATATTTTGGCTTTTTTGAGTAAAACTTATCGGCAAAACAGATAATCTCTTGCCAATAAATTGACGGGGATGTTGTTCGAGAATTTATTGGCATTCAATAAAGTCGCCATTTTTATTAAACATTGGCATAGTGGCACCTTTATCTATCTCGGTTTCAACCAATTTTACCAAATTAGCTAACTTGTCATCAGAAGTTTTTGCAAATTGAGCTTTCCAAAGTTCTTCATCTATATTTATATTATCAGAAACTTCTTCATGAGAAGATGCTTGGCTCTTTAGAATAAGAGCAAATTTATAAAGCTGTAGGGTCTGCTCTAATGGTATAAAATTTGCTATTTCTACTATCTCTTTTACTAAATCTGTATGTTTTTTTATATTCATAATATTACTCCTTAAACTCAACGATAAAATTAAACAAAATCCTATTTCCTGTTTTATCGGCATTTGCACTATTTATGGTAACGCTTTTGAATCTATCATATTGTTCAAGCAATGTTTTGATCTTATCAATAGTGTTAAAATTATCAGTATTTCCTGCAATTACCAATCTTCCTTCACTCAAAAGAAAACGGGTAACTTCAATATCAATATTTTTAGGTATTCGGTTTGAAAGCTCATACAGAATTTCAATAGCCCTTATCTTGGAACGAGAATTATTACTCCCCTGCCCTCCCTTTACAAAACCACTCTGCTCAAGTTCTCTTATTTTCACTTGCATCTGCATCAGTGGCTCTACCACATTTTTCACATCAGGAAACGTTTTTATGAAACTCTCTGTAATTGCTTTATCAAGAATTTTTACCTCTTTTTTAAGAGTTAAAATATCAAATTCAATATTTATAAATAGGCAGATAAAAAGAGCTGCTGAAAAAATGGATAAGCTAATAATACTATCTTTGAATTTATTAAAAAAAGAGCTTTTAGCATATTTATCCTGACATAAATTGATTGTCTTTTCTCTTTTAATTGAGCAAAAAGCAGCAGCTATAGCATTGAACCAGTGGAGATTATTTAATTGTTCAATAACATTTGATTGATTAAAATTACCTAATTGAAGATTTTTTGCTTGAAAATTATCTGAGTGAAGATTCTTTGATGTAAAATAACCTAAATTATCTAAATGAAGGTCATTGAGAAGATTAACAGATGCCCCATAATCAGAGAGATCAATTTTATTAACTTTAGCTATTTCAATATTATATCTCTGGCTTAAACCTACTATTGTCTGCTGCACTGTTTTTTCAACAAAAGAGTCCTCTTTCTCCCCAATAAAAGAGCGAATAGCTACAATATTCCCATTTAAAATAAATGATAGGGCAGTATCAGATACTCTCCTTTCAATTAAAACATTAAGAGCATTATCGCTCTTTTGATTAATTCTCTTTTTAAATTGAGTATCTAAAATTTTGCTTATTAGATTATTTCTATCTTTTATTAAATTAGTCCTATCTTTTACTAAATTATTATTCTCTTTGTTGATTACATTATTATTAATGAAATTTGCTGCAACAATCCCTTGTGATGTTACAAGCTCAGGCTCTATCCCATATTGTTTCAGGATAGAAAACAAAGTATCTATCACATTAATAGGAAGAGATGCAGTAAAGATGAAGGGTTTATTTGATGATTTTTTTGTTGAATTATCAATATTGTTGAGGTCAATAAAATCAGATTCTTTTAATAGGATAAAATCAGAAACATAGCCAGCATAGCTAATAGGAAGGTGAGATGCTAGCTCATAAGAGAGAATTTGGCGAATTTTACTATCTGAGGTAAAAGGTATATTCAATGTCCTAAATGAGAATAAATAAGCTGGTAGGCACAAAGCAGATTTAGAACATCCTTTTAAGTCAAGTTCTGATATAAGAGTTTTAAGGGCATCTTCAAACGATTCACTATCCCATTTCAAACATCTCCAAATAGAATTTGGAATAGAATTTGACTCTTCTTGAGAATTTTTTTTCTCTGTTTTTAAATCATATTGTGTCCAAGCAGAGTCAGCAATAGTGTATTTATTCAAAGACCTTTTTATAACAACCGCTGTCAATGAATCTGAAGAGAGTTCAAGCCCTAAAATTTTTTCACTCATTAAATCAATTTCCTGTTAGCTGAATAATGGTGCAGCCCCATTTACCACTATCTTCTCTTTTTTCTCTTTTAATGAATCCTGTCAAAGATACATCAACACCATTAAAGTTGGCTGTAGCGTCAACTCTGAACAGATCGCTTGAATATCTTACTATCTTCTCAAACTCCTTAACATCCTTTGGGGAGAGAGATATAACCTTTTTATACCACCCACTGTCAAGGCTGTTTGTAAATATATCCCTATTCTCACCTTTCTCAAGTCTAAAATTTGCAAGCTCAGATGCCTGATCTTCCATACCAATAGGTAACATTGCAGCAAGAACAGCAACATCTGCGGTATTTATGTTAATTTTTCCTGAATATGTGAATTTTGACCCCTCTTTTTTATTAGAGTCTATTCCATAAACAGTGAAAATTCTATCTGGTTCTAAAGTTAAATACTCTTCTGAAAAGTTCTTTGCAATCATATCAGATTTTGACTCTATATTTGAATTTTTGGTGGAACTATTATTTAGCCCAAAAGGTTTATAAGTTGCTGAATCAGGAAGATTCACTATAGACTCCTCAATTAATTTTGCAGGAACTGATGTAATATTCTCAGGAATTCCTTTGATCATAAAAAGCTCTTCTACACTATTTAGTGGACCATTGCTGCAAAAAATTTGCGGATCAAGAGCTTCATAATAGTTAGATTCTGCACCAGATAGACCGCTTATTGCATCATCATCACCAGAGTCGAGCCAATCTTTTAAAGAGTTTATAATTTCAGCAGGGTCACGCAGATCAAGAGATTTATCGCTTGAAATGGCAATATTTAAAAATCGTTCCCATAAAGCTATCTGGTCATTGTTAGCGATATTGCCGGGAAACTGCTCTAAAAGAGCGTTTACTTGAATTTTACCAAGCTCATCGGTAATTACAACATCAAGAGACCCTTGATTTTGATCAAATCCCAAAAGTTCAACAGCAGATGCGAGCATATCAGGAGAAGCCCACATCTCTTGTAAAGAGTCAATATCATTTTGTTCAGCATCACGGGTTAGAATAAACATGGCAAGTTCAATACCCGATCTTGCCATCTCTTGAGCTTGTAGGAGATATGCTGTCTTTCTTTCAAGCTCTGATGAATCACTTGAGTTACGAACAAGCTCAAGAGCAGCCGTCATCAAAACCGCAATCAAGGCAAGTGTAATTAACAGAGCCATACCTTTATTATTTAATATTACCATAAATTATTTGTAATTTTTTAAAGTGGTTCTAAAAAGAGGCATAGATATTTGAGTTAAAAACTTATGAACCGAATCCATTACCTTAAACTCTATTTCAACTCTAACCGAAACAGGCGTGGAATATTCAAATTCATCTGATTCAGAATCCCACTCTGTATGTTCATCTCCTTTAATGTCCATATAAGTTAACTTAAATTTAGTTATATTTTGGCAAATTATAGGATCACAACTTGTTCCTTCAGTGTCGTCAAATTGGTTAAGAGTGTCAGAACGGCAAAGATCAAACCCATCTTCATCGTTTGGGCGGACATAATAGAGAATACGAGCAACTCCAGCAGATTGTTTAGACTCAGTCTTTGAAGATTTAGATTCAGATATAGATAATTCATTTGGAGTTGTCCTAATGCCAAATGCAACATGAGCAAGAGAGGCAAATCTTACTCTTGAAAACAACTCTCCTTCAATGGTTGTTTCATCTCCAAAAAATCTAAACTTATCTTTATCATCACTATTATCAAACAGTGATGATGGAGATATTGAATCTGAAGTAGAATCTGAAGTTCCATTAACTGATGTAGAATTTTTAAAATCACCTGAAGTTGAAGATGTAGAATTTGAGGAGAGCTTTTTTGAATATTCTGGAGGTAGAGATATTCGCAAAGAGATAAAATCCCTAACCACAACATTGGAAATAGATGCAATTACTTCTGATGCAGCAATCTTATCTTTTATAAAGTATGACGATTTTATAAATGAGCGAAATGAAGAAAATATGGTAAGCATGATGATTCCGAAAATCATCACTGCCACAAGAATCTCAAAAAGGGTAAAACCAGTTGGTTTTACTTCTTCTGTTTCAATCATTTTGGACAAATCTCCAAGATGAGATATTAAAGGAGAATTCATCTTTATATGAGATTTCAATTTTTATCTTTTTTAATTTTTGTAGGTCTCCCTTTTTGATAACCTCTTCTGGAATCTCTGAATTTGATAGATCAAGGTTATTAATCGCACATTTCCAGTTATAATCTGGGAAATTATCTCCAAAATCTCCTGAAAGCTCTTTTGTGGAAATTTCATTTACCATAGAGGGATCACGAATCTCTTGCTCAATATCAGCAAGTTTTTGGCGGGCAAGATGTGATGCTGTAGAGTAAAACTCTCCTGCAATAGAGAGGCGGATTATAGATGATTGGATTTTAAAGACCGAGACAACTACAAGGGCAAGAATAGATATACTGACCATAATTTCAAGAAGTGTAAACCCTTTGATTTTATGATATTTTTGCATCTATTTAATATATATACCGTTCAAGGTCATAAATTGAGTTCAGCCTAAACTGTAGATACGCAAGGACATGCGTCTCTACTCGTAAATATTGATTATTTATATTTTCAAAAATCATTTAGGATAGCTGTATGTAAGTTGCAACTATCTAATGATTACCTGCATTGATCAAAAGAGATGGGTTTGTTGCTAATTTTTGCACTATATAAAAAAGGCTCAATAACCACATCTATCTCTTCTGAACTTTCACGCTCTTTTAGGTGAATAATTGCCATATCACAATACCCTTGCCCGCTAAATCTGATTTGATACTCGTCTTGAGGTTGACGATTAGACAACCCATAAATTTCAACCCCTGTGATATAAACAGATTCTGGCAGAGGTGTCGCATTTTCTTTAGCCTTTTTACTATCTATACTATCAAGCTGATCAGATTTAGAATTCCCCATAATCTTGTACGATTTAGTATGATTAGACATCTTTTGCTGCCCTACTCTATTTACAGACTTCGCATTCCCAACTTCCGACATAATAGAAGCAGAGGTAACCCACATCACAGATTTAACAACATCAAGATGGAGTATGTAATCCATACCATCAGAAAGGGCTTTTTTTTTTAGGTCTTTAACAGTATTGAGCAAAATATTAAGCCCTCTCTCGCTGGTATCATCAAATGTAAGAGTCCTGAATTTGGGCAATGTGATAAAAAGCACGCTTCCCATTATAGCAAGCACAACAATCAGTTCAATCAGAGTAAATCCAGAATTAGCAAATCTATTCAAGTTCCCAGCTTTTGATGTCAGCGTCATTACCTTCACCTTCAGGAACTCCGTCAGCACCATAGGAGATAATATCATACTCGTTATGAAGACCCGGGCTTAAATAGATATACTCTTTATCCCAAGGGTCTTTAGGTATTTGCTTCATGTCAAGATAGCCATCTTTATGCCATTTACGTGGTAAAGGTTCTGTTTTAGGCTCTTCAATAAGTGCAAGCAATCCTTGTTCGGTAGTCGGATAGTTACCATTATCAAGTCTATAAAGTTTTAACCCGGTTGCAATAGCAGAAATATCAACTTTTGCCTTTACAACTCTTGCTTCGTCTGTTCTGCCCATCAATCTTGGCACAATAAGACTTGCTAAAATCCCAAGTATGACGACCACAACCATTAACTCTATTAATGTAAATCCCCTATCATGCTCAATTAACTTGTTATGAACTTGATTAATCCCATAATTAGTAAGGTTTGATTCTTTACTGCTTTTTTTCAAAATTTTAATATTTCAACCTCTTGTTTATTTTTAATTTGTGCATCGTAATATATACTTTCAACAGTTAATATTTAAGTGTTGAACCCTCTTTTAGACTAAATCTACACTAAAGCTCCTCTGATGTAAACGCTACTACGTCATCAATTGATGATGAGTTAGTAAATACCATAGCAAGCCTGTCAACTCCAAGTGCTATGCCAGCAGTTTTTGGCAGCTTTGCCAAATCTTGGAGAAACTTTTCAGGCAGTTCCATATTTTTTTTATCTTTAGCTCTGTTTTTGATTACTTTTAAAAGCCTTTCTCTTTGCTCAACAGGATCGTTGAGTTCTGAAAATCCGTTAGCAAGTTCAATACCTGCAATATATAACTCAAAACGTTCCGCAAGGCTCTTTTTTTCTGGCAGAAGATTATTATCCTTATTAAAATTGATATTGTTAGAGTTTAGACTACCATTCTCATTCTTATCCAAATTAATATTGTTAGATTTTAGCTTTGCCAACGATGCCATTGAAGAAGGATAATCGTATATAAATGTTGGCACTTCTAAGCCAAGGTTGGGTTCAATCTCAAACGACATTATCTCATCAAAAGAGCCTCTTTTCTCTGCCTCCTCCATTGTCATACTACCATATTTTTCAAACGCCTCACTAACTGTAATATATTGCCAAGGAGAGTTAATAGATATAGTGTGATTTCCATATTCAATAAATAGCTCTTTTTTTAACTCATCTACATTTTCTGGCTTAATTTGTTCTACATAGCTTTCCAGATAACTATTTTGCCCCTCCTCAGCCCTCCCCAAGGGGAGGGAGTAATTATTTCCCCTCTCCACTGGGGAGGGGTCAGGAGGTGAGGCAACAGGACTAACTAATAACTTACGAGCAACATATCTTATCATCTCTTTGCACTCTTGCATAAGCTCAATGTATGAGTAATCTTTTCTATACCATTCAACCATTGTAAGCTCTGTAAGATGACGATCACCTCGCTCATCTTTTCTAAAACATTTGCATATCTGAAATATCTTACCATAACCTTGGGCAGCAAGCCTTTTCATGCATATTTCAGGAGAAGATTGAAGATACCAACCTTCTGATTCAAATGGCTCAATATGCTCTTCTGGAATTGGGTTTGGAACTCTAAGAGGGGTCTCTACCTCAAGATAACCATTATTATAGAAAAACTCTCTTATTGCACGGATCATCTCCGCACGTTTTACAAGTTGCTTTAACATATTTGACCTGATTATTATTTTATAGTTGGTGGAATTGATAATTTATTGATGCAGATGTTGTTCTGTATAGTTATGTTGAACAAGTGTTGCTTGCCCAGAGCTAAAGTTCAGGGCTGAATTGTCCAAGTCCTCTTAAGAGGACTTTTTTAACTTAGCCGATGGTTTTAACCATCGGCTGAAAGATTGAATAAAAATTATAATCAATTACCTGACAATATATGAGTCTTTAGGTCTATCTTGGAGAAAAATTTTATCATACTTTTTATTGCTATGGATAGCTCTATCAAACATTTCATAACCAGTCTCTTTGCATACATTGCAAGCATTTAAAGGTATATGAACCGCAAGTATATGAAGTCCAGGAGATGCTTTTGAATCAATCTCAAGTGCACCTGCACAATCTCTGCATATTCTTACTCGCTCTTTTTGGCGTTCAAATATGTTGTCTGTATCGTAGAATATCTCGCGATGCCGCTCTTGAATCTCTCCATGATTACCAGCTTTTTCTCTTAACTCATAACGTCTTTTCCAATAATCGTTAATAACATCTGATGTCCTTTTAATGCTATCAGTAACATGAGATGCCTGTTTTAAACGCTCCTCATCATAGTCTGGCTCAATAACTTTTGAGTAATCCATAGCAGCAAGAGCAAGGATAATTCCTAAATTAACATAGGGCAATGCACCCTCAATTGAGTAACCACCTTCAAGAACTGCAATATCTGGCTTTAACAAAGTTGTAAGCTCTGCATATCCTTGGGCTGAAAATTTCATGTTTGTTAATGGGTCTGTGTAGTGGTTGTCTTGACCCGCTGAGTTTACAATAATTTCAGGTTTAAACTCTTCTAATGCTGGGAGAACGCTATTTCTTATCACATAAAGATAGCCCTCTGTTGATGTTGCTGGCGGAAGCGGAATATTAAGGTTACTGCCTTTAGCATTAGGACCACCTAACTCTCCTGTAAATCCTGAACCCGGATAGAGAGTTCTTCCATCTTGATGCAAAGAGATAAACAGCGTATCTGGATCATGCCAATAAATATCGTTTGTGCCATCACCGTGATGACAGTCTGTATCAATAATCGCTACCTTTCTGACTCCATATTGCTGGCGAATCATCTCAACCATTATTGCCTCAATATTAATATGGCAAAAGCCTCTTCCTCCGTGGCTTATTCGCATCGCATGGTGTCCAGGAGGTCTTACAAGAGCAAAACCATTGTCGATTTTTTTCTCCATAACAGCACGGGCAATAACAGTTGCACCACCAGCACTTATTAGATGTGATTGAGTGGTAATAGCAGCTTCGTCAGGAACACAAAAGTGGGTACGTCTTATCTCATTTGCTGTAACAAGGTCGGGCTTATATTCTACAATGCCGCTAATATCAAAAATTCCCTCTTCTGCTACTTGATCTTGAGTATATAAAAGCCTCTCTTCTCTCTCAGGGTGGGTAGGATCAATTGCCCAGTCAAATGCTGGAAAGAATACAAGACCTGTTTTTTTAGATGATTTGAGCATCATAACCTCTAATATTATTTTAATATGGTTGATTAAAACCCATGAGAAAATCCCTTAATAAGTCCAGGTTTTACCTGCATTTTGATTCTAAATATCTTTCCGCGTAAAGCAAATTGACGCACAACATTAAAAGATTGAAATTCTGTTGTCTCTGCCTCAAAATTCTTTAAATCTGCCCCTGCATTTACAGCCTTTTTCTCTAAAAGGGCAATTGCAGTTTTAATGGCATCATCTTTACGATATGAGTTTGAAACTGAGGCTGTGAAATTCTCTTCTGGTGCTGTTGCAACTCCTCTTTCGGTATCAACGAGCAAAGATACCTCGCAAGTTGTTCGTGCAAGAGCAGCTCCAATTGCATTAGCAACGGAGCTATTAGGTAAAACCGTAGTTTTTATGCCAGAAATCTCTTCGATTTTAGATGCAAAGTAAGGAGCTGGTCCACCAAGCAGCAATATCTGCTGAGGTCTGATTTTGTAACCTTCAAGAAATTCATGGACAGTATAAACAGGTTTTTTGTTTATTTGGTCAACCATAATGTTGGCGACACTAACAATAGTTTCACAAGTTTGATGAAATATCTTCTCAGCAGTTTCACGAATAGATATTCCAAGTGTCTCTGCAAGAAGTGCTAAACCCTCTTCTGCTAATTTTTTATTACCACCCTCCATAATGCCAAGCCAGATCATTGCATCAGTGGGGGTAAGAGCAGGTCCTCCAAATGCTAAAGCTGGTCCTTGCCTTCCTGGTCCTATCTGTAAGGCTTTGATTTTTTGACGAGAGTTTATTAAGTTATCACTTTTTGCATTACCTGCAATATCAATATCTCTACCTCTTTTGTCACAAACTCCATCTGTTTTATCAATATATCGCTCTATAGCTGTAACTTGGCTGTCACCACCAATTCCTCTTGATGTTGTATGGAGTGCCCGAATAAGACTTTTATATTTTCCACGTCCAACTCCAACTGGTTCTAAAAGAGGGGCTTTGTTGACAAGAATAGCAATATCAGTTGTGGTTCCGCCAATGTCAAGAACCAAAACATCTTTGTCTGCTGGTGCGTGGTGAATAGCTCCCATAACACTTGCAGCAGGTCCTGATAGAATTGTCTGCCCCGGAAACTCCATTGAGGTAGCTAAATTCATTGTTCCGCCATCTGCTTTTAATATCTGAATTGGGGCTTTTAAACCTTTTTGCTTGAGAGTATCATTCACAGCGTTGAAAAAGTTTTTGTGCATACTGTAAACAGCAGTATTAAGATGAACTGTTGCAATTCTTCGAGGAAAATTTAGGTTTCCTGACACTTTGTGCCCAAGGAATATGGTGTGAAAATTTTTCTTAAGAATATCCCTTATTTCAAGTTCATGTGCAGGATTTCTTGGGGAAAATTTGCCAATAACACCGACATATTCAATTCCAGCATTTTTTATTGTCTCTGAGATTTGTTCAATTTCAGCCCTGTTAATAGGAGATCGCTCCCTGCCCCGATGGTCTATTGAACCAGATACTGTATAAAAATGTTCGCCTCTACGAAAAAGTTTGGGATCAATGCCAGGTCCTGATGAAACAATTATGCCTACAGGATTTAACTGTTTTTGCACAACGCTGTTAGTAGTAAGTGTTGTGCTTATAACAACTCTTTTGACCTTAAAAGAGTCAATTCCATCAAGTAGTAGGTCAAATCCTGAAAGAACTGTATTAAAAAGGTTTGAGGTATCGGTCGGGACTTTTACATGTCTCTCAAGTCCATTTTCGCTTAACAGAACGGCGTCAGTGTGGGTTCCGCCAACATCAAGTCCAATTATCATGGCGTTTTCCTGTAACTTATTAAATTAATAGATTAAAAAACGGGAGATTCCAATTTTCTTTTGCAAGAACTATAGTCATAAAGGATAGAGAAAATCATCTGCAAGTTTTCGTAAAAGATTCTCTTCCATTGGGTTCATGGTTGCTAATGCCCAGAGATCGTAAAAAGGGTGTGGTCTTCTTTTGGTTGCGATCATCATAAAACCCGCTGACTGTAGAGTTCCTGTTAGCACCTTTTGGGTGAAACCACATTTATGTGCCATAAAAAGATTACCTCGTGCCATAGAGAGACGATGACCGTAAAGAATATCAAGCGGAGCAATTGGACCTGCTGGAGATGTATAAGCTGGCTCTGTCAATTTATCATTTGCTATTAGCTCGCAGACAGACTGTAAATCTGGGCAAGTTATTACTGCAAACCCATCAGGTTTGATAACTCTTCTAAACTCTGACAATGCCGTGGGGATTTCATGTGGATAAAGGTGTTCTATGTTATGGCTTGAAAAGAGAGCATCAACGGATTTATCAGGCAATTGCGACATATCTGTCATCGTTCCAACTACGTCAGGGGAAACATTTTTGTCTATATCAAGACGCAGCTCTTTCCACTCAGGAGTGTTAAAGCCCTTTGTAGTCTTATCTTTTTGCTTTTGACCACAACCCACATGAAGAAACATTTTCATAAAACCCCTCTTTCTATCTTTTTAACTCATATTTTATATTTTATTATTTGCAAAATGGAATAAACTCAATGCAAATTATGATGTTGTAATTGTAATAAAAGAATCGTATCAAAATATGATAATATTTTTTGAGATAATCAGAAATAAGAAACTATGTCAATCATATTTTGATAAGAGAAATATAGTGCAAAAATGAGAGAAACGTTCTTGATTAAAAGCCAAGTGTGTAGTAGTGAAACATTGATAGCATTTAATAAACTAAAATATTTAGATGAGAATTACGTAAAATTTTAATAAATTAAATCAATTGAAAGGAGTTACCCCTTGTCTGTGATAGAATGGAAAAAAGATGAATCAGTAGCAATAATTACTATGTGTAATGGTGCAAATCGCCAAAATCTTGAATTTGGAAAAACTATGAATCGTATATTTGATGAGATACTTTCAGATGAATCGATCTTCTCCTTAATTCTAACATCATCAGATGAAAAAAATTTCTCGCAAGGCGTTGATATTGATTGGTTACTTGGAAGATTTGCAGCAAAAGATTTTGATAGTATTAAGCAATTTATGTATGAAATGAACACTGTATTTAAGCGACTCCTCACCATGCCGCTTCCTGTTATTGCTTCAATAAATGGTCATGCTTTTGGCAATGGTGCTATAATTTCGTGTGCTTGTGATTTCAGATTTATGCGAAAAGATAGAGGTTTTTTTTGCTTTCCTGAAGTTGATATTAATATACCATTTTTACCGGGAATGATTGCATTTGTTCGCAAAGCTATCCCTGAATATAAATTCAATGAGCTTAAACTTACTGGTAAAAGAGTTGGGGCAGATGAGCTTGCAGAGCATCACATTATTCAAAAGGCAAGTGATAACTTAGCAGAACTTAGTAGCGATACAATGGCATTTGCTAAAACATTGCAAAAAAAACGTGGCATATTTGGAGAACATAAGAGAAGAATGCACAAAGCTATTGTCTCTATAATTGAGAATGAAGACCCTGAGTTTATAGATTCACTCAAACTTTTTGTTGAGGGTTGATCGATGCCCTAATTATAATCACTCTAATAATTTTAAATGTTGATTTTCCGTAACGAATATTTTAGAACAAAAAAGGTTTTCACGCCGATTAATTAATATTTTTCCAAACTTCTAAATTAATTTTAATTATCAAACTTTAATTATCAAACAAAACTTTACCTTACTTAAGATAATGTCAACTACCCAAATTAATTTCTTTTAACCAAATTAACTTTTTTAAAAAAACAAAGGGGGATCGGAACAGTGTTAGAAAATAAAGCTCCTCAATATTATTCTGATGTTGAACAATGTGTTGATGATCTGATTGCAAAAGTCGGAAAAAAGATTGTATTTGCTGCTCCCTTGGCTCTTGCAAAGCCAAATCACCTTATTAATGCTCTATACAGAAGAGTTAAAGTTGATCCAACTCTTCATTTCACCTTGGTTACAGCAATAGCTTTAGAAAAGCCAACATGGTCGAGTGAGCTTGAAAGACGGTTTATGAAACCATTAGTTGAGCGTATCTGGGAAGATTTTGTTGATTTTGAATATGTTCTTGACATGAGAAAAAAACAGATTCCACCCAATTTTACCCTAATAGAATTTTTTAATAAAGCTGGCGGCTGGATGGGCAATGCACATGCTACACGTAACTATCTTGGTTCTAATTACACTTACGCTATACGAGACGCTTTTATTAATGAGTGCAATGTGGTTTCACAGCTTGTGGCAAGAAAAGAGATAGATGGCGAAATCATGTTCAGTATGAGTTCAAATCCTGATACTCACCTTGACGGAGCTAAGTTTCTTAGAAAACTTGAGGCAAAAGGTAAAAAAGTGGCTGTAATTGCCCAAATTCACAAAGATATGCCATTCATGTATGGAGATGCTGTAGTAAAACCTGATTTCTACGATATGGTAATTGATAATCCAGCTTATCATTTTAAACTCTTTGGGGCACCTAAAGAATCTGTGAATACAGTTGACTGGATGATTGGAATGCACGCAAGCACCCTCGTAAAAGATGGTGGTACTATTCAAGTTGGTATCGGCTCACTTGGAGATGCTATTGTTGCTGGTGTTGAGATGCGTCATAAAAACAACGAGATATACAAGAAATTTCTTAACAGTTCAGGTATCTATACAAAATTTAAGGATTTGATTGACTCTGTAGGTGGCACTGATATTTTTGAAAAAGGACTTTTAGGATCGTCTGAAATGTTTGTTGACAGCCTTCTTGAACTTTTTAAAAACGACATTCTTAAAAGAAAAGTATATGAAGATGTGAGACTTCAGAAAGTAATTAATGATAACGAATTTAAAGAAAATCAGGTAGAAGAGATATTCAGGGAAATTGTAAAAAGAAAGTTAGTTCATACAAGAATCAAGAAAAGCGAATTTGACTTTTTCCAGAAATTCGGAATCTTCAAATCAGAGCTTGTTTATGAGGATGGGTGTGCAGTTTTAGGTGGGAAATCCTATCCTCTTGATATGTCTATTAGTGAAAACCTTGAAGCAGTTGCCTCTTCGTGTCTTGGAAATATCTTGAAAAACGGAATTGTACTTTACGCAAGTTTCTTTATAGGTCCACATAGTTTTTATGAGGATTTGCGTAATCTTAGCGAGGATCGCCTCAAACTAATTGACATGCGAAGTGTTGATTATGTAAATCATCTTTACGGCAACGAAGAGATCAAAAGACTTCAAAGGTTGCATGGTAGATTTATAAATGCCGCCCTTATGGTAACACTTACGGGTGCAACCGTAGCTGATGGACTTGACGATAACAGGATCATAAGCGGACCTGGTGGACAATACAATTTTATCTCCATGGCAAATGAATTAGAAGATGGTCGAGCTATAACCATGATAAGAAGCTATAGAGGCGAAGGGCAGCAAGCAGTTTCAAATATTGTGTGGGAGTATGGTCATACTACAATCCCGAGACATTTGAAAGATATTGTAGTTACAGAATATGGTATAGCAGATTTGAGAGGCAGGACATACAGTGAGGTTATGAAACGGCTGCTTTGTATTGCTGATTCAAGATTTCAGGAAGAGCTTCTTGAAAAGGCAAAAAAATCGGGAGCAATAGAGGCTGATTGGCAAATTCCACAGCAGTTCAGGGATAATCTGCCTGAAATTCTTGAGGCAAAGATTGGACCTTACAGGATGCAGGGGTTTTTCTCAGCGTTCCCGTTTGGAACAGCTTTCACCAAAGAAGAGATTATTCTTGGAAAGGCATTGAGAGGCTTTAAAGAGCTTGCAGCTCGAAACAAGTTTGCCGTTATGAATGGACTTATCAGCAAGAGTATCGGAGGGATACCTGAAAAAGCCATTCCATATCTTGAGAGAATGGATCTTGCTAATCCCAAAACAGTTCAGGAACGTATGATGCAGAAGATGGTTATATTTGCGTTAAGTTCATCTGGGCAACTGTAATATCACTAATGATACAAAATCTAAGATTTGACAACTTTCAAAAAGTTGTCAAATCTTAAAGTCTGTTGTCAAATTTTAGATTTGACATAAAACAACTAAAAACTTGTATTTGCAAAATCAGTATTAAACTCGCCATCAGCTAACATCTTTAACGCCTCTGCAACTCTTACCCAATCTTCAATTTTATATTTAACACCCGGTATTTTTGAAAAAGCCGCGAATCTCTTTTCAAGATACTCTTGTATAAGACTTTCGTCAGCATCGTCATACTCAAATATAGAAAATGCTTTATACTCTGTCTCTCCCTTTGTAACTCCTTCGGTAGATACATAGGTATCAACAAATCTTATTCTACCCTCTGTTGGTGTAGGAAATGATGAGTAGCATTGTGCAACCATATCAGCCGCTTCAGGTGTGCAAGTTACGGTACCTATTTTAATCATAGTTCTCTTCCTTTAAATCTAAGTGTTAATGGAAAATGTCCTTCTTTTGCGAAAATATAAATTTCTTTTTAGCAGAACTCCTTAAGTTGTTAAACAGAAACTTTAAATACAAATATCTTTTTCAAAATTAAGTGTTGAAAAATAATCTTTTACCGTCTCTGCCCTTCTAATAAGCTCAATAGTTCCATCAATTTTCAAAAGAAGCTCTTTGGGGCGAAGGTTAGCATTATAATTAAATCCCATAGCATGTCCGTGGGCACCCGTGTCGTGAATAACCAAAATATCTCCCACTTCTGTTACAGGTAATTGACGCTGAATTGCAAATTTATCAATATTTTCGCACAAAGACCCCACAACGTCAACCGTTTCATATTCTGAATACGATTCTTTTCCATGAATATGAATATGGTGATATGCCTCATACATTCCAGGACGCATAAGAGCTGACATTGAGGCATCAACTCCAACATATTTTCTATAAATATTTTTATGATTTATCACTGTGGTAACCAAAACACCGTGAGGACCAGTTATATATCGCCCACTCTCCATAAAAAGTTTTGGATACCAGCCATGTTTATGTTCAAATTGGTTTAACATATCTGTCGTTTCAGCTCCAAGAGCATCCACATTCATTGTATTTTGCTCTGGTTTATAAGGTATTCCAAGCCCTCCGCCAATATTTATAAACTCAAATTTTATATCCAAAGCATTTGAAACCTGCTCCACAATTGAGAGCAACATTTGAGTTGTTTCAACCATATATTCATAATTTAATTCGTTTGATGCAAGCATAGTGTGCATACCAAAACGCTTTGCACCACGTTTAATTGCTTGGCGATAAGCCTCTGTTATCTGTTCGTGGCTCACTCCATACTTTGATTCTACAGGATTTCCAATGATCTTGTTACCTCTGCGTCTTGGTCCTGGGTTATACCTAAAACAAATAAGTTCAGGCATAATAGGCACTTTGGGGATTAAAGATATATCGTCAAGATTTAGAACAGAACCACCATCAATGGCTGCTGTCTCAAACTGCTCCATACTCGTATTATTTGATGTAAACATTATTTCATCACCTGTGCTACCAATTGAACGAGCAAGTAAAATTTCAGGAGAAGAGCTACAATCAAAACCAAATCCCTGGTCTTTCATAATTTTCATTATTGATGGATTTGGAAGAGCCTTAACCGCAAAAAACTCTTTAAATCCAGATTTGCCTGAAAATGCTTTTTTAAGCAAATTTGCAGTCTCGATAATTCCTGCTTCATCATAAATATGAAAAGGTGTTCCAAAGTGTTTTACTGCTTTTTCAACTACATTTGACAATCGTGTTTTAAATCCATCTGACATCGGCATTTTATACACATCTCCTTTTAGTTTTATTTTTAGTTTGCACATTAGGACATTAATTTATTGTCTCTAAAGTTTTTCAGACTTGTCTTTCAGGATTAGGAATAGGAAATCTTGCACTCTCCTTGTATGTTGAGAGGGCAATAAAACTGTTAGTTGATTGCACACCTTTGATTGTAGCAATCTTCTCATTAATAATTGCCTGAAGCTCTGCTCCGTTACTGATACGAGCTTTTAATAAAATAGAGTCTTCGCCTGAAATATAGTGAATCTCCTGAATCTCCTCATGGCAAGAAAGTTGTTTTGCTATTTGTTCTATGTGAGCTGGCAAAATAAGCCTAACTTGTATGAATGCAACCATTGAGTGGTTAAAGCATTCTGGATTAAGCCTTATTTCATAGCCTGATATAATCCCCTTTGATTCAAGTTTTTTGATTCTCTCAAGCACTGCTGATGGAGCCATGCCTATAGTTCGTGAGATTTCTACGTTTGGGATTCTTGCTTTTTCTTGCAAAATTTTCAATATTCTTAAATCTGTATCATCCATATTGGTTGTTCTACCTAAGGTTAATGTCCCTGTAAAACTTAGGAATAAAAATTTAACAATGCCCTAAATTATATTCAGCAAGGTGATAAATTGTAGTGTTTAAGCATTCTTAAACACTACCAGAAAAAAAGCTTAATTTATTTTGGCTTTGAGTAATTACTGATATTATTAAACTTCTACTCTTAATCTCTGTTTAGTATTTTTTTAAGATTTTTATTCTTTAAAAATAATTATGTCAAGTATATAATTCTTTATTATATACTTTTTTACGATAAAAATTCATAGTTTGCTATTGCATAAAATTTTATAAGCAAAATAGAGAAAAAATATAAGCCAAAATTAGACTTAAAAATGGTTTCAAATTTCTTTGATGATCTATTTTCAATTGAAAAAAGAAAATGTTTGGTATAGAAAAGATTTGGTGTGATAAATATGTGTGTATATTTTAAATAGCATTGCTTTTTTTAAAGGCATTTTGGAAAATAAGGAATGATAGATAGCAGCAGAAATACTATACTGGTAGTAGATGACGAAGAGGGTATTCTTGAAATTACACAAGAGTATTTTGAGCGTAAGGGGTATGAGGTATATACCGCCAACAATGGTATTGAAGCTATTAAAATAATAGAATCTGTAAAAATTGGGTGTTGCTTTACAGATATAAATATGCCTGAAATGGACGGTCTTGAACTTGCAGAACAGATAAGAAAAATTGACAACACTTTGCCAGTCATAGTTATGACAGGTTATCCATCATTAGAAAATACAATAAGAACATTAAAGAATGGGGTTGTTGACTATCTTGTAAAGCCTGTTAATTTAGAGCAGATGGAGTTAAGTTTAAGACGTATAATGAGAGAGAGGGGGCTTTTTGTTGAGAACCTTATACTGCGAGAAGAGATTGAGCGTAGAGAACGTTTAAAAGCCTTAAATAATGAGTTACTCTCTCGTGTAGATGAACTCAATGTTCTAAACCGTATTATGGAGGATTTTTCTGGCTCTGACTCAACTTACGGAATATTTAACAGGGTCGTATCACTTGGTATGGAGGTAGTAAAAGCAGATAAAGTAAATTTTTACATACATGCTGAGCATGTATCGTCTTTTGTTCCAATAGCATCTACTGATCTTGATGAGAGTGTACAAGAGGGAATTACACCTGAGCTTGCACAGTTTTTTTTAGATGTTATTTCAGATGATCAGCCATGTTTGATTTCAAAAAATTCAGGGGTTGTTGGTCTTACAAATAATATACAATCATTTATGGTTGTGCCTGTTAAAATCAGAGAAAAACCATTTGGAGTTGTTACAGCATCTATTGTTGTTAATAGCCAGATAGGTAATGGAGACGACTGTTTTAATACCAATAATAGAGTTTCTACCGATAAAGATAAGTGTGTTAATAGTGGTAGATGCCAATATACCCCTCGCCTCTTCTCAGAAAAAGATATATACTACATGAGTTATATTACTCGAAAAGCAGCTTCTGCTATTGAAAATATAGCTCTTTATGAAAATATTTATGATAATCTCTTCTCTACATTATATGCCTTTGTTGCTGCACTTGAGGCAAGAGATTCTTATACACGTAAACACTCAACTCGTGTTGCTGATGTTGCATATATTGTTGGTAGAATAATGGGTTGCTCTGAAGAGGAGCTTGATGTTTTAAGTTTTGCTGGACAGCTTCATGATATAGGAAAAATTGGTATAAGAGATGACATTCTCTTAAAACCTGGTAGGCTTACAGATGAAGAGTTTGAAAAGATAAAAGAGCATCCGTCAATTGGTGCAGATATTGTGGGGAAACTTGGTTTATGGGACAGGGAACAAGATATTATTAGACATCACCATGAATATTTTGATGGCAGAGGCTATCCTGACGGTTTGAAAGGTTATGAGATTCCAAAACTTGCAAGAATACTATCTGTAGCTGATGCTTTTGATGCTATGGCATCAGACAGGGCTTATCGAAAAAAGATGGAGAAGAACAAAGTTATATCAATTATAGAAAATTGTTCAGGCACACAGTTTGATCCAGAAGTTGTTACAGCTTTCCTAAACGTTGTTGACGATGTGTGGCCACACGACTCTTAGAATCTTGAAGAAAATAATCTGCATCAATAGAAATTTCTTATAAAAAGGTTTTTTCCATGACAGAAATTGAAAATAGTGGGCGAAGGCATTATACGAGAGTAGCATTTTCTACCCGTATCATTGTGATATATAATGACAATGACCATGAGGTTGATGTAACAGGTAGTTCAACTAATTTGAGTATTAAGGGACTTTTTGTAAAAACAGACAAGAAGGTCTCTCAAGGAATGGAGTGCAAGGTCAAAATTATCCTATCTGGCGGAGTTGATGCACCTGAACTTCTTATCCAAGCCAGAGTGGCCAGAATTGATAAAGATGGAATGGGTATCGTATTTGATGCAATGGATTTAGAGACATACACCCATCTAAAAAATATTGTGCAATATAACACTACAGATATCGACTGAAATTGAAACAAATTGGGGTATTGAACAATGGAAGCTAAATTAATCAATCCTTTTATTAATGCTACATTACATGTTTTAGAAACAATGGCTTTTATGAAAGTGCGTCCGGGAAAGCCATATCTTAAGAAAGATAATGTGGCTAAGGGAGATGTTACCGGAGTTATTGGACTGACCGGAGCTGCCAATGGAACTATATCAGTTACTTTTCAGGAAAAGTGTATTTTGGCTATTGTCTCAAATATGCTTGGTGAGGAGATGAGGCACTTAAATGGAGATATTGCCGATGCTGTAGGAGAGCTTACTAACATGGTTTCAGGACAGGCAAGGAAAGAGTTAGAAGGGTTAGGAAGGGTATTCAAAGCTGCAATTCCTTCTGTGATCATGGGAAGATCGCACAGTATAGCCCACTATACAAATGGTCCAAGAATTGCCATCCCATTCTCTACTGATAATGGAGATTTTACCATAGAGGTCTGCTTTGAGAGGTAGATAAAGAATAGAGATTTCTGTTGCTAAAATATGTAAATAGGGAAAAAGAGATTAACCAATAGGTATTTCCTGACAAGAGCCTTAAGGAGGTTTTAAACAATGAATACATCCATCAAAGTTTTGATTGTAGATGATTTTGCAACCATGCGCAGAATTTTAAAGAATATTTTAAAACAGCTTGGTTTTAAAAATCTTCTTGAAGCTGACGATGGCACAACTGCAATGGAGACCCTTGAAAAAAATGATATTGATCTTGTGATTTCTGATTGGAACATGCCCAAAATGACGGGTCTTGAGCTTTTAAAATGGGTTAGAGCAAACAAGAAATATGCAAAAACCCCCTTTCTTATGGTAACAGCAGAGGCACAAAAACAGAATGTTATTGAAGCAGTGCAAGCTGGAGTGTCAAATTATGTTGTTAAACCATTCACTGCAGAAGCAATCTCAGAGAAGTTAAAGAAGATATTAAAGTGATGTTCCCGAAAACTATGGAATTAAAATCATCTACAAGAACTTTTTCCTGTAAAGAGATTGCTGGAGTAAGCGATGCTGTAAAGCAGGTTATAAATACTATTAGAAAAGTCTCTCTTTCTGATGCTTCTGTATTGATTACAGGTGAAAGCGGAACAGGAAAAGAGTTGGTTGCAAGAGCAATACACAACAACAGTTATAGAAGCAAAGAGCCAATGGTTGTAATAAATTGTGGTGCAATTCCAGGCGAGCTTCTTGAAAGCGAGTTATTTGGGCATGAAAAAGGTTCTTTTACAGGGGCACATAGGTCAAGAGTTGGAAGGTTTGAGCTTGCAGATAAGGGAACCCTTTTTCTTGACGAAATAGGTGATATGAGTCCTGATCTTCAAGTTAAGCTGCTAAGAGCTTTGCAGGAGCGAAAGATCGAGAAAGTAGGAGGTATCACAACGACTAATATTGATGTCAGAATCCTATCTGCAACCAATAAAGACCTTGCTGCATCAATTGCACAGGGAACATTTAGGGAAGACCTTTTTTACAGACTAAATGTTATTCCACTAAAAGTTCCACCCCTTAGAGAGCGTATTGATGATTTACCCGTTCTTATTGATCACTTTCAAGAAAAAATAGTTCAGAGAATGTATGGATACAATAAGAAGATATTTTCAGACGAGGCAATATCTGTCTTAAGCCTCTATAGTTGGCCCGGAAATATTAGAGAGCTTGAGAACCTTGTTGAGCGCCTCTCTGTAATGGTTGAAACTGATATTGTTATGCCATCTGATCTTCCAGATTATATTTCAAACCATATTTTGCCATCAACAGAGACACCATCTGTGTGCAGTGTCTTTAAGAACGGTATTGGTTTTAATGAAGCAGTAGAAGAGTACCAAAAAAGCCTTATTCTTTATGCCCTTGAACAGACCCATTGGGTAAAGGCACGGGCAGCAGACCTCCTGAAAATGAATCGCACAACTCTTGTTGAAAAGATCAAAAAAATGAATATTGAACAAGAGCAAGAGTTTCCTTTTTCTTAATCACCCATCTCTTTAACCTATCCAACTGATTATCTTATAATGAATAATATCAAAAGTTACCGCTGGCTGATTTTCGGGCTACTATCTACAAGCTATATTTTAGTCTATTTCCACCGTCTTTGCACATCCGTGCTTGCAGTTGATCTCATGCAAGATTTCAGTGCTGGTCCCTCTTTAATAGGAATTTTAGGCTCTGCCTATTTTTATCCCTATGCTTTAATGCAGCTTCCTGCTGGACTTCTCTCTGATTCATGGGGTGCGCGTAAGACAATTACACTATTTTTCACCGTTGCATTTTTAGGTTCTGTTATATTTGGTTTTGCCCCCAATGTAACATGGGCTATTATTGGTCGAACCTTAGTTGGCATAGGTGTATCTATGTTATTTGTGCCTACACTAAAAATTTTATCCCAGTGGTTTACTGTCAGAGAGTATGCCTACATGACAGGGATACTTCTCAGTATTGGCGGATTAGGTTCATTGATAGCAGCGACACCATTAGTATGGCTCAATAACTCTATTGGATGGAGAAACTCTTTTATTGCAGTTGGTATTGTAACCCTATTGCTGGCTATATTGGTGTGGTTATTTGTTCGTAACCGCCCTGAAGATAAAGGCTGGATTTTAGATAGAGAAGATATTAAGGAAGGTAATAAAATAAATAAGAGTAATAATTTGAGTTTAACCGTTGCAGTCAAAACTGTTTTGAAATCGCTCTCTTTTTGGTATTTAGCTTTATGGTTTTTCTGTGCATTTGCCATAGCTTTTTCATTTGGAGGTTTGTGGGGAGGACCATATCTTATACATGTGTATGGAATGAGTAGAGTTGAGGCTGGTCATATTCTATCTATGATGGCATTGGGGCTTGTATTTGGAGCACCTTTTATTACATGGCTATCTGATAGAGTATTTTGCCAGAGAAAGCCAGTATTGATAATAACTTCAATAGGCATGGTCTTTTGCACAGCACTGCTTGCATTCTCTGACGCTATACCTGTATGGGGATTATATCTATTATATTTTATGATAACTGTCTGTGCAAATGGAGTTGGTGCGGTTGCATTTACTATGTGCAAGGAGCTATTTCCAATTGAAATTGCAGGCACAGTTACTGGTCTTGCAAATCTCTTTCCTTTTATTGGGGCTGGTATTTTTCAACCATTTGTTGGGTATTTATTAGAACGACATGATAAAGTTGGTGAAGTTTTAAGCATATCTGCGTATCAATCCGCATTTTTTCCATTTTTTATCTGTGCTTTGATTGCACTTGCAGCAGCATTCTGTTCAAAAGAGACTATGGAGAGGGAGAGACAAAATATCTAAGAGGATCACCTTTTAAAAACTTCAAAATTGATGCCCGCTGGAAATTTTCATCATTCTGACCTGTAGTAATAAGATGAGAGGTTAAGTTTATGAAAGCCCCCATTTTATGCTTTGGGGGACTTTCATAATTTTGGATTTATTCAATACCGGGTAAGAGATACCACCTTCTTCTTGTCTGCTGTGCAACTGGCAATTCTGCTTCAGAAAGAATCACATGTTGCTGAATATTTTCTCCTTCCTTGACCTGTCTGCCACTATGAGCTTTCCCATCAACATTTTGAGCATCTGATGCAATACCAGTTCTTTCATAGCAAAGAAGACCACATTTAAGACACCGTTCCGCCTCATTTTTAGCCATTTCAGGGGTATAGCCGCTAAAAATCTCTTTACCTCTTCTAACTCCATTATAAGCCGCTGCCTCTGAATTATGTTCAGTTTTATCGTAAAGAGGCATTATGTTTCTTGGCATAATCTGGACATTCTCAACACAAGTAACACCTTGCAGAATCGAACGTTTAGTAACAGGTTTAGTAACATCACTTAGAGGTAAACCATACATAAGTTTATGTATGGTAGCTGCTGCACGGCGTCCACCGTTTATAGCCGCAACTGCTGCACTGTAACCACTAAGTTCATCTTCAGGCGATAGAAAGCCAAGTTGATTATTATTTGAAGGAGTCTTGTAGATTTCAAATCCTTCCCAGCATAAGGTCTTTTGATTAACTGTTGACGAAATATTATTTGAAGTTATGGTCTCTTCAGCATTATTGTCGTCTTCCGCAATCTCCATAGATGCAGTTGTTTTTTTCATAAATACAAGTTCTGGAAATCTTCCAGAAGCAAGAATAACAGTCTGTGAATCAATGACTGTTTTTGCACCTGTGGCAATATTTGTGTATTCGATTTTAGAAAGTTTATCGTTTTGCCCTATAAGTTTAGTAACACCAGATTCATATACTACTGTTGCTCCATTATTTTTCATAACATTTAGAGTTTTGTCATCAAATGGTTTCAACTCTTCTGGTTTTCGAGATACTACAGTAATATTCTCGGATCCAAGTTCACGACACACCTTTACAGCCTCTGCTGATAATGCTCCACCTCCAACAATAACAACATCTCTTCCGCATGGAACTCTTTTGCTCTTTTGAACATCATTTCTTAGAAGATCAATCATAAGATAGCCACCAGGAAATATATTGGATATTTGGGCAATCTCACCTCTTGAAAGTCTGCTGTCCCAACCACCAGTTGAGGTAAAAACAGCCTCATAACCAGAGTTTAGAAGAGATGCTACAGAAAAATCTTCTCCAGCCTTAACTCCAGTTTTTACATTAACACCCATCTCAAGAATGCCTTCAATATCCCAGTCAAGAACATCTTGTGAGAGTCTCTCATCAGATATAGCAATTCTCAAAAGTCCTCCAAGTGTAGAGGTTGCCTCAAATACAGTTGGTTCATGTCCAAGTCTTGCTGTGAAAAATGCGGTTGAAAGCCCCTCAACACCGCCACCAATAATAGCAACTTTTTTACCTGTTTCAGGTGCTTTATAAGGAAGAACTCTCTGTCCTAACTCCATCTCAATATCGCAAACAAATCTTTTCAGATTATTTATTCCAACTGCTTCATCAACTAATTGTCTCCTGCATTCTGTTTCACATGGTGCTGGACAAATTCTTCCAATAACTGTTGGAAAAGGGTTTCTCTCCTTAATGACTTGAACAGCTCCAGTATTATCACCCTTTCTAATACGTGCAAGATACTCTCTTATATCAATACCAGTGGGGCAGGCTCTTTGGCATGGAGTTATACATTTAGCCTCTGTATATTCTCTCATAATTCTCATAGATACTGATGTAAGTCTTATGATATTTTTAGGGCATACTTTTTGACAAGAACCACAACCTGTGCATTTTTCCATATTCACAACTGGTAAGCCATATTCACCCATTTCAAGGGCACCGAACATACAAGCCTTTACGCATGTTCCAAAACCAAGGCAGCCTATATTGCACTCTTTCATTCCACCAAAAACCATTGATGCTGCACGACAGTCATTAATGCCATCGTAAAGATATTTTATGTCAGCATCTTTTGTTCCATAATAACATCCGGGTCTTGCAATTTCAGGCTCTTTCGCTGAAACACTAACCCCCATAATTTCAGCAATTGCAGCAGCAACTTCTGGTCCCGCTGCTACACAAGAAGTTGGTGAAGATTTTCCAACAGCAATAGCTTCAGCATTTGGACCACAACCTGGGAATCCACAGCCGCCGCAATTTGCTCCGGGCAATACTCCGGTTATTGCCTCAACTTTTGGATCAACATAAACATAAAAAATTTTAGATGCAAATGCCAATGCACCGCCAATTATAAGACCAAGCCCCCCCATTAGAATTACAGATTGTATCATTTTACCTCCATAATATAATTTTTTACTGCATTAAAAGAATTTATTTTAACCTAAATCTATAATCTTTAAGCCAGAATCTTATAAACTTTTGATAAATAAAAAGTCAAGATATAGTCAAGTTTAGATTGATTGACATGAACAAATATATATTGTAATTGAATCTAAATTTTTGATTAAAGAAGATGTAGATAAGAATAAGCAATCAAAATATCAAAAGGAGATGCTATGAAAAGTATTTACAAAATAGTGTTTATGTTCGTGATGTGTCTAAGTTGGTCATTAACTGACGTGTCTGCACAAAAAAATGATCCTAAAGAGCTTGAAATAGGTATTTTTACTTTTCCACCTTTTGCGGTAATTGAAGAAGGTAAAGAACCTTCTGGAATTTTGATTGACTATATTAAGCCAATATTAGAAAGATGTAATATTAAATACTCTATAAAAGGATATCCTCCTAAAAGACTTTACAAATACCTTGCAGATGGAGAGGCAGATATTTCTTTAGGTGTAAAAGGTGTCCCAGAGCTTGAAGGAAATGTCCTTTACAGCAGTGATAAAATTACTGACATAGACTTAAGAGTTTACTCAAGAGC
Source organism: Desulfamplus sp. (assembly GCA_015232455.1). Lineage (GTDB taxonomy): Bacteria > Desulfobacterota > Desulfobacteria > Desulfobacterales > Desulfobacteraceae > Desulfamplus. The sequence continues at coordinate 58,957 of JADFZQ010000003.1, read as the reverse complement.
TGATACTCCACCTATAAAAACAAAAGAGGATATGCACGGAAAAAGAATTATAACTATAAGAGGTTATAGTTATGGTGGATTTATAAAATATATAGAAAATCCAGCAACTAAAATAGTTGCTGATATGACAAACGGGCATGAACTTGCGTTTAAAAAGCTGCAAGCACAAAGAGCGGATTATGTCTTAGATTATAGTTTACCCTCTGAAAAAGCATTAAAATCAATTATTATACCTAATATACAAAGTCATAGCATATCGCTGCTTGAGGTGTTTTTTATTGTTTCAAAGAAGAGTCCAGATGCAGAAAATTTATTGAAAAAATTAGAGCAGGCTTTTATAGAGTTAAAACAAGAGGGAAATGTGTTTAATATGTAAGTAATATCAAAATTTCATTGCTCAAATTAACGACTCTTCTCACCAAAATTTAATAAACCGTCTGTTTAATGAAGATAACAATTGAAAAAAATAAAGGGGAAAAAATTTATGAAGAAGATTTACGTTGTAGAATCATTGTTTGCTATTTGTCTTACTATCTCTTTAGTATACTTGCCTTTTGTGCAAAAACTTGAAGCTCAAGAGATACAAGTTCATGTTTTCAACTTTCAGCCCTTTTATGTAGTTGAAGAGGGAAAAGAGCCTTCTGGACTCCTTATTGAATCTTTGAAAGTTGCACTTGAAAAGAGCAACTTTGCATATTCAATAAAAGGGTATCCACCTAAGAGAGTTTATAATAACCTTGCAGAGGGGAAATCAGATATTTTCCTTGGTGTAAAAGGCGTTCCTGAATTTGAAGGTAATGTTATTTACAGTAGCGAAAAGATTACTCAAATAGATTTACGAGTTTATAACAGACAAGATACTCAGCCTATAAAAACAAAAGAAGAGCTAAAAGGAAAAAAGATTCTCACCATAAGAGGATACAGTTATGGTGGGTTTATAAAATATCTCGAAGACCCTGCAAATCAAATACTACTTGATGTAACAGATGGACATGAACTTGCATTTAAAAAGTTGCAAGGGAAAAGAGCAGATTACCTCTTAGATTATAGTGCCCCTGCTGAAACAACTCTTAAATCAGTAATAATACCCGGAATACAGAATCATAGCATATCACTTCTTGATGTTTTTCTTATTGTGTCAAAGAAAAATCCAGACGCAGAAAATATATTGAAAAAGATAGAACAGGCTTTCATTGATTTAAAAAAAGAGGGAAAACTGACAAATCTATAAATTGTGATGATTTAGTAAGGTGTTTTAATTTAATACACGTATAAAAGTATAAAGTTATAAATAATAATTTAAGTTTTTCCATTAATTAAGGAACTACCAATGAGCAAAGAAAATACAATAACAATTGATAATAAACAGTTTGAATTTAAAGCTGGAGAGACAATACTTGAAGTTGCACAGAGAAATAACATTTTTATCCCAACACTGTGCCATCTTAAAGGGACAACTCCTACTGGTGCTTGTCGAGTGTGTGTTGTAGAGGTAAAAGGGGCAAGAGACCTTGTTCCATCATGTGCAGCTCCAGCAGTTTCTGGCATGTTTGTTAGGAGTGAATCGCCTGAAGTTATAAAAGCACGAAAAAATATAATTCAACTTATGCTTGCCTCTGGCAACCACAACTGTGCTATCAGAAAATTTGAACCAGAGGATTGGACTTCATTCCACTTAAAAGTATTAAAAGAGGATAGCTACAACGAGCTTTGTCCAGTTTGGGGAGATTGTAAACTACAAGATTTGGCATATCGCTATCAGGTTACCACAAAATCGCTTCCTGTATCTTCATCTAACTATCCAATGGAGACGGTAAATCCTTTTATAATAAGAGATTTCTCAAGGTGTATTCTCTGTGGAAGATGCGTTCAGGCTTGTCGTGAAATTCAGGTAAACAATGCCATTGATTTTGGTTACAGAGGTGCTAAAGCAAAAATTGTTGCTGGTGCTGATACTGCACTGAAAAATTCTGATTGCGTATTTTGCGGAGAGTGTGTTCAGGTATGTCCCGTAGGAGCTTTGATACCAAAAGAGACTTTTAAGAATAAAAAACGTTTTGAGAAAACAGAGACCGTAAGAACAACCTGCTCTTATTGCGGTGTTGGTTGTCAGATGGACTTAACAGTTCAGAATAATAAGATTGTTCAGGTAAATGGTGCAAAAGATGCCGAGCCGAATCATGGTTCTCTTTGTGTAAAAGGCAGATATGGCTATGATTTTGTAGCATCACCAGAACGCCTTACAACCCCGCTTATCAAAAAGAACGGCAAACTTGAAGAGGCATCATGGGACGAGGCTCTTGGGCTTGTAGCAGACCGATTTACTGAAATTAAGACAAAACATGGCTCAGATTTAATGGGAGTTCTTACATCTGCAAGGGTAACAAATGAGGATAACTATATTGCCCAGAAGTTTACAAGAGCTGTTCTAAAAACAAATAACATTGACCATTGTGCCCGACTTTGACACTCCTCCACAGTAGCCGGTCTGGCTGCAGCATTTGGAAGTGGTGCAATGACAAACACAATTGCAGATATTGAGACAGCAGATGTGATTTTAGTAACTGGTTCAAACACAACTGAGAACCACCCTGTATTGTCAACATTTATTAAAAGAGCAGCACTAAAGGGTAAGACTGTTATTGTAATTGATCCAAGAAAAATTAAACTAACTGAACATTCACAAAAATGGCTAAGGCCAAATCCGGGAACAGACATTGCTTGGATAAATGGTCTTATGAATGTAATTGTTAAAGAAAATCTGCATGACAAAGAGTTCATAAAAAATAGAACAGAAGGCTTTGAGGCTCTACAAGAGACTGTCAAAAAATATACCCCAGCTTATGTTGAGGAGATTACTGGAATACCAGCAAACGATATAGTTGAGACAGCAAGACTATTTGCAAAAGCAGAAAAGGCAAGTATTTGCTATTGCATGGGAATTACCCAGCACACTTGCGGAACTGATAATGTAAAGTCTCTTGCAAACCTCTCCATGCTCTGCGGGCATCTTGGCAAAGCTGGTGGTGGAGTAAATCCACTCAGAGGTCAAAATAATGTTCAAGGGGCTTGTGATATGGGCGGTCTGCCAAATGTATTTACAGCATACCAAAAGGTTGATGATCCAACTGCTGTCAGAAAATACGAAACCGCTTGGAATATAAGCGGACTTTCAAATAAACCTGGTCTTGCTGTTACAGAGATGATTCATAAGGCTGAAAAAGGTGAATTTAAATCTTTATATATAATTGGAGAGAACCCTTTAGTTTCTGATCCTGATTTGAACCATGCTGAGAAAGGTTTTAGAAACCTTGAGTTTCTTGTAGTGCAAGATATTTTCCTTACTGAAACTGCTAAACTTGCTGATGTTGTTCTTCCATCTTTTTGTTTTGCAGAAAAAGATGGAACATTCTCAAACACTGAACGCCGTGTTCAACGTGTAAGAAAAGCTGTAGAAGCACCTGGTTTTGCAAGAGAAGATTGGAAAATAACTTGTGAAATAGCTACACGTATGGGAACAAAGATGCACTACAACAGTTCAGAAGAGATTTTTGAAGAGATAAGAAAAGTAACTCCATCTTACGCAGGTATTACATGGGAGAGAATTGAAAATGGCGGTATCCATTGGCCCTGCCCAACTGTTGACCACCCGGGGACTCCGATTCTCCATACTACACAGTTTACAAGGGGCAAGGGGCTGTTCCATGCAATTGACCACCAAGCACCAGCAGAGGTTACAGATGCTCAATATCCTCTTATTCTCACAACTGGAAGGGTTCTCTATCATTACCACACTGGCTCAATGACCATGAAATCAAATGGGTTAAATGAGATGTCTCCAGAGTGTTTTGTTGAGATTTCACAAAATGATGCTGCTAAACTTGATATTGATGATGGTGAGATGGTTAATGTCTTCTCTCGCAGAGGTAAAATAAAGGCAAAACTTAGTGTCTCTTCAAAAGCGGTTGATGGAACTGTATTTATACCATTTCATTTTGCTAAAGCTGCCGCAAACAGGTTGACCAACGCAAAGATCGATCCTGTGGCAAAAATACCAGAATTTAAGGTCTGTGCAATCACTATACAAAAGGCAGCTTGATAAAAGATTAATCTTTAGGAATGGAAATTTAATAACACAAGCAGGGAACTACAATCGTTGTTCCCTACACTATGACCTTGGGGTAGAATTTTGGCATTATTAAATTTTGATTCCTTAATGGAGATAAAATATCATTGTAGGGACGGCTAAACAGTTGTCCCTACAACATTTTGATAAATTGGAGTTTTTTTTAAGCAAAAGAATTTAGGAGACTTTAATGCCTGGTTTTGAAATATTTGGTAGTCAAGAGAGAAAAGAGGTAATGGATGTGCTTGAAACAGGAGTTCTGTTTAGATATGGATTTGACAATATCCGTAATGGACACTGGAAAGCAAACACTTTTGAAAAAAAATTATGTGAATATACAGGATCCTCTTACTCTCACCTATGTTCAAGCGGAACCGCTGCTCTTTCAATTGCCCTTGCATCATGCGGAGTTGGTGCAGGAGATGAGGTTATATTACCACCTTTTACCTTTGTTGCTACATTTGAGGCTGTTTTAAATGCGGGTGCAATTCCTGTATTTTCTGAAATTGATGAGACGCTCTGCCTTGATCCTCTCAAACTTCAAGATGTTTTGACCACAAAAACAAAGGCTGTTATTCCTGTTCACATGTGTGGTGCTATGGCACAAATTGATAGAATAAAAGAGTTTTGTGATACACACAATCTTATTTTAATTGAAGATGCCTGCCAGTCGATGGGTGCCACTTTCAAAGGGCAGTCACTTGGTACATTTGGCGATATGGGATGTTTCTCCTTTGATGCAGTTAAAACAATTACATGTGGTGAAGGTGGCGGTGTTATTACAAATTCTGCTAATCTTTATGAAAAAGCCCACCAGTATTCAGATCATGGACATGATCACCTTGGCGGCTTTGATAGAGGAGCAGATGATCACCCGATTATTGGTGCAAATTACAGAATTAGTGAGTTAAATGCTGCTGTTGGAGTTGCCCAGCTCAATAAATTAAATGATATTCTTACCATTCAAAGACGCAATAAAAAAGCAATTAAAGATGCAATGGTTGAGCTAAACCAATCTCTATCTAATAAAAATATAATCGCAAATAGCATTGATAATAAAGCCAATATAGAAGGTTGCGATCCAATTTCATTTAGAAATATACTAGATGATGAAGGCGATTCCGCAACTTTTCTCTCATTTTTTCTACCTAATGAGAATCGTGCAAGAGAGATTAAAAAAGCACTTGCAGATAACGGAGTTGATGGCTGTTTTTACTGGTATGACAATAATTGGCATTACATTCGTCGTTGGCATCATTTAAAAGAGATGAAAACAGCCGCTAAACTTCCTCTTGAACTTATATCATCATATAAGTTGAACCATAACCTCCCTCAATCTGACTCCATAATGCAACGAACTATATCAATGCAAATCAAACTTTCGTGGACAGAGACGGATATAGAAGATAGAATTAGAAAAATTAAAAACGCTTTTATCTGATTTACTTGAAAATTCATCTTAAATAATAATTAGAGCATATTGATACTCCTTTAGGTCATAGATTTAGTTTGCCTAAACTGTAGAGACGCACTGCCGTTCGTCTCTACTTAAATATAAAAGCTCAATTAATGCCCGATTAGAGTACAGGCTCTATAAGGATATAGGACAACAAAATTATGTTTAGAAATTTTAAAATGATATCTAATGTGGTTTTTGGAAGAGGATGTTTTAATCAACTTGATGATATTTTGAAAAAGAGAAGAAGTAACATAAAATCATGGGTTGTATTTGTAGTAGATGATGTTTTCAAAGATAGTATGCTTGAGAAACGTATTCCGTTTCACTCAAAAGATATGCTTCTTTGGGTAAATGTAGATGATGAGCCTAAAACTACCTACGTTGATATGTTAACGCTAAAAATTCATAATTTTGCAAGGACTTTGCCATCAGCAATTATTGGAATTGGAGGGGGCAGCACAATGGACCTTGCTAAGGCTGTATCACTTATGCTTACAAATCCCGGATTTTCTCACGATTACCAAGGGTGGGACCTTATTAAAAACCCTGCTGTTTATCATGTTGCTGTTCCTACATTATCAGGAACAGGGGCAGAAGTTTCAAGAACAACTGTGCTAACAGGTCCTGAAAAGAAGTTAGGAATCAACTCTGATTATACTGTATTTGATCAAGTTGTTCTTGATCCGGAGCTTATACGCGATGTCCCTTCTAATCAACGCTTTTACACAGGTATGGATTGTTATATTCATTGCATTGAGTCTCTTCAAGGGACATATATCAATGAATTTAGCAAAGCTTATGGAGAGAAAGCATTGCAGCTTTGCCGTGAAGTTTTTCTAAATAACTCTGATGAGGCAGACCAAAAGAGTGCCAATTTAGATGACAAGCTAATGATGGCTTCATTTTTTGGTGGAATGAGTATCGCCTACTCTCAAGTTGGTGCTTGCCACGCACTATCTTATGGCTTGTCTTATGTTCTTGGAACTCACCACGGTATTGGTTGCTGCATAGCTTTTGATGCTCTTGAAGAGTTTTATCCAGAAGGGGTAAAAGAGTTTAGAGAGATGATGAAAATTAATAAAGTTGAGATTCCACGCAATGTAACCAAAGGAATAGGAAAAGAGAAGATGGATAAAATGATTACGGTCTCTATGGGGCTTATACCTCTTTGGGAAAACTGTCTTGGAGAGAATTGGAAAGAGATTATGACAAAATCGAAGATGAAGTCTCTTTTTAAGGTTATGTAGATAAAATTAGATATAGTAATCTTCTTAATTATCAAGTGTTTGGTTCTTCTTGCTCTTATAAAATAAAAAAGGATTCTGACTTAATCAGAATCCTTTATAAATTCTCTTGATGGCGGAGAAAGAGAGATTCGAACTCTCGATAGAGTTTTACCCCTATACTCGCTTAGCAGGCGAGTGCCTTCAGCCTCTCGGCCATTTCTCCCTCTTTTTACTTAACGAACGCTATTCAATATGGCGGAGGAGGTAGGATTTGAACCCACGAAGCTGTTACACTTAACGGTTTTCAAGACCGCCGCCTTCAGCCGCTCGGCCACTCCTCCGAATTGAGTTGAAAGCTTATAGCACTTTAGATTATTTGGGTCAATACCCAATTATTTTTTTTCAACACTTATCTCTCTTTTAGGTTAATCTCCAAACAATAATGTTTCTGTTTAACTATACATATTTTCTATATCATCTTTATAATTATCCATAATAATGTTCTTTTTTATCTTGAATGTTGGTGTCATCATTTTATTCTCAATAGTGAATTCAGGGACAATAGTTATTTTTTTAACTGTCTCAAACGATGGTAGTTCTTTATTTTTCTTTGCAACTTCAGCATTAATAAGTTTTATGATTGAATCATGTTTTAGCAATGATTCATAGTCAGAATAATCTATTTTATTATCAGCAGCATAATCTTTAATATTTTGCTCATCAAGAGTTACAATAGCACTAAGATAGTTGCGTTTATCTCCAATAACACAAACCTGATTAATATATTTTGATGTTGCTATAAGTCCCTCAATACTTGCAGGAGCAACATTTTTGCCACCAGATGTTATTATAAGCTCTTTTTTTCTACCTGTAATTTTAAGAACATTATTTTTATCAATTTCACCAATATCACCGGTTCTAAGCCAGCCATCTTCAGTAAATGTTGATGCGGTAGCTTCTGGCATTTTATAATATTCTTTCATTACATTTCTGCCTCTTATTAACACTTCACCATCATCGGCAATTTTATGCTGAATACCAACTCCTGGTTGACCAACAACGCCAAAATCATAGCTATCAATACGATTAACATTACTAAAAGATGTGTTCTCTGTCATGCCGATCCCTTCGAGAATAAGGAGACCTGCTGCATGAAAAAATCTTGCTATCTCAGGATTTAGAGGGGCAGCACCACTTATACACCATTTTACATTTCCTCCAAGTGCTTCATGAATTTTTGAAAATACTACTTTTCTTGCAATCATATATTTAATGTTAATAGAAAGTGGAATTGGAATTTTATATATTTTGCAATTGCTTACCTCTCCACCTACCCTACATGCCCATCTGAAAATTTTTTCTGTAATTCCACCTTTTGACTCTACACCGCTTATTACCTTTGTGTGGATTTTTTCAAAAATTCTTGGCACACTTACAAACCAATGAGGTGCTGCAAGTTTGAAATCTTCAAGTAAAGTATTAATGCTTCTTGCAAATGTAGTTCTGTTACCAGTAAGAATTGCTGTGTAACTACATGTTCTTGCAAATATATGAGCAAGTGGAAGGAACATGAAAGTCTCTTCGTGATCTTTAAAAGGAGCAGATTGGAATACAGATTGAGCGGTAAATGTAATGTTATCGTGGGTAAGGACAGCTCCTTTTGGAACACCAGTAGTTCCTGATGTATAAACAATGCCCGCAGAATCTTGAGGCTTAATATCTGCTGCCATCTTTTCAACATCACTATCAGGAACATCTTTGCCAAGTTTAAGAAAATCTCCAAACGATAGCACCCAATCATTACCATGACCGTCACCGTTGAATAAAACTACTTTACGTATTGATGGAATTTCGTCTCTTATTTCCATTAACTTTGCTAACTGGGTTTGATCTTCAGCAAAAACAATAACTGCATCAGAATGATTAATAATGTAGGAACAATCTTTGGGGAGATTTGACTGATAAATACCGACTGTTACACCCCCAATTCCCATTATTGCCATATCTGTCAGAACCCATTTGTAGCAGGTATAGCTTATAATATTAACCTTATCACCTTTTTTTAACCCAAGTGAGATTAGGCTTTTTGATGCAGCTTTTACCTGATCTCCAAACTCTCTCCATGTTACTGAATCAGGTTTTCCATTTGAATCAAACCATCTGTATGCTGGTTGAGTTGGGTATTTATTGATAGTCTCGCAAAGCAATTCGTGAACACTTTGATAGTCTTTAAAAGGCATTTATCCTCCTGAATTAGAAATTTAGAAAAATATCAATCGAAGTAACGAATCTACAACACTAATACAAAATGCAGCGATAAATGTTGTGATACCATCTTTTATTCTGAAATCTTCGATCATCTTATCTGTTATAAATAGCAAAAAGGCATTAATCACGAATTTGAATAGACCAAAAGTTATAATCATAAAGGGGAGTGTCAAAAGAATTAGCAGCCAGCTTGTAAAAAAACTTACAATTGAATATACAATAGCTACTAAAATTGCTGTCCAATAATTTTTTATATAGATTCCAGGCAGCACATTGGCAACAACAAATACAGAAATACTCAAAATAATAATGTTCCAGACCATAATAAATTTCTCCTCAATTTTTATAAAAATACTAAAAGCCGAAATAATTTTTAGCGTATTTTATTATACTTAAAATCAACAAAATACAAGACTCACTCAAGTGGTTCCATTTCATTTAAAATATTGGAAAACGACCATAGAACCTTTGGAAAAGTATGTCAATTAGAGTATTATAATCTGCTATTTAGTAGTTCACTATTGACAATAGATGTCTGACATTCTATTCAGATAAATAGATTCTCTACAAAATCATAACTCATTAATATCAAGGGAAATTAATGTTTACAAAAACAATTGTAATAATACCCTAACAAAAATAAGGAAAAGCTAATTGTTCAAAGATTTCTACCATTTGAAAAGAGAAAATAACCCCCATAGAGAAGATGCTTTTACGCTTTCGTGTCTTGGTAAAATCTACCCTGCATCATCATCAGATTTTGTCAAATTTAGAAGATATTTGTCATCTCTTATTGATGAGGCTCAATCACTAAAAGATGATCATATATTGATTATAGGCTTAACTGAATCTGGTATTATCCCTGCTTTGTTAATGTATATAGAGTCTATTGCACAAAATATTAATACAAGCATATTATACTCTACACGCAGACCTTCAGCAGGAATACCCTTTAAAGAGAGTCATTCTCATGGACCAAATCACATATTACCTCTTTTGCCTTTTAATCAAACAGGTAGCTTAGAGAATAAAGTATTTAAAGAAGATTTTAAATTTAAAGAGATATGGATTGTGGAAGATGAAATTACCAGCGGTAATACAGTTTATAATTTGATGGCTCAGTTGAGTCAATATCTCAAAGTAAGCCGTATGAGGGTATTTGCATTTGCAGATTTTAGAGATACCCAACAAAAATCTGATTTTAATGTAAAAACAGCATTAAACAATATTGAATGCACTATCCACACGCTAAACCTTATTGATAACTTTGTAATGGATACCCCAAATATAAATCTTCCAAGCATAGAAACTAAGAAAAATAATAGCAACGGTATTAGTTTTAATAACAATATTGCTTTTAATAGCAATTTGAAAAAATTAAATGCTCCCGATAGATGCACATTTCAAAATTGGTATTTCCCTGAAAAACGCCCTGCCCTTTCAATAAAATCAGGCAATTTTATTGATGATAATTTATGGCAAATCCTATCTAATAACTTCTCTAATGAATGGATAGATAGCAAACAAACTTCAATTAAAACAATACTTGCAGTTGGTGAAGCAGTTGATCTTGCTGCCTATCTTGCTTTGGCAAATGACAATATCCGATTTCAGCAGATTTCATTAAGCCCTTGGAAAGTTGATAACAGATCAATCTTTAGCAAAATCACAATTGCAAATAAATATTACCTCTATAATTATGAGAATCTGAAAGCTCATTCTTCAGAGCCTATTTTTATATTGTGTGATCCAATTGATAAAAAAATAGAGCAAGAGTCTATAAAACAACTTGGAGAGTGTGGAATTGACGTGAAACCGATATTTCAATCAAGGTGGACTATTGAATCAATTGCAATCAGTTAACGATATTAAGCCAGCTAACTATAAAGAATCAGCGATCTCTTATGTTGATCCAATTAATAACTTACATTGGAATCAACGTTTTTATCTAAACCTTGAGAAAGAAGTTCATCCATTTAATGAGCCTCACCTTTTTCGTCCACTTAATAGATCATATAATGGCAAAACTACATTTTGGTCAACTCCTTCGCCAGAACCAAATTTAAGCGATGATTTTTGGAATAAGGTTCAAGAGTCATTCAAGCTAAACGCTAAATTAAGTTGTAAATCGTTATCTGAAAACTATAAAGCAGATGAGAATTGTAAAATCTACAGTAAAGAGCAAGAAGGTGGAATTTATAAAGCAGATGAGAATTGTAAAACCTACATTAATGAGCAAGAAGGTGATATTTATAAAGCAGCTCAAAATCTTGCTTCATTAATATCGCATTGGCAGCCTAATCCTGAAAAAATTATATTTGTCTCAATTTTAAGGGCTGGTGTTCCAATTACAGAATGGCTTTGTAAAATGCTTCCCGGTGCTGTTGGTGTGGCTTTATCATTTTTTGTTGGTATTGGAATTGATAAGATAGCCCTTGCTAAAATAGAGAACGATTTTCCTAACAGAGATATAATTTTTGTTGACGGTTGGACAGGTAAAGGAGGTGTAGCAAGAGAGATTTCAATGCTTAACAAAGGACCTCTTGCCGTATTAATTGACCCTTGGGGTTGGGCAGATTTTGCTGGTGTAAAAGAGGATATTTTTTGCCCATCTGCCTGTTTTACGGGAGTTGCAACTCTTGGATTTTCAAGGACTTTTTTTGTTGATTCTGACAGTTTATTCTCTGCTTACAGATTTACTAAGGAGTTTTTACAACCTCAAATTATAGAGAGTTGGAAACAATCAGCTCCACAATATAAAGATAGAGTAAAGATAACAAAAAATATTAAAGAAGATACTAATAAATCAGACATAATGAAATTTTATGTAGAGACAGATTTAAGAGTCCACAGCAATGAAGTATGTCGTGCGTTCATCAATGCTGCACCTGAAAATCTACTGTTTGCAGATGACAAAAGTTTTGCCCAAGAAAACTTCTCTCTTTTGCTTGAACTTGCTGAACAAAGGAAAATTCCACCAGAGTTTAATGTCAGATACTTAAGAGATTTGAAAACAAGAGCAGCTTGTAAATTGCTATCTTAAAGCCCATGAATAATAGACCAATTAAAAAATTAGATGCCCTTGTCTGCGATCTTGACGGCACATTGCTTCATTCTCAAAAAGAAGCAATTGCAGTTGAAGGTAGAACCCGTGCAAGTTTTATCTCACAAGATGCGGCGTTGGTTCTCTCGGATATAAGCCAAATATTTCCAATAGTTATAGCAACTGGAAGAAATTCAGCAAGTGTCTATAAACTTGTAAGAAAACTGCCAAATGTTAAATTCAGTGGTTTTGTTCTTGAAAATGGCTTTGTTGCTAAAAATAAAATCGATGATGAATCAACCCTTAAATCAGTCCATGACTGGGATAAAATTGCATCACTATTTCCAGAATGGGAAAGATTACCATTTTATGAGAATTGTGTTGGATTTGTTTTTAATTTTGATAAAAATGATATTGATAGAGGTGCTATTGATTTAAAATTAGAATATGCTAAGAGCATTTTAGAACAAAATGGATATAACTATCCTGTATATAAAGAGATACGAAAAATTTTTATCTATCCTGATCATGTTGATAAAATGAAAGGTCTTGCCCTTCTTGGTATTAATCCATATATTGTAATGGGTGATGGCACAAATGACATTCAAATAATGGAGCAAAGCACTTTTGCAATAACATTAAGTTCAGGAGCATCTAAACTAAAAGAGATAGTAAACAAAAAAAATGGATTTTGTTCTATGCAGGAAGAGCATAATGCGGCTTTTGAAATGCTTGAGTTTGCATATAACAAGATTAAAGGTTTGCTTGAAATACAAAAACTTTCGGGTTAGAAGCTATTGAGAAAGCTATTCAAACTATTAAATTTAAAGGAGAAAGAAGATGGGATTTCTAAGTAAATTAAAAGAGAGTGCGATGGAGCTTCAAAGCCAATTGGTAACTCAGGTAAAACAGTATAAAAACCAGAGTTTTGCAGATGCTACTATGGCTGTTTGTGCTCTTGTAGCAGCAGCAGATGGCACTATTGATGCTACTGAGAGAAAAAAGACAGCGGGCTTTATAAGTTCTAATGACACACTTGCTGTATTTGATGTGAGTCAGTTACAGCAGACATTCAACACCTATTGTGACAAATTAGTTAAAGACTTTGATTTTGGCAAGATTGATCTTCTTCAGGTAGTTGCTAAATTGAAAAAAACTCCTCCTCAAGCACGTGCGGCTGTTCAGGTGGCTGTTATTATAGCAGGAGCTGATGGAAATTTTGATTCTGATGAAAAGAACATTATCAGGGAAATATGCCGTTCACTCGACATTGACCCTAAAGATTTTGATCTTTAACTTTATATACAATCATTTATTTGCCTTTTAAATCAGGCAGGTATGATAATAGGAAAATTTTGAGGTGAGCATGTCAGACTGGTATATATTCACGGATGGGAATCAAAAGGGACCTCTATCAACTGATGAGGCAAGAGCCTTTATTCGTGAAAATCAAGGAGCTTATTGTTGGCAGCAAGGTTTTTACGATTGGAAGCCAGCCTATGAAGTTATGGAAATCTGGAGATTTAAAAAAGATGGTATAACCCCTTTTCCAAAACCTCCAGATAATATGATGTCTAAAAAACCTGACCGTCTGCCAGTTGAACAGACCAACTATCTTCAACCAGTTCAACCTTCATATCAACCTAAAACAATAGAGCAGTCTAATCAGATACAACAACATATTCACAACAGCCCAAGTGTCAGTATCCAAAGCGGCACTGAATCTCAAACTGGAACAAGCTCTGCTGGTTTTGGAACTAATTCTGTTACTGACGGTATTGATTTCAAGATATATGGTAATGAGATGCAGTATGTGGAGCTTGAGCTTGATCAAGGAGAGAGTGCTGTTGCTGAAGCAGGTGCCTTGATGTATAAAAATGAAACTGTTGAAATGAAGACAATTTTTGGTGATGGTACAGGGCAAGAGCAAGGTTTGATGAGCCGTCTTTTTGGTGCAGGGCAAAGATTATTAACGGGCGAAAGCCTATTTATTACCATGTTTACCCAATCAAAACATGGAAAAGGACGTGTAGCCTTCGCAGCACCATTTCCGGGAACAATAATTCCTTTAAAATTAAATGATTACAACAATAAAATCATCTGCCAAAAAGATAGTTTTCTTGCTGGCAGTAAAGGAGTAAGAGTCGGTATTCACTTTCAAAAACGAATACTGACAGGGCTTTTTGGTGGCGAAGGTTTTATAATGCAAAAGATTGAGGGTGATGGTTTTGTCTTTATGCACGTTGGAGGAGCTGTTCACAGAATTAATCTCAATTACGGTGAAGTTTTACATGTAGATACTGGGTGTCTTGCAGCCATGACCTCAACAGTTGATTTTGATATTATGCAGGCAGGCGGAATAAAAACCATGCTTTTTGGAGGAGAAGGTCTATTTTTTGCTAAACTTACAGGACCTGGAACTGTATGGCTGCAAAGCCTTCCATTCTCACGCCTTGCCGGAAGAATGCTTGCATGTGCCCCGTCTGGAACACAGGCAGGCAGCCAGCGTCAAGGAGAGGGTTCTATTCTTGGAGGGCTTGGCGATCTGCTTGGGGGAAGATGATTGCGGGTGGTTGCAATAAGATGACCTGCTGAAATAGTGTTTTATTTTAGGGCAACCTTAAAAGTTGCCCTTTTTTATTCACCTTTGTATAGCTTGATATCGCCTCTTTTTATGGTATCTATATCCTCTTTTTTATCCTGATAAATCTTTTGAGCCTCTAAAGGATTTTTTACAACTTTTGGGGTAAGAAAGACATACAAATTGGTTCTATCAGCCCCTTTTGAGACAGTTTTAAATAGATACCCCACACCCGGAATATCTCCAAGACAAGGCAGACTCTGTTGAGATTCTGAAAGACTCTCATCAATAAGCCCTCCTATAACTACTGTATTTCCATCTTCCACAATTAATGTTGTCTGAATCTGACGCTTTAGTGTTGTTGGGCGATCATTGTTGTTTTGGGTTACAGAGTCTAATTTTGTAATCTCCTGAAATACATTTAGCCTCACTAACCTGTCTTTGCTTATTTGTGGAGTGATTTTTAGTGTAATTCCAACATCTTTGTATTCATAGGAACTGTAGGTCTCAGTGGCATTATCAGCAGCAGACCGTGTTTGATACGGAACATTCTTACCAATGGTTAATGCTGCCTCTTCATTATCAGTTGTTAGAATCTGAGGGGTTGATAGAATATGAGCATCTTTATTGCTTTTATAAGCCTGAACCACAGCACCAATTGATGGAAAGACTATATTTCCTATTTTAAGAGTTTTACCCATAACACCAACTGCAAAACCAGCAGGGAGATTTCCAGTAGTTGCAATTGTGTTAAAATTAGAGTATGCGTTAGTCCCAGTTCCGCTGCCTCCAAATCCTCCAAAATAGACACCCTGATCGTTGCCACTGTCATCTTCGTCAAACCCTTCACCTGCACGCCACTCAGTGCCAAGTTGAAAACCGTTAGTAACATTTACCTCCATTATAAGGCACTCTATATAAACCATCGCTCTTGGAATATCGAGTTTTGAGATAACCTCCTCAATAACAGGATAATCATCTTTATCACCCATAATAACAAGGCTATTGGTTGCTTTGTCTGCTGTTATTTTTATTGATTTTGATAGAATGGGGACGCTCTTTTTCCCACTATTATCTTGTTTACTATTATCAGTTGAAGTTGGAATCTCCATTAATACCTTTGCAAGGTTTTCAGCAGAGGCGTGTTCAAGATAATAGACTCTGATTTTCTCCTCTCCTTTTGGCACTTTTTGGTCTAAAAGCTCAATAAGCTGCTTAACCCTTTCTGTCTCAGTCTCGCTTGCAAGTAAAACAATAGAGTTTGTTCTCTCGTCAGAGACCAATTTAACAACCATATCAGGGTCTTCTTTTCCCTTTTCTCCCCTGCTTCTTGCCGCAAAAATTTCAGAAAGATTATTAACAAGTTTTTCGGAATCGGCATATTCTAAGGGAATAACAGATAACTTTTTGCCAATTCCCATAACATCAACTGCATTGATAATTTTTAATAGACGCTCAATATTTGAATCAGTATCTGTGATAATAAGCATATTTGTGTCTGAATATGATAGAATAACACTTCCTTTAGATACAAGTGGCGTAAATATCCGCTTCATCTCCTCTGTGTCAGCATATTTAAGAGGTATGATTCGAGTTACCATTTTATCTCCACCATCTCCAATAGAACCTGATCTATTAAACTTCAATGGTGAGTTTCCAAGTAAAGAGCTGTCAATTGATGAATCATTAAGGATTGTAGTGTCAAGATTTTGAGAGCGGGCATCAGGAGATGGAAGAATTTTTATTACATCTCCTGCTTCAACAGTAGAAAAACCATGAACATTTAGCACTGACTCAAAAACTCTATATGCCTCATTAATTGAAATTTTTGAGGGTGAGATTATGGTAACATTGCCCTTAACGCGGTTATCTACAATAAAATTTTTATGTGTAAGTTCGCTAATGAATTTAATAAAAAGGTTTATATCAACATCATTGAAATCTATTGAGACATAGTCGTTTTCTTGCTCTATTTTATGAGAGGCATTTGTTGGATTTGAGCTATTTTTAACACCATCTTTAACTTTAATATTTTTGGCACTGTTTTGAGCATCTTTTGTATCTGCAATACCTGTAAAAATGGTGGTTAGAGAAAAAACAAAAGATAATATAAAAATTATAAATAGCCTGTTATTCAACATGATATAAAAGTTCCTTTACCTGACCACGTCTTCTAATTTGCATCTTTAAATCAGATGAGTTTTTAAGTCTGTCATACAAAGATATAGCATCATCAACAGATGTAATCTCTTTTCCGTCAACTCCCATTATAATATCACCGTTTTGAATTCCCATCTCTTTAAACATTGAACTTTGTTTAATTCCATATAGCAAAATTCCGTCAGGATTCCCACCTGTAAAATGTGGTCTTACTCTCACTTGACTCATAAGCCCATTTATATCTTTCATAGATTCATCAATAAATGAGCGTTTTATTGAGATATTGATACTTTCACCATTTTCAGAGGAACTTGCTTTGTTTGAGCTATTATTTGAGATAGAGCCACTATTTTTTTTAGATGTCTCTTCTTCTGTAATTTCTAACTTTTCATCTTTACCGTTTCTTGAAAGAATGACGCTAAATCTTAAAATTTTTTTAATAACAGCATCTTCAATTTTATAGCCTACTTTGTAAAGCTCCTGTTTTTTATCTTTATCATTTTCAATAACAGCATAATTTTCTAACTCTTCTCCACCTGTTGCTGTTCCCCAAAGTTTTAATTTAAGCTCTGTTTTTTCAAGAGACTCTAACTCTTGTTCAGATAGAGAGTCCTTATCTTGTTTGTTATCAATAGCAATATTTTTGGCTGTATTGAAAATATCTCTTTCGTGGATTATATCATAGTGGCTTGGTAAAGGCTTTGCTTTGAGGTTTGTGTTGGGGTTATCAGCCTCTTTAGAGTATCTGTTTTTAGATAAGCCATTATTCAATTTGGAGCTAATAGATGAGTTATTATGAGATAAATCAAGCAAATAGAGACCTATAGAACCATATAAAGTATCAACTAATAAAAACATTATACCTGTTAAGCAAGCAATATTGAATAGATTAAATATATATTTCATGGTAGTCTAAACTCCGAACTATTTCTTTTTAGAACGCTTTTACTATTTTTTTCAAGGAAGCATTTAGAATCTCTAATTTGCCTAAAGTATGCAACAAGGAGTATTAAAATTGGATACAGATATTAACCCAATAATCCACAATCAAATAATTGATAATCAAATATCCATTAATCATAATGAGATTAATATAGCAACCCCTCAATCTTCAGAAGTTTCAGGAGTTCTATTTCTTGCCCCTGCATTTGTAATCTGGGGATTAAGTCCCATCTATTGGAAACTTTTATCTCATGTTTCATCAATTGAACTATTATTTCAAAGAGTTATCTGGTCATCTCTTTTTCTTTATGCCATTGTTCTTTGGCAAGGAAAAAACGCTGAAATAAAAAAGATACTAACAAATCCATCTACTATGATAAGTCTTGTTGGAAGCACTATGGTATTATCATTGAATTGGTATCTTTTTATCTGGGCAGTCAATCACGGTAAAGTGCTGCAAACAAGCCTTGGATATTATATAAACCCACTAGTTATGGTTTTGCTTGGCATGATATTTCTTAAAGAGAGATTAAGAAAACTTCAGATGGTAGCCTTATTTATTGCGGGCAGTGCGGTGATTTATTACGCTATTGGGCTTGGTCAGTTTCCTTGGATTGCTTTGACACTTGGGTTCTCTTTTGGTTTTTATGGGCTTTTTCATAAAATGACATCTATCTCATCTTTAACTGGACTTTTAGTTGAGACCCTTATTCTCTCCATTCCAGCAGCTATATCTATTTGCTGGTGGCAGATTAAAGGAACATCAGCTCTGTTTAGCGTAAATCTTGAAACTGACTTGCTTCTTGTTGGAACAAATCTTGTAACTGCTATACCTCTTCTTATGTTCATTATTGGAACAAGGCGAAGCACCATGACAACGGTAGGATTCATACAATACCTATCACCGAGTATCACCTTTTTGTTAGCAGTATTTATATACCATGAGCCATTTTCACATCAAAGGCTTATAACATTTATACTTATCTGGACAGCACTTGCCATTTATAGCTTAGATTCATTTAACGCTTTCAGAAAGAGAAGAGGTGTTAAACTCTAACCAAATAGGTGTAAGAATGCGTAAGAAAAACAGAACAACGTCAGAATCACGGATTAAGTAACACTACCTCAAGCTCATCTTTTGTGATGGGCTGAGTTCCCAATTTTCCAACAACTACCCCTGCTGCCTTATTTGCAACCATTGCAGCATCTTGAAAAGATAATCCAATAGAGACGCCAGCAGCCAACACAGAGATAACAGTATCCCCAGCACCAGATACATCATAAACTTGTCGTGCTTGAGTTGAAATAATCAATGGGGAGGGATAACTACTATTATCTGAACAGGTTTTCTTACAAGTATCTCCTTGTGTTAGACACATACCCTTAGAACCTCTTGTTACTAAAAGCCACTCAAGTGAGTATTCTTTTATGATACGCTCTGATACTACTATTAACTCATCTTCTGTTTCTATAGTCTCGTTCGCTACAAGATTTAGTTCAGCACTATTTGGTGTAACGCAAGTTGCATACTTGTAACGCTCCCAATCTTTACCCTTTGGATCAACAAAGACAAAGATATTATTCTCTTTGCAAATAGATATAATTGAATTTGTAATATTAGGAGTTTTTAGAAGCCCTTTACCATAATCAGACAATATAACTGCATTATAAGAGACAATTATCTCTCTAAGTTTTGATAGCAAATAATCTTTTAATCCACTTTGCAGAGTTTGAATTCTCTCTTCATCAATGCGTAATAACTGCTGCTCAAGTGCCATGATTCTGGTTTTGCTGATAGTTAGATAAGAATCATCAAAAATAAGGTGGCTCGTTATCTTATTTTCGTTGAGCATTTGTTGAAGCTGACTACCTGCTTTATCATTTCCACAAACTGCCATTATATCTGTTTTGCAGCCAATAGAGGCAAGGTTAAGGGCAACATTACCAGCACCACCAAGCATGTAGGTTCTTTTCAAGACTTGAACAATAGGAACTGGTGCTTCTGGAGAGATACGCTCAACTTTCCCCCAAAGGTAACAGTCAAGCATTATATCACCAATAACCAAAATTTTTGATTTGGCAAAATCGCTTAAATTAATCTTCATCAATATGTAACCTTATTTAATCTCCTGCAAAAAAACATTTTTTATCCAATAAACTCAAGTCATCAATTCAAATTTTGCAAGAGACCTATTTTTTTTGTTTTATAGAAAATTCAGATTGGCATTGATCTAAAATCTCATTTATCCCGTGAAAGATAGATACAAAATCAGCCGGCAAATCTGCTCCAGAGCATCTACGCATGTTATCGTTATTACGGTAGGCAGAGATAACAGAATCAATCTCCTCAATTGGTCTTAAAACATTCAGTGAAATATTGCGTTTAAATAACATTCCTGAAAAAAATATAGTTGTTGCCATAAAGACAACACCCCAAGCTCCAGCCTGTCCGAATTGACGTGCACGAATATCTGCTTTTATCATTGCCTCTCTGTTAATTTGCCCAAGTAAAATAATTGCATTAACTGTTTTTTCTTTGGCTTTCAAATCTCCAGAAAAAGCCTGTTTAAATTCAGACTCTATAAGTTTTATTGCATAAGGTTCTTCATTTTCTGTGATATTGTTTGCAGCACGCTTTAACGCATCTCCAAATTTTATAATAAGTGCTTTGTTAGTTTGTGAATTAACCATATTGCCATCGCAACCATCTATCATCATAGATAGAGATGCAAGCATCTCTTCACACGCTTGAAAAGAGTGTTCGTTTTGTTCAATAATCTCTTTGATTGCGGGAGACATTCGCATAAAAATCCATATAGAACCAAATGCCATAAGCAGATTAAGAGAGATTAGCACCCACGCTCCAATACGTGTCGCTTGTGCAATACGCATGGATTATACTCCTTTTATAAGTTTGGGAATTGCGGTTTCACTTGAAACTATAATTAAATTATCATCTTTTTGCAAAGGATCAGATGGAGATGGCTGTAGCATCCTTTTTGACTCGCCACGTCTTATAGCAACAACCATAACTCCAAAACGTCTTGGAAGAGCAAGATCAATTAAACTCTTACCAACCATTGAAGGCTGAACACATATTTCGGTAAGAAGAAGATCATCACCAAGTGATCGGTCAGAGATTACATGCCTATAAAGAAGACGGTTGGCAAACCTTTTCCCAAACTCTTGTTCTGGGTTTATTATTTGGTTAGCTCCTACAAGGTGTAGAATTCTTTGATGAAGTTTATCGTTTGCCCGTGCAACAATAAGGGGTGCCCCCATCTGACGAAGAAGAGCTGTGCAGATAATTGATGCCTCTTTTGAGTCATCACCAATTGCACATACTACAGCATCACGTTTGTTTGGCTCAAGGCGTGCAAGCTCTGCCTCGTCTGTTGCATCCATTACTAAGGCTTCTGTAACAAAAAGAGATGCTTCTTCCACAAGTTGTTTTTTTGTATCAACTGCAAGAACTTCAGCACCTTTTTCAGATAGAGTTCTGGCTAATGACATTCCAAATTGTCCAAGACCTATAATAAATATCTGTTGGGACATAAAATAAATCCTTATGTTAATGAAATTTTAGCGTTCTGATAACGAGAAGAATTATCAGAACGCTCTTCACTTAAAAGCATAAAAAGAGTTATAGGTCCTATACGACCAGCAAACATTGTAAGCATAATCATAATTTTTCCTATTTCATCAAGTTTCATCGTTGCACCAGTAGAGAGTCCAACCGTTCCCATTGCAGATGTTACTTCAAAAATGATCTCTGAAACAGGTATCTGCTGCGTAACCTCAAGCATTAACACCATGACTGTCCATGTTAAAGCACCAGATGCAGCAATTGTTATGGCACGATAGATTACTCTTGACTGAATCCTGCGACTAAGAACAACTACGCTTTTGTGGTTAGTTATATTTGCCCAGAAAGTCAGAACCAATATTCCCATAGTTGTAGTTTTAATACCTCCTGCCGTTCCTCCTGGACTGCCTCCTATAAACATTAGACAAATCATTATAAGAAATGTAGGGGCAGTAACTCCTGCAATATCAACCGAGTTAAAGCCAGCCGTTCTAAGTGTTACAGATTGAAACCATGCGTTATGAATTTTATCAAGAATAGAGAGATTTGAAAGCACGCCATTCCAATCAAACACAAGTATAAATAGTGTTCCAGAAACTAATAGAATAGCTGTAGTAACAAGAGCAATGTAAGAGGCTACAGGTATGTTTTTTCCATTTAGCCATTTAGGAATAAGCAAATTTGTAGCAGGTGCGATGCCGCCCAAAATGATAAGAGAAGCAACTGTGTGCAGTATAAGAGGGAACTCCTTATATGGAATAAGATTATCGCTTTGAAGGGCAAAGCCAGCATTACAAAATGCAGATATTGAGGTAAATAGACCACGCCATAGAGCTTGACTGAAAGTATCTCCTGTTTGGTAGTAAAAAAGTAAAGTAAGGATAATTGCCCCAAAGCCTTCAGCAGTGAAAGTGAATTTAAGAATTAAAGAGAGTGAGTTAATCAAATCTTTATGATCTGTATCTGTGATTGTTGTTAAGAGTCTCTCTTGACGTAAAGTCAAACGGCGTCCCATAGCATGAAGTCCAACTGTGGTGATAGTCATAATTCCCAAACCACCAAGTTGAATAAGAAGCAGAATAAATGCCTGACCCGTAACGCTAAAATCCTTTGGTGTGTCAAGAACAATTAAGCCAGTAACGCAGACAGCACTTACAGAGGTAAATGCTGCGTCTATAATATTTATACTATTTCTAAAGCTCTCTAACTTATTTGACGTAGAGATGGACAGAGTATCGTTTGAATTAGACGAAATAAGAGATGTGAAAGAGTTATTTGAAGTAGAATC
Source organism: Desulfamplus sp. (assembly GCA_015232455.1). Lineage (GTDB taxonomy): Bacteria > Desulfobacterota > Desulfobacteria > Desulfobacterales > Desulfobacteraceae > Desulfamplus. The sequence continues at coordinate 36,278 of JADFZQ010000003.1, read as the reverse complement.
TGATAGATTATTATTTGAAGCAGAGATGGGCAAAATAAGAAGTATTGTGCCAAAACAACAAAGAACCATAAAAGTTGTCAGCATCATACGTGCAGGGTGGTTGAGGAACATCTCCCACCATTGACCACTTATCTGCTTTTGACCTTTTATCTTTTCATGTTGAGCTATATTGTTTGAATCAAATATATAGAATGCAGTGAATATAGAGAGTATAGCCCCAACAAATGCAATAAAGGGATTGGTGGTAAGATATGGCATGGCAATAAAAAAATAACCTGCCAATATGAGCAATACGCTGATTTTATTAAACCATTTCATATATTGACGCAATGTGTAAGCCATTTCATAAATTGACACAATATTTAAGCCATTTCATAAATTGCAGCAGCAAGAAAAGGAATCATAATTTCATGGTGCCCTGTTATTGAAAAACCTTGACCACCTGACATAACAGGGCGAGTTACAACATTAACAGATGGGCGATAATGCTGAATCATATCAAAGTTGGCTGTGGTGAAGTTGGTTACATCATAGCCAAGATTACGGGCGACAGAGAGTGCTTTTAAAAAAACTTCTGGCATAATCACAGCACTTCCAAAGTTTAAGACAACGCCACCTTGACCAAGTTTTGCAACAGAGGCTGCAAATATACGAAAATCACGCAAAGAGGCATCACCAATTGAAGCCCCAGAAGCATCTGGGTGTTGATGAACAATATCAGTTCCTATTGCAATATGAAGTGTATATGGAATTTCAAGTAAAAAAGCATTTGACAAAATAGCACGATGATTAAAAGGGGAATTTTCTTCAACTAACATTGCACCAACTGTTTGACCAAAACCTTGATTTTGCTCACTTGCCCTTTTTGCGGCTACATTTACTAATGCAGCAGTATCTCCTGCCATTCCAAACGAGCCGTCTTGGAGTTGAGTAGCAACATCTTCTGAAGTTTGTCCAAAACGTGCAAGCTCAGTGTCATGGATTGCTGCAGAGCCGTTTGAGGCAAAATGTGTTATAAATCCATTTTTTGCAAGGTCTATCAAAATTGGTGAACAACCAGTTTTGATTACATGCCCCCCAAGCATAACAATTATTGGTTTACCTTTTTTTTGTGCCAATACAATTGAATGTGCGATAGTTTTAAGATCATTTGCTTTAAGGATGTTAGGTAGAGAGCTTAAAAATGTTGATATACTCATTCCTTTGAAAGGTGGGGTAGCTTCTGAAGTTGTCATAACTTTTGAAGCTCTTTGAGAAGCAGAATATGTATGAATTTTATTGAGATTGAGTTCTTCGTAATTTTTCATTGTCTGATTCTTTTTCGTTTTCATTGTCATTTTCATGCCCATTCTCGTGTGGCTTACTGTTTTTCTGCCTCTTCTTAAAGCATTGTTTATCCTCGCGTATAAGAGCACACACTTTTGGATTATGTAAATCTCTGCATGTTACATGGTTGTATAGGGGACACTCTGGATATTGTTTTGACATGGAGTTTCCTTTTCCCGCTAAAAACTATGGACTTATAAAATAGTGCACTTTAGTGGACTCATTACAAAATTTAACCGTGCGATTATCGCTGGCTACAAACAACATTAGAAGCCATTTTCAAAATTAGAATTTCAGCTCTATTGAATCAAATCTGTCTCTGAAATTTTACCCTTTTCAGGGGCTTTTATTATTTTTGTTGATTCGCCTTTTTTCTTAGAATCATAAGCTCTTAATGTACTTTCTAATTGAGTTGCATACTGTAATATCTTTCTGGAAAGAGCCAAATCAAGCTGATCAATCTTGTTATTTAGATTCTTTTTAAGAACAGCGATTTGTGTATCAACATATTTTTTATCATAATCTTTATCAGTAGCACTTTGTTGAGACAGATTGTTTAGATTTTTTAGCTCTTTATCTAAATTTGCTATAATCTTACTATTTGAGTTTAAAATGTTTTTAAATTTTTCAATATCTTCTTTGTTTTGTGCTAAAAGTTGAGTTGCCTCTTCAAGTGCAGCAAGTTTTGACTCAACTGAAAGATCAATATCAGCAACCTTTTTCTCAAGAGATTGGCTATGAGAGGAGAGTTTTTCATTAATAATTGCTGCATATTTCTTATCAGTTGCAGCACTAAGTTTTTTATCAATTATAGAATCAACTTTAGAGTCAATTTTGCTATCAATCTTACCTTCAATAGCTGTAACTAATGCTATTTTTGCCTCAATATCAGCTTGATTTGTCTTTAAAGCCGCCTCTTTCTTTTCAATCTCTGTTTTTATATTTGCGATAGAAGTCTCAATATCTTTTATAGAGGATATTTTTGTGTCAACTTTTGATTCAAGCTCTTTTGCCTTTTCATTTACAATAGATAAAGTTTCTTGATTTGTTCTATCAAGAATATGTAAAGCCCCTTGATATTGATCAGCAATTTTTACAACATCTGCCTTTACAAGCTCAATATTTTTATCTGTAGCCTCTTTGTCTGATTTACTGCCTGCAATAAGGGTCAACTCGTCTTGAATAGCTATTGTCTGCTGTTTAAGTTCTGGAATATCTTTTTCAAGAGCAAATTTTATTTTTGCCATTTCAACTTCAAAAGCATTGAGTTTTGATTCAAACTCCTTAGCAACTACATCAACCTGTGTTTGACCAGAATTGTGAATATTTATAACCCTCTGTTTAATATCAAGATAACCATAAACAAGAATAGCACCAATCAAAAATGGAAGAAGAATAGATATAAGAGTTACTCTGTTGCTAAGTTTTTCGATCTTTCTCTCATTTAACTCTTCTTTGTAGAGAGATTCCGAAATACCATTAACATCATCGTCAATATCTTCTGGCATAGCAAGCTCATCTCTAAGACTTCTGTTGCCGCCCAATCTCTTATTCATACCCATTCCCATTAAAATATCGCCTATTTATAATATATCGATAATACTACTATTTATACTCGAATTTGTCTCTAATAATAAATAGGTTTGACAACTTTAGAAAAGTTATCAAACCTTAAATAGTAAAATTTTAAATCAAAATATATTAACCTATTCCCACTCAATTGTTCCGGGAGGCTTTGATGTAATATCAAATACAACTCGGTTTACTCCATCAACCTCATTGATTATTCTATTGGAAATCTTTGCAAGAAGATCATGTGGAAGTCTTGCCCAATCCGCGGTCATTGCATCTTTGCTATTTACTGCCCGTATCGCAATACAACTGTCATAGGTTCTTTTATCACCCATAACACCAACGCTTTTTACTGGCAGAAGAACAGCAAAAGATTGCCAAAGTTCCCTGTAAAGCCCTGCCTGCCTTATCTCTTCCAATAAAATCGCATCAGATTCTCTTAAAATTTGTAGTCTTTCTTCTGACACAGCACCCATAATTCTTATTGCAAGACCAGGTCCTGGAAAAGGCTGACGCCAAACCATATCTTCATTTAACCCAAGTTCAAGACCAAGTTTTCTTACCTCATCTTTAAATAAAAGCTGAAGTGGCTCAATGAGCTTTAAGTTCATCTTTTCAGGAAGTCCGCCAACGTTGTGATGTGATTTTATTACAGAAGTTGGACCGCCAAACGCAGATTTTGACTCAATAATATCAGGATAAAGAGTGCCTTGACCAAGAAAATCAGCTCCTTCAATTTTTGCAGCCTCAGCTTCAAAAACCTCAATAAATATTTTGCCTATCTCTTTTCTCTTTTTTTCAGGGTCAGTAACATCTTTTAGGGCGTTTAAAAATTTTTGCTTGGCATCAACAAAGGTGATATTCATATCAGGGTTAGAGGTGAGGCTCTGTTTAGTGAGGTTTGCCGTAAAACTCTTTGCAAGGTTCTCTTTCTCATTTTTTCTCAAAAGTCCATTATCAACAAAGATACAGTGTAGATTTTTACCAATTGCTTTGTGAATCAAAAGAGCAGCAACTGATGAATCAACACCGCCAGACAGCCCCATGATAACCTTTTTATCACCTACTGCCTCTTTTATTTGAGATATAGCACCATTTGCAAAAGATTCCATATTCCAGCTTTTTTTGCATTTGCAAATATCAAAAAGAAAATTACTGATCATCTCATAGCCGTTTATTGTGTGTTCAACTTCTGGGTGGAACTGAAGACCAAAAAGTCGATTTTTCACATCAGCAATTGCAGCAATTTCAGTATTTTCAGTTGATGCTGTGATTACAAAATTATCTGGTAAAAATTCAGTTGAATCTCCATGGCTCATCCAACATTGAGAAGTTTGCTCAATTCCATTAAAAATAGAGAATTTGCTTTTACTCTTTTCTTGATTTTCTGACAATGCTGACGACTCTTCTACAAATTTTGCTGATGCCTCTTTTATTGTAAGAGTTGCAAAACCATATTCACGTCTTTTAGGGCGGGCAATTTTTCCACCAAAAGCATTAACCATAAACTGCATTCCATAGCATATTCCAAGAACAGGTATTCCAAGTTTGAAAATGCCAACATCAATAGATGGACTGTTCTCTTCATAAATGCTTGATGGACCACCAGATAAAATTATCCCTTCAGGATTCAAAGACTTTATCTTATCAAGAGAAGTTCCAGCAGGTTCAATCTGACAATAAACTTCATTTTCTCGAACTCTTCTTGCAATCAACTGGTTAAACTGTGAGCCAAAATCAATTATAATTATCATTCAAATTATCCTTTTTACAAAATTCTTGTGAACTCCAAAGTTTTTCAAAATAATCATTATAGTAAATAAAACCTTTTGATGATACACCTTTGAATTCGTAAGAAATAGTTTGCTGACTCGATTTACCCCATTGATATGGTCCCAAATATATATAATCATCAACCCTAAAATAAAAATCTTCTGGTAAGCTGTTGTAATATTTGATTTGAATATTATTAGAATCTGGGGCTGTTATTTTTAATGAATCTATCCACTGTTCCAAATCTATTATGGTCTTTTTTATCTGTCCTTCAACTTCTCTCTCGTCTATCTCCCGTTGTTTTACATAATAAGAATCTGGTGAAGGGGCTATAAACCTAATTTTAAGCCCCTTCTTTACCTTCTCTCTTACGATTTTATCTTTTGCATCACGAAAAGACTTTAAACCCCATGCAATAATATCAAGGTTGTTTTCAAGAGTTTCAAATGCAATATCAGTGCTTCTGTTCATCTCTTGCCTTGTCTCATAAATTGCAGATAAACCCCAAATATCTATAAGGTTTTTTATTCTATTTAGCTTGACTAAATATTTTGATGACAAGTAAGTAACCACTGTGCTTGCTATTAATGAACAGCCAATACTCAGTAGTACGTTCTTCCAGTCTGGAATATTTACCAAAAACGCAATAACAATTAGAAGCATACCAATGAAAAATATTATGGTATTTACTAATGATGCGTTTATGCTTTCAAGTTTGTTATTTATTTTTTTTATCATTCTTTTTTCCAACACTAATTATTAACTCTTGAGCAACTTATAGAGTGTCAAAATTCAAAATCTCCCCATCATCAGGAATATAAACTTTTGATAGCAAAACCTTATCTTGAAGTATCAGCTTTAACTGATTACGAGTTGTAGGACAGTGATTTAAGGCTTCAAGGTGGTTAAGGATAACTCTATTAGGTGCTTTTTGGATAAATTTTATAATTTCTTCTAATGGCATCAAAATTGATCCGCCAACATCTAAAGATGCACTGCCAGCAGCTACAACAGCAATATTTGGTTTAAACTCCGTAAGAACTCTTTCCACATCTTGAGTATATACTGTGTCTCCGCTTATGTAAATTGAAGGTTCATTTTGAATTTCAATATAAAATCCAGCACCATTAGCCATAAATTTATGAATCCAGCCATGACCATGTTTTGCTGGAATAGCTGTAATTTTTATTCCTTTAAGCTCTTCTGAAAGCTCTTTAGATTCCCAGTAATAAAGAGACGTTATAACATTTATACCATATTTTTTAAGGTAATTAGCATCATCTTCTCTACAAATAACAGGTATATTATTTTGTTTTAAAAACAGTTCTCCATCAGCATCAAGGTGATCTGTGTGTTGTAAAGCCTTTAATCCAAATGTGTGACTGTGTGTAATTAAACAATGGGTTACTTTTGGGAGTATGTGTAAAGCGTTATCAGGTAAAGAGACAGTAGGGTTAAATCTTGGTTTATGTCTAAAAAGAGCAAATGGAGGAAGTTTACCTTTTTCACTTAACATAGGATCAACAATAATATAATTTTTTCCAGACTCAATTATAAAGGTTGCGTTTCTTAAATGGTGTATCTTCACTCTATCTCCTCATTTACGCTACATTTCCCATTTTTATAATGAAAACAATTAAAAAAATTAGTTTTTTTGCATAAATTATATATAGTTATGATTAAATTCTCTATATTTACGATAGTTGTTAATTTGGTATGTTAAGTGGGTATTTCTCTTACACTTCAGATAAAAAATCAAGTTGTTTTTATCCGCTATTGCCAATCCTTGTTGAATATGGTTTAAAGATGCCAAAATTTTAAACGGTTAATTTTGAACATTTAGTATGAACAGACTTTAACCAACTTTTAACTTTAAATTTAAATATAAACAGACAGGAGATATAATATATGTATGATGCAAGTGATTTAAAGAAAGGGCTTAAATTTCAAATTGATGGAGAGCCATATATAATTGTAGATTTCCAATTTAAAAAACCGGGAAAAGGTCAGGCTCTTTATAAATGCAGACTCAAAAATATGATTTCTGGTGTTCAGTTTGAAAAGACTTACCGCTCTGGTGAAAAGTTTGAAGAGGCATCTCTTGAAGAGCATGAGATGGAGTATCTTTACGCTGAACAAGATAGCTACTGTTTTATGAACACTGCCAATTATGAACAGGAATTTCTAAGCAAAGATCAAGTTGGAGATGCTATTGAACTTCTAAAAGAGAACACGGTATGCACCGCACTATTTTTCAATGGTAAGGCAATTGGTTTGACTTTACCAAACTTTGTCAATCTTAGAATTGTCAAATCAGACCCTTGGGCAAAAGGAGATACCGCAACAGGTAGCACAAAGCCAGCAACTCTTGAGACAGGTTTTGAAGTTCAGGTTCCTCCATTTGTGGAAGAGGGGCAGCTTGTGAAAATAGATACAAGAACTCGCTCTTATGTAGAAAGAGTCAATGAATAAATAAATTAAAGAGCGTTTGACTTTTTAAATAGAGGGGCTGTTAGGTTGTGAGGTCTTTAGAAGAAAACAATGAACAAAAAACGCATTAATGAGAATTCTCTGATAAAAAAAATTCTTGTTGTTGATGATGACATGGGACTTCGATCAATCTTAGTGAAGTCTTTTCAGGTCATTGGATTTTTGTGTAATGAGGCTGAAGATGCTATAACTGCTTACGAAATGATCTGTAACGAGCAATTTGATCTTGTCATATCAGATATATCCATGCCTGTTATGGATGGGATTGAATTTATGAAGAAAGTGAAGAGTAAATTTCCCGAACTTGATTTCATAATTATGACCGGGTTTTCAGGTGAATACTCTTATGTTGATATTATTGATGCAGGGGCTTCTGATTACATGACAAAGCCTTTTGGTATCAACTCCGCTGTTGCACGAATTGAAAGAATTGAACGCGAGAAACGTACCCTTCTTAATTTAAGAAAAACAAACCTTGAACTTAATCTTGCTATGGAAAAAGCAAATGCTCTTGCTAATGAGGCAAAAGAGTTAGCAGTAAAAGCCAACGCATTAGCTGAAGAGGCAAAAGCTGCCTCCAGGGCAAAAACAGATTTTCTTGCTAATATGAGCCATGAGATACGAACTCCGCTTAATGGTATTCTTGGATATATTGATATTTTTTACAATACCTCACTTACAAATGAGCAAAAAGAGTATGTTCAAAATGCAAAGATAAGTTGTGAGGTTCTTTTATCTGTGGTGAACGATATTCTTGACTTTTCTAAAGTTGAGGCTGGTCAGTTAAGTATTGAAAAAATTGAGTTTGATCCTGAAGTTCTATGCTTTGAGGCATTAGAAGTTGTTAGAAGCAAGGTTAATGAGTCAAAGGTTGAGATGATATGCCGTATCTCTGATTCTGTTCCGGGTCTTGTGATTGGCGACCCCTATAGGTTTAGACAGGTGCTGCTAAATTTTCTTGGAAATGCTGCAAAATTTACATCTTCTGGTGTAATTGAACTCTCTCTTGATATTAAAGATGAGACAGAAAATGATGTAATACTTCAAGCATCTGTTAAAGATAGTGGAATAGGAATTCCTCAAGATAAGTTAACAGCTATATTTGAGCCTTTTCAGCAATCTGACGAGACAACAACAAGGAAATTTGGCGGAACAGGTTTAGGGCTTGCTATATGCAGAAAGATTGCTGAAAAGATGGAGGGGGCTGTTTGGGCTGAAAGCCAACTTGGCAAGGGAAGCACATTTCATTTTACCTCACATCTTAAAAAGCAAACCCATACAGCTATGAAGAGGTTTAGACCAGTTGGACTTAAAGGTAAAAAAGCATTTTTGTGTGTATCAAAAAACACACCTTTAAGAGAAATCATAATAAATGAGCTAAATCAATCTGGTATGGATGTAACTTTATTTGATAACGGAGGAGATGTTATTGATTTTTTTCGTAATGCAAAAAGTTGCAGCAACAACGATGATGTTGATCAAAATATTAGTAGAACAAGCCAAGAACAAATTGATTATGAAAACAAAAAGAATAGCAACCTTTTTGACGTTGGTATTGTTGATGCTGGAGTAAAAAGTCATGAGCATCTTGATTTTGCAGAATCTTTAAGAAATCTATCTTGTGAACACTCAAAAATTCCTCTGTTAGTTTGTATATCTCCAGACCCGGGTGGTGCTGATAAATGTCGTAAAGCTGGATATAATGGCTTTCTCTCAAAACCTATTCAAAGAAAAAAATTATTTACAATGATCTCGGCAATACTTGGACTTGAGAAAAATTCTGCTGATCAAAAAAATGAGCCAGAGGGAAATACAATTCTCACAACCCACCTATTAGCTGAAAGTTTTAAACACTCAATTACAATTTTGCTTGTAGAAGATAATCCTGTAAATCAAAAGATGGCAAAAATAATGCTTTCAAAAGGTGGATATAATGTTGAAATTGCCAGCAACGGGGTTGAGGCAGTATCAAGCTATATTCAAAAAGCAGAAGGCATTGATCTTATATTCATGGATATTAACATGCCTGAAATGGATGGACTTGAGGCAACTCGTAGAATACGTGAACTTGAGAAAGAAGGTATTGGAAAAATCCGTGAACTTGAAAAACATAAATACCCCAGAGTACCTATTGTGGCATTAACAGCAAATGCACTGAAGGAGTTTGAAGATAAATGTCTTGAAGCTGGTATGGATGATTTTCTAACAAAACCGCTCAAAAGAGAGCTCGTGTTTCAATCTGTAAAAAAATGGGTTGCTCAATGATTATTAAAAAATGAGTAATTTAATGATTAAAATTTAGACTTAATATTAAAATATGTTTTACATAAATTGATCCCGCAATGGAATAATAATAATGACAATAAATTCTGAAAAGTTATCTGGAAATTTAAAATCCAGCAATTCTGTCTGGAAATTTTTTACTTCGGTGAAGCTCACTGTTATAGTCTTGCTTTTGCTTGCATCAACATCTGTAATTGGAACTATAATTCCTCAAAATGGGACAGAGCAATTTTATATAAGTAAGTATGGTGAAGTATTCTTTAAACTATTCAATGCACTTGATATTTTTGATATGTATAGTGCATGGTGGTTTGTGCTACTTCTTATACTATTGGCAATTAACATTATTGTCTGTTCTATTGATAAACTTAAAACTACATGGAAAATTATATTTCCTGATAAAATAACATTTAATATCGAAAGATTTAGACACCTTAAAAATAAAGAGATATTTGAATTAGAACATGATTTAGAAGCTATTGAAGATAAATATTTTGACTTTATAAAGAAAAATTTTAGAGTTGCTATTAAAGAAAAATTGCCTGCTAATGATGATCATAATTATAAAGGTGGTATTGCAATTTTTGCTGAACGTGGCAGATGGACAAGATTTGGAGTTTATGTTGTTCATTTAAGTATCTTGTTTATGCTTGCTGGTGCTGTGATTGGAAGTTTATGGGGTTTTAAGGCATTTGTGGCTATACCAGAAGGTGCAACAGTTGATTCAGCTTTCCTTAGAGATAACGAAACAGCAGTTGAGCTTGGATTCAAGATTCGGTGCAACTCTTTTAGTGTAACTTTTTACGATACAGGTCAACCAGAGGAGTTTAAATCAAATCTAACTGTTATTGAGAATGAAAAAGAGCTATTTACAAAGGATATTATCGTAAATTCACCCCTGCGTTATAAAGGTTTAAGCTTTTACCAATCAAGTTACGGAGTAGATTCGGCAAAAAGTGCTTTGTTTAAAATTACAAGCAAAGAGAGTTCAATGACCTATTCTCAAAAAATGGAGATTGGTCAAACTATTGATATTCCTGAATCAGGCGGGAAATTTACTTTAACAGAGTTTGTTCATGGATATAATTTTCAAGGACACAATCTTGGAGAAGGCTTTGTTGGAAAACTTATAGAAAAGCATAACGATAAACATGATAAAGTAAATACTGATAAACAAGATGAAGTAAATAATAGCGATGACAAAAATCATACTGACGAACAAGAGATATATATTCCTATTAAATTTCCAACATTTGATAAAATGAGGCGTGGTGCATTTTCATTTGAAATTGAAGATTATGATAAGAAATATTATACAGGACTTCAAGTAACTAAAGACCCTGGAGTTTGGTATGTTTATTTAGGTTTTATATTTATGATTATTGGATGTTGGATCACATTTTTTATGTCTCACCAAACTATATGCGTAGAGATGATAAAAGCAGATAGAGGTTTAACTATAATTGTATCAGGTAGTGCTAATAAAAACAGTCAGGGAATGAAACTTAAAGTTACAAACATAGTGTCAAAAATTAAACAAATATAGATTTTAGGGATAAACAACAACTTTCAATAGTAAATATGTCAACATAAGGAAATATATAATTTTATGAATAGTTCTATAGTATTGTCAGTTACAACATTTGTTTATGCTTTTGCCTCAGTCCTATATATTGGGTCGTGGACATTTAAAAAAGAGGTTATGGCAAAAGCAGGTTTTTTTATTCTGACTGCTGGTTTTACAGGAAATACGATGGGTATAATCCTTCGATGGATTGAATCTTATAAAATGGGTTATGGTCATGCTCCTTTTTCTAACATGTATGAATCATTAGTTTTTTTCTCATGGACTGCTGCTGCACTTTACATCTTTGTAGAGCTAAAATATCGGGAAAGAATAATCGGAGTATTTGCAACACCGCTTATCTTTCTTGCAATTGCATACGCTTCGCTATCTCCCTCAATTTCTGATAAGATAACTCCTTTGATCCCCGCACTTAAAAGTAATTGGCTGATTGCCCATGTAATCACCTGCTTTTTAGGATATGCTGGGTTTGCAGTTGCGTTTGGATTCAGTATAATGTATCTAATAAAACCTAATGACTCAGGAAAAGGATTACAAATATCAGACAATAACAATAAAACAGAAACCCATTTACACTCTCTTTTTTCCAAATTACCATCATTAGATTTAATGGACGAGTTAATTCACCAAATGGTTATGTTTGGTTTTTTATTTCTAACAATTGGCATCATTACAGGGTCAGTATGGGCAAATTCAGCTTGGGGAACTTACTGGTCATGGGATCCAAAAGAGACTTGGTCTCTTATCACATGGTTTGTTTATGCTATTTTGCTTCACCTTCGTATGATGAGAGGGTGGCATGGCAGACGGATTGCGTGGGTCTCAATAGTTGGATTTATGGCTGTATTGTTTACCTATTTTGGGGTTAATCTGCTTCCGGGTCTTCACAGCTATGCTTAAATGTCTCTCAAATTTAGAATTGCTGCTTGACAATAATAATGGATATTAATATAGACTGCCTCATTTATTTATCTCTTCATTTTTAGGTGTTTTTTAATTTCCAATTAATATTTATAGCTAAAATTAATTTAACAACAATTGCAGCGAAGCTGCTTATGTTTTAAGTAGTATTGTTAATGTACTAAGTAGTAATGTGATTTTAGTAGTATTATCAACAATTTTAATTAATGGGGTTTTCAATGAGTGAACTAAAAAAGAAAACTGAAAACAGTTCATCGGATACTACAGAAGATGAAGAGTCTGGTGAGCAGAAAACAGGCGTACATTGCTGCGATAAAAAAGATAAGGGAGACTCAGGTGTCGGCATGGGTGTCCTTTTTTTTATTGCATCTTTTGCTATCTGTTTTCTATCTGGCTGGTTACTGTTTCCAAGTCTGCTCTATTCAAAAAAAGAGCAGCCTTTTAACTTTAACCATGCCCTTCATGTTGCAGAGACTGGAGGTTGTGAGAGCTGTCATGCTTTTAGAGATGATGGAACCTTTGCAGGTGTTCCCAAAAACAGTGCCTGTATAGAGTGCCACGAAAGCCAGCTTGGAGAGACAGAAGATGAGGCAATTTTTATGACTGAGTATGTTGAAAAAGGTATCGAGGTACCTTGGCATATCTACTCAAAACAGCCAGATTGCGTATTCTTCTCTCATGCTGCCCATGTAACTGGTGCTAAAATGGATTGTGTAACTTGTCATGGTCATATTGGTGAATCGACAACCATGAAGCCGTATCAGGAAAACAGAATCACAGGCTATAGCCGCGACATCTGGGGAGAAAACATCTGGGGAGTTAAAAAGAACTCTTGGGATCGTATGAAGATGGATGATTGTGCTGAGTGCCATCAAGAGGAAACAGGAAGCAAGGGAGCTTGTTTTCAGTGTCATAAGTAGAAAGATACTGACCTTGTATTTGAAATTGTTTAAATTTTATTGAGGTAAATAACCTATGAAAATAGACAGAAGAAGCTTCCTGGGACTTGGACTTGGAGCAGCAGCTGGCGTTACTCTCTCTCCTATGCCTTGGAAACTTACCGATGACTCTTCCATCTGGAGCCAGAACTGGCCATGGACACCCGTTCCTAATGATGGAGAGATTACATTTGAAGATACTATCTGTACACTGTGTCCGGGAAATTGTGGAATCAGTGTAAAAAAAGTTGATGGAAGAGCAATTAAAATTGAAGGTAAAAAAGGTTATCCTGTAAATGATGGCGGAATATGTCTGCATGGTATATCAGGATTACAGTATCTCTATGATCCTTCACGAGTACAGTTCCCTATGGTTAAAAGTGGAGATACTTGGAAACAGGTTTCTTGGGACGAAGCAGTTGCTCTTGTTGCCGGAAAGGTTAAAGAGTTACGCCAAAAAGGTATGGCAGAATCTCTTGCGTGTGTATCTGCAACTGATAAAGGCTCTGTAGCTGGGCTTTACAAGCGGCTCCTAACATCTGTAGGCTCACAAAATTTCTATACTTTAGAGACTATGGAGAAGAGCTGGGAGATGCTGATTTCAAGAATACACGGCTTAAAGGCTTTTGCATCATTTGATCTTGCCAATTCTGATTATGTAATCAGCTTTGGTGCTGGTTTTATTGAAGGTTGGGGTTCTCCTGTAACCAATTTTATTGCCAATAGCTCAAGAAAAGAGCGGAAAGCAAAACTTGTTCAGGTAGAATATAGACTATCTAACACAGCAGCAAGTGCTGACACATGGCTTCCAGCAAAACCCGGAACTGAGGCAGACCTTGCACTTGGTATATGCAGTGCCATCATTTCAGGTAATCTCTATAATGCAGAATTTATTAAGAATGCTAAAGACTTTGAAGCATTTGCAAAATTTGTAAATGAAAAGTATGCACCAGAGTTGGTATCTCGAACAACTGGTATTGATGCTTCTAAAATAAAAGCTGTTGCGTCTGAGTTTGCAAAAGCAAAATCGCCTTTAGCTATTGCAGGCAGAGGAAAAGGAGAGAGTGCTGGAAGCCTTATGGAATTTGCCGCTGTTCATGCTTTAAATTGCCTTACTGGTAATATAAATAAAGCTGGAGGATTCTGGACAGTTGAACGACAAGATACTTTAACTTGGTCTTCACTTGAAATGGACGACTCAGCAACAAAGAGTTATGCTAAATCACCTATTGGGGCAGTTGACTCTTTAGTTTCTGGAGTTTCTGGTTCTGCAGATGCTGGTGTTTTTAGTTCTGTTGTTTCAGCAGTTTCAAATCAAGTTGTTACGTCAGCCTCACTTACAAAGCTGTTTGAAGTTATCAACGCATCAGAAAAAAGCCCTGTAGAGCTTTTGATGGTCTATAATGCAAATCCATGCTTTACTCTTCATAATACCAAAGCTGTAAAGGCTGCTGTAAACAAGATTCCTTTTGTTGTTAGTTTTTCATCTTACATGGACGATACAGCACAACTTGCTGATGTTATCCTTCCGAGCCACACCTTTCTTGAGATGTCTCAAGATATTCAAAGTGGAGCATCTCTTGCTCAAAATATTACAGCATTTTCAAAACCTGTTGCAGGACCAGTTTTTGATACAAAACACCCTGGTGATGCAGTTATTGCGATTGCTAAAGCAGTAGAGGGAACAGTTGCATCAAGTTTTCCGTGGGAAAATTATCAAGAATGCCTTGAAAGCATTATTGGGGATAGCTTTGCAACTCTTTCAGAAGAGGGATATATTGCATCAGAGTTTACTCCTCCAGCAGCCCCGATTGTTGTTGATTTCTCAATTTTCGCTGGTTTTAAAGGCATTACGCCATTAGAAGGAGAAGCAAAATCGTATCCTCTAACACTTATGCCAATTGACACTATAAGGCTTGCATCCGCTACATTTGCATCATCGCCTTTTGCAGTTAAAACTGTTGAAGATACAGTTCTTCTTGAGAACGATACCGTTATCGAAATTAATCCTGAAACAGCAGATAAAGTTGGGGTCTCTGATGGAGATTATGCTCTAATCACAACTCCTGTTGGGGAGGCAAAAGTTAGAGTTAATCTATTTGATGGTATAATGCCCGATGTTGTCGCCATTCCAGAAGGTCTTGGACACACAATTAGCGGGATTGGTCAGGTGCTTAGAAAAGATGGAACTGCTTTAACAGGCAAAAAAGGTGCAACAAGTATAATTACTGTTACAGGCGGGACAAGTAAAAATATTGGACCACTTGAAAATAGATATATTGGCGGTAAAGGTGTAAATGTAAATGATCTGATAGGATCAGTTGTTGATCCTGCTTCAGGATTAGATGCTGCATGGGGAATCAGAGCAAGGATTTCAAAGGCTTAAATATAATTTGGTTAAGAGGTTCCGATGACACAAGATAACCACGGAAAAGCATATAAATTCGGAATGGTTATTGATTTGGACAAATGCACAGGATGCGGCTCTTGCATGGTTGCATGTATGTCTGAAAATAATGTTCCGTTTAAAGAAGATGAAACGAATAAAAAAGATAGTATTACATGGATGAAGGTCTTTAAACTCACCAACGGCAAACCATTTCCTGACACAGATATTTGCTATATGCCAAGACCATGTATGCACTGCGGAGGAAAAGGAGATCATGGACATTCTCCATGTGTATCTGTATGTCCTGCAACTGCAACAGATTATGGATATGATACAGGTATTGTAAGCCAAATTTACACCAGATGCTTTGGGTGCCGTTACTGCATGGGAGCGTGTCCCTATCATGCAAGATATTTTAACTGGTGGGATCCTAAGTGGCCTGACGGTATGGAGGAGTATCTAAGCCCAAGTGTATCTCCAAGAATGAGAGGTGTTGTTGAAAAGTGTAGTTTTTGCTATCACAGATACCAAGCAGCAAGAGACAGAGCCTATCATGAGGAGAGAAGAGATAATATTGAAGAAGGGGAATATCAGACAGCCTGTACTCAAGCGTGTCCTGCTGGTGCAATAACATTTGGCGATTTGAATAATCCTGAACATGAAGTTTCCAAACTTGTTAAACCTGATACGCATCAGTGTGGAAAACCAAGAAACCCAAAGGCTTTTCGTCTTTTAGAGAGGCTTCAGACCAACCCAAAGGTTTATTACATCTCAGAGCGTGAGTGGGTAAGAAAAGCTGGCGACAACTATCGTGATGGAGAGTGGGAAAAATCAAAATAGCCTTTTGTGGTTATATTTTGATTCTATCTAATTTTATATCATCTCTGTTTGTTGTAATGGATTACAAATTTATAAAAACATAAACGTAGGAGTAATATAATATGGATTCTGCATTAATTCCCAAAGGAGCAAAACGCTGTCCGTTTCCTGTGTTTGCAACAGGTATTGCGGTAGTTGGTGCTGTTCTTCTGTGGGGCGTTTATGCCATGGGGCTGTGTTGGCTTAAAGGGCTAAACCAGACCAACATGAACGATTATTATGGTTTTGCCCTCTGGATATGGGCTGATCTTGCTGTTATTGCTATTGGAGGAGGAGCTTTTTTTACAGGACTTCTCAAATATGTATTTGGGATTGACGAACTTAAAAATATCATAAACCTTGCTGTTGTTATTGGATTTATCTGCTACAGCTCGGCTTTATTGATTCTTGCCATTGATATTGGTCAGCCGCTTAGAGGCTGGTTTATATTTTGGCACGCAAATGTTCACTCTATGCTCACTGAAGTTGCATTTTGTCTATCTTTATATTTCAGTGTTCTTACTATTGAGTTTATTCCACTTATCCTTGAAAACCGCCAGATTGACAAAGTTCCTTTTTTTCATAATTTAAGCCACAATATGCACAGTGTAATGGCTGTTTTTGCTGCAACAGGTGCATTTTTGTCATGCTTCCATCAAGGTTCTCTTGGTGGTGTTGCTGGCGTTCTTTATGGCCGCCCATTTGCATATAGAGAGGGATTACTTGTCTGGCCGTGGACATTCTTTCTTTTTACATGGTCAGCAGCAGCTTATGGACCTTGCTTTACTTTAACTGTTACAAAACTTTTTGAAGGAATTACCCGCAAAAAATTGGTTAAAGATAATGTTGTCCATATTCTTGCAAAAATTTCAGGCTGGATGATAACCACATATATCATTGCAAAAATTATTGACACTATATATTGGGCTTTTGTTACTGCTCCTGATATGGGATTCTCTTTGATAGATTTTTATTCAAATAACTCATTTTACGGTATTTGGATACTTTTTGCAGAGATTGTTTTAGGTGGTATTGTCCCAGCAGTTATTCTTACTGTAAAAAAATATAGAGAGAATAACAAACTTCTGCTTGTCGCAATATTGCTTGGTGTTTTTGGTGTTTGTTTAAATCGTTGGGTTATGGTGCTTCAAGTAATGGCTGTGCCTGTAATGAGTTTTGATACATGGGCATTGTATGTGCCAAGTTGGCAGGAGATTGCAACAACAATTCTTCCTGTAGCTTATGGTGTTATCCTTATTTCTTTAGCATACCGTTATCTACCTGTGTTCCCGCAAGAGCAGGAACTTTACGACGCTAAGTAAACAGATTAAAAAAGGAGAATATTTATGTTTCCATTTTCTTTTGAATGGGCATGGGACGCAGGACATTACCTCTTTTTTGGTGGTATGTGGTATACTATAATTATTTTGAGTCTTGGTATGACGTTTTGTGTTGTAAAAACCATTGTTGATACAGCAAGCGGAAAAGGTGGACATCATGGAGACGATGATGCTCATCACGGAACTTGTTGTAGTAATAAGGGAAATAACGGTCATCACTAATAAGACTTTAAAGTATAAAGAAATAGGTTTATAAATTGATGTTACGCAGTGAATGTGCAAAATCAATGGTTTTGGCATTTTGATAATTACGTAAAGCCTATATTTATCAAATGTGGTGCGTATATGGCTTATAAAATAGTTTTAAATTAAATAAAAATGAACCCCAAAAGCACATACCCTTCTCTATCTAAGGAGATAAATGAAGGTTATGTGCTTTTCTTATTGCAAGAATTTTCATTTTCTCCTTTAAAAAAACTTGACAAAAAATTTTGAGCATAATAGTAATGGTCTAACCATTAAGATTGATTATTTTATGAATCTCAATTATATTTTGATTTCATAATATTCCATGAGACATTTTTTAAGATTTAATGAAGTTAATTTTTTGTTGACATGCTGAGTAAAACTCTATAAGTAAACTGCAAAATTATTAAAGCATATCACATTAATGATGACTAATAATGATTACTTATCAACAAAATTTCGCATCATAATTACTATTTGTTTTTCTATTTTTCGCATCTCACACAGGATATTCAATCCTGTCAGTTCCAACAACTACCTAAGAGTTTAAATGGTTAAGAAATATGGCACATTTAGAATTAAAAAATATTACGGTTAGATTTGGCGGACTCTATGCCCTTTCTGAATTAAGTTTTGCCATACACACTGGAGAGATACTTGGTCTAATAGGACCAAATGGTGCTGGTAAAACGACAATTTTTAACGTGTTGACAGGTGTTTATAAACCAACAGAGGGGGATGTTATATTTGAAGGTGAAAGTATTCTTGGGAAAAAGCCCCATGAAATTTTTTCAAGAGGAGTTGCAAGAACTTTTCAAAATATCCGTCTTTTCTCAAAGATGACTGCACTTGAAAATACTATGGTGGCAATGCATTGCCGTTCAAATAAAGGTGTTATGGGGGCTTTGCTTAGAACAAATTCCCAAAAAGCTGAAGAGGCTTATATAAAAGAGAAGGCATTAGAAGCTCTTAAATTCATGGGTGTTGTTCAATTCGCTGATTCTGTAGCATCAAATTTACCTTACGGTTCCCAAAGAAGACTTGAGATCGCAAGAGCACTTGCCTCAGAACCAAAAGTCCTCTTGCTTGACGAACCAGCAGCTGGCATGAATCCATCTGAAAGTTCAGAGCTTATGAAAGATATTGCAAGAATATCAGAGCGTGGAATTGATGTCCTTTTAGTAGAGCATGATATGAAAGTCGTTATGGGTGTTTGTAATCGTATTGTTTGTGTTGAACATGGTATTAAAATTGCTGAAGGCTCGCCACAAGAGATTCAAAATAACCCCAAAGTTATTGAAGCGTATCTTGGACAACCTGCTGCTAAACATGATTAGCCAAACTTAGATATTAAATAATTTTTCATTAAATTATTATTGTTTTAATCCATCTTTATTGTTTTTTATCAACCCACTATTTAAAATTTTTAAGGAGAACGCAATGAGTAAAAAAAATTTTTCAATTATGGTAATGGCTATTATTACCACTCTTTTTATTATTTCAGCATCATCTGCTGAATCACTCAAAATCGGTTCAATGAGTCCTCTTACTGGTCCCTATGCTTCTGACGGAACAGACATCAAAAATGGTGTTCTTACAGCTATTGAAGTATTTGAGAAACAAGAAGGTGGAATTCCCGGTTATGATAAAATTGAATTATTTCCACAAGACGATGTGTGCGATCCAAGAAATGCTGTTGCTGCTGCAAATAAACTCATCAACCTTAAAGTCGTTGGTGTAATTGGTGCTTACTGCTCATCATGCACAATTCCTGCATCAGAGACACTTGATGAAGCTAAAATTGTTATGATTACTCCGGCTTCTACAAATGAGCAAGTTACAGATCGTGGACTTCCATACATGTTCAGAATGTGCGGAAGAGATGATGATCAAGCTCCTGCTGCTGCAAAATTTATGAAAGAATCTTTAAATGCAAAGACAATATTTATTATTGACGATAAAACTACATATTCACAGGGTCTTGCAGATGGTGTTTCTAAAAACTCTAAAGCACTTGGTATGAATGTAGTTACTCATGATCATGTTAATCAGGGAGATAAGGATTTTTCAGCAGTTCTTACGAAAGTTAAAGCCGCAAATCCTGATATTTTATACATGTCTCTTCAGGGTTATTCACCAGCTGCTCTTATGAGCATTCAGGCAAAAAGAATGGGGATCAAAGCCCAAATTGTTACTCAAGATGCTACATTTCAGCCAAAATTTATGGAAGTTGCAAAAGATGCTGCTGAAGGTGTCTATTTAACTTATGGTTTTACTGATCCTACAACTCCAGAATATAAAGCGTTTCAGCAGATATATGAGCCTAAATATGGTAAAATAGCTGCTTATGCAACCTATGCTTATGATTCTACAATAGCTCTTTTAAGAGCTATTAAAGCTGCTGGCTCAACAGAGCCTGACAAAATTAAAGCAGAGCTTATGAAACTTGACTTTAATGGTGCTTCTAAGCATGTAAAATTTAAAGAAAACGGTGATTCTGGCTCTTCTTATATTGCTTTTAAAGTGCAAAATGGTCAGTTTGTTCCCTATTGGGATCCCGCAAAAGGTTTAATAAAATAATACAGAGAGTTAAGCAGATTTAACAAGGCTGGTTTAACATCTCCCTAAAGTTTCAATTCAACGACCCTACTTTATTTTAAATATCTTTAAAAAAGGTAGGGTCATCTCGCCAAATCTCATAAAAAATGTGAAAAAATAAAATGGATTCTTTTATTCAGCAGCTAATTAACGGTATTACACTTGGCGGCATTTATGCACTGATTGCACTGGGATATACCATGGTCTATGGTGTTATACAGTTGATAAATTTTGCACATGGCGAATTTTTTGCAGCCGGTGGCTATGTTGGCGTTATATTTTTAAGCTTTTTTACAGGTCTTGGTTATATGGAGACCCATCCTATATTTTGTCTGACAGCATCTTTTGCACTTGCTATGATGTATTGTGCATATCTTGCAATTGGTGTTGAAAAAATAGCATATAAACCATTAAGAAAAGAGGCTCGCCTTGCTGCACTTTTGTCAGCTTTGGGAGTATCTATATTTCTCTCTAATGGATTGATGCTCACTCAAGGAGTGTATGACAAAGCCTACCCAAGTGAACTTTTCCAAGGTGGTTTTAACTTTGGAATTATAACTATTGGTTATCTTCAAGTTCTTATTGTATGCCTTACGGGAGCTTTGCTTGTAGCCTTAAATCTTCTTGTATTCAAAACAAAGATTGGAATGGCAATGCGTGCTACGGCTCAAGATAAGACTATGTCAGCACTTGTTGCCATTGGAAGCAATAATATTATATCTCTTACATTTGCAATTGGTGCGGGGCTTGCAGCAGCAGCGGGGATTATGGTGGGATTGTATTATGGCTCTGTTCGTTATGATATGGGATTTCTTCCGGGTATTAAGGCTTTTTCTGCAGCAGTGCTTGGCGGTATTGGCAATATTACAGGTGCAATGCTTGGTGGTCTTATTATTGGTATGGTCGAAATATTTGGTGCGGGCTATATTTCAGGAGAATACAAAGACGTATTTGCATTTATTATACTGATTGGGGTTCTCTATTTTAAACCAACAGGAATTATGGGCGAGAATATCGATGATACAAGAGTTTAAAAAAATCTGGAAACAATATGCAATTGCAATGTTGTGGTTGCTCGGTCTTTTATGGCCTCTTTTGGGTATCCATCCTGACGGCACACTTTCATTTAAACAAACAATAACTGTATGGCTATATATTTTATCAGGCACATTCATCTGCTTTATTATTTATATAATTAACAGTAGTGGAAATTTTAAATTTTTTACAAAACCTATTGTAAATACAAGCCAAAAACTTAGCGAAATGGTTCAAAATATGCCTTCATGGATATGGAAATCTGCTCTTTTGATTGGTGCGGTTATATATCCAATATTAACAGGAAGGTATCCTACAGATGTTGCCATTAATGTACTTCTATATATCTGCCTTGGACTTGGACTTTATGTAGTTGCTGGGCTTGCTGGTATGCTTGATCTTGGGCATATCGCCTTTTATGGGGTAGGAGCATATACATACGCAATATTAAATGTTAAATACGGAGTAGGATTTTGGGTCTGTTTTCCGCTTGCTGGACTATCCGCATGTATTGCTGGTTGTATTGTGGGCTATCCAACTTTAAGAATGAGAGGCGATTATCTCGCCATTGTAACTTTAGGATTTGGCGAAATTGTCCGTATTATTCTTAATAACTGGATGAGTTTAACTAACGGTCCTAATGGTATTCTTGGTGTAAAGACAATCGGTATTCTCCGTCCTGTTATGGAAAATGGACTTACTTTTGAAATCTTTTGGGTAAAAAAACTTGAGATATTTTATTATTTTGCTTTGGTTCTTGCCATTCTTACAATTATTGCTGTTACGCGAATCAATTTTTCAAGAATAGGTAGAGCATTAGAGGCAATCAGGGAAGATGAGACTGCTGCCGAACTTATGGGGGTCAACACTTTTTATTATAAGCTGCTTGCTTATGCAATGGGTGCTGTATTTGCAGGTTTTGCTGGTGCATTATTTGCTGCAAGAATGAAATTCGTAAGTCCTGAGAGTTTTACATTTCTTGAATCTGTAATGGTCCTGTCTATGGTAGTTTTAGGTGGAATGAGCTCAATTCCTGGAATTATACTTGGTGTTATCGCATTGATTGTACTTCCAGAGGTATTTCGTGAACTTGAATCTTATAGAATGCTTGTCTTTGGATTAACTATGATTATTATGATGCTTTTTAGACCATCAGGACTCATCGCTGCAAAGCGAAAAAAAATGATGGAGAATAAATCTTAATTGTAATAACGCTCTTATGTTATTAACCATATCCTAAATAATATAGGAACGAAACATCATAAATATCCGAAGAGAAGGAGTAATTATAAATGTCAGCTCAACCGATTCTTGAATTGAAAAATGTCCACTCTGGCTATGGAAGCATTAAAGCACTTAGAGATGTATCTCTTAAAATATATCCTGGTGAAGTTGTGGCAATTATTGGTGCAAATGGTGCAGGAAAGTCAACAACACTTATGACTATCTGCGGAATTGTTCCCCTTGAAAAAGGCGATGTATTTTATAATGGAGTTTCTGTGAAAAACATCGCCCCTGAGAAACTACCACCACTTGGTTTATGCCAAGTGCCTGAAGGTCGCCGCATCTTTCCACGCCTAACAGTTGAAGAAAATCTTATTTTAGGTGCATTTTATAGAAACGATAAACCAGAGATTCAGAGAGATATTGAGCATGTCTATTCCCTATTCCCTGTTCTTGGAGAGAGAAATCGCCAAAAAGGTGGGACGCTATCAGGAGGAGAACAGCAGATGCTTGCTATTGGCAGAGCATTGATGACAAAGCCAAAAGTTCTTCTTCTTGACGAACCTTCTTTGGGACTTGCTCCTATAATTATCCATCAAATATTTGATATTATTGCGGATATTAACAAAAATCAAGGAACTACCATTTTGCTTGTTGAGCAAAATGCCAACCTTGCACTTCAAGCCGCAACAAGAGGTTATGTACTTGAAACAGGTCAAATTACACTTGAAGATAAGGCTTCTTCGCTTCTTCATAACCCTGAAATTCGTAAAGCGTATTTGGGAGAGTAGCCTTTAGATTATGGCAATTTGTAGATAAAATTAGTGTGCAAACCAAACAATTTGGGTTAAATATTTTTTGTCAAAATGTAGTGGAGACAAGTAATCCCCCACTACATTTATCTAAAACCTATTATATTTATCGTTATTAAATAGATAATTTTAGGAAATTCTTAGAGAAGAGTATAGAAAGAAAAATTCTTCAGACGATTATTCTTTCTTAAAACCATTGACCATAATCTCAAACGCTGTCTCAATGGTTTGCTTAACAAAATCTTTTTCATTATTTAAAAGTCTTTTACTATCAACCCATAGAACAACCCCTGAATAAGTTGCCCATATTATATCGGCAAGAGCCACAGGATGACGTTTTACAAAGATACCTTGATTTATACCTTCATTAACAATTGACGTTATAGCAGATAAGGCATCGGCTGAGGTCTCTTTCAGCTCTTCAATAACTTCAGGAGATAGATTTTTTAATGTTTCGCCCGATTGAAGGTGGAAGAGATTTATCAATACCATTGGATCATATTCATAGACATTCATAAAGGTATCTTTTAATAAGTGCATCTTCTGTTCGGCATTAATATCATCTCGGTTGATAAATTTTTTCATTTGAACAGTTATATATTCAAGAATATCAATTGACAACGAAGTATGCAGTTCCTCTTTATTTTTGAAATATAGATAAAGAGTGCCAGGGCTTAACTCTGCTTCACCCGCAATCTCCTCCATTGTAGCTCTGTTGAAACCTTTAGCGGAAAAAACTTTTCTGGCGGCTTCCATTATCTGCTTACGCCTCTGCTCTTTTTCTCGCTGTTTTCTTTCGTGTATTCCCATTACTTACCTCAATATTATATTTTGTGAATATCATTTAGTATCTATCTTATTATTCACAAAATATATTTATTTGGAGAAAATCTCAAGTAAAATCGGGGAGAAAAAAATGGATAGATTTAATCAGTGGGGATAAATCACTTTTAAATCCTTTTAAATCGCTTTTCTAACTCTTGTTTTGTGAATGAGATAATTGTAGGTCGCCCATGTGGACAGTTGTATGGATTATCGCACTTTTCAAGGTCTGAAAGAAGCTGTTTTATCTCTTTTTGATCGAGCTTATGATTTGCTCTAATAGCACTATGACAAGCCATCAATATTAATATTTTATCAAGCCACACTGTGGTTTCGTCATGGTGCAACTCGTTCTTAGTTAAAGTAGAATTAGATAGAGATGAGGAATCCCTACCTCTCCTGTTCATATCTTTATCAACTTCAACCATGAAACTAACTATATCTCGAAGAATTTGTTTAATTGACTTGTCATCTATTATTGCAGGCAAAGATTTAACAACAAAAGTTGTTCCTCCAAAATGTTCAATCTCAATTCCTACATTAGCAAGGTCAGCTACTATAGTTTCAAGCAAAGCAGACTCTTTATAATTAAACTCAACTATCTCAGGCACAATTAAATCTTGAGAAGGAGGTTTAAACCCTTCCGATCTTTTTTTAAGCCTCTCATAAATAACTCTTTCATGTGCAGCGTGTTGATCTATCAATATGAGTTGTCGGTTTGTGTTGGTAAGGTTTGATTCATAACTTAATTTATGAAGATTAGTTGATTCAGTGTTGGCTGATTCAGCAATGATATAGGTATTGGCAAATTGACCAATTATGTTAAGCCCGCTTAGATTTTCAGTTAGGTTTAAGTCAGGTAGTGGAGGGAATAGAGAATCAGATTTTTTAACTTTAAAGCCTTCAATCTCAATCTGTTTGCTTGTTGGCTCTGTAATTGGTTTGTTTCTAACACATTCTTGCAAATTAACACTTTTGGGCGAATCTTCTTCAATAACTTTCTCTATTTTAGAATTAAATAAGCTCGGGCTATCAATACTATCAAATTGTGGAATATCAACGTTTGAGCTATCCAATTTTGGACTATCAACGTTATTTTTAACAAATTTAGGTAAATATTCATGTGTTTCATAGCTATCTATATTTTTAATATTTTCTCTATTTCCAGCGCTATTTTCTCTTTTTTCATAACTAATATTCCTATGTTCACCATGAAAAAGAGCATTATGCACGGCATTGACAACAGAGCCAAATACTAAACTTTGATTGGCAAATCTTACTTGAAGTTTTGCTGGGTGGACATTTACATCAACCTCATCAAAAGGGATTTGAATAAACAGGGCAGCCATTGGAAATTGCCCTCTCATCAACCTTCCTTGATATCCTTTCACTATAGCCGATGTAAGTGCCCTGTCAGAGATAAGCCTTTTATTTACAAACAAAAGAATGTTGTTTGATGAATTTCTTGTAACTGAGGGTTTGGTGATATAACCAGTTATGCAAATTTCTCTTTGGTTTGAATATTCATTTTCTAATGAATAGAGGTCATTGATGCTCTCATCGCCACTTAGACCAAGAACCATACCAACTCTTGAAAGCAAATTATCAGATTCTGAAAAATGTTTTACATTACGTCCATTATGAACAAGAGTAAACTGAACATGAGGATAGGCAAGTGCAAAAGAAGAGACATTGTAGGCTATATGCCCCATCTCTGTATTTACTGTTTTTAGAAATTTTCTGCGGGCAGGGGTATTAAAATAGAGATTTTTAACTTCAACCATTGTGCCAATTGGTGAGCCTGTTTCAGTAACATCAATCTGCTTGCCGCCGTTTATATCAACTCTTGTGCCTGATTGTGATTGAGCGTTTCGTGTGATCAAGCTAAACTGAGATACAGATGCAATTGACGGAAGAGCCTCTCCACGAAATCCAAATGTTTTGATTGAGAAGAGATCGTCATCGTTTGTGAGTTTGCTTGTGGCAAATCTCTCAATTGATAAGATAGCATTTTCACGAGACATTCCACAACCATTGTCAGATACTCTTATAAGGTTACTGCCACCTTTTTGAACCTCAATAGAGATACGTGTTGCACCAGCATCAAGTGAGTTTTCTATCAACTCTTTTACAACAGAGGCAGGACGCTCTACAACTTCACCAGCAGCGATCTTATTGGCTATGATTTCAGGAAGGATTCTCACTTCTGGCATAATTATTTACCGTTGAAATAGTGGAGAATTAGTGGATTAGAGTTTGCTTAACCCTATAGATAGTTATGGTTCCTTTACAAATCTTAGCAAAAATTCAGAATCATCAGGGCTTAGATCAAACTTTATAGCTGCTTTTTCTGCAAGCATAATAGAATTTTGGTCAGGCTTTGCTTGCCTCTCTTCAGAAATCCATTGAACTGCTTTGCGTAAATTTTCGCCTTGGGGCTGAATATTGCTCATTTTTAGTATCTCCATTTGGCTGTTGGCTGTTTATAGAGATTTGACAACTTTTAAAAAGTTGTCAAATCTAAATCGCATATTAGTCCTAAATATCAAATATTTGGAAATTTATCTTTAAGATCAAGAGTTTGCTCAAAACCATATCCTGCTCTTATAAGTGCCATTTCATTAAAACGGTTAGCCATAATCTGCAAACCAATTGGCAACCCTTTTGACGAAAAACCACAAGGCACAGATATTCCGGGTAAACCCGCCATATTTGTTGAAAGGGTGAAAATATCTGTCAAATACATGGTCAATGGATCATCAATATTTTCGCCGATTTTAAATGCTGGAGTTGGTGCTACAGGCGAAATAATAATATCGCATTTTTCAAATGCCCGTGTAAAATCATCACGTATCATTGCCCTAACTCTTGTTGCACGCCCATAATAGGCATCATAGTATCCAGCAGAAAGAGCATAAGTACCTGTTATTATACGGCGTTGAACCTCTGCACCAAATCCTTTTGATTTTGTCTTTTTATACATATCAATTAGATCATTTGCAGAGTTATCTCTTAAACCAAACCTAACTCCATCAAAACGTGCCAAATTTGAACTTGCCTCAGAAGGGGCTATAACGTAATAGGCTGCAACTGCGTAATCAGTTTGAGGTAAAGAGACTTCAACCATCTCAACGCCAAGTTTCTCTAAAGTCTCTTTTGCTTTATTAAAGGCATTCTCAACATCAGGATCAAGCCCTTTTAAAGATAGAAACTCCTTTGGAATACCAGCCTTCATGCCTTTTAGCCCATCAGTTTTGAACTGCTCTAACGCAGAAGTAAAATCAGGCACTTCAACATTTGCAGATGTTGAATCTAAAGGATCATGCCCGCAAATTACGTTAAGTAAAATAGCACTATCTTGAACATCTTTTGTAATTGGACCTATCTGATCCAAAGAAGAAGCATAAGAGACAAGACCATAACGTGAAACTCGTCCATAAGTTGGCTTAATCCCAACAACACCGCAATGGGAGGCTGGTTGACGAATAGAACCACCAGTATCAGTTCCAAGTGCAGCAGTGCACATTCTTGCAGATACTGAAGCAGCAGAGCCACCACTTGAGCCACCCGGAACATGCTCTCTGTTCCATGGATTTCTTGTGATGTGAAAGCCTGAATTTTCTGTTGATGAACCCATTGCAAACTCATCTAAATTGGTTTTGCCAATAATAATAGCACCAGCATTTTTAAGCATTAAGACAACTGTTGCATCATATTGAGGCACAAAATTTTCCAAAATTTTAGAACCACAGGTAGTTTTTACACCTACGGTGCAAAGTAAATCTTTAAGAGCAATTGGAATACCAAGAAGTGGATAGCGATAATTGCCGTTATTTGAGTTACTTCTATTATCTGCAAAACATTCATTTTTTAAAAGATAGTAGCCATTTTCAATACGTTGATCAGCTTCAATTGCCGCTTCTCTTGCACCATCAGCATCAACAGTAATATAAGCCCCAATATCTCCATCTAATTTTTCTATTCTATCAAGCATGGCATTTACCAAATCAAGTGAAGAAAAATCTCTCTTTGCAAGACCATTTTGTGCCTGACTTATTGTTAATTCATATAAATCCATATTTTAAACCCGCCGTTATCTGATATATTTGATTTCATGCAATGCCTGTAACCCTTCTTCAAGCAGCACTATCCCACAACTCTTGGCACGGTATAAAAATCTTCGTGCCTCTCTGGTGCATTGGAAAGCGTTACATCAGGACCTGGAGATTTTTTTACCGTATCTTCCCTAAAAACATTACTTTGTAACGCTGCACCAGCCATAAGAGAAGCCCCAGAGACATCAGCATCTTTTAACTTATCAATATATTGAAGAATATTGCTTATCTGTTCTGCAAACTTATCAACTAAATTTTCATCAACCTCAAGACGTGCAAGGTGAGCTATATACTCTACATCTTTTTGTGTAATTTTCATGGTTTTGCCTTTTTATACTATAGAAACTTATAAACTGCGTTTTTTATTATGGTAGGAAAAGAAACAATATTCTTACCCACAGATATAACATAGATTTTATTCTCTACTATAAATCAATCTTTTTGTATAATAAGTCCTTTTATTCCACTGTTTTCAAGTTTTTTAAGGCTCTCTTTTGCATCTGTTATGTTGTTAAAATCTCCTATCCTAATTCTATACCAAGTTTTTTCACCAACCGTGCCGCTTATTTTATAAGCAGAATAGCCTTTTTCGCCAAGTTTTGCGATATGGTTAATTGCATCATTTTCGCTATTAAATGATGCAATCTGAATTGTGTAAGAATATACTTTTTGAGCATACTCTTTAACCTGCTCGCTTTTTGTCTCTGGCAACTGCTGAGTAATAGGAGTCTTTATTTGGGAAAACTTGCTTGAAGTTTTTAAATTGGCTATTTGAGAACTGCTTTGGGCTTCTGCCACCTGATTTTGATACTGTGAATCAGTTGTCTGCTGAATAACAGATTTTGTTTGGTTTAATTTATTTCCAGCTTTTATCTTATCTGCTTTCGCTAATATAAAGTCAGATTTTGCGATAGTCTCAGCAGTTGTGGAAGAACTCTTTGGCTTTGCTCCTAATTTTGTCATAGCCTTTCTACTTTTTTTCAAAGGAGCTTGAGTATCACCTAAAGCAACATCATAAGAGAGTTCTTCTGACAATGATGTAGAAGCATATTTGCCATCTTTACCATTTTGAGAATCTGGAGTTTTCTTGATCTGAAGATCGTAATCATCTTTTGAATCGCTCTTTTGCAATGCAGCATAGAAGTCAAGTTCTGGCTTTTCTGCAACAGTCTCTGCTGTTATCTCAGAATCATCAAAGATAACAGCAAGCCTCTCTTGAAACCAGCCAGTGTCAAACTCCACAGGAGCTGTGCCTCTGCCTACTAGTACCCCCATAAAAAACATCCAGCCACTTAACATTAATAGCCCAGAATATCTCAAAAGTCCCTTGAAAAATGCCAATGCTACATCCTCTCTGGAGCAGATACACCAAGAAGTGTAAGACCATTATGAATCACCTTTTTAACTGACGAGATCAAACAAAGTCTTGCTAATGTTAAATCTTGATGTTCTGTAATAACCTTATGCTTATTATAATATCCATGAAATGCAGAAGCCAACAACATAAGATAGGTAAAGATTAAGTGCGGGTGAAGTGCCAAAGCACTCTTTTCTACAACTTCAGTAAATGACGCAAGAATCTTGATAAGTTTTAGCTCTTCTGGCTCAACAAGACACTCAAGATTAGATGCTCCCTTTAGCATTAAATCTTCAGGAGCTAAGATAACGCCCTGTTCACACGCTTTTGCAACAATTCCAGTGATTCTTGCATGTACATATTGAACATAATAGACAGGATTATCAGCGGTCTGCTGTTTTGCAACCTCTAAATCAAAGTCAAGACCGCTATCATAGCTTCTGCTCAAGAATATAAAGCGTGCAGCATCTTTTCCAACCTCATCAACAATCTCTTTGAGAGTTACAAACTCGCCTGAGCGTGTTGACATTGCAACTGGTTGACCACCTCTGAGCAGATTAACTAATTGAACCAAAATTACATCGAATTGCTCTCTTTTTCTACCTGATGCCTCAATTGCAGCATTTATTCGGTCTATGTAACCATGATGGTCTGCTCCCCAAACATCAATAACTCTATCAAAGCCCCGATCAAATTTTTCAGTATGATAGGCAATGTCAGAGGCAAAATAGGTTGTAAGACCGTTATTTCTAACAACTACCCTATCTTTCTCATCTCCAAAAGATTCTGTCTTAAACCATAATGCACCATCTTTTTCATAGATAACATCTCGTGCCTGAAACTTTTTTATTGCATCTTGCACTTTACCTGAATCATAGAGACTCTGTTCGCTAAACCATCTATCAAACTCAACTCCAAAATCGTAAAGATCATCTTTTATACCTTGCAATATCTTATCAGCAGCATATTTTGCACATATATCAACAGCTTCTGCTTCTGGTTTATCAAAAAGATTGCCCAACATCTTTAAATGCGTTTCTGCATCATCAGTATTGGATAACTCGGCAGTATTGACTGATTCAGGATTTGCTAAGTCAGAAGGCTTTTTAGTTACCAAATCATTGATCTCTTTGGCAATATCTTGAATATAATCTCCTTGATAGCAATCTTCAGGAAATTCAATCTCTTTTCCAACCAACTGGCAAAGTCTTAACCAAACAGAGCGACCAAGCGTTCTTATCTGCCTTCCAGAGTCATTGATATAATACTCTTTTTGAACATCAAATCCACTAAAAGCAAGTATATTGCCAACAGCATCACCAACTGCTGCACCTCTTCCATGACCAATGTGCAAAGGTCCTGTTGGATTAGCACTGACAAACTCTACTTGAACCTTTTTACCACGACCAATATTTGATCTTCCAAAATCTTTGCCTTGATTGTGAATTTTTTGGATAAAAGGATACCATGCAGTTGGTGTAAGAAAGAAATTTATAAAACCCGGTCCCGCTATCTCTATTTTTGCAATAATACTCGAACAACTCTCATTTCCATCTTTTGGGTAACAGTTACACTCTTTTGGTGAATCATTAACATATTGCTGATAAGATTTAGACCCAGAATTGATGTTATCTTCAATGCACGCTTTTATAATTTCAGCAATTTTTCTTGGTGCCATCTTTTGAATAGATGCAGAGATCATTGCAAAATTGGTTGAAAAATCTCCGTGATTTTCATGTCTTGGGGCTTCAATCTCCATATCTGGTATAGCATCAGACTGTAGAAGCCCTTTTTGAAATGCCAATTGTGCAGCATTAATGACAATATTTTTAATTACATTTTTCATAAAAATTCCAAAATACCTCGCCCTTTATAGTAACGGCGTAAAAACCTCTATCCATTTAGGGTAGAGGTAGTTCACAATTTATCATTTTTCATTGTTTTTCATTATCAATTTTCATGCTCAGAGTCATCATCTGTTTCAAATCTTGGTGTATCGTCGTCAGAGTCAATCTCTTTTATATCGTCTTCGCTTAAATCATCGGGATCGTCCTTTAAAAGTTCTTCAATCTCAACATCTTCATCGTCATCAGCTAAGTGTGCAAAATGGATAGCTTCATGATCTGATAAAGGTAATCCATCAATATCTTCGTAATCAACAACAGTTCCCTCTGATAAAGTGTCATTGAACATATCACGGGCAGCTTCAAATAGTTTAACTGCAAGGTCAAACGGAGGAAAAAGATTTCTGCGTCTCATCTTTTCAATAAAAAAAGGTTGCCCCTTTTGTGCAGCTTCTTTCATCTCTATAAGATCGTAGCTCTCTTCATGGACACGAATAAATGTTCCTGTATCTGCCTCTGCAGCCTCTGACAACTTTAAAATTCCTTCAGAATTATCAATTTTAAATGTAAACTTCTGCTTCATGCTTATCTCCAAATTTTATGTAAAACCCCTCCATATTTGAAGGAGCGTTCTTAAAGCCAATTTCCTATACTTCAAACAGAATAAGTTTTAGCTTTTATATATGCGAAACTCAACTTATAATCGAAAGAAGTATAACACAACTCAAACATACAGTTATTACTTATATATGGTCAACCCCTTTAAAACAATAAATTTTTGAGTATTTTTTAATAAATCCCCTGCTGAACTAAATTTTTATCCAATAAAATCAATGGGTAAATCACTGTTTTACAGGAGGTCAAATATCATGCAACTTTCTGGCTTTGACACCTATCGTCTTTTTATGATATACATCTGTCATATTTTTTTCAATCAAAGTATACAATGTCATATTTTGATATTAAAAGCCCAAGAAATCTATCTCTCCTACATCTCTATCTTTCGTTATACTCTATAGATTGGGACAACCTAAAAAAGCAGGTGAACCATGAGAAAAGTTATTACTATATATTTTCTTTTTATAGTTATTGTATCCATAATAGCGTCATCCATAGCAATATTTGTCTATATTAACAAAAAAGATGACTCCCATACTAAAGCAGCTAAAGGTACCCCTGCACAATCTACCCTTTCCAAAATTATGAAGGCTGGCAAAATTATTATGATAACAGAGAACGGTTCAAATTCGTATTACATTTACCGTGATGAGCCAATGGGGTTTGAATATGAGATTGCCAAAGAGTTTGCCGCTTTTCTTCAGGTAGAGCTTGAAGTGATAACTCCAGATTTGGATAAAATATTCACATATCTTGATATGGGAAAAGGAGATTTTGTGGCGTCAGGAGTTACTATTACAGAAAAATTAGAAAAAAAGATGCTCTTTACTCAGCCATATATGGAGGCTGAACAAAAAATTATATATAACAAAGATAAATTCCCAATTGAAAAGATTAAAGATTTAGAGACTGTTAAGATTCATGTGAGCCAAAATACAAAATATCACGACAGACTACTTGAGCTAAAAAAGAGCGGCTTAGATATTGAGGTGGTTGTCCATGATGATCTTTGCACAGAAGAACTTATCCGTATGGTGTCAGAAAACGAAGATGGCGTAAGCTATACTGTTGCAGATTCTCATATTGCTCGATTAAATCGAAGATACTACCCAGATATATCTATTGGTATCTCTATTCAAAAAAAAGAGCATATTGGGTGGGCTGTTCGTAAAGGAGATGCAAATCTATCTGATAAAATGGTTCAGTTCTTTGATATTATTAAACATAATGGAGTTTTTAATAGAATATATGAAAAATATTATGGTCATCTTGGAACTGGTTTTGATTACTCTGATTTAAAGGCATTCCATGAAGATGTTCAAACAAGGCTGCCAAAATATCAGAAAGCAATTGTAAGAGAATCTGAAAAGCATGGATTTGATTGGCGTATAATAGCTGCCGTTATCTATCAAGAATCACGATTTGACCCCAAAGCAAGAAGTGAAACTGGTGTAAGAGGTCTTATGCAGGTTACAGAAGAAGCTGCTGCCGAGATGGGTGTTACTAACAGAAGAGACCCAATTCAGAACCTTAAAGCTGGCATTGGCTATCTAAACTCTCTTTATCAAAAATTTCATGATGTGCATGACACAATGGAGAGAATAAAATTTGCCCTTGCAAGTTACAATGTGGGATATGGTCATGTTACTGATGCACAAAAAATAGCCCAAAAAAAAGGTTTAGATGGCAACCGTTGGGCTTCACTAACTAAGACTCTACCGCTTTTAAGCAAACCTCGATACTATTCAAAAGCAAAATATGGTTATGCTCGAGGGCACGAACCTATAAAATATATCAAAAAGGTCTTTGCATATTATGATATTTTAAAACAAAAAGCACATTCTGCGGGTTAAAACAGGTTCTGCAGATTAAAACAGGTTAGCAAGATATAAAAACAGGATTTGTAATATCTAAAATATAACAGATAAAAACTTACAGAAAAGGAAACAGAGATGAGAAAATTTTCACAACTAATTCTGACTATTTTTGCTTTAACACTTATTTTCACAATTAATGCAATTTCAGATGATGGCACATCTGGAGTTACAACCAAACCAAAAGAGATACCCAAACTCCCTAAATATCTTAAAGAAGATAACAAACAATATTTTAACCTACCACCTGTACCTGAAAATAGAACCCCTCTATCACAAGGGAAAAAGCTATTTCAACTAAAAGCAGTGATATTTGAAGGTAACACCGTATTTTCAAATCAAGAGCTAAACAAAGTTGCAGAGAAATTTATCAACCATGATGTTGGAATGGCAGAGCTTGAAGAGCTTCGCTATCAACTCACACGCTACTATACTGATAGGGGATACATCAACTCTGGAGCATTGATTAAACCAAACCAAAAAGTTACTAATGGTGTTCTTACCTATCTAATAATTGAGGGAAAACTCACAAATATTGATATTAAAGGAAATGGGTCGCTTAGGGAAAACTACATAAAAAAAAGGCTCTGGCGTGATTCAGATGAACCATTCAATACCCTTAAACTTAAAGAGTATTTTCAAATGCTCATACAAGACCCATTAATAGATAAAATGGACGGGAACATAGTGCCCGGAATAAAACAAGGAGAGGCAACTCTTGAACTTGATGTAACAAGAGAGAACCCATATCAATTCAGCATGACAACAAATAATACCACATCACCAAATCTTGGTTCAGAGACATTAAAACTAAACCAAACTGTGAGAAACTTAACAGGAGTTGGAGACTCTTTTAATACCTTGTTTGAGATAACAGAAGGAAAACGTGAAATTGATGCAACATATTCCATTCCACTTAATGCAAATAACACCACACTATCTTTTAACTACAACTACAGTGATAATGAAATTGTATCTGAGCTTAAAGCTATAGATGTTGAAAGCACTTTTCAAAGTAGCGAACTATCATTAAATCACCCAATTTTCCACAACATAGAACGTGATTTTAGCGTAGGAGTTGGACTTAAAACTCAGAAGTCAAATAATTATATTATTAATAATAACCCATTTGATTTTAGTCCAGGGGCAGTTGAGGGTGAAAGTAAATCAACAATTTTGCAGTTAATCCAATCTTTTAACCATAGCAACCTAAAACACGCATTTGCTCTACATTCAAGTTTTAACTTTGGCGTTGATATCTTTTCCCCTACAATCCACTCTGATTCTATGCCAGATGGTGAATTTTTTTCATGGATTGGTCAATTTAATTATGGAACACAATTAAAAGATAACTTTGGTCAATTAATTTTTAAAGGCAACCTCCAGCTTTCAAATGAGCCTTTACTATCAATTGATAAATATGTCTCTGGAGGTTTCTACAATGTTAGAGGTTATCGTGAAAATGAAAATATAGGCGATAATGGTTATATGCTTTCTATTGAGTGGCGTATTCCTGTTTGGGAGAGCCAAAAAACAGGTGATTACGATAAAACAAAAATGCTGCAAATTGCACCTTTTATGGATTATGGCTCTACTTGGGATAAACATTATTTAGACAAAACGCAAATCCGCAATGAAGGAGAGCCAGATGAGACCACAATATATCGCGAATTCAAATCAAGAAGCGAAAATACTCTCCATTCAATTGGTATTGGTCTTCTTTGGTCAACTCCAAAAATTGATGCTCAAATCTATTATGGCTATGCAATTGAAGATGTTGAGCCAAGTAGTGAATACAATCTTCAAGATGATGGGATTCATTTTAATGTAACATACAACTTTCTTTAATCCGTAATGCAAATCAGTGAAATTTGTGCTATCAGGTTAATCAGTGATTCTGAATCACTGATTACCACAGATTAAGGGATTACACGGATTATTAGTTTCCACAATTTTCAGAATCAGGATACCCACGATAGAATGATGAACAGGATAAAAATAATCCTAAAAATCCTTTTATCCTGACTATCCAGATTCAGACGCCACAAACCCTATAAAGGAGAAAACAAAAAATGCAATTTAAGCAAACCTCCTTGTATTCATATCTAACCGTAATCATCTTTTTTCTCACTATACTGCAAGCGGTCATAAATTGAGTTTTTATATTCTCATTTTTGCTTTAATTTGTTAATGTGTGTTTATGACAATAGAACTTGAATTCACACCAGAAATAATAGAAGAGATAAACTATGAACGTT
>JADFZQ010000039.1 GCA_015232455.1 Desulfamplus sp. | reverse complement strand
CCCTCCAAACTGGACAAAATACATCAGATTTTTTTACAGCTACAGTAACCGATTCTAACGCTGCAACTGATACCAGAACAATTGGCGTAAATATTACAGGGACAAATGATATTCCAGTTGCTACTGGTTCTGGCTCAGGATCAGGATCAGGGTCAGGCTCTGGGTCTGGGTCTGGATCAGGCTCTGGGTCTGGCTCAGGCTCTGGGTCAGGATCAGGATCTGGATCAGGCTCTGGCTCTGGGTCAGGCTCAGGCTCTGGCTCTGGGTCAGGCTCAGGCTCTGGGTCAGGCTCTGGGTCAGGCTCTGGCTCAGGTTCTGGCTCAGGTTCTGGCTCAGGTTCTGGCTCTGGTTCTGGATCAGGCTCTTCTGCAGAATCAGTTATATCTTCATAATTAGATTCTGTATCTGTTGATGGCTCTGTTGACGTTGTAGTAGTTGTTGAGGTGGTCTCTGATGTCCGTGCTAACTGTGATGAAACTTGACGTTCTGTCTGAGTTGATCTCTCAAAAGAGGTTGTTGCTGTTTCTGATTCAATAAAAGGGCTTTCATACTGTTCTTGTTGAGAAGATGAATCAAAAGGATCTGATGTAAACGGATCAGATAAAAAACTAAATGAGCTGCTGCTTGAAGAAGAGTCTGAAGATGAGCTGTTTTGAGACGAACTATCACTGCTGCTGCTTTGCGAAGAAGAGTCATTTGAAGAAGAACCCCGATCAAGTGAAATTATGCCTGATTCAGAAGATACGCTCATTGTTGTCGTGTCAGCAGATGTTTTACCATCTATTGTTGTAGTTTTTCCGTCTGCTGTAGTAAGTGTTGTTTTACCATCTGCTGTAGTAAGTGTTGTTTTACCATCTGCTGTGGTAGATGCGGTTTTTCCATCTGCCATTTTAACTGTAGAATCTTTTGTCCCATCAGCTTTTGTATTATCTTTAGATGCTGTTTCACCAGCGGCTTTTGTGCCGTCATTTACCTTAGCAGCCTCTGTGCCATCTTTAACCTTAGCCGCTTCAGTTC
Organism: Desulfamplus sp.; assembly: GCA_015232455.1. Classification (GTDB taxonomy): domain Bacteria; phylum Desulfobacterota; class Desulfobacteria; order Desulfobacterales; family Desulfobacteraceae; genus Desulfamplus. The sequence goes on along the minus strand of JADFZQ010000039.1, from coordinate 22,212 downwards.
CGTCAGAAACTTTACCTGTTTCTGATTTTCCAGCAGTAGCACTATTAGCCTCAGATTTTGTTGCTGCTGCATTAACAGTAGAACCAGCAGCAGATTGACTTGTTTGAGATGTTTGTGCAGTTTGATTTTGTGCATTTTCAGATGCAGTTTGAGTATTTGTATTTTGATTAGCTTGAGCCTGCTGATTTTGGTTTTCTTGTTGGGTATTTTGTTGAGCAGTTGTTGTTCCAGTTTCTTGCTGTGCTGATTGGCTGTTTTCATTTGTTTGAGAGTTTGAATTATCAGAAGAAGAGCCTCCACTGCTATTTGAAGAAGATTGTGATGCCTCACTTGCTGCAACTGCATTACTAACAGCCTTTTCAACACTCTCTCCAGCAGCTAAAGAGTCAACTATTGCCTCTTTAAAACTCTCAACATTGACTTCTCCTGAATCTAAAGCACCACTCTCTTTTAATGATTCAACTGCTGATTCTACAGCCTGAGCAACATTTTCTCCTGATGCCAATGCTGAAAGAACTTCGTTTTGCACAGCACTTTGAACGCTTTCAGATGCAGTATTTTGAGCTTCAACTGCTTGAGCTGCACTATTTATGGCACTATCAACACTTTCACCAGAAACAAGTGACTCTGTTAATGCCTGTTCAAAACTCTCTGTATTGATAGCTCCACCATCAGAACTACCACTATCTGCCTGCATAGATTCAGCCATAGAGCTGACAACTTCCGCAACATTTTCACCAGATGCAAGAGCTGATAGAAGCTCTGCATCAGCTCCAGCAGCACCAGATTCTACTTGGGCTTGAGTCTCCATAACAGTTGCAGCAGCTTCAACAGCCTGGCTGACAGCAGCTTCAAGATTACCGCCATTTTCTACAGCATTGATTAAATTTTCCTGAAATGATTGAGCCATTTGAGCAGCAACTTCAGGTGAAACATCAGCACCTGCTGGGATTATTGCATTAACTATCTCTGCAACATTCTCGCCAGATGCAAGAGCAGCAAGAAGCTCTTGTCCACCTCCTGATACTTCAGATTGAACAGCACCCACTGCTGCTGCTATTTGAGTTGCTTCGCTTTGTGCTTGATTTAAAGCATCACCAGCAGAAGTTCCATCAGCTAATGCTTGAGCCATAGCTTGCACGAAAGATTCAGAGTCTCCACCAGATTGCAAGTTAGATACAGTATCTGCAACATTTTCACCAGATGCAAGAGCATCTGCAAGTTTAGCTTCTGGAGTCATCTCCCCTTGAACTGCCTCTGCAGCATCTTGTGCAGCCTTTACTTCAGATTGAGCAGATTGAACAGCCTCGTCAGCAGATTGACCAGATTCCAAAGCCTTGATAAAAGAGTCAATGAATGCGGCAACTTGATCAGGAGACATGCCGTCTGTAAACTTTGCTAAACTTTCATTGATATTATCACCGCTTGATAGCGACATAACCAACTTGCCGGCATCACTAATCTCACCTTGTGTTGAGATTTCTGCATTAACATTTTCTGCAACAGCTTTTTGTGCTTCTGTTAAAGCATCTTGGGTTGATTTGCCTGAACTTAAAGAATTTTGCAGATCAGAGAACATAGCCCCGGCAGCATCACTGTCTTTTGAGACACCTTCAGGCAGATTGTTCTCTATAACCTCATCAATATTTTCACCTGATGATAGTGCAGAGGCTATATTATCCTCTTTTGAATCTGATTCTGCCTCTTGGCTGATTTTTTCTTGAACAACTACAAGATCAGCTTCATGCACTGCTTGGCGTAAAGACTCTTCTGGAGGAACACCACTATTTAGGCTGGTGGTTAGATTATCCATAAAGTTTTCAACAGCTTTTTCAACCTCTTCTGGATTTCCGCCTTGAGCCGCAATATGTTCCATGACAGCTTTTTTGATCTCAGCAAGCCCTTCTTCAGACCCAGCAGCATTGCTTGTGCTATCCATCAACTTTGTTAGAACGGTATTGAAGAGGTCGCCATTATTTACAACAGGCTGGTTTATGCCATTTGCTGGACTATCGGTTAAGTTATTTTCAGAAGCATTGTTATCAGGCATGGTTACCTCCTCTAAATAGTATTATTGTGTCGAAAAATCTAATTTATTGCTGTTTAAAAATAATTATAGCCACAGATTAAGAGAAATTCAATCTGTTGGTTGAAATTCAAGTAATTATAATAAAATATCTCTTTTTAAAATTGCTGGTAAAGTTTATCTTTCGTGTAAAGCTGTTTCAAAGGAGAGCATAAAAGGGGTGAGTAGATATTCAAGAACAGTTCTTTTACCAGTTATAATGCTGCACTGCATAAGAATTCCCGGAAAAAGGCGGTATGGCTTTTCAGGTGTGCCAAAGTAATCTTTTTCTGTTGTAATTTTAATTTTATAAAAAGGGGCAAAATCTTTTATTATTGTTGAGTCTGGACTTATGTAAATCACCTCACCATTGAGATGCCCAAATCTTGACCCATCTGATGAGTTTAAACGAACATTTACCTTTTGACCCACCTGCACATAACCTATATCGCCAATTGGAAGTTTTGCCTCAATAATTAAGCGATCATCGCTTGGAACAACCTCTGCAACAGCACCACCCGGAGGAACAATACCTCCAATAGTAACAAAGAAGAGCGATTTAACAGTACCATCAACAGGTGATCTAAGAACAGTTCTTCTTAGGCTGTCTTGATTTTTATTTAATCTTTCATAGATTATCTCGGCTGTTCTTTGAGCCTCTCTTAGCTCATCTTGAGCCTCTTCAATAAATGTATTTTGCACAAGTTGAAGACGCACCTCTGCCTCTCTAATTGAAGCTCCTATTTTCTTTAAAGATGCCTGATCAATTTTCTGCTGCCCTTTAATTTCAGCAAGTTTTTTTAAAAGATCAAGATGTGTCATTCTGTTTGAGAGGCTATGTTGAAGAAGTTTTTGGCTTATTCCAACCTGCTCTTCAAGAAATGTTCTCATACTTGTGTTGCCTGATAATCTTGCTTGTATCTCTTCAATCTGAAATCTATATTGATTTATAAGTTCTCTTTGAACATTTAGTTGATTTTCAAGCCTATGCTGTCTTGTCTGAAACATTGCAAAAGCATTTCTTGCCAAATCAGGGGCTTCTTTTTTTATCTGTTCTAGGATTTGCAGGCTTTTATCTCCCTTTATCTCGGCATTTAGCCTCATTATTGTTATTTCAAGAGATTTAAGATGGATACTTTGCTCTGCAACCTCAGCATTGCTGCTTGTTGATTCAAGAATAACGAGTGATTGTCCTGCTTTTATCTCTTCTCCCTCTTTAACTAAAATTTCTCTGATTATTCCGCCCTCAAGGTGCTGAATTGTCTTTACTCTACTTGATGGAACAACCTCGCCCGGAGCAAAACTTACAACATCAAGTTGACCATAAAAAGCCCACACAATAAAGGAGACTACCATTATGATTGACATAATAAGGAAAGATTGACTCTTTACAGGAGGAAGATTTGAGCGAATAGAAATAGATTCTTGACTCTTTAGAGGAGAAGATGGCTCTTGCGATTTTTGAGTAGTAACTTCAGACATTAGATTTGCCCTCCGCAAATTTATTCTCGGCAGGTCTATTTTCAACTTATCTGCTTTCCAAAGCTCTATTATCTGAAACAGCGGTTTTATCGCCTGCAACAATAGGTCTATTATCTGCAATAATTAACTTTGGAACAGGTTTGCTGTTTAGATCAAGAATGCGGGTTGCTCCACGAATTATATTGGGGTCTTGCGTAAATACAATCATGGTATGACCCTTTTTTGAAAGCTCAACCAACAAAGAGTAAATTGTTGCACAACCTTTTTTATCTAAACCTTCAGTTGGTTCATCAAAAAGAACCAATTTACCACCAACTGTTAATGCTCTTGCAAGGGCAAGGCGTTTTCGATGACCTGTTGAGAGGTTTTCGCCATTGTTGATTATTGGGGTATCAATACCTTGCTTGCTCTGATCAATAAAATTTAATAATCCAGCATCTTTGATTGCTTGGTTCAATATAAACGAAGATGATGCTTGATTGGATTGTGCTTCAATCTCTCCAATATTAAGGGGAATTGCGGCTTCAAGATTTTCTCTTATTGACCCCTGAAAAAAGTGAGTGTCTTGAGGCAGACAGGTAAGCTGCGATCTCCACCATGATGGCGAAAGCTGCCTTAAATCGATCCCATCTGCTAATATCTGCCCTTTATCAGGCTCAATAAGCCCTGCAATCAGGCGGCAAAGCGTTGTTTTTCCTGTGCCATTTTCTCCAGTAACTACAAGAACTGCACCGGGAAGAATCTCAAGATCAAGTGATTGAAAAAGGTTGTAGGACATACCTGTATAGCTGAATGCTATATCTTTAAACTGAATCCGTCCTTGATAGTTTGTAAGTGCAATACCACCTTGCTTTTCTGTCTCAATCAATCCAAACTGCTCAACTCTCTCCAATGCTTGGGCTGCCATAGTAAAGGGTTCTCCAAGCTGGGCAAAACGAGAAATAGGACCAATTGCACGCATAGCAAGAATATTTGCACCAATTAAAGTTCCAACGGTAAGATCGCCTTTTACGGCAAGAATTGCACCAGCAGCATAAATAGCAACGCTCATCAATGATTGCGAACTTCTTGTAATGCTTTGTATAATATCTTGTTGAGTTGAAACTTTAGCTCTTTTCTCTAAAAAGAGATCGCAGTTTTTACCCCACTCTTTTACCATAAATTGCGAGTTATCAAAAAGACGAACAGTATCTAAAGCCTGATTTGCAGTGCCAAAAAGTCCATTGCCTTTTACAGATATTTCAGTAACCTTTTGGAGATTATTTTTAACCATTTTGCGGCTTACAATACCGAGAATGAAGATAAGAAGCATAAAAAGAAGAGTTATGAGGCTTAAAACCCATGACAACCAAGTTAGGACAGCAATAAACATAAAAGCAAAAGGAAGATCAAAGACAGTTGTTATGTTTGCTGGTTTATATGCGTCTTCAATTGTATTAGTTCCCTTGATTATCTCTTGTCTTAGACGTTGAGGAATACGATCTAAATATCTCATTTTGCCATTTGTCAAAATGCCAAAAGTCCCAACCATTAGATCGTAATTTCTTTTAGCACCAATATATAAAGCAAGAGATGAACGTGCTATTCTAAAGCCAAATTCAAGCAAAATTGCAATACAGACACCGATTGTAAGAGTAAACAGCGTAGCATCAACCCCGTGTGAAACATAACGATTAAGAAGTTGGATAACATATAGAGATGAGGCAAGACCAAGAAAATTGACAAAAAATGATGCAAGTGTCAGTTCAATCGTTATAAATGGGTGATTTTTAAGACGGCGGAGTAGTTCACGCATAGATTACATCTTTTATCAGTTCTGCTTTATTAATTTTTTTATAGTGTTATCAGAATATACTGTTCAAGGTCATAAATTGAGGTTTGCTAACAAAAGGCTCAACTGTAGAGACGCACGGCCGTGCGTCTCTACTAAATATAAAAAGCTCAATTTATGCCCGCTTTGAATATAATATTCTTAACTTATAACCTTTAACAATATATTTAATATTCATTAAACATATCTAAATCAAGCCCGCCCATAACTTCAAGTAAGGCAAATGTGGCAAACGATATATCTATCTTTGCAGCATAACTATCGCTTCTTGCATTTATAAGGGCTGTCTCTCCTGCAAGAATATCCATCAAAGAGCGGTTGCCTAATGCTCTCTCTTCTCTTGCAAGTTTTAAAAATGCTGCTGTAAGGTCTGCTTGCTGAGTCAAAGTTAGTGTTGTCTGCTCTGCTGTCTTAAGTCTCTGCCAAGCACTTCTCGCTGTCTTTTCAATTAGCTTTTCCTTATCAATAACCAAATTTTTCTCTTTAACCATGGTCTCTCTTGCAGCTTTTATTTTATTATTTTCTATAAGACCAAGGTTAATCTTTTTTTTAAGCAGAACGCTTGCCTTATACTCTTTCTTATTTCCAAAGGTTGCGTTGTAGTTATCTGAAACATCTCCCTCAAGTGCAAATTCAATATCAGGATATATTGCTTTGTTTTTCTCACTTCTGATGTCAGTCTCAACAACTGACTCTTTGTTTTTAGCAAGCAAAAGATCAAGGTTGCTCTCTAAAGAGACTTTAAGCACAATTTCAAGCCCATTAGGTATAGAGATCATCTTGTAGATGTCAATTGGTCTCATCTTTGAAATATCTTCGGGTAATTTTCCAAATATCTCTAAATATGCACTCTCTGCCAAACTATATTCACCCTCGTTTCTTTGGCGTCTTGACATTGCTCCTGCAAGTTGGGATTTAGATTGAAGAACATCGGTTGTGTAGCCATAACCTTCTGCAACACGAATCTCCTCAAGACCTGTTTGATTACGAATATTTTCTTCTGATTGAATTGAGTATTGAAGAACAATATACGCTCTATGAAGTCTTTGGTAGGCTGTTGCTGCATCAGCAATCAACTTTTGGCGGCTCTTTTCAAGATTAAGCTCTTGCTCTTCAAGTTGACGTCTTGCCTTGTCAACTGCCGCATCAGTTTTACCAAAATCCCATAAAAGCTGGGTCAGCTTTAATTTGCTTTGGCTATACTGCTCAGGAAGTGTCTCTCCATATTCATCTTCTCGTCCGGCTTCAATTGTCAGTTCAAGCTCTGGATAACGTGCTCCAAATCTTACTCTTATCTGTTCTTTAGCAGCTCTTACAGCAGCTTCAGCACTTTTAATACGTTCATGGTTTGCAAGTATTGGTTTCAAAATATCGTGAAAATATTGATTCCCAGATTCATTGTCTTGATTTTCAGATAATAGTTTTAAATCTTGAAAATTGGGTTCTGCTGCATTTTGTGAATTCTGCAACCGAGATTTTGAATTTTGCAATTCAAGCTCTAAATCCACTGGTTCATCATCATCATCTTCTTCTTCGTTTATATCTACTGCTGGTTTTGCTATTGCTAATAGATTTGTTATTGCTATTTTTGTCTCTTTTTTTTTTGACGATTGTCTTGAAGGTTGTGCACAAAGCTTGTTTATTGGAAATATTATTGAAGAGATAAAAATAAAAATAAGAACGGTATTTATAATTCTGTGTAGCATAATATTCCTAAATGTTTTGAGGAGTTGGCGTCGTTTTTTCAAGCAAAGAAGGCTTTGTAGCAGCAGTTGGTTGATTCTCCTCAACAGGGTCTAAAGAGATACCCTCTGCTGTAAACCGCTTCCAAACAGCGTTCCAAAGTTTTCCCCTTAAAGCAAATTGATTTTTCCAATTAGATACCCATACACGAATTACATACTCAGCAACCCAACTGTTAGCAAGAGCTTTTGCTCCAAGAAACGCATGTGCAGGCGGCTTTACAGAACTTGCTTCTGGAACGCTCTCAATTATCTCTTTAAGTAGCTTTAAAATTTTATCAGGCTCATATTGAGTAGATATTTGAATTGGAATATCAATTCTTATACTGTCTTTAGAGTAGTTTACAACAACCGAATCTCCTACTTGACCATTTGGAATTGAGATCATGTGATTTGTCAAAGTTTGGAGACGAACTGTTCGCCATGTCATATCAATAACATTTACTGAATCAATATCATTAATTTTGATCCAATCTCCAATAGAGAACGGACGCTCAAGGTTTATGACTATTCCTGAAAATACATTTGCGATGTTGCCTTGAACTGCAAGACCTATAATCATTGTAAAAAGACCGCTGGTTGCAAGAAGGCTTGTAAGTTTTTGACCCCATACAAATGCCACTATTCCAAAAAAAGCAAATAGATATATAGCTGCTCCTGTAAATTTTCTAATTACATTTGGGATTTTACGTTTTGTTCTGTTTTCAAGTGGATTCCATAAGAAACGTTCAAGTGCAACGATAAGAAGAGTTGCTGGAACAAGCCACCAGAGCATATCATAACCCATAATCAAATCTTGGATATAGTGGACAGAGAGATTATGTTTGATAGCAGAATTTACAGATAAATTTCCAATTGAGAGAAGTAGGAGTGGCCAGAAAAATACCCTAATAAACCACGAAGATGTAAGCCAAAACATACCTTTAAGCCGTCTATCAATAAACCACGCAACAATACTTCCTACAATGCCAAATATACCAATATAAACGAGATATTCACTTGGAATAAGTGTTCTAAAATCAAGTCTATCTTCGCTAAATATAACTCCATAGTCAATACGTGAAAAATCAGGATCAGCAGCACCATAACCTACGTACATTGGGCTACCAAATGAAGATGTAGTAAATATTATTTGCGATAGCCATGCGTCATCAATTCTCCAGCCAAAAGCTGGATTTAATGCTCGTCTTGCATTAAGCTGACCTCTTAAAGTCATCTGTTTATCAAAGCCCATACCAAGCATATCAACAACATAGATAACATTATTTCGGTTTAAGTTTTTATGGTGAAACGAAAGCCCCATAAGCCTCTTACCATATTCAAGTTTAGTATCAAGAAAATTAAGGTTAAAACGTCCCTTTATACGATAGAGCCTAAAAGATATATCTTTTTGTTCACTGCTTTCAATTGGCTCACTTAGCTTAATCTCCTGAATATCGTTTTTAACATCACGCACACCATTTAAGAAATCAACATCTGCTGGATTGAATTTTCCCCTATAACGAAACCATATTGAGCAATCAATCACAGCACTGTAGGTTTGAAGGTTGATGTCTGTTATTTCATGCACCTCAATACCTGTGTAGATAACATTTGTTTTATACATAAACCTATCATTAACATAAAGAACCCTACCGCTTTTTATCTCTTCAAAATAGTTTACAGAACTGCTGCTCTTAATTGGCTGAAGTTGAGTTGGGGCAGCAATAATATTGCGACCATTGTAAATCCCAACCTGAACGGATTTTTGATGTTTGCCTGTTGTTGAAAACCAAGTTTTGCCTGTAACTCCATTATTTGCACTTTCAGGTGTTATAAGTGAATTGAGATAATTTACTATCGCAGAACGGCATTTCTCAATTGATGGCTTACCCTCTGTTGAATCTCTTAATACACCCCGAAACGCTATCTTTCCAGCATCATAAGCGTATGCTGCAATCCAATCTGGTGCTGTGCCAAATTTTTCCATATATTGGTTCTTGAACTGCTGTGCCTCTTCTCCAGCAGTGTCGTAAAGAAGAGGCGAAGACATAACAATTCCGTCAGTGTATGCAGCAACTTTATCTTTATCTTTTACAAGACCCAAAATTGCATCTGTAAAGCCAGCAGTGGCAATAACATCGGTCCCAACTATCAGGTTTTTAATAGATGCATCTCGTGCCTTAACAACAAAATTTGCTGCAGAAGATGCATCTCCTGCAAAAAATATAGTTCCAAGGTCTTTGAGATCCTTGATCTGTGTTATTATCTCATTAATTGACACTACTGGATTATCAGGATTGAATTGGTATGTGTAGTGAATCTGCGTGCCAAACCTTGCATAAACAGATGTAAAAGTATCTGCCATTTTTTTCCCATGAGGCGAAGAAGAGTGTATAATGGTAATTATTTTATTTCCAAGAACATTTCGGGTATAGTTTGCAATAAATCCTGTTTCACTATTTGAATCTGTAACTGTAGCGTATATATTGGGATATTTATTGAGGTTATCAGGGGGCAACTCTGTTGAAGATATGTTTATAAGAGGTATATTAGAACTCTCATATATCTTACTCACAGACTCAACTGCCTCAGAACCCATATAGCCTACTACTACAACCATCTTTTCCATCTGAGTCAATTCTTGAGCAGATTTTATAACACCTTCGGCACTATTTTGAGTGTCAATTTTTTTAAGTTCAAGACGTAATTTATGGTCACTCACTGTTTTGTTACTGTTCACTTCATCAATTAGAATACTTACTCCACGCTCCATTGAAGTTCCAATGCCAGATTCTAACCCTTCAGTTGGGGCTGATATGCCTATATGATAAACCTCACCAGTTGAGAGAAACAAAGTCTTCTTAACTATTAATGACGCAATGCTACCTAAAAAAATAATTAAAAGAATAATAAGTGTTAATCTATGGTGTTGTTTCACTGTAGCTCCTTGCAAGATAATCTTATGGTTTAAAAGTCTCTATATTTATGAGATGTAAATAACTCAAGTATTTAACAATAATTTTAGAAAGGTGATTAACTCAAAACGTGCTTTTCTGTCAAGGATTGTGATTTGTATGATTATTTGAGCCATTTATCTTGACTTAAAATCTTTCATTTGACTATAACATTTTTACAATATTCCACTTCTTTTAAATTCAAGGCTTAAACTGAGATAACATGCTTGATAATATATTAAATTTTTTTAAAAAGCGTAAGAGAGCTTCTGAACGCTTATCATTTGAGGTAATGTTTAAATATCATTACAACAACAGAGATTACATGGGGCTGTTAAAAGATATTAGTGTTAATGGCTTTGGCTTTTTTTCATCACACTATGTTGAAGTAGGAAAAGAGATTGAGATGGAAGTTGTTGTTGATTGCAAAGAACCTGACGCTGATTTAAGATGGGTTGCTTTAAAGGAAAAAGCACAGATAAGGTGGGTTGGTATTAACCATTCGTCAAAACCAGTTGATTATGATATTGGGTGCGAATTTATCGAACCAGACAATGCAACTCGCGAAAAACTTACTAAAATTTTAAATCAGATGTTAAGAAAATCTCATTCCAGATAATTATGATTTCTCATAATGGAGTAATTGATAAAGGTTTTTACTTTATTCAGAAACCATTTCTTATATAATGAGCTACCATTGCAAGTGAGGAGTGTAATTAACAGCTCCTCCTAACTACTTATTCATGTTTCCAAAAAGTAACTCCCATTGTTTCAGGACCTGTATTGATTCCAATTGATGGTCCAAAGTATGTAACGTAAATTTTTTTACATTTGAATGTAGAGTTGAATATTGAAATAAGACTTGGAACATAAGTTTGCTCTTTGGCATGGCATATTGCTATAGTAACAGGAGATTTTCCAATATCTTGAGTCAATGTATCCATAAGTGAAAGCAGAAGATTTTGCTGTTTTCCAAATAATTTTGTTTTAACAACTAACTTACCATCTTCAATGCCCAAAACAGGCTTTATCCCCATTGCTGACGCAAAAAATGCTTTTGCCCCACTTATTCTACTACTCTTTTTTAGATATTTTAGAGTTGGAATTGCCATGTATGTAGAAACCTGACTTGCAGTCTGCTCTATTTTTATAAGTATCTCTTCAAAAGTCTCTCCATTTTTCAAAAGTTTTGCAGCCTCAATAACAATTAATCCTAAACCCATACCACACTGTTTAGTGTCAATAACTTCTACTCTACAGTTATGTTTATGTTTAAAATCATTATGAACACTTAAAACATTATCATAAGTTTTGCTTAAGTAGCTCGAACAGTGAATGAAGATGATCTCATCATATTGTTGAGTAAGTTTGAGGTATAACAGAGCGAACTCCTCATACGAAACAGCACTTGTTGACATAGTGCTAAAGCTGTCAAAACGGTCATAGAAATCTTCTATTTTAATCTCAACTCTATCCTTCATTACTTTGCCATCAAGAATAACATTAACGGGTAACACCTTTATTTGCAATTCATCTATAATTTGTTGAGGGATGTCTGATGTGCTATCAGTAACAATCAATCTTTTCATACAAACTCCTTTTTAATATTTTATTTTAAAGATAATACGAATAATTAATGGATAATACAGATAATTAATGAAGTGTTAATATAGATTTTTTTGAGGTTTAATTTAATCTTTAGAATATATCAAGTATAAAGATGGGAATGCTATTCCATTATGGAACTACGATTCCATGTTTTGTAATTTTACATCTACATTGAATAAAAACAGTGCTGTTGTTTATTAATAATAATTTTTAAATGCAATATATCTTTTTTGAATTTTTATAAATATAAAATCTAATATAATTGTTCAAAAGAGCTGATAAATAGTTGCAAAAAAATGGTAATAGCGTAAATTAATTACCTTAAAATTTTTTAAGAAGATATTTGAATATTAATCAATAATGACAAAGCAATCTTATTGTTATAGTCAAACTTTTAAATTAACAACAGTTGAATGTTTAATAGACTTTTTGGGAGACAATTTATGAAAAATTCAATTCGTCCCAAACATCCTGACATTACATCAGAGATGTGGGACACTATAGATGAGATTATTGCAAAATGGAAAAATACCCCTGGTTCTGTGATTACTGTTTTAAGAGAATGCCAAGATGTTGTTCGTTATCTACCTTCAGAACTTTTGCATTATATTAGTTACGGTATGGGGCTTCCGTTAAGTCAGGTATTTGGCGTAGCAACATTTTATTCTTTCTTTTCTCTTACTCCAAAAGGCAGGCACACCATTAAGGTATGCACTGGAACTGCCTGTTATGTTAAAGGAATAAAGGAGACTATTAATAGGATATACGGAAAATATAACCTCAAAGAGGGTGGAACTACAGAAGATAGAAGATTCTCACTTGAAGGGGTCCGTTGCTTAGGTGCTTGCGGTCTTGCCCCTGTAATGGTTGTAAATAAAGATGTCCACGGTGCTGTTTCTGCAGACAAAGTAGTTCAGATTCTTGAGAAATATGAGTAATATAACCGAAGTCGGCTTTAGTGGTTTATCTCTCGGTTATAAAAACTATCATAAGACAATTTCCAAAATTATAATTGCTAAATATAAAGATATTCTACAATAGAAGGATAAAATATAATGAATAAAACCAGACTTCAACTTATGCTTTGTGGTGGAACAGGGTGTGATTCCACTGGTAGCGAGAAGGTAAGGATTGCCTTGCTGCAGGAGATTGAAAAACATGGCTTATCTGAAGAAGTTCAAATTATTGTTACAGGTTGTAATGGTTTTTGTGCAGTTGGACCTGTAATGGTAGTGCAGCCTGAAGGTATTTTTTACCAGAAAATCCAACCTGAAGATGCAAAAGAACTTGTGGATTCTCACTTCTTGAAAGGCACTCCAATTCAACGGTTAATGTATAAAAATCCAGCTAATAAAAAGATCATTCCAAAAATGGACGATATTCCATTTTTTTCAAGTCAGGTCTTTAGAGCAATGAGGAATAAAGGATTAATTGATCCTGAAGTTATTGATGAATACATTGCAAGAGATGGCTATTTTGCTGCTGCTAAAGCTCTTAACGAAATGTCTCCAGATGATATTATAAAAGAGATGTTAGAATCTGGTTTAAGAGGCAGGGGAGGAGCTGGATTTCCTGCTGGAATGAAGTGGAGATTTGCTAAAGAGGCTCAAGGCGATGTTAAATATGTTCTTTGCAACGCTGATGAAGGAGATCCTGGTGCATTTATGGATAGAAGTATCCTTGAATCAGACCCCCACTCTGTTATTGAAGGAATGATAATTGCCGCAAAGGCTATTAATGCACATAAAGGTTATATCTACTGCCGAAGCGAATATCCTCTTGCTGTAAAGAGGTTAAATATTGCAATTGAACAGGCAAAAAACTATGGGTTGCTTGGTGAAGATATTTTGGGTTCTGGATTTGAGTTTGATGTTGAAGTTTATCAAGGTGCTGGTGCTTTTGTCTGCGGAGAAGAGACAGCTTTGATGCGTTCAATCGAGGGAAAAAGGGGAATGCCAATTCCACGTCCACCATTTCCAGCCCATAAAGGTTTGTGGAAAAAACCGACAATATTAAATAATGTTGAGACTCTTGCAAATGTACCCCAAATTATTCTCAATGGCGGTAAATGGTATGCAAGTGTTGGAACGGCAACCAGCAAAGGAACAAAGGTTTTTGCTCTATCTGGTGATGTATGCAATATCGGGCTTGTTGAAGTGCCAATGGGAACCACAATAAGAAAATTGGTTTATGATATTGGCGGCGGTGTTCCAGATAAAAGAAAATTTAAAGCTGTTCAATTGGGAGGACCATCTGGTGGTTGTGTGCCTGAGCAGTATTTAGATACTCCAATTGATTATGAAGAGATAACAAAAGTTGGGGCAATAATGGGGTCTGGTGGTGCAATTGTTATGGATAACACCACCTGTATGGTTGATATGGCACGCTATTTTATGGATTTTATTCAGGATGAATCTTGTGGCAAATGTACCCCCTGCCGTGAAGGGACAAAACGAATACTAACTCTTCTTGAAAATATGTGTAAAGGTAAAGGACAACCAGGAGATATCGAACAGCTTGAGGAGCTTTGCGAAGTTGTAAAGCATAGTTCGCTTTGTGGGCTTGGTCAGACTGCTTCTAACCCTGTTCTTTCAACTCTAAAATATTTTAGAGATGAATATGAAGCACATATTTTCGATAAAACTTGTCCAGCAAAGACCTGCCCAGCACTTGTGAAATTTGAAGTTGATCCAAATAAGTGCAAAATGTGCGGTCTGTGTTTTAAAGGATGTCCTGCAGATGCTATACAATGGGAAAAGAAGGCTGTTGCAGTGATTGATAAGACTAAATGCATTAAGTGTATGTCGTGCTATGACAGATGCAAGTTTGACGCAATTATGTAAATTTAAGTTTTTTTACTATAAAGACACCTCCTGTTTAATGGAGGTGTCTTGTTTTTATTTTTATATCAAATAAAATTTGATATAAAAAATGTCGGGTAATGTTATCTGACCCAAAGGTTAATAAAATAATAGCTGCTATATAATTTATATATCCATATCTGCTGGCTCATAGTACTCTTTTGGATATTTACAAGCTGGGCATTTCTGAGGCGGCTCTTTTCCTTCATGGGTATAACCGCACTGACTGCATTTCCATTTTATTGGCTCTTCACGTTTAAACACTGTCCCTGCTGCAACCATATCAAGGCATCTCTGATATCTGTCTCGATGATGGGCTTCAATCTTTGCAATCTGTTTAAATAGATTGGCTGCTTCCTTGTTCCCCTCTTCTTCCGCATCTTTAGCAAAATCAGGATACATGGTTACAGTTTCATAGTGTTCACCCTCAATCGCCTCTTTAAGATTTGCAACTGTATCACCAATGCCGCCGAGAAGTTTAAAGTGGTCGTTAGCATGACGTTTCTCGTTTTCTGCACTCTCTTCAAATACTTTTGCAATGTAGTGATAGCCCTCTTGACGAGCAACTTCTGCAAAAAAAGTGTATTTATTTCTTGCCTGAGATTCTCCTGCAAATGCAGCTTTTAAATTTTCAATGGTTTTACTCATTTTGTTCTCCTTAAATCTATTATTTATATTTGGGGTTTATAAGTTAAATTTAGGTTAAATGCTATTGTTGAATAAACATTTAGCCTACACGGCAGCCTCTATTTTTACTTATTATAATGTATTTAATCATAAACTTAAATTGAATACAAATAGATTTGAAATTGTTTTGTCTACTGTCATTGATTGATTTAAAAATAGATTTAGATTTACAATGGCTCACCGATTGATACTTTACAAGAAAAAGAGCTGGTGTTATTGTGTAAGCTATTAATTAGAAAGCTATTTTTAATAGGTAACTAAATATATGACATCAAAGCATCGCAAAACGTTGCAGGCTATTTTTGAGATTCCTGTTAGAGCTAATATTTTATGGTCAGATATTGAGAAATTGCTTGTTTTTTGCGGAGCAGAGATAACTCAAGGAAGAGGTTCAAGGGTAAGAATTGCTTTTAATGGGATACGGGCAGTATTTCATACTCCTCACCCACAAAAAGAAGCTGATAAAGGAGCTATTGTTTCAATTAGGCGTTTTTTGATAGAAGCAGGGATAAATTATGATGGAATATAAAGGTTATTTGTCTCATATTGAATTTGATGCTGATTTTGATATATTTCATGGAGAAGTAATAAATATCCGTGATGTTATAACATTTCAAGGTAAATCAGTTGACGAACTTCATCAGGCATTCAAAGATTCGGTCGAAGATTATTTAGATTTTTGTGCAGAGCGGGGAGAAGAACCTGATAAACCTTTTTCTGGTAAATTTACAATAAATCTTTCACCCGAACAGCATCGACAAATTGTTCTTGCTGCTGAAAAATCGGGTAAGAGGTTAGAGCATTGGATTAAAGAAGTCCTTGAAAATGCTCTATTACAAAATTTCAAAAAAAATTACGTATTATCATAAAAATTAAGATAGGAGCGTTCCCTATGGAATATATTGAGATTCATTTTGGAGATGATTTTGGAAGATTACCAAAAGGAGAGAAACACTCTCACGACATGTTTCACTCTATCAATCCAATGTTTTGCCTTACAAAAAGGCTCTGGAAACCCCAGATGGATATTTTTGAAACAAGAACCCAAATCATAATTCAGGCTGAAATTGCGGGTGTTGAAAAAGAGGATATTTCAATTGAGGTTACTAACAAAGCTATTAAAATCTCAGGTAACCGCTGCCGAACTCCACCAAGCGAACCCGGAACTTATCGGCTTGCTGAAATTCAGTTTGGAGGTTTTGAGAGAATTTTATATCTTCCAACATTAATAGACCCTGAAAAGGTATCAGCATCATTTTCTAATGGATTTCTTGAGATTAGCCTTGCAAAAATCCCTTTACAAAAACCACAAAAGATTGAACTTTCATAAACAGTTTTGTGAAAGCAACGGTTATAACGATATTTAAAATAAATTCTAATAAACATAACTTTTGAATAAATAGGAATATTGAATGAGCGATAATCAAACCTCAATAAATTTCAATCCAGATCATATACCAGATATACTTCCAATCCTTCCCATTGTTGACACTAATCTTTTTCCTAAAATGGTTCTCCCCCTTGTAATTATGCAAAAAGAGGCAATTGAACTGATTGACGAAACTATGGCTGGCAACAGAATGCTTGGTCTTCTTCTGTCAAAGCGTAGTGATATTTCTTCAAAACATTCATCAGGGGAACTTTACGATGTTGGAACTGTTGCTGTTATCCTTAAAATGGCAAAAATGGAGGAGAACAGGGCACAACTTCTTATTCAAGGATTAAGCCGTTTTAAGGTAAAAGAGTATATAACTGGAAAACCTTATATTCAGGCACATATTGAAGTGCTTGAGAGTATAAACAGCTCCAGCAGCGATGGGACTAATAGCGAGAAACATATAAATGACAAAGAGACTCTTGCTCTTATGTCAAATATTGTTGATCAATATGAAAAAATTGTAAACCTATCCCCGGGTCTTCCAGCAGAGATAGGTGCAATGGTAAGATCGATACAAGAGCCTGATATTTTAGCAGATATGGTAGCATCAACCATAAACGCACCAGTTGTTGAAAAACAGGCGGTTATTGAACTTATTGACGTAAAGGCACGACTCAAAAAAGTAACCCGCCTTGTAAATGACCAACTTGAAATTCTTGAAATGGGTTCAAAGATTCAAAGCCAAGTAAAAGAGGATATGGATAAACGGCAACGTGAATATTATCTTCGTCAGCAACTCAAAGCAATAAAAGAGGAGCTTGGCGAGACTGACGAAGAGAGCGTTGAGATTGATGAATATAGAAAGAAAATTGAGTCTGAGGGGCTTCCAGAGGCTGCAAAAAAAGAGGCTGAAAGAGAGATAAAGAGATTATCTCGAATGCACCCGTCTTCTTCTGAATATGTTGTTGCCTCAACATATCTTGATTGGCTAACATCTCTGCCTTGGAATAAAAAATCCGAAGATCAGCTTGATATAAAAGCTGCAAGAAAGGTTTTAGATCAAGATCACTATGGACTTGAAAAACCTAAAAAACGTGTTCTTGAATACCTTGCTGTTAGAAAACTCAAAAATGACTCAAAAGGTCCAATTCTTTGCTTTTCAGGACCTCCCGGAACTGGAAAAACCTCGCTTGGCAAATCTATTGCAAGGGCATTGGGAAGAAAATTTGTCCGCATTGCACTTGGTGGCATCAGAGATGAGGCAGAAATTAGAGGACACAGAAGAACTTATGTAGGGGCGTTACCGGGAAGAATCATTCAAGAGATAAGAAGAGCTGGTCAAAATAACCCTGTCTTTATGCTTGATGAGATTGATAAGGTAAGTTCATCTTATCATGGAGACCCATCGTCAGCTCTTCTTGAGGTTCTTGATCCAGAGCAGAACTACTCATTTACTGACCACTATCTTGATGTGCCGTTTGACCTTACTGATGTGATATTTCTCACAACTGCAAATGTTTTACACACAATTCCAGCACCTTTAAGAGATAGAATGGAAGTTCTTGAATTGTCTGGATATACTGAAGATGAAAAATTGAAAATTGCCACAAAATATCTAATTCCAAGACAGAGAGAGGCAAATGGTTTAAAAACTGACCAGATAAAATTTGCCCAGAATGCAATTAAAGAGATAATTTCAGGTTATACCCGCGAATCAGGGTTAAGAAACCTTGAACGTGAAATTGGCTCTATATGCCGAGGTGTTGCAAGCAAGATTGCAGAAGAAGAGATAGAAAAGATTACTATCAGCAAAAAAGAGCTGCATGAATATTTAGGACCAATTCGCAATATGCCTGAAAATGGTGCAAATATATCTGTTCCGGGTGTTGTTGTCGGGCTTGCATGGACTCCTGTTGGGGGCGATATTTTGTTTGTCGAGACTGCGGCAATGAAAGGGTCAAAAGGTGGTCTTATCTTAACTGGTCAGCTTGGTGATGTTATGAAAGAGTCTGCAAGAACAGCAATGAGCTATCTTATTGCACATGCTGATAAATTTCAGATTGAACCTAATTTCTTTTCTGAACATGAGGTGCATATCCATGTTCCAGCAGGCTCAATTCCAAAAGATGGACCGTCTGCTGGAGTTACCATGCTGACCGCATTAACATCTCTTGCAACTGGCAAAACCGTTAAAAAGAGACTTGCCATGACAGGTGAGATAACTCTTAGAGGTGATGTTTTGCCAGTTGGTGGTATAAAAGAGAAGATGATTGCAGCAAGCAGAGCTGGTATTAAAACTGTTATTTTGCCCAAATGGAATGAAAAAGATATGGAAGAGATTCCAGCAAATGTTAAGGATAATATGGAGTTTATTTTTGCAGACAAAATGGATTTTGTTATTCAAAATGCAATAACAGATATAAAGACAGAACAATCAGTATCTGTGAAAGTACAAATCTGATGGAGGCAAATATTAAATCCATTATAAACGCTTTTTTTATACTTGTTTTTCTTACCATAACAGGTTGTAGTGCTACAGTATTACCTGACCCAGAGGAAGATGAAATCTATTCACGTCCAAATTCGTCTTCCTCACAGTCATCACCAGATCGCAATACTTCACCTTCAAGAGACTCTTCCTCAAGAAGAGCTGCTTACACCAAACCTTACAAGATTAAAGGCAAATATTACTATCCTCTTGCAAATGCAAGGGGATTTGTTCAGCAAGGTATTGCCTCTTGGTATGGTGAGCAGTTTCATGGAAGAAAGACTGCTAATGGAGAGACCTACAATATGTATGGAGTATCAGCAGCACACAAAACTCTTCCACTTGGAACTTGGGTTAGAGTTTATAATCTTGAGAACAGCAAAACTTTAGATGTTAGGATAAACGATAGAGGTCCCTTTGTAACTGGACGAATCATTGACCTATCTTATAAAGCAGCTCAGATGCTTGGAGTAGCAGGTCCTGGCACAGCACAAGTTAAAGTTGTGGCTTTAGGTGAAGCAACTGGTTCAGATCAGACTGGTAGAGTAGTATATAGAGCTGTTGACTATTTTAGAGGTAATTTTACAGTTCAGGTAGGGGCATTTACAGTTAGAAGAAATGCTCAGATGGAAAAGATTAAGTTTGGAAGAAAATATATCAACTCGCATATAAATGAATATACAGACGCAAGAGGTAAATTCTATCGCGTCAGAGTTGGAAGATTTAGAGACCTTGAAGCTGCGGAAAAATTTAATGAGAATTTATCCCAAACAGGCGTAAAAGATTCATTTGTTGTAGCTGAATAGACCAATGACCAAAATCAAAGGCGTTTTGCATAAGATAACCTACAAAAATGAAGATAACCACTACACAATTGCCCGCCTCAAAATCCATGAGATCAAAGAGCCTATAACCATTGTTGGACACCTTGCAGGGGTAGCAGAAGGAGAGATGCTATCCCTTATTGGTAAATGGGTTTCACATGCAAAGTATGGAGAACAATTTAAAGTAGAGAGCTTTGAAGTTACACTCCCTTCAACCTTAGCTGATATAAAAAAATATTTAGGCTCTGGCATGATTAAAGGAATCGGGGAGTCAATGGCAAAAAAGATTGTGGATTATTTTAAAGAAGAGTCTCTTGAGATAATTGAAAATGAGCCGCATCGACTTTGCGAAATATCAGGTATTGGTAAAAGCAAGATGCTTAACGTCTCTCGTGCATGGGATCAGCACCATGCTATTAGAAAGGTTATGCAGTTTCTTCAAGCAAATGGGATTGGAATAGCTCACGCATCAGCAATTATCAATTTTTATGGAAAAGATGCTCTAAAAATACTTAAAGAGAGACCTTATCAGCTATCAAAAGATGTTCCAGAGGCTGGGTTTGAAGTTGCTGATGCAATTGCACTTAAAACAGGGACAGACCCAAATGATCCAGAGAGGATAAAGGCATCAATTATCTATATTCTTCTTCAAAATGAGGCTAATGGTCATGTGTTTATTGACTCGTTAGAACTTTTTACAAAATGTGCAAGGCTGACAGGAGCAGATGAAGAGCAATTCTATTTTGCACTATTAAAACTTATTCAAGAGTTAGATGTTGTAGAAGAACAAGGGTTTAAAAATATCTACACACGCAAAATGTATCGTGCAGAAACTGGAATTGCACAAAAAATTAAGGCGATGTTATCAATTCCTGTTCCTGATTATGGCATAGATGAAGATGAGATAACATTTGAGGTATTAAACCGCCTTGAGCTTGAGCTATCTGAAGAACAAAGCGATATTGTCCGCGAGCTTCTATCCCACAGAGTTACAGTGATAACAGGTGGACCAGGCACAGGCAAAACTACCCTTGTTAGGGCAGTCTGTGCAATGTTTGCAAAGCTCAACAAAACAGTTATCCTTGGTGCCCCAACTGGAAGAGCTGCAAGAAGACTTTCGCAAGTTACTGATAAAAAGGCTTCAACTCTGCATAGAATGTTGCTTTACGATCCTGATTATGATTTTTTTGGCAGAAATCAAGACACTCCTCTTGATGCTGATGTTGTTATTGTTGATGAAGCTTCAATGGTTGATACGCTTCTCATGTATCATTTAATTCTTGCTGTTCCGTTTAATAGTGTTCTGATTCTTGTTGGTGATATTTTTCAGTTACCCTCTGTTGGTCCGGGAAATGTGTTATCTGATATTATAAATTCAGGCATGGTAAAGACCTTTTCACTTACAAAAATATTTCGTCAAGCAGAGTTAAGCCCGATTATTGTAAATGCCCACTGCATAAGAAACGGTCAGATGCCTGTTTTGGAGAGAAAAAACAAAGAAGATGGGCTATCTGAGTTCTACTTTATTGAGAATAATGACCCAGAGCGTGTAGTAAAGACTATTACAGAACTTTGCAGCAGCAGAATAAAAAACGCATTTAGCCACATTGACGAAATTCAAGTTTTAACACCTATGCACAAAGGAGAGGCTGGCACAATAAACCTGAATCAAAAACTCCAGCAAGCACTAAATCCCTCTAAAAAAAATAATAATCATGCAGATAGATCAGGTATTGAAAGCATGGGAGTTGTATTCAGAACGGGCGATAAGGTTATGCACCTTAAAAACAACTACGAAAAAGATGTCTTTAATGGAGACATTGGTGTGGTAGATGAGGTTATAAAATCTGAAAACCGCCTTGTGGTTGATTATGATGGACGGCTTGTTGAATATGATATTTTGGAGCTTGAAGAGCTAACACTTGCTTATGCTATCTCTGTTCATAAATCGCAAGGTTCAGAGTATTCGGCAGTAGTGATTGCCCTAACCACAATGCACTATCCTCTTTTGCAAAGAAATCTTCTCTATACAGCAATCACACGCGGCAAAGAGCTTGTAATTATTGTGGGATCAAAACGGGCATTTGAGATCGCTTTAAATAACAACCGAACTGATATGCGTATGTCTGGTCTGTGTGAGAAGATGAAAAATTAATAATTTTGCCCCTCCCCGCCCTCCCCAAGGGCAGGGCTGTTAAGTTCTACACTAGTTTTTTTAAAAGCTCTTTGACATTACTTGCAAAATAAATTGACGCTGCTTTGATGGAATCAAAGCCAATTTCACGACAGATGTTAATGGCTATGTTTTTG
>JADFZQ010000038.1 GCA_015232455.1 Desulfamplus sp. | reverse complement strand
TCAATTAAATTCATATTCAGATAATAGTCTCCATGTCTTTCAAGTTTATAATACTTATAACTCTGAAACGCTTTATGAAAACTTACCTACTCTGTCAACACTTTGAAAAGAACTTAACAGCCCTGCCACTCAACCGTGGTTTAAAAAGTTCCCCATTTTTTAATGAGTTCGAGCGTTTTTTACTTCTTCGCCCTCTTCCTTTGAAAATCCATGGTTGAGGACGAACTTTGTATTCCAACAGCTCTTTAACATTCCATAGATGATCGGTAATACCAGCTTCCATATCAGGAGTTATGGGCAATTGAGAAGATAGTGAACGATGGAACTAATAAAACTTTTCCTGTGCAACAACGTGCTGTGTGCGTCATCATGGCACTTATCAAATCACCTCCCCGACTACGATTCACTTCAGCCCCCAACCACAATCTGGAAAAAGAGGCTATTGACATTGCTATCCACAAGACCGCCGAGATTAAGATTATCTTTAGTCGTAGCTCGTCAGACTGGACTTGTTTATATGCTCAAGAGGTTGCTCTATCAGAGCTTCATGGACTGCGTTTGCATGCTTTCCACTTTTCTGCTGCCAGTCTGATATAGTTCGTTCGTCAAGTTCATAAGCGGCAACAATGGCTGGAATGGAGCATCCGTGTGATAAAAGTTTCACTACAGTCTCCATCATCTCCTCAGGTTTATGTAAACGATATAAAGCACTGCCTTTTCGTTCGCTGAATCTCTTGCCACACTCCTTGCAGCGATAGCGTTTCTCTTTTTTAGAATGAATTGTGATATTGCCTCTCCCTATATGACCACGGGCAACACAATCTTAATTGGGACAGAAAACAGTTTTTGGATTCATAAGAACTCATGCATAAAAGGTTGCACAAAGTTCTTAATTTCTTCATCTTGTATAAACAAATTCAACTCCAGCCACGGTTAAGTGGAGTGCTATCTTATTTCAAGAGACAACAGCTTAACAAATTTCTAACTTTATTCTAATACGCCACTAACATTAAGCTGATACTAACCCCCTTAATAACTCTTTATGAGGTATAAAAATTTTATAAACAATAACAAATTTAAAAGAGGGGTCGGTAATGAAAAGAGAAATTAGAAAATTGGTAGCAAAATCTGTGTTTTCTATGATTTTTGTAGCTTTTACTTTTATGGCTATATCTTCTGTTTGGGCAGAGGAGATTCTGGTCTATACAGCACTTGAAGATGACGAGATTCCAGGTTACCTTAATCTCTTGAAAAATAGCCACCCAGATATTGATGTAAAGATTGTCCGTGACTCAACAGGAATCATAACAGCCAAGCTGTTGGCAGAAAAAGATAATCCGCAAGCTGATGTTGTATGGGGAACTGCTGCAACAAGCCTTTTGGTTTGCGATCAAAATGGCATGTTAGAGGGTTATGCTCCTGCTGACTTAGAGAAGGTAAGGGCTGAGTTTAGAGACTCTAACCCAACACCTCATTGGGTTGGTATTAAGGCTTGGATGACAGGATTTTGTGTAAATAGTTTTGAGATAAAAGCACTTGGCATTCCAGCACCTCAATCTTATGACGATTTAATAAAACCAATATACAAAAATCAAGTGGTTATGCCAAATCCAGCATCTTCTGGAACAGGCTTTTTAACTGTATCTGCAATTTTACAGATGATGGGCAAAGATAAGGGATGGGCATACTTAGATAAGCTCCATGAAAATATTGTTCAATATACCCATTCAGGCTCTAAGCCTTGTAAACTTGCTGGCTCTGGTGAATCTGCAATTGGAATATCTTTTGGCTACAGAGGTATTATGCAAAAGCAAAAAGGTGAGCCTGTAGAGACCATCTTTCCTAAAGAGGGTTCAGGTTGGGACGTAGAGTCAAACGCACTTATAAAAAAGGGTGTTATCAAAAAATCTTCAAAGATATTTTTAGATTGGGCTATTAGTGAACCAGTTATGAAAGAGTATGCAAAAGTATATCCATTGACAGCATACAGCACTGGTGTCGCTGTGCCTGAAGGGTATCCTGCTGAACCAGAAAAACAGCTTATAAAAAATGATCTTCAATGGGCAGCTGCCAATAGAACAGCCATATTAGAAGAGTGGAGCAGACGATATGAGTCAAAAAGCGAACCTAAAAAATAGCGGTTATCTTAGAGTTAAAAACATAGATAAATCTTTTGGCTCTTTTAGAGCACTTAAAAATGTCTCGTTTCAGGCTGATCGAGGCGAGTTAATATCTGTGCTTGGTCCAAGTGGCTGCGGTAAGACAACTCTTTTGCGTGTGGTTGCAGGTCTTGAAAAACAGGATTCTGGCGAGGTGTTTGTTGGTGATAGAGATTTGTCTAACTACCCTATATCTAAACGCAATGTTGGGATTGTATTTCAATCTTATGCCCTTTTTCCAAACCTTACAGCACGACAAAATATAGCTTACGGTCTAAAAACGCGGAAACTTAAAAAAAGCGAAATTGACCGAAAAGTTGACGCTCTTTTGCAGCTTACTGGACTCAAAGGGCTTGGCAGACGGTATCCTGCACAACTCTCAGGGGGTCAACAGCAGCGTGTTGCTCTGTCGCGTGCGATTGCTGTCTCTCCTGATATTCTTCTGTTAGATGAGCCTCTATCAGCTCTTGATGCAAAGGTTCGGGTGATGCTCAGACTTGAGATTAGGCAGCTTCAGCAGCGTCTTGGAGTAACTACCATAATGGTTACACACGATCAAGAAGAGGCTCTTACAATGGCAGATAGAATTTTAGTAATGGATCAAGGTAAGCTGGTTCAAGAGGGTACCCCACATGAGATATATGAACATCCAGCAACCCCTTTTGTGGCTTCGTTCATAGGCTCAATGAATTTTATAGGCAATGCTGTAAAACAAGATCAAGGCGTTTATAAAGTTGGAGAGCACATTTTGCATGTAAGCGGCGAAAACGGCTCGGCTCAAATTAAAGAGCAATCTGGTGCGATCCTTGCCATTCGTCCAGAAAATGTGATGATTCTGCCTAACGAAGAGGGTCGAGCCAATGTAATTAAGGCACAAGTTGAGGCTATTGAGTATAGAGGGGCTATGTTCAGAGTTGGGCTAAAACTCCCACTTGGAGGAGATACAAAAGTATTGATTGAGTCAGATATGCCTTCAGAAAAAATATCGCGATTAAATATAAGTGAAAATATGGTGATACCCGTCCACTTTCCAACAGATCGTCTAAGAGTCTATCAGGCGTGATAAATGAGTCTCTATTTATGATCAAGACAACCATAGCAGCAATCGACACAGAAAAGTGGATACGCTATACAATGATTTTGATGGTTTGTATCTGGCTTGCTGTTGTGGTTGTTCTCCCACTTTTTCAACTTCTATCTAAAAGTGTTGTAGATTTAGAGGGTAATTTTGTTGGAATAGCAAACTTTATCCACTATTTTAAAACTCCATCGCTCTTTAACTCATTTGGCAACAGCCTATTTGTTTCGGTTATGACAACTATTTTTTCCGTAACTTTAGGTTTTTTGTATGCTTATGCGTTAACCCGCACAAACCTTCCATATAAAAATTTTTTCAATGCAATTGCAATGATGCTCCTCTTCTCCCCAACCCTACTTAACGGTATTACCCTTGTATATCTATTTGGTCGTAAGGGTCTTGTAACACTTGGATTTTTTGGAGCTATTCCTGGTTGGAATATAGAGCTTTATGGACCAGTTGGTATAATAATCTCTGAGGTGATATTTACCTTTCCTCAAGCTGTATTGATACTCTCTGTGGCTCTTCGTATGACAGATGCAAGACTTTACGAGGCAGCAGATTCAATGGGTGCATCAGGCTTTCAGACCTTTATTACAGTAACTCTACCCGGAATTAAATATGGTCTTTTAAGCTCTGTGTTGGTCTGTTTTATCCTTGCATTTACAGATTTTGGAGCACCAAAGGTTGTAGGTGGAAACTACAATATTTTGGCTACCGATATATACAAACAGGTTATTGGGCAGCAAAATTTTATTATGGGTGCAGTTGTAAGTGTTGTATTGCTTATTCCTACTGTAATTGCATTTATAATGGATCGTATAGTGCAGCGAAAGCAGGTCTCTATGATTGCCGCAAAATCAGTACCTCTTCAGCCTAAAATTAATAGATTTAAAGATCGCCTGTTTCTGATCTTTTGTGGTTTTATCTCACTTGTGATTATGGGATTTTTTGCAACTGCTCTGTTTGCCTCGTTAGTAAAAGTTTGGCCATACAACCTTAATTTAAGTCTTGACCATTACAATTTTAACAGAATGGGGGGCGGAGGTTATAGTGCCTTTTTTAATAGTATTAAAATGAGCTTTTATTCAGCCGTAGTAGGAACTGCCATCTCTTTTACAAGTGCTTATTTGATTGAAAAGAGTCGAGGTATGCCTCTGATGCGTCAGGCAGCCTATTTTTTATCAATCCTTCCCCTTGCCTTGCCAGGTCTTGTGATTGGACTTGCATATATCTTTTTTTTCAACACTACTAGTTGGAATATTTTGGGGTTTTATCTGCCAAATCCATTAAACTCACTTTACGGCACAATGGCAATACTTGTGTTATCAAATGTGGTTCATTTCTACACAGTAAGTTTTCTTACAGCAACCACAGCTCTTAAGCAGCTTGACAGAGAGTTTGAAACTGTCTCTGAATCTATGAGTGTCCCATTTTATAAAACTTTCTTTAAAGTTACGATGCCAGTCTGTCTGCCTGCAATACTTGAGATTGGGATTTACTATTTTGTAAACTCAATGGCAACTGTATCAGCCGTTATATTTTTATACTCGGCAGATATTCCTTTAGCCGCAGTTGCTGTTGCTAACATGGACGATGCAGGAGATATAGCTCCAGCATGTGCTATGTCAGTTCTTATTGTGCTTACTAATGTTGTTGTAAGGGTTGGATATGGATTGGTTACAAAAGGAATAAGAGCCAGAACTGAAAAGTGGCTCTCAAAATGACAAAATGAGCTTAAAAAATTTAAGAACTATAGGGGCTAAACAATGCAAAGTTGCAATAAAAATTATAATAGATTAGATAACAAAATGGTAAGGGCTGTAGTGCTTGATTGGGCAGGAACAGCAGTAGATTATGGCTGCATTGGACCGGTTGCAGTTTTTATAGAATCATTTAAAAAACAAGGAGTTGATGTAACTGCTGCTGAAGCAAGAATGTTTATGGGTCTTATGAAAAGAGATCATATTCGCTCTATGTGTAATCTTTTGTCAGTTAAAGAGCAGTGGATAGAGAGATATGATCGAGAACCTGACGAGAATGATGTTGATACAATATACAAAGATACTGAACCAATGATGGTATCTGCAGTTGCTGGTTACTCTGATCCTATTCCAGGATTGATCGATTTTGTCTCTGAGCTTAGAGCAAAAAATATAAAAATAGGCTCTTCAACAGGCTACACAGGCTCTATGATGGAGGTTTTAACACAACAGGCATCAAAAAAAGGTTATGCTCCAGACTCTATAGTCTGTTCAACTGACGTGCCAGCAGGAAGACCTTATCCTTGGATGTGTTATATGAATGCTATTAATCTAAATGTCTATCCTATGTCTTATATGGTTAAAATTGGAGATACCATCTCTGATATTGAGGAGGGTCTTAATGCTGGCATGTGGACAGTAGGATTGACAAAGTCTGGCAATGAACTTGGATTGACACAAAATGAGGTTGCCATGCTAAATAGTTTGGAGCTTGAAAATAGGCTCAATGAGATTAAACAGAGATTTATAAAGGCTGGTGCCCATTACGTTGTTGAAGGTATTTGGGATTGTATGCCAATAATTGAACTTATAAATACCCGTATCTTTAATGGAGATAATCCACTTTCAGGCAGGCAATAAACTTTTTTAAAAATAGCAGCAGTTGAACAAAGTTTCCTTACCCCCTTAGGTAAATACAAATATTATGCAAGATTGCACAGATGATTTAAAAACAGCCAAACCTCATAGCTTAGATAGAGCGGATACATCTGAAGGTGATATAAATTTAAGTCAACATCGCTCCTTGTGGCAAAACAGATATATAGATGAACAAACACGAAATTGGCTTGATAAAGATGAGAGGTATTTTCTCCATCAATCTCTATCTACCCCATGCCTTAATATACTTTCTGGTGCTTTAGGTTCTGAGATTAAAGATATTCAAGGGGGTTCTTTTCTTGATTTCCATGGTAACAGTGTTCATCAGGTAGGATTTGCAAACCCTGATGTTGTCGAGGCTATAAAAAAACAGATTGATACGCTCTCTTTTTGTCCCAGAAGATACTCTAACATTCCAGCTATTGAACTTGCTGAAAAACTTTCACAGATAACTCCGGGTGATTTGAGAAGAGTGCTCTTTGCACCTGGGGGAACAAGTGCTGTTGGCATGGCATTAAAATTGGCAAGAGCAGCAACTGGAAGGTTTAAAACTATCTCTATGTGGGGTTCATTTCATGGGGCATCTATAGATGCTATTTCAGTTGGGGGAGAGTCGCTCTTTCGCAAAGGTGCTGGTCCCTTATTGACAGGCACTGAGCATGTTCCACCTGCTGATCCTTATCATTGCATATTTGATAGTAATGGAAATTGCGATAGTTGCGATCTTAAATGTGCAAAGTATATTGAGTATATACTTGAGCAAGAGGGAGATATTGCTGCTGTGATAGCTGAACCTATAAGGTGTACATCTGTCAATCTGCCGCCTAAAGGGTATTGGAGAGCAGTTCGCAAAGCGTGTGATCGTTACGGCTCACTTCTTATATTTGATGAAACTGCTGTCTGTCTTGGCAGAACGGGTCGTATGTTTGCTTGTAACAATTACGATGTAGTGCCTGATATTCTTATTCTTGGCAAAGGGCTTGGAGGAGGAATCTTTCCGCTTGCTGCAATGGTTGCCCGTGAGCATCTTAACATTGCTGGAGATAAAGCTCTTGGTCATTACACACATGAAAAAAATCCTGTGGCCTGTGCTGCTGGATTTGCTGCAATACGCTTTATTGAAAAAGAGGGGCTTGTTGAGCGATCAGAAGAGTTAGGAGATTACGCATTGAATCTACTTAAAAAGATGGCATTAGCAAACTCTCTTATTGATAATGTACGGGGCGTTGGACTGCTTTTCGGTTTAGAGCTTATGAAGAAAAATGCAGATGGTAAAAAGATCAGAGCAACAGATGAGGCAGAGCAGGTACTTTACGCATCTTTAAACAGGGGGTTAAGTTTTAAAATATCTCAAGGTAATTTTCTTACTTTAACGCCCCCTCTTACAATCTTGCAATCTGATATAGAAAAAACGATTAACATAATATCTGAAAGTTTAAGCGAAATTTTAGTCAAACATTCATAGATTTTAAGAAAAATAGTAAAGGAGATACCTAAAATGCAAATAGAAGATATACCTGATAATCCATACACTCTTTTGACACCTGGTCCTCTTAGCACCTCAAAGAGGGTAAAATATGCAATGCTACAAGATTTTTGCACTTGGGACGATGACTATAATAATCTTGTTCAAGATATTCGTAATAAACTTACAAAAATTGCTACCTCAAACTCTATCGGAAATTACACAACTCTATTGATGCAAGGGAGTGGAACATTTAGTGTAGAGTCTGTGATCTCAACTGCTATTCCTAAAGATGGAAAACTTTTAGTTTTAACCAATGGTGCTTATGGAGAGCGTATAGCCTCAATAGCACGCTGCCATAAAATTGATGTTGCTGTAAATGATAGCGGAGAGCTTGAGCCTCCTGATGTTAACCTCTTGATAGACTCTTTAAAGAGTGATCCAGCTATAACACATGTAGCTGTTGTACATTGCGAGACTACTACTGGAATGTTAAATCCAATTGAAAAAATAGGGGAGATAGTCAAACATTACGGCAAAATCTATATTGTAGATGCTATGAGTAGTTTTGGCGGTATTCCAATTGATATTGCAAATCTTCAGGCTGATTATCTTATTAGCAGTGCTAATAAGTGTATTCAAGGTGTTCCTGGATTTGGTTTTATAGTAGCAAAGAGGAGTGCCATTGAGTCAACTCAGGGACAAGCACGCACTCTAAGCCTTGATATGTATAGTCAGTGGCGTGAGATGGAGAGTAAAAATGGCAAGTGGAGATTTACCTCCCCTACCCACACAGTCCACGCATTTGCTCAAGCACTAAAAGAGCTTGAAGATGAGGGCGGGGTTGAAAAAAGATATGAGCGTTATCAACTAAATCACCGCACTCTTGTAGATGGAATGAGAGAACTTGGATTTACGACACTTCTTCCTGACACTCTCCAATCTCCTATAATTACATCTTTTTTATCCCCAGATGGTGATTATCAATTTAAACAATTTTACAACAATCTAAAAACAAAAGGTTTTGTCATCTATCCCGGAAAGGTAACGGTACGTGATACATTTAGAATTGGAAACATTGGAGATATTAATCGTGATGATATGTTGCACCTTCTTGATGCAGTAAAGGCAAGCCTAAAAAGCACAGTTAATGTGTAGTAGTTCACACTAATCCTCTTTTCTCTCCCCTATTTTGTCCCCCTCAGTTACAGTTGGCTCGCTTGGAAAGTAAAGAATTTGTATTAAAATAGTTTTCCAAAGAACCATATTTGGAGTAAATTTCTGTGGGGGATAAATATCCTTATATGCTATTTATCTTTTTATCTTAACTATACTGATCTAAGGTCATAAGTTGAGTTCTACTTAAATATAAAAAGCTCAATTAATAACCGCTTAGAGTATATATCAGATTGTTCAGTTTATAGGTTCGGTGCAACTCTATATCTAACAGGAAATAATGGAACATATATAAGAGTGCAAGCAACTTTAACTCCCCAAACTTTGAGATTTAGTGATGCAACACTTAATCTTGCAATAGTTGATAAGAAGGTGATGCTTGGAAGTCAAGAAATAACAAAGACTCAAATGTCAATAACAAAATGATTTTTTGGTATTTAATCCGGCAGAAGATCATAAAAATAGAGCATGGCATCTGATCTTGTTACAATGCCAATAAGCTTATTGTCTTTGATAACAGGAATTCTTCCAATGTCATGCTTTATCATAAGGCGTGCCGCATCAACTGCACTTTTGTTATGTTCAATAGTTATTATATCACGGCTCATAAATGCCTTAACAGGGTACTGCATTTGGTTATCTTTTCTTATCTTTCTAAAATCTCTTCGTGAAATAATACCCACAATATGCTCTTCACTATCAACTACTGGCACTCCAGAACAACCAGTCTCCCTTAAAATCATTGCCACCTCTTCAACTGGAGTATCTTCGGAGACAGTAACAACAGGATATGACATTATATCGCTTAACATGACAGATGATTGCTGATTGCCTTTAACCATCTCAATAATCATCTCTTCTATGACATCAGGATTTGTAGATTTCAGCAAAGCAGAACCAGCTCCGGGATGACCACCACCACCCATACTTCTCATTATAAGTCCAATATTTAGCTGCTCTATGTTGCTCCTTCCTATTACCATGCAAGAATTTCTCTCTGTATCTCTAAAAATTCCAAAAGCTGCATCAACATTGACAATTTCTCTATACATCTGCAAAACAACGGATAAGCTCTGGATATGACCTTCAACATCCATTCTTGAGATACTTATGCTGTAACCACCAATCTCCTGACGCTGGGCATTTTGAATCATTTCAAAGAGAATATCTTTCTGTTTTTTTCCATACGCATGGCGTAAAAATGTAGATAAAATTTGCAGATCAGCTTTTCTCTCAAGAAGATAGGCAGCAGCCCTTGCATCGCTTGGAGTTGTTGATGTAAAGGTCATGTTTCCTGTATCTTCGTAAAGCCCCATCAAAAATAGAGATGCCTGTATTGGAGTAATCAGTTTACGTTGTCGTTCAAGCTCACGAATCATTATTGTTATGTTTGCCCCAACCTCTTCCCGATGAACTTCGTCTGCCTCTATATCTCCTGCTGGATGGTGATCCCAATTGATGATTTTGACATTATCTTTCTTTTGAAGAGGAGACATTCCATCAAGCCTTTTCCATGAGTTTGTATCAACAACAATTAACGTCCCCACTTCATTGAGTTTAATCTCTTTTGGAGAGTAAAAACCAAACAGGTCTTTGTGGATTGAGATAAAAGATTTAAGATTAGGATTTACCGATCCCGGAAGAACAGGTTTTGCACCGGGATATAAAATTGTGCCAGCAACTAAAGATGCAAGAGCATCAAAATCAGTTCCTTTATGAGTTGTGATAATTTGCATTAAATTCACCGTTTAATCTTTGGGTTATAGCCTAACCTACTTTTGGCTATTAACTTCTGGTTTTTGCTTGCCCTCGATTTCTTCTTTATATTCAACATCAGAGTAACCTATAAGAGCTTGTGGGGCGTCTTGACCAGTAGCTCTCCTATATTCAAGAGCAGCTTGAGCGTTGAACTTTGCATACTCCATCTTAATCTCATATTTTCTGATTTCAGTTTGAGCATCCATGCTCTTTTTAGCAAGCTGATATTTCATATACATAAACCATGCAAAGAGCAAAAAAAGTCCAACAAAAAGAGCAATAAAAAACCATTTAAAATTTATGAGTGTCTCAATACTAACTTTAGCAAGAAAAGATAGCATATCTGGAATTACGAGATAGAGCATTACTCCTGCTATAACAAAAAAGCCAATTATAAAGATATTAAGACGACCTATCTGCTCCATCATGCTTCCAACACCCTCTGCTGTCCCAAATTTTATATGAGATTTCATATCAGCTTGGTGAGACTGTCTATTTTCTTGATTGGAACTTTGATTATTAATATCACCTTCAGCAGCTTTATTGTCTTGATCTCCATCTTTATAAACTTCATTTTGAGCTTCACTATAACTTTGTCCGCTCTTCTTACCGTAAATCATAACCATTACAGCTTTTAATATAAATGCTAAAAGAAGAATAAGCCCCACAGGAATACCAATCGCCGCTGCAAACCAGCCTCTGAAAGGAAAAGGGACATCTTGGCTAACAATCTTTATATTATAGTTGTCAATAGGACCAAAGGTGTTTTCAAAATAGTATTTATTGAAATTAGTTAATGTAGAACCTTTAACCTGATAAATAATTTCATCAGAGTCTTTTCTTATTATGTTCATCCATGATTGTCTGCCTGATTTCATAACAGCAACAGCAAAGATTTCAATCTCAATAAGAAAAAAGCCTACAATAATAATGATAAGAAGTATTTTGTGATCTTTTACAAGATCAGACCAACTTTTATTTGCCATTTGCGATCCTTATTTTCTTACCGTCTATAAATAAAAATTTGTCTACTAATTAGAGAGAAAATTTTTGATAATTGCACAAGTTTCATTGGGTTTATCTTCAAAAAGATAATGTCCTGCATCTTCAAAAAGATATACAGAAACTTTGGGAAACCTTAACTGCCACTCTCTTAAAAATGAGATATCAAAAACAAAATCGTGTTTTCCCCACAAAATAATAATAGGAGTTTTTTTTAACTTTGAAAGATTAATATCAACATATTTCACAAGCTCATAACTTTTATCTTTTTCTGTAATTGGAATATCTTGAACAAATTTTAATGTTGCAACTCTATTTTTCCATGAGTTGTAAGGTGCAGCAAGTCCACATTTAACATCTTTTGGCAATTTTTTAAAAGGTGCCATGTAGAGGGCAGCACGAGAAAATATATTTAGCCCCAAAACCGCTGGAATAGCAAAAGGTTTGAGGTATTTGATAAGCCACAACCTAAAGGGAAATCTCTTATCATTTGGCAAAAAAAAGCCAGATGTATTTGTAATGACAATCTTATCAATCTTTTCAAGGTTTTGTAATGCCCACAAAAGCCCTATCATTCCTCCCCAATCATGGACAATCATAGAAATTTTTTCATCATGTTTAAGGTTTAGATGATTTACAAGAAGATCAATATCATGGACTCTGCTTTTTAAGGTATAATCATAATCAGATGAATCTGGTTTGTCTGAAAATCCACATCCAATATGATCAGGAACAATAGTTCTGTATCCATTTGATGAAAGCTCTTTGACAAGATGTCTGAAATAGAATGACCACGTTGGATTACCGTGAATCATTAAAACAGGCTTGCCCGTGCCTTCATCAAGATAGTGCATCTTGTATCCATGTCCATTAATATTATCTTTATCAACTCCACTATCTTCTTTAATATCCTCACTTAATTTATTTCTATTGATAGTCAGAAAATTTGATTTAAAGGGGTATAGATGTTCAAAACCCTTAGTTGATGTCTCTTTATTATTTATTATCCGTTTTGTCATAAAAACCAAAGCCTTAGATTATCAGGAAAAATTTTTATATTATAAAATCATAAACCCAAGTGAAGTTGCATTAGTGCGTGTGATTCTATTTGGTTATAGTTGCTAATAGTTTTATCTTAAACAATCTCACTCACCATTTTCCCCAACTCTTCAACTGCCCATTTTGTCTTATCTGACCATAGAGCTGCGTTGAGCCTGATATGATGCCTAAAATTATCTGTTGTTGAGAAAATATGACCCGGTGCAATTGAAATTCCTTTACTGTGAGCCATATTGTAAAGTTTTAAGCTATCAGCTTTTTCTGGTAGTTCAACCCAAAGTGTAAATCCTCCTTGAGGGCGTGTAATCCTTGTCTCTTTAGGAAAATGGTTAGCTATAGCATCAGCCATCTGAGCTACCTTTTTTGCGTAAATTTTTCTTATTGATCTTAAGTGATGCTCATACCCGCCACTTATAAAAAATTCGGCTATCGCAAGCTGTGTAGGAGTTGGCGAAGCTATATTGGTAACAAGTTTCTGACGCTTAACAGCATCAAAATATCGACCAGGGGCAATCCACCCAAGTCGATAACCAGGTGCTAATGTCTTTGAAAAAGATGAACAGAGTATGACATCTCCTTTGGTGTCAAAGGATTTGGTAACTGAAGGTCGTTGAGCTGAAAACGATAAGTCACCATTAATATCGTCCTCAATTAAAGGAACACCATGTTTTTTAAGAACATCAAGAAGCCTCTGTTTTTGCTTGTCTGGCATACAATTTCCCAAAGGGTTGTTGAAATTTGATATTACCATACATGCTTGCACTTTGTGCTGCTCAACTGCTGACTCTACAGCGTCAGGGTTTATTCCATCTACTGGAGACATTGGTATCTCAAGAACCCGTATTCCAAGACTCTGGATTAATTGCAAGAAATTAAAATAAATTGGAGTTCCAATGATAAGAGTGTCCCCTGGTTTGCACAGAGTTCTAAGAGCAAGAAAGACGGCTTCAGTTGCACCGTTGGTAATGATTATATCATCTGGAGTTAAAGTGCAACCAGCTCTCATCATTAATCTGGCAATTTGTGTTCTAAGTTTTACATTACCCGGTGGCATTGCATAGCCTGTACTCTCTTCTTTAAATCTTCGGCTTTCAGTTGAGAGCATCCTGTTAAGTTTATCAACAGGAATAAGATCAGGGTCTGGTATGGCAGCACCAAATTGGATAAGGTTATGGTTCATTACATCTCCCATAACCTGAATCACAATATCACTTGAGGTTATTTCAGAAGGGTTAAGCCTCTGATTGTCAACTTGAGGTTCCTTAGGAATTCCAGTAAGTCGAGCTTTAACATAATAACCTGATTGAGGTCTTGATTCAATCACCCGTCTATCTTCAAGAAATCCATAAGCCATCTTTACAGTGTTTATACTGACATTGAATTGCTGGCTCAATTGGCGTATTGAAGGCACTTTATCTCCTGGGTGAAAAGTGCCTTCATCTACAAGCCCTACAATACGACTTGCTACACTCTCATATAAAGGGGGCTTTTTTGATATTTTAAGTGAATCTTGTTTTAACATGCTGATACTTTATATCTATTTTTAAGCCAAACCACGACTTCCCAATTTAAAATTTTAATATTAAGAGCTTTAAAAGATGGCTTTTTTACCATCATAAGGTTTCCGCTAAGAATAAGAATAACTCCCACAATAGCCTCATTTGACCAATGATAGCCTTCCCATACCGTAGATATTATAAGTGCGACAATTGGGAAGAGCAAAGTAGAATATGCAGCCCTGTCTGGTCCAATACGACCTATCAAAGATAGGTAACAGCCAAACGCCACTATTGAGCCAAAGATCGAAAGGTATATAAGAGCTGATATATATTTAATTGATACTACAAAGTCAAAGGATTTGCCTGTAAAAAGAGCTATAGAGATCATAAGTATTGCTCCATAGGTCATTCCATACGCATTTGTCTGGATAACAGGTAAACCATGTTTTTGATTACGAGCTGAGACAATATTACCAAGAGAGGCTAAAATTGTAGCTGCAAAGCATATCACAATACCTTTTACTGCTCCATTAACCATATTTAATCCACCTTCATTATAAAATCCATATATTGGGTTAAACCTGTTATCTAAATCAATCAAATCAAATAGGTTAATGTTTAAACCAGAAAGCTCTGGTTTAAATACAAGTGATATTCCACAAAGCCCAAGAATTCCACCTATAATAACTCTTAAATCAAATGGTTTTTTAAGAAAGATAGCACCATTTACCATATTCATAACTATTATAGTTGAAAAGATAACAGCAGCAAGCCCGCTTGTGAGATATATTTCACAAAGATAAAATAGCCAATAGTTTAAAGCAAATAGAAGAGTCCCTTGAAGTGCAATAAAGATATGCTCTTTAAAGGTAAAGTTCATTTTCATCTTTCTAAAATAGCACCAAAGAAGAAGAATTACAGAGGCTAAAGTAAATCGGTATGCAACAGATACCACAGGATCAATAACTCCTAACTGCATTTTTATTGCAATCCAAGTTGAACCCCATATCAGAACAGTGAGAGTGTAAAACAGAAAATTTTGCATGATGTTTTTTCCTTTTTGTGGATTTTCCAATCTTTCGATTGGGTTTCTCCACAATTTTAGTGGATTTCTCCAAAATTTCAATTGTAACTATATGGATTACTGTAATACATATAGTTAAATTCCCAATTGATGATTGTGCACGTTCATCATGCTTTCAGATTTTACAGTGTCTAATATAATTAACAAGGCACAGTTAATTAGTTTGTAATAGGATACAGAATAAATTATTTATATTTATGATGGATACAACTTTTTTAAATATAGTGCTGCAAAACCCATAAATGCGGCTACAGAACCAGAGAAAATATAAAGTCCAGATGGTCCAATTATGTGCATTAACCCTGAAGATAGAAGAGGTCCAAAGGCTGAACCCACGCTATAAGATAGGATTAATGCTGCACTTATAGGAATAATGTCGCCAGGTTCGATATTTTCTTGTGATTTAGCGATAGAGACAGGGTAGATAGTGAAAACGACTCCAAAAAGAGCTGTTAATAAAAGAAGAAAGTTAAACTTTAGATGACCTGCTAAAATTATTGTAATGGCTACTATTGAAGCAAATAGACCAAGAAGAGCAAGTATATTGAGCCTATTAAAACGATCAGATAACATTCCTACAGGAAATTGAAATAAGAGACCTGACCAAACAGTAACCATCATAAATATAGTAATTTGAGATATTTTAATACCACTGTCAATGCAATAAACAGGTCCCATTATATAAAATGCCCCTAAAATCAATCCAGATATAAATGTTCCTAACATACTTGAAGGGGCAAGCCTCATCAGCTTAAAAAAATCAAACTGAACACTCTTTAATGGTCTTGGAATGATAGCTTGGGTTAATGCTATAGGCGGAATGCAAAGAGCAAATACAATACCCAAAAGCATAAATATCTCTTTGCCCTCAATTCCTGTGGTATTAATCATCAACTGACCAAGACCATTGCCAAGGTAGACAACAATCATATAAATTGATAAAATACGCCCTCTGATGTTATGGTCAACCATCTCATTAAGCCAACTTTCTACAATCATGTAAAGACTTGCAATACATATTCCACTAATGAATCTAAGCACAAACCAAAATATAAGACTTTGATATAATCCATAGCAAATGGCTAAACAAGAGGCAATTGCACTAAAGGCTGCAAATGCTCTTATATGTCCAACTCTTTGTACCAATTTCTGACATATAAAAAAACCCATTATCATGCCAAGATTATAGGCAGACATAACAATACCAACAATATATTCAAGATTACCAGCATATCTCAGTGTAACACTTAAAAGCGTGTTTTGCAGGGCAGAACCAATTGAAAGGGCAAGGGTTGAAAACAGAAGGGCAAAAAATGATTTAGCAACATTGTATATTGGCATATTGTTATATTTTAGCCTCAAATAGATGAATTTTTGATTATTAGCTTAACGGTTAAGGTGTTGAGAAATAATGAAGGTGATGTTTAAAGTCAATTACTTTTTGACAACATATCAATCCTACTTTATTTAGATAGTCTTAATATACTTCTATTGGTCATAAGTTGAGTATAAAAGCCAAGTTTATTAGCGTTTGAAGTATAAAAGAACATTGGGTTATTTATAGTCCCACTAAAACTATTGTTATATATAAATTCTGAAGATAGGTAATCTATGGATTTTACAACGATTTTTCTAATAGCTATTGCCCTTGCAATGGACGCTTTTGCAGTTGCTATAACAACTGGATTCCAGATAAGAGAGCTTAACGTTAGGCATTTTTTTAGACTATCATGGCATTTTGGTCTATTTCAAGCTATAATGCCTGTAATCGGCTGGTATTCAGGTATTACAGTTGTAAAATTAATAGAGCAGTATGACCACTGGATAGCTTTTTGCTTGCTACTATGGGTTGGAGTTGGAATGATTAAAGGGGCGTTTGCTAAGGATCACGAAAAAAAATTTATAGACCCGACTCGTGGCAAGCGACTTATTATACTCTCTATCGCTACAAGCATTGATGCTTTAGCTGTTGGTTTTAGTCTGGCAGCTCTTAGAGTCTCTATTGTGTTTCCAGTTATTGTAATTGGTATAGTTGCGTTGGCATTTACCTGTATTGGTCTTTTTGTTGGTAATAGATTTAACTCATCAACAAAAACTGGTGAGCGAGCAGAGGTGATCGGCGGTATTGTGCTTATTGGTATTGGACTAAAAATTCTCTATCAACATCATGTATTTTAATTTCATTTTGTGAGACATTTATAAAATAAGCTAAAAGAAAAGGGTTAACATCTATTAGACATTAACCCTAAATCTAACAATACTCAAAAGAAGACTTTATAAAAACAGAAAAGAACTTATTAAGTGCAAATCTATTTTTTCAAACCTTCAAGTTCTTTTTCTAACTCAGCAATACGGGCTTTATCGCCACCTTCAGGAGCATCAGTGCCTTCATCTTTTTTCCATGAATCTTTAAGCTCATCAAATCCAAGATATAGAGCTAAACCACCGCCGAGTAGCAATACAGGTGGAATTGCACCTGCAAGAATCTGCAAAAATGCGTCAAACCACACAGCAATACCAATAATGCCGAGAAGAACTGCAACAGCTCCACCAATCAATGTTTTCATAATCAATACTCTCCTTACAATGTTAATAATTGCAACTACAAATAAATTATAAAATAACTATATAAAATCCAATACATAGTTCTATTCAGTTAATTATATTCTGTAAAATTAATCGGTATCACTTAACATACGAACCTTAGTAAATCAAGCCAATTTTTAATCATCAATTATTTTATTGCCATTAAATAAAACCTTTGATAGAGGGTCAAAATAAGCCTCAGAAAATAGTAATTTAAGATAAATTTAATAGGACATTCTAAAATGAGTATATTTAAGATCATCACGCGGTTCTTGGCAAAAAGAGTGAATACAATCAAAACGAATGGGGAACAAAATATAAGCGAACATGATTCTGACCATTCTAATGTCTCTAATGATCACTTTGCCTGTTTTTATCCTGGTAATTCTGGATTTTTACCATCATATCTAATTAATAACTTTTTCGATAAAATAAAATTTGATCTAAAAAAGAGCGAGAAACTAAACAGGCTTAATGAAAAAGGTGTTGTTATTTATGTGGGAAAATACAAAAGTCTATTTGAGTTTCTCTACTATCACACTGCATTTAAAAAATCTGCCCTACCCTATCCTGAAATTGCATTTGAATTTAGATTCTTTTTTCTTTTACCTGTGAAAAAAATTATAAAAATATTTTTATACCAGCTACGCCATATTTTAGATAATGTTAAAATAAACAAATTTAAAATGAGTAATCCATATAGTAATCACTATTTTGCACATGAATTTCTAAAAGGACGTTCTGGATTTCTCTGTATGGTTGAGAGTAAAAATTTTTATAGAAGATTTGTTGAATCAAAACCAGACCCTCTCCGCTATTTAATTGAATTTCAAAAAAACAGCAGCAAACCAATATTTCTTGTCCCACAGGTTATTGTTTTTGGTGCAAAGCCAGTAAGAACCACGCCGACTTTTATGGATATTTTGCTTGGAAACAACGAAAAACCTGGTAAGTTAAAACGCCTTATTGCTATGTGGCAAAATCCTGAAAAGATATGCGTTGAAATATCTAATCCTCTTAATCTTAAAGATTTTCTAAACCGACCTGATATAAGAGATATTGATGAAGATTTTCAAGCATATACCCTTAGAACCCACCTTATAGATCTTTTAAACCGCCAGAAAAAAAGCATTACAGGTCCTGTTCTTAAATCAAGAGATGAGCTTACTGAAGATATTTTAACCCAGCAATCTTTACAAAATTTTATGCGTGAACATTCAGAAAAAGAGGGTCAATCGTTGATGCTTACTCATAAAAAGGCAGCTTCATATATTGAAGAGATTGCAGCAAACTACAGCCTAAATATCATATATATATTTGAAAAGGTGCTAACATGGGTTTTTAAAAATATATTTGAGGGGTTAGTTGTTGATTATGAAGGGCTTGATAGGATCAAAGATGAGTCTAAGAAAGCACCTGTTATTCTTGCGCCATGCCATAAAAGTCATTTGGATTATCTACTTTTGTCATATCTTATGTTTAAAAATAATATGCCATGCCCTCACATTGCGGCTGGGAAAAATCTATCATTTTGGCCTCTTGGTCCAATCTTTAGAGGTGGCGGAGCATTTTTCTTGAGACGAACATTTAAAGGAGCAGTGTTATATTCTCGCATATTTGCAGCTTATATTGAAAAACTACTATCCGAAGGTTTTAACATTGAGTTCTTTATTGAAGGCGGCAGAAGCAGAACAGGAAAACTTCTTCCTCCAAAACTTGGTTTTCTATCAATGCTGATTAAGGCGTATAAACATGGTGCTTGTGAAGACCTAATCTTTATGCCAACCTATGTAGGCTATGATAGAGTTCTTGAAGAGGATGCCTATCTGCATGAGATTGAAGGTGGGAAAAAGAACCCCGAAAACCTATCTCAACTTCTCAAAGCAAGAAAGTTTCTCAAGAAAAAATATGGAAAAGTCTATATAAAATTCCATGAGCCTGTATCATTAAGTGATTATTTAGATGAAAAAGGTCTTGATCTTGACTCTATGAATAATGACGAATATATGCTTTTATGTAAAAGCATTGGTTATAAATTGCTAAATTCTATAAATAAAACTTCTATTATAACCCCTCATGGAATAGTTGCCAGTGCAATTCTAAATGCTTCTGGCAGCAGTTTCTCCAAAAAAGAGTTGATGTTTAGAGTAAACTCATACATGAACATGCTCTCTATTCTAAATGCAGAGCTTGCCGATACATTGACAATCGATCCTGATCTTGCATTAAATCATGTTATTGAGACTTTTGTGTCAAGAAAATTTATTGAACTTGCTGACGAGAGCGAAAATGAAATTACTGAAAACACAAGATTCTTTGTTAAAGATAATAAAAGGCCAATACTTGATTACTACAAGAATAATGCAATATGTTTTTTTATTCCAGCATGTTATACAGCAATTGCTATACTTAAGACAGATAGATTCCAGTTTTCATCAGATGATCTTACTAATACATATAAATTTCTTGAAAATTTCTTTCTTGATGAGTTCTCTTTTGATGAGGAGACAACATGTATTGAGGAGATTCACACCTGTATTAGAGCTTTCATTGACGATGGCATTCTTGTTCCAAATCCATCTTTTGAAGATACTTACAATTTAACATCTGAAGGCTATAGAAAACTTAAAGGTTTTTCAGAATTTTTGCGACCATTCCTTGAGTCATATAAAGTTGCTTTGATGTATTTTGAAAAATATCCAAAAGATAAACATGATCCAAAAGAGCGTATTAAAAAGATGCAAAGTAAAGGTATTACTTGCTACAAACGGCAGGAGGTTATGTTAAAGGAATCTTTATCAAAAATTAATTATACAAACGCAGCAAATTTCTTTATTGCCAATGGTGTTGAAGGGTCTGAAGATATAGAAAAGATTAAGGAATATAAAGAGAGTATTGACAATCTGCTTGCTATTGTAACTGCGTAGTAATTGCTAACAGCAACTATTACGACATTGGTATAGGATAGATTTGCCAACTTTTTGAAAGTTGGCAAATCTAATAATTAAACAAATCTTCACAATTCAAAAAGTTTAAATAACGAAATAAGTGAACAAATGAAAGCATTAATACTTGCTGCTGGATTTGGCACACGCCTTTTACCTCACACTTCAATAAAACCTAAACCTCTTTTTACACTAAATGGCATTCCAACTCTCCAAATTTGTATTGAGAAGCTGATTAAATCGGGTTGCACTGATATAATCATAAATACCCACCATCTTCATCATCAAATTGAGCAATTTATTGCTCAATATATAGCAGATAATCAACTCAAACTTTCTAATAATAGTTATGATACTGATAATAACTATGCTCCTAATAATAGGCATAATCGCCTCATTAATATTAAAACTATCTATGAGCCAGAGATTCTTGATACAGGTGGAGCAATAAGAAATGTGCGTGATTTCATGGGAAATGAGCCTTTTATTGTTATAAACAGTGATATTGTATCTAACATAGACCTTAAAAAAGTATGGAATTTTCATATCTCTGGGGATTGGTGTGCAACTCTTGTTCTTCACGATTGCCCAATTTACAATAAAGTTTCTGTAAATGATGAGTCATTTATAAAAAGTTTTGGTGCTAATAAAGATTTTTCATGCAATATACCTAACTCATGCGATCAGCTATTTGCTTTCACAGGAATTCAAGTTCTATCTCCACAAATATTTGATTATATTTATAGAGGTGATACTAAAAAAGCAGCACCTTTTAGAAAAGCCGATTTCAGCAAAAAGTCTTTTAATGTTAGCAAGAACCCTTCTAATTTTAGCACAGAGCCATTTAGCAGTATTGATCTCTATTCATACCTTGCGGAACAAGGAAATTTAGTAAAAGCATTTATTTGCAAAGATATTTTTTGGCAAGATATTGGAACACCTGAATCATATCGCGATATAGCTATAAAGTTTACTGCATGCAGCTCGTTTGGTTTAGAACCGTTACAAAACATGAAAAATATCGTGATAGATAAACTCAAAGGAGATGGTTCAGACAGAGGCTGGTTTCGTTGCAAAATGGCTGATAGCGAAGATATTTCATTAATTATTGCAGATCATGGGATTTGTCATCATAACGATAAAACCGAAGAGATTGACTCATTTATAAATATTGGCAATCACCTATTTGCACAAGGATTACCAGTTCCTAAAATCAAAGGATATGATAGGTTTGCTGGTTTAGTTGTGCTTGAAGATTTAGGAGATGTTCACCTTGCAGATATTATAAATAAATT
The DNA here is from genome assembly GCA_015232455.1 of Desulfamplus sp. Taxonomy (GTDB): domain Bacteria; phylum Desulfobacterota; class Desulfobacteria; order Desulfobacterales; family Desulfobacteraceae; genus Desulfamplus. The sequence goes on along the minus strand of JADFZQ010000038.1, from coordinate 2,678 downwards.
CAGCACAAACCCAAACTATAATAATCCAAACATCAAAAATAACAAAGATAATAGAGATTATACTGAGGGTAAAGCTGATATAAAACAAGATGTTATCCTCAATTATTATAGAGCAATATGCTCTCTTCTCATAGATTTCTCAATAAAAGGTATAGAGGGTTTTAAAGATGAATGGACATTTCAGACACCCTCTTACTCAAAAGATATGATTCTTGAAAAGGAGTGTCGTTATTTTGTTGAGGCGTTTCTTCAGGGCTATCTTAAATTAAATGTTCAATTTGATGACTTTATTGATGCTTTTGAATTTATTGCAGATAATGCCCTTGATGGTGCGTTTTATGGGCTTATGCACAGAGATATGCAGTCAAGAAATATTATGGTAAAAGATGGTAAATATTTTTTTATTGATTTTCAGTCAGCAAGAAGAGGACCTCTTCAATACGATCTTGCATCTTTGCTCATTGATCCCTATGTCAATCTTGAAGAGGATATAAGGGAAAATATTTTATATGAGTGTCTAAAAGAGATTAAACAAAAAGTTCAAAAATTGAACGGCAAAGCTCAACTATTGATTGAAGAGGAATCAACTGAAAAATTTATAAAAAGCTACAGATATTGTGCACTTACCCGTAATATGCAGATGCTTGGGGCATTTTCCAACCTATCAATGAACAAGGGTAAAACCTATTTTGAGCAATATATTCCAGTTGCTATAGCAAATCTTAAAAAAAATATTAATTTTGTGGATAGAGATAAAATCAGCAGCCTGTATCACTACATATTAGATATTTAAACTTTAAAAACTTTTAATACTCTTTTACTTAATAATCTTTTTTACCTAACAATGGAGCTTTTATTAAAAATGAAACCAATTAATATTATGATCAATGGTATGCCGGGCAATGTTGCCTCAATTATAGCTGCCAACATTCTTGATGATAATCGTTTAACCCTTTTGCCTTTTTCAATGACAGGACCTGATATTCAAGCAATAAATCATAAAATAAAGGATTTAGATTTTAAGCTCATAAAACCTTATGAAGTAGAAAATATCCTGCCTGAAATCATGAGAAAATTTCCTGATATGATAGCAGTTGATTTTACGCACCCTACGGCAGTGAATAAAAACGGAGAGCTTTACACAAAATTGAATATTCCATTTATCATGGGAACTACAGGAGGTGATAGAGATGCACTTAAAAAACAAGTTCTTTCATCTTCAATATCAGCAGTTATTGCCCCAAATATGGCAAAACAGATTGTAGGATTTCAGGCAATGATGGAGTATGCAGCAAATACTTTTCCTGATCTTTTCAAAGGATATACTCTACAGATCAAAGAGAGCCACCAAAATGGAAAGGCAGATACAAGTGGCACAGCAAAAGCTATGGTAAAATATTACAACAAACTTGGTATTCCATTTTCAGAAGATAATATAATCATGGAAAGAGACCCTCAAATCCAAAAAAGTGAGTTGAATATTCCAGAAGAGTATATTACAGGTCATGCTTGGCATACCTACACATTGACATCTCCTAACAAAACTGCAAAATTTGAGTTCTCCCATAATATAAATGGACGAGATATTTATGCACAAGGCACTATTGATGCAGTATTATTTTTGCATAATAAAATAGAAGAGAAAAAGAAAGAGAATAACACGAATAAAGGAGCTGTTTATACAATGATTGATGTGCTTAAAGGTTGACCTATTTGAATTTGGGACTACTATTTAAAGATGTTTTTGAGAGATATTTTTCAACTGATTGTGAATGGAATTAGATGACTACTTACCATAAAATATTACTTGGATTGATTGCCGCAGCTTATTTAATAAGCCCTGTTGATATTATACCAGATTTTTTTATACCTTATCTTGGCTGGCTTGATGATACGGCTGTTATTGGGGCAATCTTCTACTATATAAAACATGGGAAGTTACCCGATTTTTTATATAAAAAGAGAAAGAAAACTTCTGATAGTAAATTTCACAATTTTCAATACAACTCCAACAAAAAATCAACAGAACAGAATCGTTATAGCAGACAATCTAACCAACAGAATAGCCCTAACAAACAACCTAACCAACAGAGTAGTTCTAACGAACAGTCTAAACAGCAGAATAGTTCTGCCAAACGGTCTGCCCAACAAAATAGTTCAACTAAAAAAACAGAAGAACAAGATAGGTTGAATAACAAAAAATCAGGAAAAGATGAGTTCAAAAGAGAAGAAAATCTAAGAGACACCTCGAAATCTCCATATCAGATACTTGGAATCTCCCCTAAAGCAAGCAAAGAGGAGATTCAGGCAGCGTACCGAAGTGCTGTAAAGCAATATCACCCTGATAGAGTTGCCCATCTTGGAAAAGAACTTCAAGATTTTGCAAATAATAAATTTATCGAAATTAAAGAGGCTTACAACATACTTATGAAACTTTCATAAGTTGAGATTACGTGTAGTAGTTCATATCTGATCTGACAGATTCCGGTTTTGATAAAGTGTCTTGAGGTTTTTAACTGAGATATTTGAAAGCTGAACGGAAAAGTGGTGTTTATACTGCAAGCGGTCATAAATTGAGTTTTTATATTCTCATTTTTGCTTTAATTTGTTAATGTGTGTTTATGACAATAGAACTTGAATTCACACCAGAAATAATAGAAGAGATAAACTATGAACGT
>JADFZQ010000037.1 GCA_015232455.1 Desulfamplus sp. | reverse complement strand
CCTCATGGGGACAAAAAACAGTTTTCGGATTCATAAGAACTCATGCATGAAAGGTTGCAGAAAGTTCTTAAAATCTTCATTTTTATAACAAATTCAAGTTCAACCACGGTTAAGTGGGGTGCTACCATTACTTTTAACACACGAATCAAATACAAAATAACTAAGGAGAACTAAAAATGGAAAACAGGGAAGAGAAAATTTTTTATGTTTTGACATGCGGAGGAGAGAATCCTGAAAAGGCATCATTACCGTTTGTGCTTGGCAATGCAGCACTTGCAATGGATATTCCAGCAACAGTCTGTCTTCAGGGAAATGGTGTTTATTTGGCACAGAAAGGACACATTGATCACATACCTCAAGGCGGAGGGTTTCCCCATATTAAAAAGCTGATTACAGACTTTATAGAACTTGGTGGAAAAATCATGGTCTGCGTACCCTGCATAAAAGAGAGAAATATCACACCCGAAGATTTGATTGAAGGTGCTGAAACTACAGCTGCTGCAAAGGTCAATTTAGAGGCAATGGAATCAAGTGCAGTATTTGTTTATTAACTGTGAAATATCAGTATAACCAAATTGAAAAATATCAAATTAAGATACATACCATAATAAGGAGACAACAATGTCTGACCAACCAATTACCAGCAATGTTTTGATAGTTCTTTCATGCGGAACAGATAACCCGAACCGCAGCACAAGAGCATTCCATTTGGCAACAGTAGCACACAAATCAGGAAAAAATGTGAAAATATTTTTACTTGATGAAGGGGTATATCTTGCAAGACAGGGTGCAATGGAACACCTGAAGGCTGCTACAGGAGATGTTGCAGACGATCTGCTTACCTATCTTCAGGCACATGATGTTCCTATTCTTGTATGCACTCCATGTGCAAAATCAAGGTTCATAAAAGAAGAGGAATTGGAAGATGGATTCAGACTTGCCCTTGCAAGCGAACTTATTGAACTTTCATGCAACTGTGCTGTAATAAGTCTCTGATTTGCAGCAACAACAAAGCCTCACGGATATTTATTTACTGTAAAATATCCGTGGGCCAACTGCCATATAAACAACCAGACGGAGTGAAGAAAGATAGAAAATGGGACACGCAATTACAAGACGATCGTTTCTAAAAGGGACACTAACCGCAGCCGGTTCAATTGCTGCAACCTCGTCTGTGGCACGAGCAGCCGCTGCTATGGACAAGGGGGAGGCGATTGCTACACTGATTGATATAAGTAAATGTGTCGGGTGTGAAGAGTGTGTTCATGCCTGCAAAGAGGCAAATGCTGACAAATACCCCAAACCTCAAAAACCGTTTCCCAAAATGTATCCAAAGGGCGTTAAGGCTGAAGATTGGTCAGATAAAACAGATGTGATAGATAGACTCACCCCTTACAACTGGCTCTATATACAATCTGCCACTGTTGATATGAATGGAGAGACAAAAGAGCTGACCATTCCAAGAAGATGTATGCACTGCACAAATCCTCCATGTGTAAAGCTTTGCCCATGGGGTTCTGCCATACAGCTTGACAATGGAATTTCAAGGATTGATGCTGATATTTGTCTTGGTGGAGCAAAATGTCAGACTGTGTGTCCATGGCTCATACCTCAGCGTCAAACAGGAGTAGGACTCTATCTGGATATTTTGCCTGCATTTGCAGGAAATGGGGTGATGTATAAATGCGATCGCTGCTATAACCGAATTGCAGAGGGAAAAGTTCCTGCATGTATTGAGGCTTGTCCTGAGAATGTCCAGACAATCGGACCAAGAGATGAAATTTTGAAGCAGGCACATGAACTTGCAGCCAGTATGAATGGATACATATATGGTGAGAATGAAAATGGCGGTACCAATACCTTTTATGTATCTCCTGTTCCTTTTGACAAACTAAACAGCGTTATAGAAAAAGGTAAGGGAAAACCCCACCTTGCGGCAGTATCAGAAAGCATGGGAACAGGAGATAAACTTGCTATGGCAATGCTGATTGCACCTATAGCAGGAGTAGTAGGAGCAGCAGCACGATTTTATAATATGAGTAAAAAAGAGAGTTAATTGATTTAATCATTAAAGGTAATTTTCCCAGTCATTATGGATAAATAATATGAGACTTAACGAAAAAATAATCAGATATATCTACATTATAACATTTACATTTCTCACTCTTACCGGCTTTGCCCAGATGCCAATATTCAAAAGATACCATATTGCTGATATTCCGGGTTTGGGCTGGCTTGCTCAATTTTATATAACTCACGCAATGCACTACATTTTTGCCGTTATTCTTATCGGGCTTTCTACCTATATATGTGTTGATTATATATTGAACAAACCACAAGGCTATACAATTACCTCAAGAGTGTATGCAAAGTCGATTATAATTTTAGGATTAATTATAACTGGTGGATTAATGGTATTTAAAAACCTCTCTGGCACGCCATATTCTCCATTTATGATCTCGTTGCTTGATCTTTCTCATTTGACATTGTGTATGGCTCTTTTATTTTATTTTATACTTTTATTAGGCAGGTCTGTTAGATTCTATTGAAATTTATTATTAAACGTAGAGATGCACTGCCGTGCGTCTCTACTTAGGAATGGGAATTTAATAACACCAGAGATTGAATAAATTGAGTAGGGAACAACGATCGTTGTTCCCTACCTATGACATCTTCTTGCTCAGTATAATTTAGGATATTATTAAATTGTTATTCCTTAATTTGGAGAAATTTATGGTATTATTTTATTCCCATTCCTAAGCATAACAAACAAAAACAACTTATTATCATAAGACAATTTCAAAAATTAGAATTGGTGTTTTCATAACAGTTTCATATCTATCTAATTAACAAATTTTGAACTTCTTTGACAAACCTCGTGCAAAGTTCAAAATCTACAAAGTGTTCAAAAATTTTGCCAGCTTTGTTAATTCCTCTCAAAACCCCATCATGCAGAAACCATTTAAGAAGAGTAACTCCTGATTCCCTCCTCTGACTTAAGCTTGATGCGGTATTTCCAATATTGCTATCTTTATATGGTTCAGGTTTTGGAATCGCTCTATCTTCATTTACAATAGATTTCATAAAATTAATAACTCTTGCAATACGCAAAAGAGTAACTGATTGAATACGACTTGTGGTGTGGTCAATAGGCAGAGTGGATGAACGCATCAAAGAGAAATCTTGAGGCAAAAGCCCATTTAGCACACATTTTTCATAATCCACACTTCCAGGAGCAGGGTAAAATATTGAAAGTCCAATAAGTGTCTTTTTTTGTGCTAAAAAAAGGAGATCGTTTAAAGAGTCATCTGGATTTTGGTAAGGTGAACCAGCAATTAAATATGAAACTGTTTCAAGACCATAACTTTCTGCAATTGACAACACATTTTCAAAAGAGACTCTAACGTCAGGTCGTTTGAATCTTTTTAGCTGCTCTTGTGAAGTTGAGCCTAAAGATAGATTCAAAGTTTTAAACCCTGCACTTTTCATAGCAATAATAACTTCTTCATCAAGTGAAGGTGGATATAGTCCGTTCATTGCCCGAAGTTCTATATCTTTTGTGCCGCAGATTCTTACTATCTCATCCATTAACTCAAGAAACCATTTACGGTTTAAGGTTAGGTTTTCATCTTCAAAATCTATAAATCCAATATTATATTTTGTAATTTGAGCTTCTAACTCATTGATAACACTCTTAATAGTTCTCTGTCTAAATCGACCATGAGATGAAGATGCACCAACAGAGCAGTAAGTGCATGGCATTGGACATCCTCTGTTTGCAACAACTACTGTGCTACCACGTTTAATTATAGATTTTGATGTATTGCTGTTATCTAATTTTTTGCTGTTACCCGATACTTTATTGTCATCAACTTTCCTCCTGCTATAGAAATTGTGATTCACAAGCTGTATTTGAGGGGGTGGTAAGATAGAAAAATCTTCAATCCATGATGGCTCTGAAATATAAAGCTCTTTATCTTTTTCTCTAAAAACAATACCTTGAATCTCTTTTAGATTATCACCATTTTTTATAGCTTTTGCTAACATTGGCATAGACATTTCACCTTCACCACGAAGAACAAAATCAACAGCAGAACATTTCATAACTTCTTGTGGTAAAACTGTGGGGTGATGTCCTCCCATTACAATTTTGCAATTGGGATAGAACTCTTTTACAGCTTGTGCAGTCTTTTCTGCATAGTTGGAATAAGGTGTAAAGAGAGACGATATGCCAACAAGAAATGGCTTTTTATCCCTTACTATTTTAGCCGCATATTCATAGCTGTAACCATAATGCCTAAACTCATGAAAAAGTGAAAATATCGAGCTATCCTCTTTGTCGTAATATTTCAGAAGATAATCCATCTGGCTTGGCATTTGGATTACTTTTGATTTTTTCACGGCAAGGCAATCTAAAATCTCAACAGAAAAATTTTGTTTAAGAAGAGATGAAGCAATTGAGGCAAGACCATAAGGAATTGTTCTTTTGTATGTAAAATAGAAATCTTCAATTGGAGGCTGAATGAGAATAATATCTGTCATAACGGTTTTTTTAATTCTTTGGTGTAACTTTTAATATGTTTAATTGTCTTAATTTTGTCAGAAAATTTTCTTTTTTATTTTTGTTTTATCTAATGAAAAATGATATTGAATCTGGTTCGGTTAATATGTCAATCAATATTTGTGCTAAGCACTTTAATGTCAAAAATTAGGGGGTTTAGTCGTTAATTAGATTAAAAAATTAAAGCAACGTGGAGAGAAGAGGGAGAATGGGCATGGGCATGAAGTCATTTTTAAGTAGTGTAGGAAAAGTTATTTACAGAATTACAGGGTGGACTTATGAGGAGCTTCCTGATTATTGGGTTGATAAAGAGGTTGTAATTGGTTTTCCACACACCTCTAATATGGATACTGTAAGAGCTTTTACCTACATTAAGGTTATAAAAGTAGATACCAAAGTGCTTATTAAATCTGACTGGTTTTTCTATCCCATGTCTTTGCTTCTAAATACTCTTGGTGGCATTCCTGTTGTAAGAGATAAGGCAAGTGGATTTGTTGGGAATGTTATAAAAGAGTTTGAAAAACGCAACGAGTTTAGTATTGCAATTGTGCCTGAAGGGACACGCAAAAAAACATCAAAAATTAAAACAGGCTTTTGGAATATTGCCAAAGGTGCAAATGTCCCGATATTGTGCTGGTATCTTGATAACAAAAAAAGAGAAACAAAATGGGTAGGATATATAAAGCCAAGTGATGATTTAGTTGGAGATTTACTTAAAATCAGAGATATTTACCTTAAGCATGGTTATCTTATTCCGTTAGGAGATATTAATCAATATAGGGAAAAGATCGCTGCTAACGCCCGTTAAATTTTCAGTTTTTTTGTCTATCTATTGCTTGACTTGAATTTAAGAATCAACTATTCATGCTCGGCATAATAGTTAGACCCAATGATATTTAATGAATTACATTCAGTTTAGCCATTTTTGTAGTTTGGTTGTGTAACTCAGCAGGCTTATGTTGAAAAAAATATAAGAGGTTATAACAGATATAAAGAGTTGCGGTAGATAGAAAATAGGTAAAATCGTATTTTATAGATAATAAAAAATAGAGGAGTTTATGGCAAGGCTTAAACTTAAAGAACATCTAATCAATCGAGATTGGTGCAAAGGTTGTGGAATCTGTGTCCACTTTTGCCCTAAAAAGGTTCTTGAGATAGATTCACAGGAAAAGGTTGTTGCAGTAAGACCCGAAGATTGCATCTGTTGCAAACTTTGTGAACTTAGGTGCCCTGATCTTGCAATTGAGGTTGTAACAGAACAACCAGATCAAGATGATGCTGGTAAAGATTCAATTACCAAAAGTGAAGATGCAACAAAAACGAGTGAAGATTCAATAAAAACAAGCAGACAGGGTGATTAAAAATGACCGATAATATCAATAGTAATAGTGTAAATGATAATAATGGTATAAAGCCCAATGATATAAATAACGGTATAAAAGCCAATAATATCAAATTTATTCAAGGAAATGAGGCGTGTGTTGAGGGTGCGTTATATGCAGGCGTTGATTTTTTTGCTGGTTACCCAATAACCCCATCTACTGAAATTGCAGAGCTTTTATCCAAAAGATTGCCAGAAAAAGGTGGAAAATTTATACAGATGGAGGACGAAATTGCCTCTATGTGTGCAATTATTGGTGCGTCTTTAACAGGACACAAAGTTATGACTGCTACAAGCGGTCCTGGCTTTTCTTTAAAACAGGAGGCACTTGGTTACGCCTGCATGGCTGAGATACCTTGCGTTATTGTCAATGTTCAAAGAGGTGGACCATCAACTGGAAATCCTACCCATGTAAGTCAGGGAGATATAAACCAAGCACGCTGGGGAACTCACGGAGATCATGCAATTATTGCACTTACAGCGTCAAACCACCAAGATGTCTTTGGAGTAACCGTAGATGCTTTCAACCTTGCAGAAACTTACAGAACTCCTGTTATTCTTCTGTTTGATGAGGTTGTTGGACACATGAGAGAGAAACTTATTATTCCTGAAAAAGGAGAACTTCCAATTGTTGACAGACTAAGAACATCTGTTCGTAAGGGTGTTGACTATCATCCATATCTGCCAAGAGAAGATGGACGCCTTCCAATGTCAGATTTTGGTGCTGAACACCGTTATAATGTAACTGGTCTATTCCATGATATGTGGGGCTTTCCATCAAATAATCCTCAGGTTGTTCGTGAACTTCTTCACCATCTTGTTGATAAAATTGAGAATAATGTTCATACAATCACAAGATATAAGGAACATTATCTTGAAGGGGCGGAATATATACTTATCTCTTATGGCTCGTCTGCCAGATCTGCCATTCACATGGCAAAAAATAGGCGTGAACGCGGCGAAAAGGTAGGTGTGTTGGAACTTCAGTCAATATGGCCCTTTCCAGAGGCAATGGTTAGAGAAAAATGTGCAAATGCAAAGGCTGTGATTGTGGTTGAGATGAATATGGGACAGGTTATGAGAGAGGTTAAGGCGTGTGTTGACAATCCATCTAAGGTTTTTCTTGCTAACCGTATTGATAATAAGCTCATTAATCCAACTAACATAAAAACACTCCTTAGAATTATTCAGGGAAGAGGGGTGTAATATGACTTCTAATAATCTTCATTATATAGAGCTTAGAGAGTATAAAGTTAAGATAGATATGTCAGTGCAGGAGGTGAAACAATAATATGGCAATAAAAGATTACATAAGGCAGAGATATTTTCCTCAAATGTGGTGTCCGGGCTGTGGACACGGCATTATTCTTAACTCTCTTTTAAGAGCAGTTGATGAGTTAGGGCTTGATAAGAACGGCATTGTAATGACCTCTGGCATTGGCTGTTCGGCACGTATTTCAGGGTATGTTGATTTCCACTCTCTGCACACACTTCATGGAAGAGCTTTAGCATTTGCAACTGGTGTTAAACTCAGCAAACCAGAACTAAAACTTATTGTGCCAATGGGCGATGGCGATGCCTTAGCTATTGGTGGAAACCATTTTATCCATGCAGCAAGGCGAAATATTGATATTACGGCTATTGTTATGAATAACCGAATTTATGGTATGACAGGTGGGCAATATTCCCCGCTTTCAGGTCCTGGGAAAAAAGCAACTACTGCCCCATACACAACAATTGATAATCAGTTTGATGTTGTTGATCTCTCCATTGCGGCTGGAGCTTCATTTGTGGCAAGAAGCACTGCATATCATGTGTTAGAGTGCATTGATATTTTGAAAAAAGCTATTCAACATAAAGGATTTTCTGTGGTTGAGATCCTTTCACAGTGTCCTACCCATTATGGCAGAAAAAATAAAGAGGGTGATGCAGCCCAGATGCTTGAATTTCAAAAAAATACAACAGCAAAACTTGATTCAAAGGCTTTAGAAAATGACCCTACGCTTATCCCAAGGGGTATTTTTGTTGATATTGATGCACCTGAATATTGCGAAGAGTATGATAAGATTGTTGAGAGAGCTATGAAGGCAAGTCAAAACAGTAAATCTGAACAGCCTTTAGTCAACCCTCTTATACAGCAGAGTTGTGTAACGCAATAAAGGAGGCTGACGACATGAAAAATAGAACTAAAGCCATGAAGGAGTATAAATAATGAAGCGAACCAGATTTGTTTTTTCAGGGTCAGGTGGTCAAGGTGTTATCACTGCTGGAATAATTTTAGCTGAAGCTGCTGTAATCCATGAAGGAATGAATGCAACCCAAACCCAGAGTTATGGTGCTGCTGCAAGAGGCGGCTCAACAAGAAGTGATGTTATAATATCCAATCAGCCAATCTATTATCCTGAAGTTAATCAGGCAAATATTCTTGTATGTCTGACTCAAGAGTCTTATATAAACTACTCCTCAATTATCAGACCAGGTGGACTTGTACTTACTGATTCAAGATTTGTTAAAACAACAAAAAAAGTTGATGCAAGACAGATTGAAGTGCCGATGTATGATATGGTTATGGAGAAGATAAAAAAACCAATTGTTTTTAATATCTGTATGTTAGGGGCATTGCTTGGCATTACTGAATTTGTTAAGCCAACCTCTCTTATGGAAGTTATTAAGGCAACTGTTCCAAAAGATTTTATTGAGCTAAACCAAAATGCGTTTGAGCTTGGTATGGAGCTTGGAGCTTTGTATAATGAGTAGTTTCTGATTTTGCACATTATTAGTATATATTGTCCGCATAGATTTGACAACTTGTCAAGAGTTGTCAAATCTTCAAAAAGGCATCTTACATTATGAAATTCCTGCTGGGCACTCAATACTTTGTCTATTTTGCTGTTCGCGGTATTGTGCTGCCCTTTTTTAATCTATTTTGTCGCCATCTTGGTTTTTCAGGGTTTCAGATAGGTGTTCTCTCTTCGATTCAGACCGCAGCAGTTATGATCTTTCCTATTCTTTGGGCAATGGCAGCAGATAGGTTCAATGCCAGAAAGCCTATATTTGTTATCTGCACAGTTATGGCTTCAGCTTTATGGTCCCTTCTTTTCTTCACGGACAAGTTTCTTCCAATATTGATTATTTTATCAATTTACTCTGTTTTTTATGCACCGCTTATCGCATTTCTCGAAGCCTTTGCTATGGAGATTCTTGGAAAGGATAAGAAAAAATATGGAAAATCAAGGGTTTGGGGAACGATCTCTTTCATTATCGTATCTCTTATTATGGGAAAGGTTCTCTCTATCTATTCCACAACCATTATTATTCCTCTGATTTTCGCTGGCATGGTGGCACAATCTTTTCTCTCTCTAAAATTATCTGTAAAATCAGATAAAACTTCTTCACCACCAATCAGACAGTCATGGTCAGATTTCAAGGCATTTTTCTCTTTTAAAACCTCTTTTTTTCTATTTGCCGCTTTTTTGATGTTAGTAAGTCATGGTGCATATTATGGATTTTTTTCAATCTACTTAGAATCTCTTGGATTTAGCACAAATTTTATTGGATTTGCTTGGGCTGTTGCATCAATTGCTGAGATTGCTGTGATGTTCTATTCTGACCGTATCTTTACAAAGTTCAGCCTTAAAATAGTTCTTCTTATATCTTGTGCAGCAGCTTCTTTACGTTGGCTTTTGCTTTTTATAGCCGAACCTTCTATTGCAGCTGACGCATTATCTTTTAATTACACAATCTCCTCCAACCTCCCCACACTTACCACAAAAACCTCAATTATAATCCTTACCTCACAGATACTTCATGCTTTTACCTATGGTTCATTTCACATTGCAAGTATTCTTGCCATTGATAAGCTCTCCCCAAAAGGGACAACATTTGGTCAGGCTGTTAATAATGCAGTAACTTATGGTGCTGGTATTATGACAGGCTTTTTCATAAGCGGTATATTTTACGATGATTTCCAAAGATATATCTTTTTAGGAAGCTCGTTAATTGCCCTTGCAAGTGGGATAATTATTCTATATGTCAAATTAGATGCTAAAGATATTTAACCATATTTTAGTTGAAAAAAATATTTTGAAAATGTAAAGATAATTAGGATCAACGTTTTCTAAGTATTATTTGGTTATATGAAATTTTTGGAATCCTAAATTAATTAGAGTATTGTATAGAGGAATGTATGCTATCAAAAATCATTAATGAAGCTATTGCTTGACACACACACATTCATCTGGTGGGATAGCGACCCATCTTTTGATTCTGTTTTTAATAATTATTCTGTTAGTTTAAATGTGGTAAATTGTTACTACAATACAAAAAAATTAGATTAATTTTCATAAATTTAAAGGAGAAAAATTATGTTTAGCAACATGAAACTCGGCACTAAGATCGGGTTGGGTTTTGGAAGTTTAATCGTTATTGCAATGCTGCTCGGTGGAATGTCAGTTGTCAATATGAGAGGTGTATCTGGTGAATCTACAAAGCTCGCCAATGAGTATGTTCCAGAGGTTGACGTTGCATCGCAAATAAGCGGTGCAGCAAGCAGGCTTATGTATGCCATGAGAGGCTATGGTTTTACTGAAGAAGATAGCTTTTATAAAGACGCTTTGTCAGAGATGAAAGTGTTAGACTCTGCCATTGCTAAAGGAGATGAGCTTGAAAAAAATGCTGTTCACTTAGAAAGATTAGATGAGCAACTTGCTGTTATTAAAACTGCTCGAGATCAATACAAAGAGGCTATGGATTTAACCAAAGAGTTCATAACCGCATTGCAGTTAGGCAGAACTTCATTAGAAGGCAGTGCCACAACATATATGGAGAACAGCCACAAGTTTCTTGTAGCTCAGAATGCTGCTTTTAAAAATGATCTTAAAGAGAGACAAGACAAGATAGAGGCTGTAGTTACTCTTGTTGAAATTGGTTCTGAAGTTAGAGCTACAAATTTTAAAGCACAGGCACAAAATGAGCCTGAATTGATGCAAAAAGCTATTGATAAACTTGATAGCGTAGAGCCTATTATCGAATCACTTAGAAAAATTGTAAGAAGTGAAGATGATAATAAACGGATGGATAATATTGGAAATGCTACATCAGCATATCAAGATGCAATGAAATCGTTTTTGCGTGAATCTAAGAAAGGTGGTTCTGCTGACGCTTCTATTCTTGCACAGACAAGAGCTGATATGGATAAAAATGCTTCAATTTATGTAACCAACTGCAAAGAGTTCCTTGATGGACAGCAGGCAAAATTAACTAAAGATATGATAGAACGTAACTTAAAGATTAGTCTCACAAATTATGTAGTTGATTTAGGAAAGGATACCCGTATTAAAGCTAATATGTTTCAGGTGAAACGCGATCCAAAGATAATGGTGGAGGGTGAAAAGAATTTTGCTAAGATTTATGAAAAACTAAAAGAGCTACTTGAAATCACACGTAATCAGGTCAATATTGATCAGATAACTGTTGTGGAGCAAGCTTGCAAATCTTACCAGCAGGCAATCTTAAAGTTTCTTGATGATTGGACAAAACTTCAAGATATAGGCATCAAACGTACAGCACTTGGCGTTGAGCTGTTAAAAGCGTGTTCAGAGCTTGCTGAAGCTGGAATGGATCAAACAACATTTATTGCCAAAGGTGCTATGGATTCACTTAACCGTTCATCAAGTATTATGATAATTGGTCTTGTGATTGCTCTAATTGTTGGTGTTTTCCTTGCATTTTATATCACGGTTAGCATTACTCGCCCAATCAGACGGGTGATTGAAGGGCTTACACTTGGAAGTCAGCAGGTAGCCTCTGCCTCTGGTCAAGTATCATCTGCAAGTCAGTCATTGGCAGAAGGCTCATCACAGCAAGCTGCATCAATTGAGGAGACCTCATCTTCTCTTGAAGAGATGTCTTCTATGACAAAACAGAACTCTGAAAATGCCTCTCAAGCTGATCTTTTGATGAAAGAGGCAAATACAGTTGTTGCAAAGGCAAATCAATCAATGAATCAGTTGACCTCGTCAATGGAGGATATTTCCAAAGCAAGTGATGAGACATCAAAAATTATCAAGACAATTGATGAGATTGCATTCCAGACAAATCTTCTTGCATTGAATGCTGCTGTTGAGGCTGCAAGAGCAGGTGAAGCTGGTGCTGGATTTGCTGTTGTTGCTGAAGAGGTAAGAAATCTTGCCATGCGTTCTGCCGAGGCTGCTAAAAATACAGCAAATCTAATTGAAGGCACTGTAACCAAAGTAAGAGACGGTTCAACGCTTGTTAAAAAGACAAGCGAAGCATTTACTCAAGTTGCAGCAAGTTCGGCAAAAGTAGGTGAACTTGTAGGAGAGATAGCAGCAGCATCAAGAGAGCAATCTTCAGGAATTGAGCAGGTAAATATTGCAGTGTCTGAGATGGATAAAGTTATTCAGCAAAATGCTGCAAATGCTGAAGAGTCTGCAAGTGCATCTGAAGAGATGAATGCTCAAGCAGAGACTATGAACGACTTTGTAAATGAGTTGGTTGGACTTGTTGAAGGAAATATGGCTGCTACTGGTAATCGGAGAATGAAAAACATATCTCACTATAAACCAAAATCTAAATCAACAAAAGCTATTGGTCATGTTGCACATGGTTCTTTACATGGACATATTGGCGGTGGTGGTAAGTCAAAGCAAATAGGATCAGCACAACCTAAAAAAGGTGAGGTAAGACCAGATCAGGTAATTCCATTTGATGATGACGATGATTTTACAAATTTTTGATAACAAGTTAGTTTTATAGATTTGACATAGATTTGACAACTTTAAAAAAGTTGTCAAATCTAAAATATACTTGATAATAACGAAATTTATGAACGTTGGGAGTATAAACTACAAACCCTTGATAAAATCTCCAACTGCTTCAATCCCTTTCTCATCAACAAGCCTGATAGTCTGAGAGCCAATTACAGCAATATCAGCTTTTCCTTTAAGATAATCAATATCAGCCTTCTCTTTAACTCCAAATCCTACTGCTAATGGAAGAGATGTATTTTTTCTGCATTTTTCAAAATATTCATCAAGCTCATTAGAAAACTGAGTTGTTTTACCTGTAACCCCTTTGCGTGCCATACAGTATATAAAACCTTTTCCACATGAAGAGATGTATCTCATACGTTCATCTGTTGTGGTTGGAGAAAATATATAGATAGGGCAAAGGTTATTGCTCTTCATTGCCTCTTCATACTCTAACCCCTCTTCTGGCGGAAGGTCTGGAATGATAGCTCCTTTAATACCAACTTTTACCATATCTTCGACAAAACTTTGAACACCATATTTATATAAGATATTGTAGTATGTCATAAATAGGAAAGGTATATCAAAACGGCTTGACACATTTTGGGCAAACTCAAAACACCCTTTAACAGTTGTGCCTAATTCAAGAGATTTCTGATTTGCCTTTAAAATTACAGGTCCATCTGCCATAGGTTCTGAAAAAGGAATCTGAAGCTCAATAAGATCAACTCCTGCTTTAACCATCTCTTCTACAATCTTCATTGAAGCATCAAGTGATGGATAACCCACAACAATATGTGTCATAAGTAGAATCTCTTTTGTTTTAAGACTCTTTTGAATATATTTTTTAAGCATTTATTCACCATTATATTATTTTGTTAAAGTTTAGGGCATTTGCACAAACTCAATTATTCTCTGTCAAAACCAAGAATAACGATATTTATAAGATTTGACAATTTTTTCAAAAATTGTCAAATCTACATCTCAAATATTAAAACATATCACTTATAATCAAGAGCCTTTTCCTTTATAAACTCTCTCCATTTGGGATCGCCGAACGCATCAGCAATAGTGAAAATGTCTTTATCACCTCTTCCTGATTGATTGATAATTATTATATCATCAGATGAAAGCTCAGCCGCCTCTCTAAACGCCCCTGCAAAAGCGTGAGCAGACTCCAATGCTGGAATTATACCCTCTTTTTTCATGGTGAGTTTAACTGCATCAATAACCTCTTTGTCTGTTGCGGACTCAAATCTTGCCTCACCTTTTTGGTGCATTCTTGATAGGATAGGTGAAACTCCAATATAGTCAAGACCAGCGGCAATAGAGTGAGTCTCTTTCATTTGACCATCATCATTTTGTAAGAAATATGTTTTGTACCCTTGGGCAACTCCTACGGTGGCATCAGGAGAACAGAGTCTTGAGGCGTGTTGTCCAGTGTGAAGTCCGTAACCTGCTGCTTCAACTCCTACGCACTCAACAGAGTTATCAGGAAATCCGCTAAAAAGCCCCATTGCATTTGATCCGCCCCCAACACACGCAAAAACACGAGTTGGCAATTTTCCCTCTAACTCAAGTATTTGCTGCCGTGCCTCTTTCCCAATGATTGATTGAAAAAATGAGACCATTTCAGGAAATGGATGTGGTCCACATGCTGTTCCAAGCACATAGTGGGTGTTATCCATATTGGTAACCCAATCACGAAATGCCTCATTTATCGCATCTTTTAATATGCGAGTGCCGTCAGTTACAGGTATAACGGTTGCCCCCATCTGCTCCATCCAAAATACATTTGGACGCTGACGTTTTACATCAACTTCCCCCATATAAATTGTGCATTCAAATCCAAATTTTGCAGCCATAGTTGCCGTTGCAACTCCATGTTGTCCAGCTCCAGTCTCTGCAATTACGCGGGTTTTACCCATACGTTGGACTAAAAGCCCTTGTCCCATTACATTATTTGCCTTATGAGCACCTGTATGGTTTAAATCTTCCCTTTTTATATATATTTTTGCTCCACCAAAATGGCGTGTTAAATTTTCGGCAAATGTAAGAGGCGTTGGTCTGCAAGAATAGTTTGACATAAGGTCTGAATATGTCTGCCAAAAGCTCGGATCATCTTTGACTTTACGAAATTGCCGAATCAGCTCATCAAATGTGGCAACAAGAATCTCTGGTATAAAGGCTCCGCCAAATTCTCCATAATATCCTCTGTCATTACTCATAGTTACTACCCTCCAAATAATTTATAAAAAGACTATTTAAAAAATAAAGAATTTTAACCTCTTTTGGTTATTTTGCAAGAAGTTAAATTAAAGATATTTGTATATAATGAATGCTATCGTAAATCAACCCTCTGTATATTACAATTTTCAATAACTCGTTATCAGCAATAGAGAATGAATATCACCATAGAATTGCTGTAAATCCTATCTCCAATGAGGAGAGTAAAAAAAAACAGTTTTATATTTTTATTAATTGACACTTATAAACTAATCTATTAAATCCTTAATTTATTTATGAGGCAAAAGAATTTTAAATTTTGATAAGTTTTTTACCGGAGCAAATAGTAATAAAATGCCAATTGAAAATCTCTTAACTAAAATAATTGTCAATACAAATAAACTGCCTTATGAGAAACAGAAAGAGCTATTAAAGATAACTCAAGATTGGATAGAGCAGGCAGCTTCTGGCAAGCAAGATAGCTCTACCACCTCTGCTAATAAATCTGTTTTATCTGACCCTGTTCAACCCCAAAAAGCTCAACACTCTGAGTCTGACATCAATGCACCGCCTGACGAGCATATTGCGATTGAGTTTGATGAACCTATTGTCTCTTCTGAAGAGCCATCAATATCTGACAAACCCGTATCTAACAAAGAAGATGTTGTTGTCAATATAATTGAAGAGAGGGCTTACGAGAGAAAAGAATTAACAATTCCTATAGACTTTGTGAGTGCAGGACAACTCTACAAAGAAGTTACAAAAGACCTTAGTGCGGGAGGAATGTTTATTAAAACCAAAAAACACACTAAATTCAAAAAGAATCAGAAAATCTCAATGGTTTTTGAACTTTCCCAAGACAAAAAGCCATTTAAGCTAACAGGAAAGGTAATAAGAGTTGAATCAGAAGGTATTGCTGTTCAATTTCATAATATTTCTCCTTTTGAATGTGTGGCTATTGAAGAAGAGTTAAACAACTCATAAGAGTGACATTGGTATTATTATTTTGCGTTTTTTAGCATCTTTATTTTGGCGATAATAAATAGCTACATGACCAATCAAACCTGTAAGGTATGATTGTGTTTGAGTTGCTATTTCAACTGCAAGCTCCTCTTTTATACCTCTCTCCTTAAACTCTACAAATTTCACCTTTATTAGCTCATTAGCATCTAATCCTTGATTCACTTCATTGATCAAAGACGTTGTTACACCTTTTTGCCCTACAAATGCGGCTGGTTTTAAATCATGGGCAAGACCTCTTAAATATTTTTTTTGAGAACCTTTTAGCTCTTTCATTTTTCCTATCCTTATTGTTATGTAAAAAATCATTAATATCTCTTCAAACTTTAACCTTGTTATCGCAAAATTTATCAATTTTACTATTCAGATAATAAATCACGAAAAAGTAGAGTATTGATGAGACTAATAGTTGACACCTTATATTTTGATATTCTATACTCCCAAAAATTAAATCTGGCAGTTTCTCACTCCTGCCGATCCCCAATCTTCGCTGAACTTATACTCGAAGTAGTTTAAATTAATCAATAGTAGCTTGAACTAATCAATATAAATTAATCAACTATGATTTCTAACCGACTTTCATTTTTGATTAATTCTCAGTATGGACATCAAACAGCATCAAGGAGGTGCCATTGAAAGAGGAAACTATGTTGTCTGAAAAGCAACAAAACAGTCTTACACTATCTCGGCGAGCCTTTCTAAAAGGTTTAACCGGAACTGCCGCAGGAATCGGCTTATCTCAAATCTTTAACCCAACCCTTATATCTGCAATGACAAAGGGCTTGGAAACCCATCCTGTACTTTGGATACAAGGACAAGGTTGTACAGGATGTTCAGTATCTTTGCTCAACAGCGTTGAACCCACAATCAAAAAAATATTACTTGAAATAATCAGCCTTCAGTATCACCCAACTGTAATGGCAAGTGAAGGTGAAACAGCTCTTGAGAATATGTATAGAGTAGCTAAAGAGTATA
The DNA here is from genome assembly GCA_015232455.1 of Desulfamplus sp. Classification (GTDB taxonomy): domain Bacteria; phylum Desulfobacterota; class Desulfobacteria; order Desulfobacterales; family Desulfobacteraceae; genus Desulfamplus. Next base: position 9,845 of record JADFZQ010000037.1, on the reverse strand, counting down.
AAGGCAAATTCTCTCTTGCTGTTGAAGGTGCTATTCCTATGGCAGCAGATGGAAAATATTGCATCTCAGGTGAGCTTAATCACAAAGAGATAACAATGCTTGAAATGACGAAAGAGCTTGGCGAAATGGCTGGCAGCGTTTTGGCTCTTGGAACATGTGCTTCTTATGGCGGTATTCCAGCAGCAAAAGGCAATCTTACAGAAGCTACAAGCGTATCTGGCGTATTTAAAAAATTTGGAATCAAGACACCAGTTGTCAACATTCCGGGTTGTCCGCCTCATCCTGATTGGATTGTCGGCTCTATTGCCCACCTTTTAACAAAAGGGATACCAGAAGTTGATGAAAATGGTCGCCCTCTACTCTTTTTTGGCGAAAATATCCATGAAAACTGTCCATATCTCGAATACTTTGACCAGGATATATTTAGTGCAACATTTACCCAGAAAAAAGGTTGCCGCATGGAAATAGGTTGCAAAGGTCCTGATGTATATGCAGATTGTTTCAAGAGACGCTGGAATAACGGCATGAATTGGTGTGTTGAAAATGCTGTCTGTATTGGGTGTGTAGAGCCGGGATTTCCTGATGCCTCTTCTCCATTCTACGAAAAAGCGTAAATCTTAAAGAAAAAAAATTTTAAGTCTTAAAAGAGAAAAAGCATAACGTGAATAGAGAAAAGCATAATGTAAAAAGAGATTTAAACCAAGGAGGTTTTTATGTCAGGTTGTAACCAAGCAGCAGCACCTGCGGCAGCTGCATCTACTGGTAATAAAATAAAGGTTGCCATTGATCCCGTAACAAGGATTGAAGGACACCTAAAAGTTGAAGTTGAAGTAAGTGATGGTAAAGTTGTAAACGCAAGGTGTTTTGGTGGAATGTTTAGAGGATTTGAGAATATCCTTAAAGGTCGTGATCCAAGAGACGCTTCTCAAATTGTCCAGAGAATTTGCGGAGTCTGCCCAACAGCTCATGCAACTGCCTCAAGTCTTGCCTTAGATGATGCCTTTAAAGTAAAACTCACCGATAATGGCAGAATTACAAGAAATCTTATTTTTGGTGCCAATTATCTTCAATCCCATATACTCCACTTTTACCATCTTGCTGCATTAGACTATGTAAATGGTCCTGATGTAGCACCGTTTATCCCAAGGTATAAAAATAATGACATTCGTTTGGATAAAGCAACAAATGAAATTGGAGTAGGTCAATATCTTGAAGCTCTTGAAGTTAGAAAAATCTGCCATGAAATGGTAGCTCTATTTGGAGGCAGAATGCCTCATGTTCAAGGTATTGTTGTTGGTGGAACTACTGAGATTCCATCAAGAGAGAAGTTAAATATCTATGCTGAGAAATTCAAAGTAGTCAAAAAATTTATTGAAGAGAAATATCTGCCCATTATCTACCTATTAGCAGGTCCTTATGGCGATCTTCTCAAAACTGGTGTAGGTCATAAAAATCTTATCTCTTTTGGTGTATTCCCAATGGATGGCAGTGGTAAGAATACATTGCTTAAATCAGGAGCTTATACAGATGGTAAAGATTCTGCTTTTGATCATAATCAGATAAAAGAATATGTAAAATACTCATTCTTTGATGATAAAACAACCGCTCTTCACCCAAGCAAGGGTCAGACAGTTCCTCAGGTTGACAAAGCAGGGGCATATAGTTTTGTTAAATCTCCTCGCTATAACGGTAAACCACATGAGGGCGGACCTTTAGCAAGAATGTGGATGACTAACCCTGAACTATCCAAAACAGCACAAAAAGCTCTTGGCATCAAGAAAATGCGTGATATTGGCGATGCAGCTTTTTCAATACTTGGCAGACATGTAGCAAGGGCTGAAGAGACTTTGCTTGTTGCTAATGCTGTTGAACAGTGGCTAAATGAGGTAAAACCCGGAGTTGAGACCTATGTGCCAGCACCAATTCCTGAAAGTGCTGAAGGTCTTGGACTTACAGAAGCTCCACGCGGTGCTTTGCTTCACTATATTGACATAAAAGATAAGGTTATAAGCAATTATCAGATAACTTCAGCAACTATCTGGAATGCAAACCCAATGGACGATATGGGGCAGAGAGGTCCTATTGAGCAGGCTCTTATTGGTGTTCCTGTAGCAGACATTGAAAATCCTGTAAATGTGGGGCGGCTCATACGCTCCTTTGACCCCTGACTGGGCTGTGCCGTGCACGTGTTGCACGCAGAGACAGGCAGAAGTCATGTTGTTGAATTACCAATGTAATATTTTATTTTTTATACTTAAAAGATTTGACAACTTTCAAAAAGTTGTCAAATCTATGCTTAAACTCTTTAAAAATTTAAGATTGATGTATCAAAAAACTCATAGAGATTTGAATAAAATTAAACTCTTTATGGGTTTTTGATTTTTTGTTTAGCATAATGAAACATAGAGGCTATATGAAGAAATTACTTGTTCTTGGCGTTGGAAATATTTTGATGATGGACGAAGGAATTGGTGTTCATGCGATCCATGAACTTTTAAGGCAAAATTGGAATAAAGAGATAGATGAGCAGATCGACTTAATTGATGGTGGAACATTTACTCAAGATATTTTCTATCTTTTTGTGGAGTATGAAAAGATATTAGTATTAGATATTGTAAAGGGCGGGCAAACACCAGGAACAATCTACAGGCTTACTGAAAATGATTTACGACAAAATCAAAAGCAGACTCTTTCACTTCACGACATTGATCTTTTAGACTCTCTTAGCATGGCAAAAATGGCAGGTAAAACTCCAGAACTGTATGTTCTTGGTATAGAGCCTGAAACCATCAACTGGAGCATGGAACTTACCCCAACACTTGCCGAACTTTTTCCACACTATGTTGAGCTTGCTAAACAAGAAATTATGATGCTGTTAAATCATAAGAGCCTGAATATTTAAACAGGCTCTTATTCCAACCCCGCAACAGAAATGAATTAGCATTAAATAAATAACTTAAAAGATTATGCTAAAGAGGTTTAGGTTTAGTAAACCTTTGGCTTTGAAAATCCTCTGCCCAACACATTAAATGTATTCTCTGTAATCATAAATGCCTGAGGATCAATGGTTACTACAGCCTCTTCAAGTCTTTTTAATTGATAATTATGCACAACTGTTAAAATTATTTTTCTCTCCTCACCACTATATGCCCCGATACCGTTAAGGAAAGTAGCCCCTCTGTGTAACTCTTCTGTTATAACTTTTGCAATTTTATCACTATGGTTTGATATAATAATAATCATTTTACGCTGATTGAACATGGTTAGTATAAAATCAAGAACCTGAGATGTTACGAAACTTAAAGCAATAGAATAAAGAACAAGATCAGTTTCAAGACTACCAAAACTGAACACAAAAAGAGTCATGTTAAATATAAAGAAAAATGTTCCAATGCGTACGCCAAATTTCTGATTTAACAAAATTCCAATAATATCTAATCCTCCGAGAGATCCAAGAGAGTGAAGGGTAATGCCGCCTCCTACCCCAAGAATTGTGCCTCCTGCGAGAATTGCAAGAAATGGGTCTTTTATCTCAATAGGAAATGAAATCATATCCATAAATATAGAGACAACAATCATTCCATAAAGGCTATAGAAGAAAAATCTTTTGCTTACAAAAAACCACCCCATTAAAAATAGAGGTATGTTTACTATGAAATACCATATACCTGTGGATAATACCCCTGTAACATAATAGATCAAAAGGCAGACACCAGAAATTCCACCTGTTACAAACCCTTGAGGTATTACAATTCCATTTACACCAATGCTAAAAATTACAGACCCTGCTGTGAGCAAGGTAAGATTCCAAAATAGTGATGATACAAGTCTCTTTTTTTCTGCACTCATTTTTTTATATTTTTACCTAAGATATTTTGTTCTGTTTTAAAATAAAGGTGAAGCGTATAACGCTCTTTTCAAAGCAAGTCAAATAGTTTATTTATAATAACATCTTATCATTGTTGTGTAGATAGTTAAATGTTTATAAAAACGGAAATTCAATATATGATTGAAATAAGAGAGCTGACAAAAAAGTATGGAAAATTTACTGCTGTTGATAACTTGACACTCTCAATTCCTGCTGGAGAGATATTTGGATTTATAGGTCCAAATGGTGCTGGTAAGACAACAACAATAAGTATGATTGCAGGTCTTCTTGCCCCAACTTCAGGTTCAGTTGTAGTTTGTGGGATTGATATGCTTAAATCACCAAAGCAGGCAAAACAAAATATAGGTTATATTCCTGATCGCCCATATATCTATGAAAAACTTACAGCTATGGAGTTTTTAAAATTTACAGCAGACCTATTTTCGATGACAAGTTCAATGACAAAAGATGAGTTTAGGCAAAAAGCTCAAGCACAGTTGAAAAAATTTTCTCTTCTTGATTGGGCAGATGAACTTATTGAATCCTTTTCTCATGGTATGAAGCAAAGACTTATAATGTCCGCAGCTCTTATTCATAATCCAATGGTGCTTGTAGTTGATGAACCAATGGTTGGTCTTGATCCTTTGGCGATTAAGATGGTCAAACAGATGTTAATTGATCTTGCAAATAATGGCACTACAATTTTTATGTCAACGCATACTTTGAAAATAGCTGAAGATCTCTGCCATAGAATAGGAGTTATACATAAAGGCAAACTGATTGCCAGTGGAACAGTAGAAGAACTAAAGTTGCAGGCACAGTTGAAAAATCATATAACATCAACAAAAGAGTCAACAGATAATATTGATTTAGAGCAGCTTTTTATGGTTTTGACTGAATCTTGATTTTAACGTTATGTTCAATATGGTTTTAAAAAATATAGTCAAAAAGAGGCGCATATTAAAACTAACATCACCAAAAATACAATAAACAGCAAAATAAAACCCGATACCATAATCACAAGTCATGTAAACTCTGATTTTGATTCAGTGGCATCTATGCTTGCTGCCCAGAAGCTCTATCCGAACTCTGTTGTTATCTTTCCAGGTTCTCAAGAGAAGAGTTTACGAGATTTTTTTATAAGCTCAATGAGCTATCTCTTTAATATGGTAAATCCTGCTTCAATTGACTTTTCAAGCGTTAAAACAGTTGTTCTTGTTGATACTCGTCAAAAGCACAGGATTCCAATAGTAACTGCCGAATTTATTGATAGAATAGCTGGCTTAAATGAAAGCAATCTATCTAATTGTGTTGAACTTCATATCTATGATCACCACCCAAAGCAGGAAGATGACCTTAAAGGCACTATTGATGTAAACTATTCAACAGGGGCGACTGTAACTATTTTAAGTAAACTTTTACGAGAGAGAAATATTCCAATCACGCCTGATGAGGCAACAATAATGGCACTTGGTATCTATGAAGATACAGGCTCATTTACCTACTCATCAACTACAGAGTCAGATTTTATAGAGGCAGGATTTCTTGTTTCGTGTGGAGCATCTGTAAATACAATTGCAAGTCTTATTATCCGTGAAATAAGCACAGATCAAGTTACATGGCTAAATGCTCTTCTAAATGAGATATCATGCCACAGAATAAACGGCTTTGATATTCATATCTCAACCATCTCTTCAGCATCATATATTAATGATCTTGCATCTATAGTGCAGAAACTTGTAAAAATTGAGGATATTAATGTCTTCTTTGCAATAGTTCTTATGGAGAATAAGATAAACATTGTTGGAAGAAGTAGGATTGATGAAGCTGATGTCGGGCAGATACTCTCAGATTTAGGAGGAGGTGGTCATGCATACGCTGCATCTGCTAAAATTGTTGATAAAACCCTTGCACAGGTAGAGCAGGAACTTATTGGAATAATTAAAAAGAGAGTTAAAGTAAGACAAGTTGCTTTAGAGCTTATGTCATCACCGCCAATTATAATTGATTCCATGATGCCATGCAGCAAAGCCAGCCGTATTATGACAAGATATAATATAAATGCTTTACTTGTTTACGAGGGAGATCGCAATAATCTTACAGGCTATGTATCTCGTCAGGTGATTGAAAAAATTTTGTATCACAACTTAGCCCATCTACCTGTTAAAGAGTATATGTCAACTGAGCTGTCAGCAATCTCACCTGATGCAGATATATCGGAAATCCAAAGCAAAATAATCGAGGGAAAACAGAGAATTTTACCTGTTATTAGGAAAAATGAGTTTAATGATAGCGAACTTATTGGAACAAAAGGGAACGCTACCAAAGATATTGGTCAAGGTGTAAGTGGCGAAGTGATTGGAGTCATTACCCGCACTGATCTTTTCAATTTTCTCCTATCCTATGATAAAAACAGCACTGTAGCAACTCACGGCATTGCCCATGGCAGAGAAGACAAAAGTATTAAAAATGCTAAGAAGCGAAATATTGAGCCTTTCTTAAAAGAGAGACTTGACCCTCAACTACTTGAGTTGCTTAAAGATATTGGTATGGCTGCTGATAAAGTTGCTGTTGATGTTTTTGTTGTTGGCGGATTTGTCAGAGACCTTCTTTTATACCGAAAAAGTGATGACGTTGATATTGTTGTTGAGGGTGATGGAATTGCCTTTGCCCAACAACTTGCCCAGATGAAATCAGGAAGATGCAATACCCACCCAGAATTTGGAACAGCAGTGGTTATTTTGCCATCTGGATTTAAAATTGACGTAGCGTCAGCAAGACTTGAGTATTACAAAGCTCCAGCAGCACTTCCAACTGTTGAGATGAGTTCAATTAAGTTAGACCTTTTTCGCCGTGATTTTACAATAAACACATTTGCCATAAAGTTAAATCTTGATGGATTTGGCACTTTGATTGACTTTTTTGGTGCCCAGCGTGATTTGAAAGATAAGACAATAAGAATTATCCACAACTTAAGTTTTGTTGAAGACCCAACACGGGTATTTAGGGCGATAAGATTTGCCAACCGTTTTGGTTTTTCAATAGGAAAGCTCACCTCAAGCCTTATCAAAAATGCTATTAAACTTGATTTTTTCAAAGATTTAAGTGGATTAAGGGTTTTTTCTGAAATTAAACAAATTTTGGAAGAAGAAAATCCTATACCTGCTATTGAGAGTATCAGAGAGTACCAGCTTGATAGGATAATTCATCCCGAATTTTCAATAGATAGGGAGATTATAGCTATTTTATCATCTGTTAAAAAGACTCTTGCATGGCACGATCTTTTATACCTTGATGTTCAATACTTAAGATGGTCTCTATATTTTATGGTGATGATGAGGCGAACCCAAGTAAGGGTGTGTGAGGAGATATGCGATAAATTCCAACTGCCTCCACGCCAGAGAAACATTGTGCTAAGAGAGAGACTTAAGGCTGATGAGCGTCTCTATCTTATGGAAAAGCTCATGGCTGAAAAAAAGGCTGGTTCAGAGAGTTCTATTTTAAAAAATAGCGAACTCTACAACCTTATGATACCGTTTAAGGTAGAGCATATTTTATATATGATGGCAATAGCAAGAAAAGAGGAGATAAGAAAGGCTATTTCGTGGTTTTATACTCAATTAAAAGATACGACCGTATCAATACGAGGTAAGGATTTAATTTCAATGGGTATAAAACCTGGACCAGATTACAAAAATATTATCCAATCTGTTCTTGAGGCAAAACTTGATGGTAAACTCAAGAGTCGTGAAGATGAGTTGGATTTTGTTAAAAACAATATAGCTCCTCCCAAGTCCTCGCCCAAAGTGGAGTGAGTTATATTATCCCACTCTCCCAACGAGATGGGTTATAGGGGTGAGTCGAAGTAATATAACAAAGTTGCCACAAAAATTTACAGCCCCAAGTTTTATAAACGAGCTAAAAAATTTATAAGTAGATAAACAAGAGCAATAGTATCCTAAATACTCAGAAAAGAAGGCTACCAAAAGTTCAAATCTGAAAAATCTGCCAAAGAGATAGCAGAGGCAGCCCTCAAGCATGAACTTGTTCCTGAAGCATTACAGGCTTTTGTTGATGAAATCATTAACCGCATGATTTTTGACGGTGAGAAGCTCAACGATTTGATGGAATCATTAGATTTAGGCTGGAAAGAGAGAACAAAAAAGGAACTGGAATTGATGGAAGACTTAATACCGTTGTTAAAAAAACTTGCTGGTGGGTGCGAGATTGCAGGGTTGGGTGCTTATGAGTAAGAATAACGGGCAGCTATCTACACAAAAAGATTTTGATGAACTTCTGAAACTGATTCAGCAATCACGCCAAAAAGTCTATCGTCATATCAATACAGCACTTATTGAACTGTATTGGCAAATCGGTAAAAACATCAGTGAAAAAGTTGCATCCGCAGCATGGGGCAAAAGTGTGGTCAGTGAACTGGCAAAGTACATCACCCAAAATGATCCAGAGGTAAAAGGCTTCAGCGATAAAAACCTCTGGCGGATGAAACAGTTTTATGAAACCTATCACGCTGATGAAAAACTCCTGCCACTGGTGAGAGAATTACCGTGGACACACAACACCATCATATTTTCACGTTGCAAAACAACTGAAGAACGGAACTTTTATTTGCAACTCTGTCAAAAAGAGCAATACTCATCAAGGCAGCTGGAACGGCAGATAGATGTTGCCCAATTTGAGCGAACTATGATGGGGCAACAAAAACTCTCATCACTGCTGAGAGAATTACATCCCAACATTGCAGGCACATTCAAAGACAACTATGTACTTGAATTTTTAGGCTTACCTGAGACGCATAGCGAAAACGACCTGAAAAAAGCCCTCATTCACCACATGAAGACATTTATTCTTGAGCTGGGTAAAGATTTTATTTTTATGGGAGAAGAGTATTGCCTACAAGTAGGCAATCAGGATTTTTTTATTGATCTGTTGTTTTTTCATCGCGGGCTTTCCGCTCTGGTTGCCTTTGAACTCAAAGTTGGCAAATTTAAGCCCGACCATCTTGGACAGCTAAATTTTTATCTGGAAGCTCTGGATAGAGACATTAAGAAACATCACGAAAACCCAAGTATCGGCGTGCTGCTGTGCCGTGATAAGGATCAGGAGGTTGTGGAATACGCACTTTCCCGTAATCTATCACCTGCTTTGATTGCCGAGTATCAACTGCAATTGCCCGATAAAAAACTGATTCAGGCTAAACTGCATGAATTACTTGCCGATCAGCCATGGCCGGGTGAAAAAGGGGAAGAGAAATGAACCACAAAGAACAAAAGAAAATCGCAGATTGTCTTTCCTCCCTCGATGAACTCATCACCGCCCATGCTCAAACAATCGAAGCCCTCAAAGCCCATAAAAAAGGCTTGATGCAGGGGCTGTTTCCCTCTGCTGATGAAGAGGGAATGACCACCCCGCCCTTCGGGCACCCCTCCAAAGGAGGGGAATGATGGGGAGATGTACAAGTCGTTATATGTCTTTGCCCTATAATCCAGCGTTAAAAGAGAGGGCTAAGGCTTTACGCAAGGCTGGGAATTTAGCTGAAGTATTGCTATGGAACAGGTTAAAGAAAAAACAATTTTTAGGTTTGGATTTTGACAGACAGAAAATTATCGGCAATTATATTGTGGATTTTTATTGTGCTGAAAAATGTACAGTTATTGAGGTTGACGGCAGCAGCCACGACAACAAGTTTGAGTATGATGCCCAAAGAGATGCCTTTCTAACAGGACTTGGTTTAACAGTAATCCATATCAGCGATTCAGATGTTAAAAATCACATGGAAGAGATAATTATTTTTCTGCAAAATCACCCCTCCTTAAATTCCCCTCCTGTGGAGGGCAGGGCTGTTAAGTTCTTTTCAAAGTGTTGACAGAGTAGGTAAGTTTTCATAAAGCGTTTCAGAGTTATAAGTATTATAAACTTGAAAGACATGGAGACTATTATCTGAATATGAATTTAATTG
>JADFZQ010000036.1 GCA_015232455.1 Desulfamplus sp. | reverse complement strand
TCATTCAAAGAGTTGGTTCGGGTAGTTCAGGCAGAGAGTATTGATAGCGAACCACACCATTTTGTCTCTTTAGCTTCTATCCAAACAGCTTGCAATGTGGAGAGTTCTCTTCTTGATCATGTTCTGATTTTCCAAAATTATCCGTTGGGTGATGAGTTAGAGTCTTTGCAAGAGAAGTATGATGTTGGTTTTACATTCAGCGATCTTGAGGCTTTGGAGCAGACCAACTATGATCTTTCGGTCGAAATCTACCCTTTGCCCACACTTCATTTTGACTTACGATATAATCATTTAGCCTATTCAATTGCAAAGATGGATAGAGTTGCCAATGAGCTGACAACCTTATTTACGGCTATTTCCAAAACTCCTGAAATTAGCGTTGGTGAGCTGAGGAAATTACTTGCATCTCCAGACGAACTTGGTGAAGATGCAAAGTTTCTTGCAGCAGCTATGAATATTGATGATGAGTTTTAAATTTAAAGGAATTTTAATCAACCATGTGCGGAATCAACGGTATTTTACATTTTGAATATGATAGATCAGTTACACCTGAATTAATTAAGGCTATGTCTGACACCCTTGCCCATCGTGGACCTGACGAAGAAGGGATTTATACTAAAGGCTCTATTGGTCTTGGGTTTAGAAGACTTTCAATTATAGATTTAGCCACAGGACAGCAGCCTCTATTTAACGAAGATAACTCTATAGCCTGCGTCTGTAACGGTGAGATATTTAATTATAAAGAGTTGCGGGCAGAGCTTGAATCTAAGGGACACACATTTAGAAGTCGCACAGATGTTGAGGTTGTGCCTCATCTATATGAAGAGTTCGGGGCAGATATGGTAAACTACTTAATTGGTCAATTTGCATTTGCTATATATGATCACAATAAGCAACGGCTTCTTCTTGCTCGTGATCATGTTGGTATTGCTCCTCTTTTTTATACAGTATTTGACAAATCAATTATTTTTGCCTCAGAGATAAAGGCTATTTTAAGTTATCCAGATATTCCTCGTAAGGTCAATTTAACAACTCTTGATCAAATCCTCACCTTTCCCGGACCTTTAAGCCCAAACACAATGTTTGAAGATATACACTCTGTTCCGGCAGGACACTTGGTTCTTGTTGAGAATTACGGTGTAAGAGGCAGTAGTGGTTCTGTAAGTTTGAATAGTTGTGTAAATGATGGATGTATAAAGATAAAGGAATATTGGGACTTAAAATATCCTAAATCGTGCGACATTAATCCTAATCAAACAGAGGTAGATTGCATTAATAGAATTGAAAAAGCACTCTTAAAAGCTGTTGAACGCCGTTTACAGGCTGACGTTCCAGTTGGATTTTATTTAAGCGGCGGGCTTGATTCCTCACTGATTGCGTCATTTATCTCACAAATTCAAAAGGAAAAAAGACACTCATTTTCAATAGGTTTTACTGAATCAAATATTGACGAACGCCGTTATCAGCAGATTATGGCAAATCAAGTCAGCTCCTTACACCATGAAACCATTTTTGATTGGAATAACATTGCAGATCGTCTAAAACAGGCTATCTATCATGCTGAAACTCCACTTAAAGAATCTTATGATACCTGTTCTCTTGCCTTATCTAAACTTGTAAGAGACAATAACATAAAAGTCGTGCTAACTGGTGAAGGGGCAGATGAGCTTTTTGCAGGCTACGTGGGCTATAGATTTGATATGGAGCGTGGAGCTGGAAGTTCATCTTCATCTTTTCAAGATGTTGAGGAGATGCTTGATCGTGAAATAAGAGAACGGGTCTGGGGAGACCCTGATTTTCTATATGAACGCAATTTTTATCAATTTAACGAGATTAAACAGGCAATTTATGCGGAATCTCTTACAGATTCTTTTTATAAGTTTGACTGCACACAAAATCCCATAGTCAACCCCGAGAAGATAAAAGAGCTGCATCCTGTTCATAAACGCTCTTACGTTGATTTTAAACTTAGAATTGCTGATCATCTTTTAGCTGATCATGGGGACAGACCAGCATTTGCCCATTCAGTTGAAGCCCGCTACCCTTTTCTTGATACAGATTTAATAGATACAGTTACAACTCTTCCACCTGAGCTTCTCATACAAGGTGGAATGGAGAAATATATTCTAAAGCAGATGGCACACAAACATCTGCCAGAAGCTATTACACAGCGGACAAAATTTGCCTTTGTTGCCCCGGGAAGTCCATATCTCTTGCGTCAAAATATAGAGTGGATTGAGGATATTCTCTCTTTTGAAACAATTAAGCGTCAAGGCTATTTTAATCCAGCAACTGTTGAGAATTTAAAGAAGATGTATAGAGCAGATGGATTTACTTTAAGCCAGACTTTTGAGAACGACCTGTTGATGATCATATTAACTTTTGGTATTTTTTTAGATTTGTTTAATGTCAAATAAACACAAATTAGAATAACCTCTCTGAACATAGCATGATACAATAATAGTTGATGATATTTATCAGACCTAAATAAGCTGTCAAAATTAAGGTGTATTTATGAATTATGAAATTATAGTCAAGGTGATTTGGGATACTGAAGCCAAAGTTTGGGTTGCACAAAGCGATAATATACAAGGACTTATAACTGAAGCAGAAACGATGGAGACATTGATTCAAAAACTTAAAATTATGATTCCAGAGCTTCTTGAAGCAAATAGTATGATGGATCAAGATTTTAAAAGATGTATTCCTTTTCATATATTTGGAAAACGGTCAGAGACAATAGATATGGCGGCATAATTATATTTTTTTGAGGAGAATAACGGTGGATAAAAAAATTCTACACAGCGTATTTGAACATATAGCATCACAGTTTCCCGAACGTATTGCAATTGAAGAGGAATCTCGCAGTATCACATACAAAGAGTTGAATATTGGTGCAAATAAGATTGCCCATGCCATAAAGGAGATGGGAGTTGGTACTGAAACTGTGGTTGCCTTATCTCTTCCTGCTGGAATTGACTATATAATGAGCAATCTTGCAGTTCAAAAAGCTGGAGCAATCTTTATGCCTTTAGATACTGATGCACCTCCCCAGCGTCTTACTTACATGATTAAGAAAACAGAACCCCAGATTATTCTTGATCTTCCTAAAATTAAAGAGATTATCTCATCTGATAGTTATGCTAAAGACACTTCTGATGATAATAATTCTCAAAACCTTAAACTCACTTTAGACCCTCAATCTCCACATTATATCATTTTTACATCAGGCTCTACAGGCGATCCAAAGGCAATTTTAGGCAAACAGGTATCAATGAGCCATTTTATTAATTGGGAAATAACAACTTTTGGGCTTGATGAAAATGTTAAGACAAGCCTTTTTGCCCCTACAACTTTTGATGTCTCGTTCAGAGATATTTTTGTGCCTCTTCTTTGCGGAGGAACTGTCTGCATTCCAGAAGCAGCAACTATCCGCAACATACCTCTCTTAGTTGATTGGATGACCAAATCACGCCTTACTCTTGTTCATTGCGTTCCAACACTTTTCCGACTTATCAGAAAAGAGCTAAAAGCCCGTAAATCTTCTAATTCAGAATATAAACCACTGCCTGATTTGCAAAATATCCTTCTTGCTGGAGAAGCTCTTTACGGCACTGATGTAATTGATTGGATGGATTTAGTTGGAGACCGCATAAAACTTACAAACATCTACGGACCATCAGAGACAACTTTGGCAAAGATTCACCACAGAATTACAGAGAGACCAGCAGAAGCAAACAAGATTATGCCTCTTGGTGAACCTATTACAAATACGGCAATTTTAATATTAAAAGATAACCGTCTCTGCAAAGTTGGGGAGATTGGAGAAATCCACATAAAGACACCTTTTAGAAGTCATGGATATTATAAAGACCCAGAACTTACAGCTCAATGTTTTATCCAGAATCCTCTGACACCTGACACTGATATTATCTATAAAACTGGTGACTTAGGGCGTTATCAGCCTGATAGAAAAATTGAGTTTATAGGCCGCCTTGATAGTCAAGTGAAGATTAATGGAATCAGAATTGAGCTTGCTGAGATTGAAAGTCGTCTTTTTACACATCAAGCCATTGAAAGACCTCTAATTATAGCTCATACAAATCCAGATCATGAGGCTCGGCTTGTCTGTTACTACACATTAAAAGAGTCTGTTTCTGCTGATTGCGTTGATCTTGATCCTGCACAGTTACGAGCTTTTTTAGCAGAATATCTGCCTCCTTACATGATTCCATCATTTTTTGTCAGACTAAATGAGTTTCCGCTCAATATTAACGGCAAAGTTGACCGTAAACGACTTCCTAAACCAGAAGATTTGCTTTACGACAGAATCCCATACTCTCCACCAGAAAATGAGCGTGAAATAAAACTATCAACAATATTTAGCGAAGTTTTGGGAATTGATAAGGTTGGGGCAAATACACCGTTTCTTGATTTGGGCGGAAACTCTTTAAGTGCAATCAGAATAATATCACGTATCTTTGCAGAGTTTAGGGTAGAGGTGGCAATACGTGATTTTTTTGAAAATCCATCAATTCGCCAACTTGCAATGTTGCTGGATAACTTGATTAAAAAGAGTATTGAAGGCAGCAGCTCTTTAAAGATTAATCCCGTTCCTTTAGCAGATAGCTACGAGCTTTCGCACGCTCAAAGAAGGCTCTGGATTTTAGAAAAATTAGACCCAAATTTTATTGCATACAACATACCCGGTGCATATCTGATTAAGGGTAATCTTAATATTGCAAATCTTGCAGAGGCTTTTAGAAGAGTTATAAGACGGCATGAATCTTTACGCACTGTATTTAAAGTTATTGATGGCGAACCGCGTCAGGTAATACTTGATGAGCTGGAATTTAATCTCTTTGTAGAAAATATTTCTGAATTAGAAGCTGTAAAAGCTGAACTAAAAAAAGATGCTGGAACCTCATTTGATTTAGAAAATGGTCCGCTTATGAGAGTTCGTCTATTTAAAGTTTCAGAAGGTTATGTGATTGCTATAAATATTCATCATATTGTGAGTGATGCTCTGTCTCAGGAGATTCTGATTAAAGAACTTTTGACCTATTATGAGGCGTTTTCTAAGGATAGTTATGAAAAAGATGTCATAGCAGGAGATTCACGAATAGACCTTACAAATAAAAAAGCTCTCACATTTAAAGACCCGCTGCCACCACTTAATATACATTATAAAGATTACGTTGCATGGCACAGCATTCAGGAAAAGGGAAGCAAGATGGAGTCCGCAAGGCAATATTGGCAAAAACGGCTCTCAGGAGAATTGCCTCCTCTTAATCTTCCAACTGATAATCCAAGACCTATGATGCAGACAGCTCATGGAGACCGTTTAACTTTTGAGCTTGCACCTGATATTTACCAAAGATTAGTTGATTTCAGCCGCCAGCGTCAAGCAAGCCTTTTTATGCTGTTAACCGCAATGGTTAAAATTATTCTATACAGATATACAGGGCAGGAAGATATTATTGTAGGAACTCCGATTGCTGCAAGAACCCACACTGATCTTGAAAACCAGATAGGGCTTTATATCAATATGCTGGCTTTACGAGATAAGATTTCACCGTCAGATAGTTTTGACAAATTTCTCTCTCAAGTTCGTGATACATGCAGTGAAGCATTTGAATATCAAATATATCCTTTTGACAGGTTGGTTGGAGAACTCTCTTTAGAGCGTGATCTCAGCCGTAATGTTGGTTTTGATGTTATGGTTGTATTTCACAATCAAGAGCAGGAGCTGCCTTTAGTTGCTGATCTTACTGCTGAAATAGTTGAATTTGAAAATCCCACAGCAAAATATGATCTTACATTTACCTTTAGTGCAGATACTCAAAACCTTGCAGTTGAGATTGAATACAATACAGACCTGTTTTTTAAGGAACGCATTATACGCCTATCTAACCATTTTTCCACATTAGCCTCAACTATTCTTTCTGACTTAAATAAACCTATATCTCATTTAGAAATAATGACCTCAGAAGAGAAAGAGAAGGTTCTTTTTGGATTTAATAAAAGAGAAGTGCCTTATCCTAAAGATAAGACAGTAACAGAGCTTGTTGAAGAACATGCTGCAAAATATCCTGATGATCCAGCAGTTGCTTTTGAAGATAAACTCTTGTCGTATAAAGAGTTAAACACTTTAAGTAATATTCTTGCACATAAACTTATCAAAGATTTTGATATAAAAAATGAGCAGGTTGTCCCTATTTTGATGGAAAAAAGCCATTGGGTTATTGCAGCTATGCTTGGAATATTAAAATCTGGTGCTGCATATCTGCCTGTTAATCTTTCAAACCCGCCTGACCGCATAAAGTTTATCTTACAAGATGCTGGGTGCAAGGTTCTTCTTAGTGATAAAAATGCAATATCTGATAAACTTGCTGGTTTAGAAGATGTTGCAGTATTAGATGTTCCAGCTTTTCTCTCTGAATCTGCTGATAACCAGTTTAGCCCCACCCCCGCCCCCCTCCCGAATGGAGAGTTGGATAATTACTCCCTCCCATTGGGGAAGGTTGGGGAGGGGCTAAATAATATTGAAAACCCTAAAGTTACACGAAAAAGCAGCGATCTTGGTTTTGTAATTTACACTTCTGGCTCAACTGGTCTTCCAAAAGGAACGCTTTTAGAGCATCGCCAGATGTTAAGGCTGATTTACAAGCCAGACGGCGTTATCCTTAAAAGGGGCGGACGCATGTCTCAAACCACTGCTTTCTCTTTTGATGTTCATGTTTTTGAGATTTGGGGAGGTCTTATAAATGGATGCTGCGTCTTTGTTCCTCCTGAAGCTGCAATAGTTGAAGCTCCCCGCATGAGAGCATACATACAAGGTCATAAACTTCAAACAATGTGGCTTACAACAAGTCTTTTTAATCAGTTTGTAGAGGCTGACATCACAATGCTTGAAGGGGTTGAACAACTTGTAGTTGGTGGCGAAAAACTCTCAACACCGCACATAAACCGCGTTAAAAAGACTTTTCCAAAGATGAGAGTTTTTGATGGATATGGACCTACTGAAAATTCAGTTTTCACAACTCTTTTTGAGATTGAGAAGTTCTACACTAACGAAATTCCAATCGGCAGACCAAGTGCAAATTCAAAGATAACGATTTTAGATGCAAACAACCAGCCAGTGCCGATTGGTATTCCGGGAGAACTTTGTGCTTGGGGAGATGGTGTAGCACGCGGCTATTTGAATAGACCAGATTTAAACGAAACAAGGTTTTGCAAACATCCTCTTTTCCCTGATGAGAGAATGTATAGAATTGGTGATATGGGTTCTTGGGACAGCGATGGAATTATAAGTTATTATGGGCGAAATGATGATCAAGTAAAGGTTCGAGGCTACAGAATTGAGCTTGGAGAGATTTCAAACGCATTAATGGAACACTCTGATATTCAGCAGTCAATTGTCATGGTAAGAACTCTTGCAGATGGCTTTAACAAAGAGCTTGTTGCCTATTTTACTGCTAAACCAGAATCGTTAAAAACATTGAATGCCCAAACTTTGAGAGCATTTCTCGGGGAACGTCTTCCGGGCTACATGATTCCTGCTCATTTTGTGGGATTAGAAAAGATGCCTTTAAATCCTTCTGGCAAAGTTGATCGCAGAAATCTTCCAGCTCCTGAAACTATGTTGTCAAGTTCAGAAGATGATTCAGATGCCTACACTCCAAAAACTTCTGCAGAAAAGGTTCTCTTAGAAACTTGGAAGAAAGTTCTTGGACTATCTAAAATAGGTATTTATGACAACTACTTTAATTTAGGGGGAGACTCTATAAAAGCAATTCAGATTGTCTCGCTTCTTGCCCGTGAGGATAAGCTGGTTGAGGTTCGAGATATTTTCCAAAACCCAACTATAGCTGATTTAGCACGCCATGTTCGTCAGGCTAAAAAAGCAATTGATCAATCTTCTGTCTTTGGACCTGTGCCTTTAACTCCTGTTCAAAAGTGGTTTTTTACCCATCACAAAACATCTTTGCACCATTTTAATCAGGCACAGTTGATCAGCTCTTTAGAGCCTATGAATCCAAAATCTCTTGAAAAAGCTCTTCTTGCTGTTCAGAATCACCATGATGCTTTGAGAATGATCTATAATTGCCCCACCCCCTCCCCCCTCCCCAATGGAGAGGGGAATATAACTCTCTCCCCTGTGGGGAGGGACGGGGTGGGGCTGATCTTTGGTGATATTAAAGGTCTTGACCATCCTCTTGACTTTGAATTCATTGATTTAAGCAAAAGTGCTGCTCCTGATGTTGCCTTAACTCAACAGATAGAAGCTGCCCAATCAACAATTAATCTTGAAAGTGGTCCGCTTATGAAATCCCGCCTGATCAGAATGCCAGACGGTGATCGCCTGCTCTTAGTTCTACACCACCTGATAGTTGACGGTATTTCATGGCGTATTTTGTCAGAAGATATAAACACTGCATATAAGCAGATTGAAAATGGCGAATCAGTCAAACTTCCAGCTAAAACAGAGAGTTTTAAAACTTGGGCAGAAGCGATAAATAAATTTGCGTCAGATTATAAATTTAATTCTGGAGTTGGTTTTGAAGTTAATTCTGAAATTGATTCTGAACTTTTAGAGGAAATCAACTATTGGCAGTCAATTGAAAATTATGAAATTTCTGAACTTCCATTTAATGGTCAGCCAGCAGCTCAAGGGCAGGTTTATCAAAAAGATACAGCCTCTTTAAATATCTGCCTTGATAAAGAGCATACAAATAATCTGCTTGGAAATGCTCATCAAGCATTAAGAACTCAGACAAATGATCTTCTTTTGACCGCACTTGAAAGGGCATTGTCAGCGTGGCATGGTCAATCTGCCACACGAATAAACTTAGAAGGGCATGGACGCGAAGATATTTTAAAAGGAGTTGATATTAATAGAACTGTTGGTTGGTTTACAACAATGTATCCTGTTGTGCTTGAATTACCTGAAAATGATGATATTTCGTATCAGGTTAAGACAATTAAGGAGACTCTTCGCAAAATCCCGAATAATGGTTTTAGTTATGGAATATTGCGTTATCTCACATATTCAAATTTAACTAATGAAACTAAGACTATTGAAAAAGACAATAAGATTGCCAATCAAGAAAACTCAAAGATTGAGTGGAAAAGCCTTCCATCAATAAGTTTTAACTATTTAGGGCAGTTTAACACTGATATTGCACAAGGATTTAGTATAGCTAAAGAGAGTGCTGGAAAGTGCATAGGCGATGATGTTGAAATAACCCAAGATATTGATATTAATGCCATTGTAACTGAAAATGGGTTAGAAATTAGTTTAACTTACAACACTAAGGCATTAACCAAAAAAGCTATGGAAACTCTTTTGGAGAATTTCAAATCAGAATTGGAAACTGTTATTGAGCATCTAATAAACAAAGCAGAGGCAACTCTAACCCCAAGCGATATTGATTTTGATGGGTTGGGAATTGATGAGCTTGACGATGTGCTTAATGGGATTGGTGGAAATATCTAAACACACAATTTAAAAAAATCAGGATAGCAAATTCAGGAAATACTTAAGCATTTGAAAAAGATTTGGAACTTTAAAAAATAAATTATGGAGATTCATTATGTTATCTGTAACATTACCTAAAGATATAGATGCAAGGCTTGATTTGTTAGCTGCTCAAACTAACAAATCAAAGACATTCTATACTGTGGAAGCATTAAAGCTCTATTTAGAAGACCTTGAAGATTTATATCTTGCTGAAAAAGCTCATGAAGAGTTTATATTGAGCGGCGGCAAAGCATTATCAACCAAAGAGGTAGAGAAAGCACTTGGCTTATAATATTGAATATACTCCATCAGCAGTAAAACAGCTCGCAAAGCTGGATAAACCAGTTGCTAAAAAGATATTAGATTACATGCTGTCAATAGCTGAAGATCCTGCTGAATTTGGTAAAGCATTAAGAAAAGATTATAAAGGTTATTGGAGACATAGAGTAGGTGATTATCGTGTAATCTCCTCGATTAAAGATGATATTCTAACTGTTTTGGTTGTAAGAATAGGACATCGAAAAGATGTTTATGACTAAGAACAGAAAAAGCAAACAATAATATGGAATAAATCATGCAATTTGCAGGGTGCTGGGAAGATTTTAATGATGAAGATTTTCATCTTTTTTCAAAAGATATTGCTAAACGCCGCAAAGCAGCATTTTCAAAGAGAGAGAAGTTGAATCTTTCATTCACTGATACAGAAAGAATATCTGGTGAGATATATGCAGAATTGGAAATTGTTATTGAGCATCTAATAAACAAAGCAGAGGCAGCTCTAACCCCAAGTGATATTGATTTTGATGGTCTGGGAATTGATGAGCTTGACGATGTGCTTAATGGGATAAAAGGATAAAAACAAGAAATATGGAAGCCATAGAATTTGAAGCACAGATTGATAAAAATGGTTTTATTTATATACCAGAGAAATTCAAATCTGCTTATGGGCAAATAGCACGTTTGGTTGTTCTCTTGCCAGAACGTGATATTTCCCTAAAGAAAAGGCGGCAGCAGGGAAGTGCTAAAGGAATCCTCCATGTAATCTCAGAAGACGATGAACACCTTGACGATTTCAAGGAATATATGCCATGAATCTGTTATTAGATACACAGGCTTTACTATGGTTTATTTTAGACGATTCTCGATTGAGTAAAAAGGCACTTAATCTGATTCTTGAAACAAAAGGGTTGATTTACCATATCATCATCGTGATCCTTTTGACCGTTTGATTATTGCCCAATCACTTGTGGAAAAAGTTCCAGTTGTTAGCAGTGATGCTATGTTCGATATTTATAGCGGAGTAGATCGGATATGGTGAACTCATCTCGTGAAGTTATACAAGCATTTCAAACTACGAAATTAAAAGAATTGACTCTGATTATTTTACAGATGAATGAGTAAAATTAATATATTTTTTAAGGATAGATTAATGCAAACAACCATTAAAGGCATAAACATTCACAGCATTGCAACAGCACTGCCCCCTGATATAGAAGATTTAAACGAACTTGATATGATATTTGGAGAGGAAGATACAAAAAGAATTATCAAGACAAACGGAATTGAGCGTGTCCGTAAAGCACCAGAAGAGTTATGCACATCTGATTTATGCACAGCAGCAGCTAAAGTTTTCCTAAATCCAGAACTTATTGAAAATATTGATGGAATAGTCTTTGTAAGCCAGACTCCAGACTATATTCTGCCAGCTACTGCCTGCACTATACAGCATCGGCTTGGTTTATCCAAAAGCTGTGTTGCAATTGACATAAATCATGGGTGCAGCGGTTATGTTTACGGCTTATATCAAGCATCAATGATGGTATCTTCTGGAGGCTGCCGTTCTGTGCTTATGTGTGCTGGTGATGTTTTAAGCCGTTATGTAAATATGTTTGATAAAAATGAGAGAATGGTTTTTGGCGATGCTGGAAGTGCTACGCTTATAACTCGTGGAGATAAAGAGATCGGATTCTCATTTCATACAGATGGAAGCGGAGCAGAGCATCTTATAATTAAAGCTGGAGCGTGCCGCAATCCTCGAAATGATGAGACTGCCAATGTATCTATGAGAGAAGATGGCAGTATGCGTTCAGATGAAGACCTTTTTATAAAAGGCATTGAGGTTATGAATTTTTCATTGCGAGAAGTGCCGAAAGTAGTTGCAGAAGCTCTTGAATCAGTTGGCTGGAATAAAGAAGATATAACACTTTTAGGTCTTCATCAGGCAAATAAATTTATTATTGATTATTTACGTAAAATTTTAAAAATATCTGCTAATAAAGTTCCAGTGGCTATGGGCGATACAGGCAACACATCTGCTGCATCAATCCCTTTGATGCTTTGTAAAGAGAAAGATCGTCTAATTCAAGAGAAAATGCTCAATAAATCAGTTCTTTGCGGGTTTGGTGTTGGGTTGTCATGTGGAGCTGCGGCTCTTGATCTTTCTGGTGCCAACTTATTTGAACCAATTGAATTAGCTTAGATGAATTAGCGTAGATTTGACAACTTTTTGAAAGTTGTCAAATCGTTAAATAGAATTTAACATCCCTGATGTTAGGAGAATAGGGAAAAAATTATGACAACTGAATTATATAATAAATTAATAGAGTTAATAATTGTGCAAGCTGAAGAGTTAAATGAAGGGTTGAAAATCCAAATAGATGTAGCTGCCGGTGAGAATGCTGCACTTTTCGGACAAAGCGGAGTTTTAAAATCAATTGAGCTTGTCAACCTGATTGTTGCAGTTGAGCAGGCTGTGGAAGATGAATTTAATGTGTTTCTCACCTTAGCTGATGAAAAGGCAATGAGTCAGAAGAAAAGTCCGTTCCGCACAATTGGAGCGTTGGCTGCCTACATTGAGAAGAGAATGCAGGAGGAAGCATGACAACTTCGTTTGGAAATGACGGCATAACTTCTCACAACTATGTGTCTGTAACTCTTATAACTGGAACAAGCAGAGGTATTGGCAGATTTTTAGCAAACCACTATCTTGAAAAGGGACACAAAGTTATTGGTTGCAGCCGTAAACCAGCAGATTGGACTCACCCAAATTATGAACACCATATAGCTGATGTTACGCAAGAATCTGATGTAAAGCAGGTGCTGAAGGCGGTTCGCACAAATTATGGCAGGCTTGATAATCTCATTAACAATGCTGGTATTGCTGCTATGAACCATTTTTTATTGACGCCAACTTCTGTGGTTGAAAAGGTTTTTAACACAAACGTAGTTGGCACGTTTTTATTCTGCCGCGAATCTGCCCGACTTATGAAAAAGAACAATTTTGGGCGAATCGTTAATTTCTCAACAGTTGCAGTTCCTTTAAAGTTGGAAGGAGAAGCAGTTTATGCTGCCTCAAAAGCTGCGGTTGTTTGTTTAACACAAGTGGCTGCGCGGGAATTTGCAGAATTTGGCATTACAGTCAATGCTGTAGGTCCAACCCCAATCAAAACCGATCTTATTGCTGGAGTTAGTGAAGAGAAAATTGATGCTCTGCTTAAGCGTCAAGCTATACAACGCTTTGGCACTTTTGAAGATGTAGCCAATGTAATTGATTTTTTTCTTAAAAAAGAGAGTGATTTTATAACTGGTCAAGTTGTTATGCTGGGCGGGGTGTAAAGGAGTTATATATGATAACATTTTTGAGAAAGGCGTTTGAAGCCAACATAGATAATGATGCATTAGTGTGGCAGAATCAGGTATATAAGTATTCAGATTTATTAAGCTCTCTTGAATATTGGTCAGGTCGTTTAAAAGATGCTGAAGTGGCTCAAAGTCAGGTAGTTGCTTTAGATGCAGATTTTTCTCCAAATGCCCTTACGCTTATGCTTGCACTGATTGATCTACGCTGCATTATTGTCCCTTTAAGCAGCACTGTTGCAGCTCAAAAAGATGAGTTTTGCCGTATTGCTGAAGTTGAGCAGATAATTTCAGTTAATATCAATGATGAGGTAGATATTATAGCTACCAATCAAAAGCCTGCCCACCTTTTGATTCAGCAATTAAAAGAGCGTAAACACCCTGGATTAGTTCTTTTTTCTTCTGGTTCTACAGGCAAAAGCAAAGCTGCGTTGCACGATTTTGTGCCTCTTCTTGAGAAATTCAAAATACCACGCAAGACTTTACGGACATTAGCATTTTTGTTATTTGATCATATTGGAGGAATAAACACTCTATTTTATACTCTTGCAAATGGCGGTTGTGCAGTAACACTTAGAGAACGATCTCCAGAAGCTGTATGTAAAATGATTCAAGATTATAAAGTAGAACTTCTTCCAACTTCGCCAACTTTTATAAATCTGCTTCTGCTTTCTGAAACATGGAAGCATTTTAATCTATCCTCACTAAAACTTGTAACCTACGGCACAGAAACTATGCCTTTATCAACATTACAAAGGTTTCATCAACTATTTCCAGACGTAAAACTCCAGCAAACTTATGGATTATCTGAAATAGGAATACTGAGTTCAAAATCTCGATCTCCTGACTCTTTATGGGTTAAAATTGGAGGTTCTGGTATTACATATAGAATTATAGATGGAATACTCCAAGTAAATACACCATCTGCAATGCTTGGCTATCTAAATGCTCCAAGCCCTTTTACTGAAGATGGCTGGTTTAACACAGGTGATCAGGTAGAAGTTGACGGAGAATATATCCGCATTTTAGGAAGAAAATCTGAGATCATAAATGTTGGAGGAGAAAAAGTTTGGCCTGCTGAAGTTGAAAATGTGCTTTTAACTATGGAGGGAGTTGAAGATGCGGCTGTTACTGGAAGGGCTAATCCAATTACGGGGCAGATGGTTCAAGCTCGTGTAAAACTCAACACAGATGAAAGCCTTTCAGATTTCCGTAAAAGAATGCGTCAATATTGCAAAGATAAACTACAGCCTTACAAAATTCCACAGCAGGTAATTTTAGAAAATGAGGGATTTCATGGAGGCAGGTTCAAAAAAATCCGCAGGTAAAACAGAGCTGATTTTGAAGAGTTTTCTTTATGAACTTTGAATGGGATACTGTTAAAAATCAAACTAATTTGCAAAAACATGGAGTCGATTTTGAAGAGGCAAAAAGTATATTTGATGATATATTTGCCATTATTATTGAAGATCGTTTCCATTCACTTTTGGAACAGAGAGAAATTATCGTGGGGCAATCTATAAACAATCGCTTGTTGTATGTTGTTTTTGTAGATAAGGGAGATTGTATTAGAATAATTAGTGCGAGAAAATTATCATCAATTGAAAGGCGGCGATATGAACAAGGAAAACTTAGCTAATAATTATGATCAAGGTGTTCCAGACGAGGAAATGCCAGAATTAAGCGAAGAGGATTTTGGCAAAGCAAAGCCAAATCGTTTTGCTAAGTATATGTTTAGATTAGATGATGACGTGGCAAGTTTTTTCAAAACACAACAAGAGATCAATGCAGCTTTAAGATTAGTTATTCAATTGAGTCAAGTGATCTCACACAAATAAAAACATATAATATCACTATCTAAAATAAGGAATTAGAATTTCTCTATGTTTGATAAACGCAATGTAAAAAACTTATATGCACTCACCCCTTTGCAAGAGGGGATTTTATTCCACAGCCTTATGGATCAAGGCGGGGCAACCTATTTTGAACAGGCTTGTTTTAATGTAAAAGGAGATGTCAATATTCCTCTATTTGAACAGGCATGGAATGAACTTATAAAGAGACACGATATTCTCCGCACAATTTTTGTTCTTAAGAATGTGCCTCAGCCTCTACAGGTGGTTCTTAAACAGCGTGAACTTAAAATTGATTATAAGGATATTACCAATCTTGACTTGGAATCCCAATCAAAAGAGATAGATGATTTCCGCGTTCAAGATCGCCATACACCTTTTGATTTTGCAAAAGATTTGCTGGTTAGAGTAACACTTTTCAAACGTGGTGATCGATTTCACACGTTAGTTTGGAGTTTTCACCATATAATAATGGACGGCTGGAGCGTAAGCGTTCTTTATGAAGAGCTTGCAATTATATATACAGCGTTAATTAAAAATAGAGATGCTGGTTTATCTCAGGTTGCTGATTCAAATTTCATCAAAGGTAAAGATGCCAGCAGCAAAGTAGTAAGGTTTAATCTGCCTGAACCTATTCAGTTTAACTCTTATATAAAATGGCTTAAAGGTCGCAATAACAAAGATGCTCAAGCATTCTGGCAGAAATATCTTGACGGATACAACAGATTAACTGGATTACCTCGACTGCCTGCATTAGAAAAAACATCTGGAAACGCTTCTGATACCCAGCTTAACTCTTTAGATGGTAAGCAGCTTCAACATTTACAAAGCACCTTCAGCACCAGAAGGCTCTCATTTGAAATAAATCCAACCATTTCAAAAGGGTTATCAGAGTTATCCTTAAAATGTCAGGTTACAATGAACATAGTGTTTCAGGCATTGTGGGGATTGTTGATGTCAAAATACAACAAATGCTCTGATGCTCTCTTTGGAATCACAGTTTCAGGTCGTCCAGCAGAGATTCAAGGCATTGAACGTATGGTTGGGCTTTTTATCAATGCGGTCCCTGTTAGAGTAAAATATTCTGATAATGATACATTAAAAGATTTATTGGCAAAACTTCAAAACGAAGCAACATCTGCCCGTGATTTTCACCACTATTCACTTGCAGATATACAAGCCTCAACTTCTCTTCGCCAAAACCTTTTTGATCAACTGCTTGTTTTTGAAAACTATCCTGATCCATCAGATGTTGTTGGAGGGAGCGAAATGGGGCTTTCTTTGACAGATTTTGATCAATTTGAACAGACCAATTATGATTTAACTGTTGAGGTGTTTCATGGAGAGACATTAGCTTATGAGATTTTGTTTAATCCAGCAGTTTTTGCAGAAGATGTTGTAAACAAAATACAAATTCATCTTGAAAGGGCTGCAATCTCTCTTTTAGCTGATGAAACAGTTAAATTAGCATCAATTGATATTTTCACTCCAGAAGAGGAAAAACAGTATAATCAATATATCCAAAATAGCATAATTAGTTCAGACAACTTAAATAGAAAAGATATAGCAGATGAAAATATTGAATCGACAGAGAACAGAGATCGCCGTGTTTTAACTAAATTTGCAGCACCAGAAAATGATACTGAGCAAAAATTGGCAGAAATCTGGCAGGAAATTCTTGAAAGAAGCCCCATTGGTATTGATGACAATTTCTTTGAAGTTGGCGGACACAGTTTAAGAGCCACAAGAATTATATCTCGTATTCATAAAGTTTTGTCTGTTGAGATAACATTGCAAGAGTTTTTTAGAAATCCTGATATACGAACTCTTGCCAATTTGGTTCAAACAAAATTGGGTTTAATAACTGTTTTAAAAGAGGGCTTAATAAAAGAGAGTTCGGAAAAAACAACTTCAAATGATTCTGAAATTCAATCAACAACAAACATATTAAGAAATATTCCCCTATCTCCTGCTCAAGAAGATTATGAAACATCACATTCTCAACGCCGTCTTTGGATTCTTGATAAGATGGAAGATAATTTTACCGCATATAATCAATCAGCAGGATTTTTATTTCAAGGTTCGTTTAATCCAGAATTATTTAGGCAGGCAGTTGAATTTGTGGCTTTTCGGCACCAATCTTTACGAACTGTTTTTGTGGAAAGAGAGGATGCACCAAGACAG
The DNA here is from genome assembly GCA_015232455.1 of Desulfamplus sp. Taxonomy (GTDB): domain Bacteria; phylum Desulfobacterota; class Desulfobacteria; order Desulfobacterales; family Desulfobacteraceae; genus Desulfamplus. The sequence goes on along the minus strand of JADFZQ010000036.1, from coordinate 12,156 downwards.
AAGATTTTAGATAATTTACAAATTCCATTTTCAGAAATTGATTTGACTAAAGAGTTAAATCCTGAAGAGTCTGCCCGCAAATTAGCAGCAAAACTTCCCCATCAAATATTTGATTTAGAAAAAGGACCTTTATGGTCTGTAACTTTGCTGCGTCTATCTTTTGATCGTTATGTTTTGCTTTTAAACATGCACCATATTATCTGTGATGGCTGGTCGTTAGTGATTTTAGAAAATGAAGTTTTAAGTGTTTACAAGATGCTTGTTCAGGGTATTAAACCAAATATAAAACCATTGCCCCTTCAATACAAAGATTTTGCAGCGTGGCAGAATAGGCGTCTTGAATCTTCAGAAATGGTTGGACATAAAAATTATTGGCATAGCCATTTGAATGGTGAAATTCCAGTTTTAAATCTGCCAACTGACTTTCCACGTCCTCTTGTCCGCACATATAATGGTGCTATTGTCCGAAGTGAAATTCCAGCGGATCAGGTAGAGGCGTTTACTCGATTTTGTAATCAAAATAGAATAAGCCTTTTCACTGGATTAACCACTATTTTAAAGGTGCTGTTATTTAGATACACAGGTCAGCAAGATATAATAATAGGTTCACCAGTTGCGGGAAGAGATCACGCAGACCTTGAAGAGCAGATTGGCTTTTTTGTGAATACCGTAGCTTTGCGGGATCGTTTAGAGCCTGATATGCAGTTTACAGCTCTTTTAAACGATGTAGCTAAGACAATTACAAGTGCTTTTGATCACCAGATATACCCATTTGACAGGCTTGTCGAAGAGTTGAATGTTTTGCGTGATGTTGGAAGAAGCCCAATTTTTGATGTTATGCTTGTTTTGCAAAATAATATTCAAGTAACCTCTTCTGTTAAAGAGCTTGCAATTTCAGAGTTTAATTTCCCGATAGAGCAGAGTCAATTTGATTTAACCTTAATTTTTTCAGAAGGTGAGATTAGCCCCACCCCAGCCCTCCCCAAGGGGAGGGGGCAAGGGGGTGGGGCTGGGATGGAAGGTGCTAAAGGTCTAACTCTTGATATAAATTACAACATGGATCTGTTTAGAAAAGAGACAATTGAGCGTATGGCAGGGCATTTTAACTCACTTTTGGAAAGTGTCTTAAGAGAACCTCAAACACAGATAAGCAGATTAAACATTTTGACTCAAGATGAAGAGAATATTCTAAAATCAGGCTTTAATAGAACGACAAGGGATTTTCCAGAAGATAAAACTCTTGCATCACTGTTTGAGGAGCAGGTTGTTGCTACACCTGACAATATTGCTGCGATTTATCAAGATGTAATACTATCATACAAAGAGCTTAATCAATATTCCAATATATTAGGTTGTTATCTTCGTGAATCACTTGGAATTGTGCCTGACACACCAGTTGGGGTATTGCTTAACAGAAGCCATTATGTGCCAGTAGCACTAATCGGAGTATTAAAAGCAGGCGGAGTATTTTTACCGCTCGACCCTGAATCTCCTCTCAAACGTCTTCAATATATTGTTAAGGACAGCAAGGCAGGAATTGTTATTACTGATAAGGCTAACTTAGATATTGCAAAAGAGTTGAACCCAAGTAAGATTATCAACATTGAGGAGGATTTTTGCCTTACTCCGAATCTATCTTCAAATTCTACTGCTAACCTTGCACCAGCAGCAACTCCAACTGATCTTGCCTATATTATCTACACATCAGGCTCTACAGGTGAGCCTAAAGGGGTAATGGTTGAACACAGAAGTTTTATCAACATGATTTTAGCCCAAATTGAAGGTTTTGACGTTAAGCCAGATGATAGAGTCCTTCAATTTGCAACTTTGATGTTTGATGCCTCAATGTCAGAAATCTTTATGGCTCTTCTTTGTGGTGCAGCAGTTGTTATGATTGATAAAGAGCAGATACAAGATACAACCAGATTTATAGATTATATGGAAAATAAAGAGATTAGTGTAATAACACTGCCTCCTGTTTACCTTAAAATGCTCAATAGACACCCTTTACCAAAACTTAGAGTTCTTATAACTGCTGGTGAGCCGGCAATTAAAGAAGATGCTCTATTTTATGGCAGGACAAAAAATTATTTTAATGCTTATGGACCAACAGAAACTGCTGTCTGCACCTCTTTTCATAAGGTTAATCCAGACGCTTTTTATGGCGATACGATTCCAGTTGGTTCTCCAATTGCCAACAACGCTGTATTTATCGTTGATTCGCACTTAAATCCTGTGCCAATAGGTGTTGCAGGTGAGCTTTGTTTTGCTGGAGTTGGTGTTGCTCGCGGCTATCTAAATCGCCCTGAACTTACTTCTCAAAAATTTATTTCCAATCCTTTTATTGATAGCACAAAATATTTAGAGCGAATGTATCGAATAGGAGATTTAGGAAAATGGCTGCCAACTGGAGATATAGAGTTTTTAGGTCGTGTAGATGAACAGGTAAAAATAAGAGGGTTTAGGATTGAACCGGGTGAAATTGCAAATGCGTTAAAAACTTTTGCAGGTATTGATGACGCTCTTGTAATAGTTTGGCAAGATGAATCTGAAAAAAGTAACCATTTAGCTGCTTATATTGTAACCAAGTCTGACCCCAAATCATCAGAGCTAAGAAAACATCTATCAGAGCGTGTTCCAGCTTACATGATACCAACCGTTTTTATATCACTAAAATCTTTTCCAATGACAATAAATGGCAAGATTGATAAGAGAGCTTTGCCAAATCCAGCTCAAGCGATGCAAGAGCAGATTGAAAAAAATTCAAATAAAGCATCATCAAGCTCTTCTATGACATTGTTGGAAAAAGAGATTCTTAAAATTTGGCAGACTCTTTTTAATCGTCAAGATATAAGCTCTAATGATGATTTTTTCAATTTAGGCGGAGATTCAATAAAAGCAATAAGAATGGTTGCATTGCTTAGAGAGAGTGGATTTATTGTTAAAGTTAGAGATATATTTAAATGGACAACAATTAGCGAGCTTGCCAAATATGGAGTCAAAGAATTTAACACAAAAGAGTTCAATGAAGAAGATAATAAAGATGGTAGCAGCAAAGAGAGCAGCATAATAAAAAATATTGATAACTTCAGCGGTGATGTTGTTCAAACTCCAATTTATCTCTGGTTTTTTCATCATTTTAAAAATTATGCCCACCACTTCAACCATGCTGATCTATTTTATAGTCAAACAGAGTTAGACCCAGATTCACTCGATTTTGCTGTTAATGCAGTAGTTGAACACCATGATATGCTGCGTTTAGCCTGTAAAGAGAGTTCAGAAGGAATTAAACTTCTTATTACTTCTGAATTACTAAACCCAGAACCATTAAAAGTTGTTAATCTTAAACATTTACCAATTTCAGAGGCAAGAGTTAGGCTCTCTGAAATTGCTTCTAATGCTCAATCTTCACTCGATCTTTTTACACCTCCTCTTTTCAAAGTAATTCTTTTTCAACTAAATGATGGTGATAGATTGTTTATAGTTATGCACCATCTTCTTTGCGATGCTGTTTCATGGCGAATTATATTGGAAGATTTGGAATCAGCATATAATCAGCATCTTAATTTTAAAGAAAAATCAGCAAAAGAAAAATCATCACAATATAGAGTAACAGAAGATAGCGTAATACAAGGGAAATCAGCAAAAGAGTTGATAAAATTACCATACAAAACAGATCACTTTGCAACATGGGCTTTGGCTTTGGAAAAGTATGCCTCAAGCGATGCTCTTCAATCTGAAAAGCAATACTGGCTTGAAGTTATCCAGCAGCCTTTTGGTCACCTGCCATCAGATTTTCCAACTCAAGTTGCTGTTATGGCTGATATGGATATTTTAGAGATTGAATGGGATGCTGAAAAAACAAACCAGTTGAGGCAGGTTGCAGGCAATTTTAATAAAGGTTTAGACGGCAATGTAGGTGTTGCAAGTAATCTTAATAAAGGAGCAGGCGGTTTAGGGTTGGATAGATTTCTGCTTGCAGCCTTGGCTTGGTCGTGTCGCTGTCAACATGGTCATAGTTCGACACTCATTTCACTTGAAAGCTACGGTCGCCCTGAACTGTTTGACGATATTGATGTATCAAGAACTGTTGGCTGGTTTACCGCAACTTACCCCATGATCATCAATGCCCCAGCGGAAGGCGATGAGCGAACAGAATCAATATCAGCCATTGATAATGCGTTAAAAGTTGTTCCAAATAATGGCATTGGCTGGGGATTATTGAAATATCTAACACCACTAAAAATGGGGCTTTATTCGAACATTAACTCTATGATTAATAGAGAAAATGAACCATATCCTGACATAAATTTTAACTATCTTGGGGAATTTGAAGCATATAGTAAAGATATGTTTAAACCAGCTTCAGAAAATACAGGATCACAAGTGGCAACTGAGGCAGCAGTAATCCATGACTTGGATATAAACGGTGCAATTGCTGCTGGAAAATTGCAAATTATTTGGAATTATAACACAAAGCGTTTTGCAAAAGAGCGTATTCAAAAAATGGTTAATGATTTTTCAAACTACTTAAAAAAGTTTTTATGAATAAATTAAAAGTTTGAATAAATTAAAAAACTGTGTTTTTAAATAAATTTAAATCAAAAATCGTATTTTTAACATGCTGATTTTTTAACCTACTAATCTTTGGAGGCTTTTTTTATGCAAAACAACTATGAAAACAAGGGGTCTAAAATGGATTGTTGTAATCAAAATAAGAAAAAGATTTTGCGTTTAGCATTTTTCTCTATGCTGTCGTTGATTCTCTTAATCACAAGTGGCTGTTCTTCTGGAGATGATGATGCTTTTGTTCTTACCCATCAAGGACAATTTCTTGATGCACCTGTTCGTGGTTTAGATTATATTTGTGGTGGGCAATCTGGAGTTACAGATAAAGATGGTATGTTTACGTTTGAACGCGGTAAAGATATTACATTTAAACTTGGAAATATTCAGATTGGTGAGACTGTTCCAGTAGTATCTGGTCTTAGCCAAGGTGAATTTTTACCTGATGTTTGGGTATTCACTCCTCGTATGCTCATTCCAGACGCAAAAAATCGTGATCCTTTAGTTGCAAATATTTTAAGATTTTTACAAACGTTAGATAATGATTACAACTTCTCTGACGGTATGGATAACGCTGCAAACGGTATCTATATTTCAGATACTGTTATTAAAAATGCTGCAAATTTCAAAGGAACTATAAATTTCAACTTAAGCGAATCAGAATTTGAAAAAGCAGCAGAAACTGTTATCAGCTCTTTAACAGGTGAATATCGCCCTCTTATTCCCAAACTTGCGGCTCAACATCACTTTATACTTCAATTAGTAAACAACCAGATTGATAATGCTCTTAACCATTATGAGAGTCCTGGTATTACCATGTCAGTTGAAACTCCCTGCCCTTGCGATCCAAAAGACACCGAATGTATTGAATCTGGAGTTGTTGATGGTGTTGTGAGCTATGATAAATCTTCACACGCTTATATCTGGGACTTTGCTGCTGGATATTCTGACCTTGAAAATAAGCGTCCAATGACAGTAGATACTCGTTTTAGAATTTGCAGTTTAACTAAATCTTTTGTTGCAATGACTATATTAAAGTTAGTTGAGAACGGAAAAATAAAGAGTTACAACGACCCTGTAGTTGATTATCTGCCAGCATCAATTAAAGATACTTTTAAAGAGTTTGCGGCTGGAAATACAATTACCATTGCACAGGTTATGAACCACTCTGCTGGTATTCCAAATTTTTATAGAATACCAAGTCCTGGAAATGTTGAAGAGGGGGATGGTGAGTGGTTTCTCAATCTTCTCTTTCACCCAGAAATGCAATGGAATACCGATAAAATTATTGAACTTGTAGAAACTGAATTGAACAAAGGACTTGAGTATCCACCAAGTCAAGGGTGGGGATATTCTAACACAGGTTATACTCTTTTAGGTATTATGCTCCAAAATATTACAGGTAAATCTTGGGAACAGACAATACGTGATGAGATCATAGAACCTTATGAACTTACCGATACTATAATACCTGAAATAGGCAAAGCATCAATTACAGATTCAATCAATAATATAAACTACTACTCTCCCTATGATCCTATGCCTACTGACGACTATGCTTATGGATATCTAAACCTTGCTGGTATTACAGAAGGAATGTATGGTAAAGATATAATTGGACTCACTAAACGAGACGAACAAGACCCATCTTTCTTAAACTCTGCTGGAAGTATTATTGGCACTGCTCCTGATTTGCGTGAATGGATAAAACTTATTGCAAATACAGGTAACGAAGATGGTATGTTTGGAAAAACATTTGATTGGCTACATGACACTTCTAAATATAACGAGCTTTTCTTTACGCTTAATGCTTCTCTTAAAGTTGGTGCGAATGTTTATCATAATGTAACAGATAAAAGATATATAATATCTGGAAATTCAACTGGATATGATGTTAATGCAACTTATGATGTTGAAAATAAAATTGCAGTAGGTGCATGTGCTAACCGCACTTTTGATGCACCTGAGAGTTCTGATGCCGTTCCAGATATTTGGAAATTTCAAGGTGCTCATACTATTCAAGTAAAAGATGTTCTTGTATTCAAGACACTTGATATTTTGACCAGATAAACAAAGAATTGGTTCCTGTAAATAATTCCGTGCCGTTTGCAAGAGTCTTTTAAGTATCTACATTTGGCTATTTTGTAGATTATACTGGCTTAAAAACAGATTAATCTCCATGCTTTATCGGAATGATATTATGCTATATATAATTATTTACCATAATATCTGCTAACCAGATAAGAAATCAGATACAATTGCCAACACAGCACATAATTATTTACAGTAAGAAATTATTCAGAGCAGATGGGCTGCTCTGTTTTTTATGATGTATAATAAACATTTACTGGAGGTCTATGTGGAAAACAAGAAAAGGTGCGTAAAATTTTTTCTGGTTAATTGTGTGGTTATTCTTACAATGCTGGTTTCAATGTCATTTTCTGTTTTTGCTGAAGAATCAGAAGAGGATGTTACGATACGGCCAATCTCATTTCTCTTCATGATGAAAAAAGATTCAATTATGAAATTTTCCGGTGAACAGCTTCAATCATTAGCAAAAGGGGAGCTTGTGGAACCTACCCTGACCTATACAGAGTTAAAAACTGCTGATAGTGAAATGAACCTGATTGATATAAAATCAGGAAAGTCTATGGCATTTATGTTTATTACAAAAGATGCTATACAGGCACTTGCTTCAGACGGGCTATCGATTATTTCAAATTGGGTTACTGGTGGCGTTTTAATATCCTGTCTTGGACAGGATGGAGATTTTCTGAAAGAGGCTCTTGGATTTGGAGGCTCACGTGCAGTCATCAGCAGTGATGAGCTTTTGGGAGGAGTCTCTGATCTCTTTGTTCTTTATGCCAGCTCAAAAACTGTTTTCCGTGAAATCAATTTCCCTATAGACAATCTGGGGCTTGACAAAATAATGGATAATATAGTTCAGTGGTTTCTTGAAACAAAGTCTGAGCTTGCTGCAGAGGAAAATCGAGCAGGGGATGCATGGGAAAGTCATTACACAAAAGAATGGAAAGGCTCTTATAGCACTTCCAACAGCGGTACTTACAGATTTTTAATAAATGTACAAAAACTTATAGATAACAGCAGTACAAAAGATTGGTATCTTGTCTCCACATCCTTGACATCAAGTATTCATGGTTATGATTGTGCTAATTTATCAACATGCGGACCTTACACTACAAAAGTAGATTATAAAGTGGCACTGCTTTCAGGCGCTTCATTGTACGATTATATGCCTACTGGAACTGTAGGTGGCGGCTCAAAAGGCTTTTCAATAGGCGGGGGGCTGGATGGAAGTGTTGCTTCTGATTCTGTAGGCGTTGGTGGAAACTTTTCTGCAAGTTACAGTGAATCATATGATTTCACTGATGTAACCCTTACAGACAAGACTGATTTTGTAAGTAATACTGTAAACTGGGAATGCCGTTTAAGAGGGCCTGACTACACATGGTACCCGTTTATTACTCCGGCTTCCGGTGTTTCTGCAAACTCATATACATGGAAACCTTCATTTATCGCAGAGGTAAAAGAAGGGGCTTCATTGCAGTTACAAATAGACCCTACGATTGAACAGGTTAAAGATACAATTTATTTTTATGTTTTCTGGGCGGATATATCCAGAAGCAGCAGCTCATGGTCAAATCCGTTCACTATTACTATTGATCCTCCAGTCACTAAAAGCTCAAAACCTGTCGTTAAGGGTGTATTCCCTTTACTGTAATGGTATTTCAGAACTTGATAACCTCTATAAGTTTATGTAAAAGCTCATGTTGAATTGAGTATTTTAAGAGTTAAAAATACTCAATTCAACATGAGCCAACTCACTTCTCTTAGCTTAAAAGGAGTATCAACTCCCATGAAATCTAATTCCATTCTCCTCCTCCTTTCGTTAACCACTGTTTTTTTCTTTGGCACTAATATTGTCATAACCAGTGCAGCAGCAGAAACTCAATATGAATGTGGTGTATCTTCATTTGACAGCACTTATGGTATTGATATTCCTTGTTTAGGGTTTGGTGATAAAAATTATCGTGTTAGGCTTAAGTTCAATGGTAACAGCAATAATGTTGTATGGAATATAGACGCTTTTGAGGAAAGTACTGATTGTCAGTGGAGCTCAGAGAACTGCACTACATTTAGAGATAACCTTCAGTTGGTGATTCCCAAAATATCTATTGACGGGAAAAACTATACTCTTGAATTGCTGCCCCAGCTTAACAGCGAATTGCTCCCTTCGATTCAATTTACTTATATAAATCTCTATCCATCAAGTTCATCATGGTATCGTTCCGACAGTCACGGAGCTCTATCTTCATGCAGTGTTTCTGAAAAATATAATGGTGAAGGTAAAAAGCTTCTTGCAGTATATATGGTGGGAAGTGATCTGGAAAGTGGTTTCAATGCGGCTGCAACAATTGATCTTGTTGAAATGCTGGATGGCTATTCTGTAATAGGAAATAATACTGACCATATTGATATTGTGGTAGCTTTTGGAGGTAGTTCAAAAGACAACTGGAAAGGAGTAAGGTTTGCAACTATTGACCAGTTGAAAGAGGATTCAAAAGATGGTCATTTTGGTAATTTGATCGACTACGATTATAAAGAAGAGCGGGCTCACATGGGTGATCTCTCAACGCTCAAGCTGTTTTTCACATATCTGAAGGAAAAATATACAGGACATTCTACATCATCAATAATCTTTTGGGATCATGGTGCTGATTACAACGGATTTGGTTTTGACGAAAATTATCGTATGAGCAGCCTTTCTCTTGAGGAAATCAAGCAGGCGTTTCTGTCGGTGCAATCTCGTTTTGACCTAATAGGCTTTGATGCATGTCTCATGGCTTCAATGGAGACAGCAAACTTTGTTCATGAATCTGGTGATTATCTTCTTGCCTCGGAAGATCTTGAACCAAGCCATGGGTGGAATTGGAAACAAGTTGTTATAGAGCACGCAGGTAATTCAAATACGAAACAAATGGCTGAAAATATAATTAATAATTATGTAGATAATAGTTCCTATTCTGTAAATAGATCAGGAAAGACTCTGTCTGTTGTTGAACTTGGGCAATTTTCTGCTGTAAAACAGCTAACGTCATATTTTATTGATGAGCTTATTGCAAAACTGCAACAAAACGATAGCGAAACCGCGGGCAAAATAGCTCTTGCAGTTGATCATGCTCGAGTATATCCCAAAACTGGAAGGCCGGTATCAGTGGATCTTCAAGATTTTGCTATAAATATTATTGGGGCTTTTAGTGAAGAGTTAGCTATTGTAGAAAAGGGAAATGCTCTTATATCATCGTTGAATGAATATATTCTATATTCAAAACATGACGGTTCAAGGCCATATTCCTACGGCACTACCATCAATCTTCCTACCAATGCCCCCCATGATGTATATATGGATCCGTCAATTAAGTTGCTCCAAACAATATGGAAGGATAACTCTTTAAATGATACAAGATCGCCGGTTGTTGAAAATGAATCAGACGATGTTCCTCTGTCTGATGCGAACCTGTTTGAAGCAGGTTTTAAACAAGAAGACATTCTTAGCTTGAAGGTCGCAATTGAGAGTGGTTTATTCAATCAGGCGGAAATTTTTTTTCTGCAGGAGTGTTATGATATAATTACTTCAGAAAAGTTATCTTTTGAAGAAAAAATGGCAGCTATAGATGAACTTGAAAATTCAGGAAAGGGGGTTTTTCCGAGAGGATCCTTAAAAAATATAGTTTTTTCAAGAGGGGTTTTTCCAAGAACCGTTTCCCTGAGTGGAACAAACAGTTTATTCAAGAATGATGAACCTTCTGTCAAATCAGGAAAAGGAAAGAATATTCCTATTTTTATGCTTGGTGAACGCTCTGCATTTCTATACAGAGGTGAGCGTACCAATAAAAAGGATAACGCTTCTTATGGTTCATCAATTTATGGAACAGTTGCAAGTTTTGCCGATAAATATCTCAAAAAAGTTACAACTATTTATGGAACACTACATGCTGATAAGGAGACAGGCAAGACATCTTTTGAGATGGCTGCTGAAATTCCAGCCTACCCGACTCAGTTACCTGGAGAATATTTTACTCCTGCGTGGAACAGGATGTGGTATACATTACAATATGACCCTGCACTTCCCAATGTTTGGATTCCCCTTAAATATGAGACGCAATATTATAGTAATGGTATGACCTATACTGTCTATTCTGCAGAGATGGAGTATATTGATTCAAATGAACGCTATCCATCACTTTCTTCAGATGACCAAACAGAAGATATATGTAAAAAATCAGGCTATATAAATACATCTTCAGGATGTGCTAATAGAGCTACTCTTGAACTCACAATAGATAGCAAAAACAGTGTTGTAAGCCATAAAATCATTACATATAACAAATGGGCACAAAATGAAGATTTTGTATTGCTTGATAAAAACTCAAAAGAAATAAAGTCAGGAGATGCGGTAAGATTTGTTTTTGATGCAACAGGAGATATTGAATACGAGGGGAAAACTACCAAGGATTTTATTTATTTCACCCAATCTCCAAAATTTTCAGTTGAATTGCTCGCATTTGTCGATCCATTTGAAAACGGAGAAAAGAAGTTCTACAAATTTTATTATGCCATGAGAGCAGTTGATATAGCAGGCAATAGTACCATAACCACTCCAGTGGTTGCATATGCCCAAATACCGGATTGTTTGAAACTCAAGCATATGGAAGATTCGATTGCAAATGCTATTGCAACACTCTCATCAGTCAGTGGAAAGGGGATTGTTTTTAATTCTCCCTCTGGAGATGATTTGGACGAAGCTATGGCAACAGCGGCTACTGTAATTGATACTGAGCAGGCAAGACAATACAGTAACCTTAAGACAACAGTAATTACGTTATTTGATCTTCTTTATAACTACAAAACATATAATGATAAAACTATATGGGATTGGAGCAGTGTAGATTGGGAAAATGTAAAGAGTGAGCTTGCTGAACTACTTTCCGACGCAGAAGCTATCCGCAAAGAGCTATGTCATTAAAGTCAAAGACCTCCAGCAGAGCTGGAGGCTTGAAAGATGGAACTGCTCAAAGCGGTTATTTTGTTAGCCGCTCATGAGCGGCTTTGTGAATGCCTAAAGGCATGTTTATTCCCATAATTTTAGTTGCTCAAGACTTTTGTCTTCCTCTTCCTGATGCCGAATATATTCTCTTATCACGTTCTCGTCTCTTCCAACTGTGTTAACGTAATATCCTCTCGCCCAGAAATGCTGACCTGTAAAATTCTGCTTTTTTCCAAGGAAAGTGCGGGCTATATGGATAGCATTCTTACCTTTTATGAATCCTATAACTTGAGACAACCCATACTTCGGCGGTATTGACATTATCATATGAACGTGATCCGGAAGTAAATAACCTTCTTCTATTATACACTCTTTCTGTCCCGCTAATGACCTAAATATACTGCAAGCGGTCATAAATTGAGTTTTTATATTCTCATTTTTGCTTTAATTTGTTAATGTGTGTTTATGACAATAGAACTTGAATTCACACCAGAAATAATAGAAGAGATAAACTATGAACG
>JADFZQ010000035.1 GCA_015232455.1 Desulfamplus sp. | reverse complement strand
ACGTTCATAGTTTATCTCTTCTATTATTTCTGGTGTGAATTCAAGTTCTATTGTCATAAACACACATTAACAAATTAAAGCAAAAATGAGAATATAAAAACTCAATTTATGACCGCTTGCAGTATAAGTTAAAAAAAGTCCTCTTAAAAGGAATGGACAATTCAGCCCTGAGTTTTAACTCTGGGCTGCAAAATAAATAAAAGCTCAAATTAAGACCTTGTTCAGTATAGATGAGCCTGTAAATAGCCTTAGCGAATTTACTTTGTTGACATAACCCAAACGCCATCCCACTCTTGCCCCGCCTCAACAGGTGGTGTTTGCTTAAAAGTTTCACACCTTTCAATAAATAATTTTGAAGGACCATCATCTTCTTTATATTCCAAAGCCTTTTTAAAAAGAGCTATAGCATCGTCCCATCTATTCTCTTTATAAGCCTCTCTATAAAGGTAAAGTCCTTGAACAAACATCTTAACACACTCTTCGTCTGACTCTGATGCTGGGCGGATTGAGACTAACTCATATATCTTGATTGCATTATATTTTCCCTTAACTCTGATTAAATCCAACTCTCTACATAGAAATTTATCAAGGTTTAGGTCGTTTCTTGTCTCTTCGCTAATTATAATCTGGACACGATATGCCTTTGTAACTCCTTCAAGTCTTGAAGCCAGATTTACCTCATCACCCATTACTGTGTAGTCAAATCTTCGTAAAGAACCCATGTTGCCAACAATCATTTCACCTGTGTTAATGCCTATACCTATTGCAAGTTTACTCTTAGCAGAAGTGGAAATCTCCTTACCGTTGGCATTACCTTGTTTACCAGAAATGGAAGTCTCCTTACCGTTGGCACTAACTTGAATAGAATTATTAATGCTATTTTCAGAGCTAACAGAGTTTTCTTGATTCATCTGCTCTAAACGCTCTTTCATCTCAAGGGCTGTGTAGCAACCATTTTCTGCATGGTTATCACTCCAAACTGGTGCCCCAAAGATCACCATGATTGCATCACCAATATATTTATCAAGAGTGCCTTTGTTTTTGAAAATAGTGTCTGTCATTCGTGTAAAGTAGTCGTTTAAAAGGCTTACTAACTCTTCAGGTGTAAGTTTTTCAGAAAGTGTTGTGAATCCTCTAATATCAGAGAAAAGAACAGATAGCCGTTTTCTTTCACCACCAAGTTTAAGATTTTGATGATCTGCAATTACACTTGCCACAACATCAGGAGATACATAGCTATCAAATGCTTTTTTAAGAACTGATTTCTCCCTATAGCTTTGTGTAAACTCTTTTAATCCAATGAAAATACCGTTACAAGTAATTGCCCCAATTGCTGGCATAACCTCAATGATAACACCTTGATATTTAAAAGCAAAAATAGATGCCAATGAAGTGAAACCAAGTGCTAATATCGTCGATAAAGTTAAATAAACAGGATTTTTTCTAAAAGGAATCAGGATAGAGGCGAGAAAATAAAACAAGAGCCATTTTATAATTGGGAAAGGAAATTCGTTTATGGGATAGTCTCTAAAAATTGTCCTCACAACATTGGATTGGATTTCCACCCCAAACATCATCTTTTTTGTAAAACGCATAAATGGATATGGATAGGCATCTGCTCCGCTTTCAACCTCAACAGCAGAATCTGCAATAAACCCAACAAAGACAACCTTATCTTTAAAAAGTGCTGGATCAACCATGTTATCTATCACTTGATAATATGAAACTGCTGGCACTGTCCCAGCTTTTCCTGCATAATCTATAAAAAAAGTCTCTTGTTCTTGAGAGTTTTCATTATACGGTAGAGATTCTTCTTTATCTATAAAGGTTTGGTTCTGATTCAAAGAGTTTGTTTTTTTTAAAGCTGTAGTTGCTGCTGCAAGTGCAATTGATGGACGCATATCAACATAATTTGATGCCATACGAACACTGCCATCGCCATCAGGATAAAAATTGACCATTCCTACAGCAGATGCAGCAGATGCAAGAGTTTCAACAGGATCCTCTACAAAATAGGTTTCATAACCTTGACGACCAGTTATGGTAAGATTTGCTGCAAGAACAACATTCCCAGCTTTTTTAATAGCTTCTGCAAAGATTGCATCTTCAGACTCATTAGAGGATTTTTCAGGAAATAAAATATCAAAGGCAATTGCAGCAGCACCAGCATTGCTTAATTTTTCAATAAGTTGTGCGTGAAGGGTTCTTGGCCATGGCCATCTTAGTTTAATCTGCTTAAAAGATGGTTCATCAATAGCCACAATGATTACATCATTAACTTTTTGAGGTGTTGATGATGTAAATGAAAATGCTCTCAACGTGTAAAGCAGATCTCTCCATGCAAAATCAGCAAGCTCCATAAAAGAGGAGTTTGTCCAGAAGATGAAAATAAGAAATGGCAATATAAGAGGGATAATTATGGATTTTATTGTCTTCATAAAATTAAAGATTCCCAAATAGATAAATGGTTGATACTCTTGATTACCTCATAAGAGTCTATTTTTTAGAATGTGTCATAAATCAATCTTAGGAATGGGAATTTAATAACACCAGAAATTGAATAAACTGGGTAGGGAACAACGATCGTTGTTCCCTACCTATGACATATCCTTGCTCAGTGTAATTTCGGACATTATTAAATTTTTATTCCTTAGTTTATAAAAAAAAATATTTTTTTGTGATTTGGTAAATGTTTTCTTGATCTATATCAAGGTTTTTCTTTTAAGCATAGGTTATATTGCATTCAAAAAGGCAGAAGATTTATAATAACAACCGTATAATTAATTTAAGGAGGCTTTACCATGTTTTGTTTTCAATGTCAGGAGACAGCTAAAGGAACAGGTTGCACAATAAAGGGTGTTTGCGGAAAAGAGGGTACAACCGCGAATCTTCAAGATTTACTTATTTTTAACCTTAAAGGGATAGCTATTCTTGCTACAAAAGGAAAAGCCAATGGAGTTGATGTAATTAAAGAAGCTGGTCATTTTGTAGTTCAAGGGCTTTTTACCACAATTACTAATGTAAATTTTAATGATGCAAATCTTATCCAGTGGATAAAGCAAGCTCAAGAGTTTAAAAAAGGTCTAAAGAGCAAAGTTGAGACCAAATGTTGTTCTACTTGCTCATCAACTCTTGATGACTCTGCTGTTTGGTTTTCAGATGATGAGGCAGCATATCAAGAAAAAGCAAAGACAGTTGGTGTCCTTGCAACAGAAAATGAAGATGTAAGATCACTTCGTCAGCTTCTCATTATTGGATTAAAGGGTATCTCTGCTTATGCAGACCATGCAGCAGTTCTCGGTGTTGAAAAAGATGAAATTTACGAATTTATTCTAAAAGCACTTGCATCAACTACAGAAAACCTCACAGTTGACGAGATGGTTGGTTGGGTTTTAAAAGCTGGAGAGTGTGCTGTAACGACAATGGCGGCTTTAGATCAGGCAAATACCTCAACTTACGGAAATCCTGAAATTACAGAGGTAAATATTGGTGTTGGCAAAAACCCGGGAATTTTAATCAGCGGGCATGATTTAAAAGATATGGACGAACTTTTAAAGCAGACTGAAGGAACTGGGGTTGATGTCTATACACATGGAGAGATGCTGCCTGCAAACTACTATCCTGCTTTCAAGAAATATGCTCATCTGAAAGGAAACTATGGAAGCTCATGGTGGAAACAGAATGAAGATTTTGAGACCTTTAATGGTGCAATTTTGATGACCACAAACTGCATTATTCCAATAAAGAGTAAAAATACATATCAAGATAGAATATTTACAACTGGTGTGGTCTCATATCCTGGAGTAAAACATATTGCGGATAGAGAAGCTGGAAAAGCTAAAGATTTTTCAGAAATTATTGCAGTTGCAAAAAAATGCCAACTACCTCAAGAGATTGAGACAGGAAAGATAGTTGGTGGTTTTGCACATAATCAGGTACTTGCACTTGCTGACAAGGTGATTGAGGCTGTAAAATCTGGTGCTATCAAACGCTTTATTGTAATGGCAGGCTGTGATGGAAGACAAAAAGGGAGAGCATATTTCACTGAAGTTGCCGAAAAATTGCCAAAAGACACTGTTATTCTAACTGCTGGTTGTGCAAAATATCGCTACAACAAGCTAAATCTTGGCGATATTGGTGGAATTCCAAGAGTTCTTGATGCTGGGCAGTGCAATGATTGCTATTCACTTGCAGTGATTGCAATGAAACTTCGCGATGCTTTTGGACTTGCTCACATAAACGATCTTCCACTCTCGTTTGATATTGGTTGGTATGAGCAGAAGGCTGCGGCTGTTCTTCTTGCACTCCTTCATCTCCAAATCAAGGGAATCCGCCTTGGACCTACACTTCCTGGTTTTGTATCTGCTGGTGTTCTTAAAGTTCTTGTCGAAAACTTTGACATCAAACTCATCGGAGAGGCTGAGGCTGATATTGCAGCTATGATGGCTGGTAAATAAACTATAGTTTTTAGTATTAGATTTGACAACTTTTTAAAAGTTGTCAAATCTAATTGTTTATATGAATTCAACTGATGATAATTTTTTGCTGTCTGAATCTTTAAAAAAACATCATCTTGTTACAAGACTACCATAAAATTATTAACTATTTCTCATTAATAGATACAAGTGTCCAATCGATAAAATTTGAACTTGGGCAATTTAGAGTTACTTTATAATTTTTCCCACCAGCAGTTATGCAAGGGATAGTCAAAGATGGAGGTGATGCCCCGTCTTGGCTAAAACCTATCTCTTCAAAAGTAGAATCAGCTTCGGTAAAAGTTCCTAATTCAGCTTTAAAATTAAAGTTGTTATCAAAATTGCCCATATATTTGAAATGGATACCAAACTTGACTCCAGAAAGAGTCAAATTTGGCAAAGTGAAACCAATATCATCTCCAAGCACAATACAATTTTTTTGCGGGGTTTCTCCTTCTATTGCACCATAAATTATGATCTGGCTATTATCTATGTAGTTCCAGCCTGCTTCAAGAATATCAATGTCAGTCGTTCCTTCTGGAAGTGGATCAACCCTGATTATAGTTACAGAACGAGTTGCAGCCCCTGCATTGTGATCCCAATCGTAGTTATAAGGCCACTCAACATTTTGGTTATCAGATTTGCTTGATTGATCTGGTGGGCTTACAACTTTTTGAGGCACAATAATTCTGTAGGGTCCTTCACCATCAAGTTTATTGTCATCTGTCAAAATGCCTGAATCTAAAGATACTCCATCTCTTTTCATTGCAAGAATTGCCTTTAGACCATTTTGAACAGATATTAAATCGCCATGACTCCTACCAGAACAAGATGGGGCTGTATAATCACACCATCCTGTTCCGGGACTTAAAGTTGTGTCGGCTTGAAGAGCATAGCTGTAAGTTGCTGGAGGGTATTGATAATCTTGTTCTGGCATATTACCATAAACATGATACATCTCAGCTTTTTCATCATAGTAGAGTGGATGATATTGAGACCAACCATCAGGTGCAAACACAGTTATTCCTGTTGCACTCTCTAATATCCCAGCATCATCAAGAAGCTCTTTTAAAGGAACACCAGAGTATTCTGCATAAAAATCTCCTGATCTGCTGGTATTCATAAGTAGAAACTGGGTATGTTGTGGAAGTGCCTCAAGCTCACTTTTACTATAAACTTTATAGTTTGCCATTTTAAGAGATGGTGTATCTTTATCACTTCCGGGAAAACTGTTCGCCAATATCTCATCACGGTTTGTTGAACCATCTTCGTCTGAATCAAGAGGATCAATGCGAGTAATAGCACTCTGGTTTCTACCATTATCTTTATAGGCTTTTCCATAAGCGTTCATAGTTTGGTCAATTTTATCGTTTTGTTTGCCATAGTCGGTTGTGTAATGACACCACTGGCAGCTTCCCATTGTAACTGATTTTCCTGTGCTATTTGTGTAACTACCACCTGTGTGGCACAGCCCGCAGTGATCAAGTTTTGTTCCTGCTTTATCTTGATAAATTGCAGTAAAATTTCCTGAATCATGTTCACCTTCATGGTGGTAAGCAGCGTAAGAGTTCCCTATATTTATGATAGAAAAAAGAACCAACATAGCTGCAAATATAACTGTTAAACGAACATTTTTTAATCTAATTTCTAATCTCTTTTTTGCTTGTCCCATTAATGCCTCCAATAAAATTCTTAAGTTTAATACAATTGAGTTAATCTAAAAACACTTTGTAGCTTCTTAAAGATAACCTAAATTAAAAATCCATACTAAGCCTGAGAGTCAGGCAATTCTCCTCATCAATGTAGTCAATCGCACCATCAGGAAGAACCCTTGCCTTAATTTGATCTGAAAATTCAGTATGTGAGTAATCCGCGATAACTCTACACATTGGGAATAGAATCCAATTTACTGCCAAACTATAGCCATCAGCTTCCCTTACAGAAACATTAGAAACAGGATTTATCCAATCTTCATCACCTTTAAAATGTTCTATCCTCGCAGCAACAACAAACGCTCCCCAAGTTTTTTCAGAAGGATTAAAAAAATGATTTGGATAGATTGGCTTTAGAACTCCCTGAGAGAGAGATTGATACTCACCAGTTAATGACCATGCACCACTCACATACCATGATGAGAAATCTGCATCAGATGTTGGAGAACTTCCAGCCGGATCAAGGTCGCTGTATGTAAAATCAATTTTTTCTGCTTGAATAGATAGTGGTCCGTAAGCCCATGCTGCTTCAATACCTGTGCGAACCCTTTGTCCAACATCTTGTATCACTCCAAATTTTGTATTGTGGGTAAGTTCATAGATATTTCTTGATGTGCCAGCCATTCCAGAGCTTTTAACTCTCAAATCAATGTTGAGGTTATCAGCTTCGACAACAGTGCCAGAAAAGCCGATTTGAAGTGATTGAATTGGAGTAATATTGATATGGCTTGACTCAATCAACTTAAAGGGAGAAAAAACAACCCTTGCCGCAACTTCAGGTTCGTCATGCTCATTACCCCTTGCAGAGCCATCGTCTCCATCACCATTGAAAAGCCCAGCAAAAAGATGGAGAGAATCCTGAAAAATAGAGCTATAAAGCATAGCTCCAACATCTCTTGAAGGTGATAGATAGCTTCCAATTGAGCGTTCAGCAAAAAGAATTGCACTGTTTTTCTCTAATGCTTCAAGGCTAAATGGTTCTTGAAACTGACCAAAGCGTAAGCCACTTGTGCCATAAACTGCTTCGCCATAGGCATCAATAAGGTTGCTGGTTTCGTTTCCTTGAAATTCATACTCCATGCCAAATCTGAACCACTGTGTAAGCTGACCATTGAAAATCAATCTTGCACGGCGTATATCAAATCTGTTGTCTGCACGCTCATCTTCTTCATAATATCTATAATCAGATTGAAAAGAGCCACCAAGACGCAGCTCCATTCCACCCTCTTCTTCAGACTTGATGTAAAAACCACCTTTATAGCCTGCAAAAAATATCCTTTCAGCAACTGCGTCTGTTGATATGCCCAAAATAAGCACAATCATCACAAACCAACTTATTTTATCTGCTCTAATATTGAGGCTAATCAATGTTTTGTCGTCCTCCTCTCAATATCTCCTCCTATATTTGACCTCTGCAAAACCCATTTTTTTATCCAGTAAAATCAAGTGCTAAATCTCAGTTTTGCAGAAACTCTATTTTTTGGATTATAAAATGTTCCTCTGCTAACATTTTTTAGATTTAGCAGATAGCCTATTTTGCATTTGCGTTAGGTGTAAAAAGCTCTTCGCCCAAGAGTTTAAAATCTTTTATGAGATTTTGACCCTTTTCACTAACAAGCCAATCTGATAGCTTTGCAGCAAGCTCATATTTTACCTTAGGGCATTTTTCAGGATTTACAGCAATAATGCTATATTGATTGATAAGAATACCATCTTTTTCTACAAGGATTTTAAGCTGGGGGTTACCGTTTTTCTGTGCTTTATATTTGATATATGTTCCGCGATCAGTCATGGTGTAGGCTTTTCTCTCTTCACAAAGATTGATGGTCTGAAGCATTCCTTGTCCTGTCTGGATATACCAATTCTCCTTTTCAGGCATTGCTTTTCCTGTGCTTTTCCAGAGTTCTAACTCTTTCTTATGTGTTCCAGAGTCATCTCCGCGACTTGCAAATAGTGCCTGTTTTGTCCTGATAGCCTCTAATGCTTGAGCAACAGTTTTACCTTTAATAGCAGCTTGGTCGCTCTCTGGTCCTATGATTATAAAGTCATTATACATAACTTCTTTACGATCTTTGCCCGAACCCTCTGCAATATATTTTTTCTCAGCAGAAGGAGCATGAACAAGCAAAACATCAACATCACAACTTACACCAAGAGCAAGAGCTTTACCGCTGCCAGTTGCTGTCCATTTCACCTCAATTCCGCTGTCTTTTGTAAAAAGCGGCATAAGATAATCAAGAAGTCCTGTGTCATCGGTGCTGGTTGTTGTTGCCATCATTAATGTTTTTTTATCAGATGCCTGAACATTATTAAAGCTAACTCCAACAATCATACACATAACGATTGCCATAAAGACCATTTTAGTCGCAATTGTGGTCAATACTCTTTTTCTTTTGACTCTCTTCATTTTACTCATTCCTTTTCTTAAAATTACAGTTAAAATTTAGTTTATTATTTCCTATTTGTGCCATATTTGGCATAAATGTGAAGATTACTATATGAATGCTTTTTTTTTGTCAATAATTAGGCTTTAAACAAAATGCTGTTTTTTATATATGTGCTAATATATTTCTGAGAAATTCATTGATATTTTTAATAATTTAGGCATATCTCGCATCATCAATTGATTTGATGATGCGAGATATAGTTAGAATCTCTTTTATTCTATTGTTCTTCAAAATTTCGCTTTCATAGATACAAATGCTTGAAAATATTAAAATTTCAGAGAGTAATATAGACACTTTAATCTTGAAAAGAACACTACTTTAAAAAGTCGGAGGATGAAAAATTTTTCAAAATGATTAAAGCTAATTTATTATCTTCCCCTGTTAGCACTTATAAAGGTTTGCAGATGGCATGGAATCTTTCACGTTTGCAAATCTCGTCGCTGATACTTGCGGGTTATATGCTTGTTGTTATTAATGTTTTAGGTATGAGTTGGTTTATGAACAGAGGTATGGAACAGTTGGAAGAAATCACTAATGACCTTTATATCCACCCATTTGCTGTAAGCAATGCTGCACAGGAGATGAAAAGCACGCTTTTTCAGTTGAGAAGCCTGATGCTTCAGATAGTTATGCTCAGGGATAAAAATGATAATTATCAGGAGATGCTTATTGAAGCAGAATCTCTTGGTCAGAAGTTGCACTCTAACCTTTCCGTGATCAAAAAACAATTTTTAGGAGATATGGGTAAGGTAAAGGAACTGGAGGAGAATTTCGGACATTGGGATACAATCCGTGCAGAGATTCTTGTGGCAAATGAGAAAGGTGATATTAAAACGGCTGAAAGCTTAGTTAGAACCGTAGGAACACCTCATTTTTTTCATATTGTTCCATTGGTTGATTATGTTCTTACATTCGCACATAGCAAAGCAAAGAGTTTTGCTGAACAAGCCCAATTACAGTCAGAGGAGATGATTGCTTATACAAGGTGGTTTAGTGGAATTACAGTTATATTCATTCTTCTGACGGCTATTCTTATATGGTTGCGTGTCAGGTTTCTCCAAAATGAGCTTCAGCGAAGGGCAACTGTTGATTATTTGACAGGAGCCATGAACAGAAGCCATTTCATGGAGCTGGCAGAAATTGAAATATCAAGAAAAAGACGTTATGGCACTCTTCTCGCTCTGGCTATCGCGGATTTGGATCTGTTTAAAAATATTAACGACCGCTATGGACATCAGGCTGGAGATATTGTTTTGAAAAAATTTTGTGCCATCTGCAAACAAGAACTTCGAGCCAGCGATGTTATCGGTAGGATTGGTGGAGAAGAGTTCTTGATACTGTTGCCGAACACAGGGCTTGAGGAGGCGAAAAAGGCATTGGAGCGTATCAAAAAAGCTGTAGAGAATACCGAAGTCAAACTCCCTAACTCACCTCCAATCAACTTCACAGCATCTTTCGGTCTTGCTGTTTGCTCAAACAATGAAGATTGTAAAGGCATTGATTCTCTTATGAGTCGTGCTGATAAAGCCTTATACAAAGCCAAGAATGAGGGTCGCAACAGAGTATCTGTCCATTAGTTGTTAGAAACTATCTTTTAGCATGTAAAACTTAAAAGGAGCATTTTATGAATAATAAAAAATCTCGTGTATTGTTTTTATCTCATGGAGGAGGCCCTCTACCACTGCTTGGTGATGAAGGACATTCAGATATGGTTAAAAACTTGAAATTTTTAGCTTCAAAACTTGAGAAACCATCAGCTATTTTAGTAATAAGTGCTCATTGGGAAGAAAGAATACCAACCATAACTTCTTCGGCTAACCCCTCACTCATTTACGACTATTATGGCTTTCCAGAAGAATCGTATTCCATACAATATCCTTGTCACGGAGAACCACTTTTAGCAAAAAAGATTGAAGAGTTATTAAATAAAGCGGGTATAAAAAATCAATTGGATAAACAAAGAGGCTTTGACCATGGACTGTTCGTACCTCTCAAAATAATGTATCCGAAAGCAGACATCCCTTGTATTCAATTGTCTTTGCTTAAAAGTTTGAATCCTACCGAACATATAAAAATTGGGTCTGTTTTATCTGATATAGAGTATGATAATTTGCTGATAATCGGCTCAGGTTTCTCATTTCACAATATGAGGGCATTTTTTGAAAAAGAGACAATTAAAAGTAGAACAATGAATGAGGAGTTTGAACAATGGTTGATTGAAACATGTTCAAGCTCAGATATAAATGAAGCAGAAAGAGTCAGCAGATTTGAAAATTGGGAAAATGCTCCCTATGCAAGATATTGCCATCCGAGGGAGGAACATTTGTTGCCATTACATGTATGTTATGGTTTTACTCAATCAGCTTGTACTGAATATTTTGAATTGAAAATTCTTAATAAGAAATCAAGTTTATATCTTTGGTAATTAAAATATTTAAATTATATGATTTATTGCGTAGCAGTTGGTTAATATCTCGTAGCTTACGACGAAGTAGCTGTATTTTATTTTTCCGAATAGAACCTGAATAGAAAGAGCTATGAAGGGTATCAACCTTAAATAAAATGATTCATTTAGGCAAAAGAGAGGAAAAATAAGATATGGCTTCTTTGTTGGCATCTCTGTTGTATGCCTCATAGCCAAGCACCCAATAAATGATATAATCAACATTCTCCTGCCAGTAGCCTTCGGAAAGCTCCGTTATATTATTTAGCGGTTGAAATCCTGTGCTGTTGTATATTGATATGTGGGGATGTTCATTTTTGAGTTTCTCTGAGATTGTATATTTAACACATACTTTAGATTCATTTAGATTGCATTGTTCTGCAAAATCTCCCCATAAAATTAAATCAGCGTTTTTGTCAACAAGCCGTGCTTCTTCAAACGTTGAAACTTCTTTATCTTTTCTGAAAATTACCTGTAAGTTTAGATTTTTTTGTAATAGGCGGTTTTTAATGGTCTCTTCATAACGGACTTCTCTGTCTTTACAATGTGAGGCGGGGAAAAAAGGTAAAATTAAGACTTTGAAACTTTTTTTTGATAGGTCGAAAGATTGTTTTTCAGGTTGTTTTGAATCTGGCGGATCAGTTTTGTCGGCGAATTGATTGTATGTTATTTGATTGTTATTTCCAGTAATTAATTGATTTCCATTAATATCTTGGTTGTTATTGTTTCCATCTTGAGAGACACTAATACCTGTTGAAGTCCCACAAACACTATAGATAGAGGCAACAGAACCTATGAATCCAACTATTACTACTATCCTTTGAATAAGTGGATTTAATTCTTTCCATTTATTTATTAATATCTGTAATGTTTTTTGCATTTATAGAATACCTCACAGTTTTGGTTAGTGCAAAGGTTCGCGTCATGAGGGAATACTTAATACTTTTGAATTTTTACGGGATTAGCATTCTTATACAGTGTACTTTTGTTCCTATTAAAACTATAAATTGACTAACTCATAAAATCAAGTTTGAAGAAAATATAAAATATTTTGTTGACACATTAAAAAAGCTGTCTTTAATGTGTTGTCTAAATCAATATTTTTATATCAGAGTGGGCTTGCTATATTGCACGCTGCCATAAATTGAGTTTTTATATTATCATTTGGTACAGCGAAGGATGGAAGTTCTATGGCTGAAAAGCAATGGTCTTTTTCATGCGATGATAACAAAACTTGGTCGAATATCTGAAAATACGATGTGAGAGTATTTCATACTGTATGAGTAAGATGAAGTTGCAAAACTAAAATTTTTTTATCGCTGTAGCCTATTATGTTTTTGATAAATTCATTGATATTTTTAAGAATTTAGGCATATTACGAATCTAAATATAAAATTAGAGCGTTTATAGAATACAAAAAAGTATCCTATAGCACAACATATATAATCTAAGGAGATATTAAAGATGTTAGATCAGATGCTCAAAGATAGAGTGGCAATTATAACGGGTTCGGGTAGAGGAATTGGCAAAGCTGCTGCTATCATGCTTGCAAAATCAGGTGCAAAGGTCGTTATAAGTGATATTGATCCTGAACCTGCACAAGAAGTTGTAACTGAAATCCAAGATGCTGGTGGAGAGGCTATATCATATATTGGTGATGTTACAGGAGATGATTTTGCTAATAACATTATCAACTGTGCTGCCCAAAAGTGGGGAGCAATACATATCATTATAAATAATGCTGGCTTTACATGGGACTCCATGATTCATAAAATGACAGATAAACAATGGAATACTATTATAGATTTACACCTTAAAGCCCCTTTTAGAATTATAAGAGCTGCAAAACCTTGGTTTTGTGATGCTGCAAAAAAAGAGATTGAAAAGAGAGGAAAAGCTGTTGCAAGAAAGATTATTAATATATCTTCAATTTCAGGAACTACAGGAAACGCTGGTCAGGCAAACTATTCTGCTGCAAAGTCAGGTATGATAGGACTAACTAAAACTATGAGCAAAGAGTGGGGCAGATATAATGTCCAATGCAATGCAATTGCATTTGGAGCAATAGATACAAGACTATCAGCTCCAAAAGAAGAAGGAGCATCTATGGAAAAAGATGGCGAAGTTATATCTCTTGGAATACCTAAACAGATAAGAGAGATTGCAACCATGATGATTCCACTTGGAAGGCTTGGAACTCCTCAAGAGGCAGCAGGTCCAATTCTATTTCTTGCGTCTCATTTATCTGATTATGTGAGTGGTGAAGTTATAACTGTATCTGGCGGATTATAGAAGATATTTAAAATTGACACCTTTTCAAAAGTTGTCAATTTTAAATATAAACATCAATTTTATAGCAAACTAACAAATTAAATCTACAATCATACAGCTATTGCTTTTGAAAAGTATTGCAATTGTGATTAAATTTTGATATGTTTTTATCAATGAGTTTGATATTGGAAAGGCAAATTAGGCTTTATTGATTTCACTCTTTAGAAGTTTTTTGACTATGGTGGGTGTAGCTCAGTTGGCAGAGCACCAGGTTGTGGCCCTGGTGGCCGCGGGTTCAAATCCCGTCACTCACCCCATATTTTAAACTCCCGCTTTTTTAGTCATTTAATCACCTGCATACCTTTCAAAAATAACTGCTTTTTTATTCTTATCATTTCCTTCTATTTTACACATTTATAGCTTTCCTAATTTAATTCTACAATTTATAATACTATTTTACTATAATGCTCTCGGTCATAAGTTAAGTTTTGTATATATAAAAAGTTAAACTTACTCTCGTTTGGACTATATATTCCTCATTTTTTACTATAAGTGGTTTTTTCACAAAAAAGGACTTAATAAAATGCAAGAACAACAAAAATATATTAATCAATATCCAGATATTTTTACGCCCCTTGATTTAGGTTTTACAACACTTAAGAATCGTATCTTAATGGGTTCAATGCACACAAGCCTTGAAGAGGCTGAACAAGGCTTTGAGAAGATGGCAGCCTATTTTAGCCTTAGAGCAAAAGGTGAGGTTGGGCTTATCGTAACAGGTGGATTTGCACCTAATATTCAAGGTTGTGGAGCTGATAATCTTGCTAAACTCACCTCTTTTGAAGAGATGGAGCAACATAAAATTATTACAAAAGCTGTGCATGAAAATGGTGGTAAAATTGCAATGCAAATTCTCCATACAGGCAGATATGGCTTTCACGATAAAATTGTGAGTGCCTCACCGATTAAAGCACCGATTAACTTTTTTACACCACGAGAATTAACTACAGATGAGGTATGGCAGCAGATTGATGATTTTGCAAACTGTGCAAGCCTTGCAAAAGATGCAGGATATGATGGTGTTGAGATCATGGGGTCAGAAGGCTATTTTATTAATCAGTTCATTGCAAAAGCTACAAATCACAGAAATGATATGTGGGGAGGCTCTTTTGAAAATAGAATTCGCCTCCCAATTGAAATTATTAAAAAAGTAAGAGAGAAGACAGGAGATAACTTTATAATAATCTACCGCCTCTCAATGATTGATTTAGTAAAAGATGGAAGCAGTTGGGACGAAGTGGTTGAGCTTGCTCAAAAAATTGAGGCAGCGGGAGTTACCATTATAAATACTGGTATTGGTTGGCATGAAGCAAGAGTTCCAACAATTGCTGGTATTGTGCCGCGTGCAGCATTTACGTGGGTTACAGCAAGATTAATGGGGAAAGTAAAAGTTCCCTTGATCACAAGCAACAGAATAAACACTCCAGAAGTTGCTCAAAAAATTTTAGCATCAGGAGAGGCTGATATGGTCTCAATGGCACGCCCTCTTCTTGCTGACCCTTATTTTGTTAAAAAAGCTCGTCAAAACAGAGCCAATGAGATAAATACCTGCATTGGGTGCAATCAAGCGTGTCTTGACCATATATTTGAAGGTAAGAGCTGCTCTTGTCTTGTAAACCCAACTGCCTGCCGAGAAACTGAATTTGATTTCACTCCATCAAAAAATCCCAAAAAAATCGCAGTAGTTGGGGCAGGTCCTGCTGGATTATCATTTGCAATTTACGCTGCACAAAAGGGACATGATATAACTATATTTGATGCTGCTTCTGAAATTGGAGGACTTCTCAATCTTGCTGTAAAAATTCCGGGTAAAGATGAGTTCTATGAGACATTGCGATATTTTAGAATTCAATTAGAGCTTTTAAAGATCAATGTTATATTAAATAAAAAGGTTACAGCTCAAGATATGTTATCTGTCTCTTCTTACGAACCTATATTTGACGAGATAGTAATTGCTACAGGTGTTGTCCCAAGAGTTCCTGACTTTGAAGGTGTCAGTAATCCAAAAGTAGTTTCATACAGTGATGTTATTAACAACAGCAGTATAATTGGGAAATCAGTGGCAATAATCGGGGCAGGCGGTATTGGTTTTGATGTTGCTACACTATTAACGCATGAAAGTGAATCTTCAAGTCTTGATAAAGAGCTTTACTTAAAAGAGTGGGGAATTGACAACCAATATAAAGATAGAGGTGGTCTTAAATCTTATTCTGAAAAAGAAGAGGCTAAAGCTAAAGAACAGGCTAATAGTTCAAATAAAGTTGTATATTTACTTCAAAGAAAATCAACTAAAGTTGGGGCAAACCTTGGTAAAACAACTGGTTGGATACATCGTTCATTGTTGAAGAAACGTGGAGTTATTATGCTAAATGGAGTTAGATATGAAAAATTTGATGAGCATGGGCTTCATATAATTAGGGACGATAAGAGAGAAGTTTTAGATGTTGATAATGTTGTAATTTGTGCTGGGCAAGAATCTTTGTTGACTCTTGCCAATGAACTTCAGTCATCGCCAATGTTCATAAATGCCCAAGAGCAGAAAGAGTGCAACACATATAAAGAGGCAAATAAAAAAATAAGATACCATATAATTGGGGGGGCATATCAAGCTGGAGAGTTAGATGCTAAAAGGGCAATTGAACAGGGTGCAAGGTTAGCGTGTGAAATTTAGATAATATACTTTCTGCAGAACTAAATTTATGCTCAGTAAAACTAAGGGTTAAATCCCAGTTTTGCAGGAGGTCAAATAATTAAAAAAGGTCGGTATAGAGTGAAGATAACATTTAATGCGTTTTCTTTTTTACAAGAAAAATTATCAAAAAATGGCTTCAAATTTTATAACGTAGATATGGAATTAGCAGATAAGATGACAGTAAACGACTTAATTCATCAACTTAAACTTATGAAACAAGATGTTGAAGGTGTTTTTGTAAATGGTAAGATAGCCTCTTTTGATTCTATCTTAAAAAATGGAGATAGAGTTGGATTGCTCCCGCCTGGAACCCCCGGTCCTTATAGAGTAATGCTTGGAATTATAAAAAAAGAAAAAAGTTTATAAAGAGCATAAGTAAGGAGATACGCCTGTATGTCCCTACAATTTAAGATTGAATTGAAATTCCTGAGTAATAAAATAAATTGATAAATAGGTTTATAAAACCATAGTTAACATAAAGGAAATTAATAAATGTCTTTTTTTAATAAAATACTCTCAAAAATAGGGGTTGGCTCGGCAAGTGTGGAGACAGAGCTTTTTAATGAGGTATTTATTCCGGGAGAAGAAGTAAGAGGAAGAGTAACTGTTAAAGGTGGTGCTGTTGAACAACATATTGAAAATATCTACTTTAAAGTTAAAAGCACTTATGAAGATGAGATAGAATTTGAAAATAGTGAAGGTGAAGAGGAAGAGATAAACCTTACACGCACCGCACTTATCAGAGAGTTTCAGGTATCAGAATCTTTTAGTATCAATGCCAGTGAGACAGTAAAATTTGATCTTGAGTTTACATTACCAATTTTTGTACCAGTAACTGTTGGTAAAACCAAAACATGGGTAGAGACTGGGCTTGATATTAAGTCGGCTGTTGATCCAGCAGACAAAGATTATATCCATGTTCAACCCCACCCTCTAATGGACGCAGTTATCGGAAGTGCAATGGATATGGGGCTTGAGGTCTATAAGGTTGTTTGTGAGCCAGCTCCGCGTAATATGAATATGATGGTACCGTTTGTTCAGGAATTTTCACTAAGACCTGTTGAAGGTCATTTTAGAGGGCGTCTGGAAGAGATTGAGCTTATTTTTAGACCCATGAGCAGTGGTTTTATGGTCTTTATGGAGATTGATCGCAAGTTGAAAGGTGTATCTGGTAGGCTTGCAAAGATGATGGGAACTGACGAGACTATGGTTAGATTTCCAGTAAATTATGATAATTTAGATGGACTTACTCTTAGACTAATTGAGTTGATTGAACGGCACTGTTAATTGGGAAAAAATATCCAAAACACCAGTCGAAACACCAATTTTCACAAGTACGGTGATTTAAGAGTCATTGCTATAATTCTTTAGCACGTTGTTGACTTTTGATAGATTAATCTGTATATCCTGAGCATATTAATAACCATTTTTGATATATCAACGGAGGCAATTAAATGATTTCAACTCAAGGTCAAAGCATGACAACTGCCCATTATGCTCGCATGGGTGAAAAAGAGTGCGAGCAGATTCATGTAGGAACGCTCGAAATTCTTGAAAGAACAGGTGTTGATGTTCACCATGAAGAGGCAAGAGAGATTTTAAAAAAAGGCGGTGCAACTGTAGATGGAATTAGGGTCAGAATACCAGAATATATGGTCAATCGTGCCCTTGCTCAAGCTCCTAAAAGAATGACACTCTATGACAGAAACAAAAAGCCAGCAATTAGAGCATGGGGATACAACACATATTATGGTGGTGGTTCAGATTGTTTAAATATTTTAGATCACAGGACTTCTCAGAGAAGATTGCCAGTTCTAACTGATGTGATTGAAGCTGCAAAGGTTATGGATTCTCTTCCTGAGATCGATTTTGTGATGTCTCTATTCTTGCCAAAAGATGTTGATCAAAGCATTTATGATCGCTATCAAATGGAAGTTATGCTCAACTACACCACAAAACCAATTGTATTTGTAAGCCCTGATTTTGAGGGGTGTAAAGCTGCTGTTGAGATGTGTGAAGCAGTTGCTGGAGGTGAAGAGGAGTTTAGAAAATATCCGTTTGCAACTTGCTATATTAATGTAACCTCTGGTTTGATTGCCAATGAAGAGGCTCTCCAAAAGTGTATTTACCTTGCAAGTAAAGGGCTTCCACAACTTTGGATTCCACTCAATGCAGGGGGTGTAAATTCTCCAGCAACTGCGGCTGGCTGCATGGCAAATATGAATGCTGGTATTATGCTTGGTGTGGTTTTATCCCAACTTGTTCGTGAAGGCTCACCAATTGCGGTTCCCGGTTGGAATGGCGGACCATACAATCTTCAAACAATGGTTGGAAATTATGTTCTTGCAGATGAGCAAGGGATTCCAACAACTATGGGCAAATACTATGATCTGCCAGTTTTTGGTCTTGGCGGCTCAACAGATTCAAAGGTCTTAGATAATCAAGCAGCTATTGAGATGACAATAAGCCTTATGACAGCACTTTTACATGGAGCAAACATTGTGCATGATGTTGGGTTTATGGAGTCTGGTCTTCAGGGTTCTTTGCAACTTCAAGTGATAGCAAATGAAACAATTGGTTTCCTTCGTGCTGCAACACGAGGCGTTACAGTCAATGACGAGACACTTGCCCTTGATGTAACAGAAGAGCTTGGTCCAACTGGCTCATACCTTCAGCATCCACATACAATCAAGCACTATAAAGAGCCGTTTTACTCAAAACTTTTTG
Source organism: Desulfamplus sp. (assembly GCA_015232455.1). Taxonomy (GTDB): domain Bacteria; phylum Desulfobacterota; class Desulfobacteria; order Desulfobacterales; family Desulfobacteraceae; genus Desulfamplus. The sequence continues at coordinate 10,708 of JADFZQ010000035.1, read as the reverse complement.
ATAAAGGCGGATATGCTCAATGGCAGAAAAAAGGCAGCTTAACTATGGAAGCAAGAGCTGCAAAAGTTGTTGATGAAATTCTTGCCAATTATAAATCAAAAGCATTGCCAGAAGATGTGCAGCAAAAGATTAAAGCTATTGTAGAGCGTGAACAGGCTTGGATTAATACAAAAAAATAATTATAGATAATAAAATTTGCTTAGGAATGGAAATTTAATAACACAAGTAGTAGGGAACAGCGATCGTTGTTCCCTACATTATGACCTTGTGATATAATTTTGGCATTATTAAATTTTGATTCCTTACATACTTTAAATATTTTTATCAAAGATTTGACAGCTTTTTGAAAGTTGTCAAATCTAAATAGAATGTTTTGGGAGCATAAAAATAAATTATGAAAAAATACGATAAACACTTTTTTTTAAGAGATCACTGGGTATATGATCCAACAAAACCACGTGCAATAAGAGAAAACGTTAAACTTGGATTTGATACCCGTGCATTACATGCTGGGTTTCACCCGCTTGAGAACAAAAACGACTTTGTTTCCTTTACTCCTCCGATTGTCCAATCAATCACATTTCCATACAACACATTTGACGAGATTCCATGTCCTGTTTATGGACGGACAAGAACACCAACAAATACTGTTCTTGAAGAGAGACTTGCGGCACTTGAAGGTGGCGAAGCATGTATAACCTCTGGTTCTGGTTCTCAATCTCTGTTTTCACTTATTTTTACAATGTGCGAACCAGGAGATAACATTGTAACATCACTCAATATTTTTGGTGAAGGCTATAAGCAGGCAACTGCGATCTTCCCAAAAAAATGCAATGTTCAGTGTAGGTTTGTAAAAGAGCCATCTGACCCAAAATCATGGGCTGATGAAATTGATGAAAAGACAAAACTTGTCTGGATTGAGACACCAAGTAATCCCTGTCTATTCGTTACAGACATTAAAGCTGTTGCTGATGCTGCCCACTCAAAAGGTGTACCTGTGCTTGTTGATAATACAACTGCTACAGCCGCACTTCAAAGACCAATGGAGCTTGGGGCAGATTTTGTTCTTCTCTCTATTTCTAAATTTATTGCTGGAAACGCTACAGTTATTGGCGGAGCAATTATTGGACCTGAACCGCTTGTTGAGGATATTCGCTGGAATACAACTGAGTTTATTGGCTCAATTATCCAGCCAATAGAGGCGTGGATGACTCTTCAATATATTGAGACACTCTCAATGAGAATGGCAAAACATAGCTCAAATGCTTTGGCAGTTGCACAGTTTTTAAGCAGCCACCCCAAAATTGAACGGGTAAACTACTCAGGACTTACAACACACCCTCAGCATGAGTTGGCTTGTCGTCAGATGAATGGAATGCACGGGGGCTTGATGTCGTTTGTTGTTGCAGATGGTATGAAAGGTGCGGCAACTGCTATGAATAGCTTTAAAACCATTGTTCATGCAGTAACGTTCGGGACAAGTCGTTCTATCTGTATGCACCCGCCAACAATTACACATGAGCATCTAACTCCTGAAGAGAGAAAAATAGCTGGTATTGATGATGGTTTGATCCGTTTATCAGTTGGTCTTGAAGACCCAAAAGATTTGATTGAGGATTTGGAGCAGGCTTTAAGTAAGATTTAATTGAGGATTTAAGTTAATCTGTGAGTAAGATTTAAGCATAATATGTTTAAAAAATTTAGAGATTTGACAACTTTTTGAAAGTTGTCAAATCTTTTTTAGTTTTTTTTACAGCTTAATTGTCACTAGTTCCATCGCCATAGGTGATGGTGTTTACAGCTAAAAAAAATGCATTTAAAATTGTCTCTTGGAACTTTGAAAGCATTAAACATTGAGAGTTTAAAAACAATTTTAAAGTTAGTTTTGAGTGGAAGGAGGTTTAGAATCGTAAATGGATAAAAAACTTATTGAAGTATCATATTTCCCTGGCTGTTCTCTTGCAACTTCAGCAAAAGAGAATAACATCTCTTTGATAAAATTTTGCAAAAGCATAGGTTATGAGCTTATTGAACTTGAAGATTGGAACTGCTGTGGTTCATCATCTGCTCATAGTATTGATTCAAAAACAGCTTTTGGATTAGCTTCCAGAAATCTTTCACTTGCATCACCTGATCGTCCACTTCTTGCTGCGTGTCCAAGCTGTCTTTTAAGGCTTCAGCAGACACACCTCCATCTTTCTAAGGATCCTGATTTACAAAACGATTATAAAAAGATGTGGGGAAAGCAATTTAATAAAGATTTAAAAATAATCCACTTCTTTGAGATGCTCTCAAATATCAATTTGCCATCTTTTATTGACAATGGAACAATAGATAATAAAAATGGTAAAAACGAAAGCTCCTCAAAGAGATTGCCATTAGAAAATATAAGTTTTGTTCCTTATTACGGCTGTATGCTTGCTCGTCCACCTGAAATGAATAAAATGCCCAACTATCATGGTTTAATTGAGAAGATACTCTCTTCATTAGGGGCTAAAAGTTATCTATGGTCATATAGCTCAAGATGCTGTGGAACTTTTCTTTCAGCATCAAGACCAGATATTGTAACTCCAATAGTTAATGGAATAATGGAGCAGGCAATAGAGTCAGGAGCTGATTGTATTGTTACTGCGTGTGCAATGTGTCATCTTAATTTAGAAATACGTTGTTCAATAAAAAATCCTATTCCAACGCTCCATTTTTCTGAAATTTTAAGTTTAGCAATGGGAATTAAAGATTATAAAGGTTGGTTTCAGAGGCATATAGTTGATCCTTTACCCATGTTAAAATTAAAAGGTATAGTTTAATAATTTATAGTTTTATTTAAATTGTTCAATTTAAGTAGAACATGTTTTAAACATTGATCTATTTTTTATGAAGCACACCAAGTGTTTCAGTAATCTCTAAAGGATTATACAACCCTGACTCTAAGGCTTTTTCGTAAACCTGACGCGGAGCTTGCCCCCCCTTTGAAGGATCAATAAATATATCGTGTATAACAAGAAAACCACCTGATATGATATGCTTTGACCATATTGAGTAGTCATTCATTGCAGATTCAAATGAGTGTCCTCCATCAATAAATAGCATAGAGAGCGGGGTTGACCACATTTTTCCAGAAACTTCTGATGAAGATATAATTGGGACTACATTCTCTAAAAGTTTTGCTTTCTCAAGAGTATTTATAAAAAACTTAGATGTATTTACCCGTTTAAGTTCATTATCATACAACTCAGGATCAAAATACTCTTCTCCAAATTGCTGCTCTTCTGAACCTCTGTGGTGATCTATAGAGTATAAAATTCCATTATTTTGCTTACATGCACTTCCTATAAAATAGGCAGATTTTCCGCAATAGCTTCCAATCTCTAAACATGGTCCTATTTTAGATGCCTCAAGAGCAACTTCATAAAGGCGTATTGCCTCTATATCTGCCATAAACCCTTTAATAGTTTTACTAAATTCAAAATCGATCATATAACCTAAATACCTTTTTACTATATTGAATTTTTATTCAATTTTTCTTTCAGCCAATGGTTACAACCATCGCATCGGCTAAGTTAAAAGAATTCCTCTTAAGAGTAGTTGGACAATTAAGCTCTGAGCTTTAGCTCTGGGCTGTAAGATAAATTAAAAATTTGATTTATGCTCTATACTAAAGCATACCAAGATCAATAGCTTTTATAACCTGTCTTGCCTCTTTGAAACTGCTATCTATCTCTACTGCTTTTTGGAAAAACTCCCTTGCCTTGTCTGAGTCTTTCATATCTAAGTAGATTCTTCCCATGTTGTAGTAGATATTTGGTTCATCTGGGTGAATCTTTAATGCTTTTGTATAATGAGTCAATGCTGTTTTATGGTCCCCTCTTTTCCGATAAATAACTCCTAATGAGTTAAAGACATTTAAAGATTCTGACCCAAGTTGCAATATCTCATTTAAAATATCTTCTGCATGACCATCATTATCTCTATCAAGATGTATCTGGGCGGCATAGCTTAAACACTCATCTGCTTTATCATACTGCCCCAATGCACGATACGCCCTTCCCATCTCTTCGTATGCTTTGGCAAAAAGCCTATCAAGCTGTGTTGCTTTTCTAAATGCCACAATAGCTTCAGAGTGTTTTCCCTGAATACTTTTTATATAACCAATATTGTAATAATATTCAGGATTCTCTTTTTGGTTGACCATTGACTTAAACTCATCAATTGCCTCGCTATATTTCCCATCTTTTATAAGATTTGAACCTTTAGTAACCTGCTTTTCAGCATTGCCTACAACTATCTCCTTTGGTTTACCAAGTGTGCCTGTTATCTTCTCTTCCAATATTTTTACGGTGCAAGGCATAACAATAAGCCCTGTAACACCAGCATGACCAGCTTTTAAAACTTTAACTGTTGTAAATGCGGGATCAGTTAGAAAAAAAGGGGTATCAGCATATTTATCTTTTTTCCTAACCATCTTTAAAAAGCTGATTCCGTTAATATTTACTGTATTATATGCACATATCATACAGTGAATATCTCTTTTGCCTGTTGCAATAACCGCCTTTTCATCTGTCTGAATAGATATAGTGTTTGGAAATCCTAATTTCTGGATAGCTTTTGTTAATCCTGCTAATGTCCTTGGGTCATCATTCACAATAAGAATATGTGATTGTGATGTTTTGTTTGAGCCGACCAATTTGTTTGAATCAGCTTCCTCTTGAGTTTTAGAATCAGATTGTGTGGTTGAGTATAATTCAGATTGAATCAAGGTATGGTCTCCTTTGAACTATATTTGTGTCAGAAATATTTTTTGATCCATTTTTTTCTAAGCTATCTCTATTCTTTAAGCTACTATTAAGAATTTTGGTATCTTCAACAATAGTTTTAATCTTTTGGCTCAATTTTTCTATTGGTTTTAATCCCATTTGAAATATTGAGTAATTAGAACCTGTTACATGATATTCAAGAATCTTCATTGCTGTGTGATAGCATTTTTCTTCCAAGTTGGCAAACTTATCAAGGCTTACAGTTTCAAAGGAAATTTCTCCCCATGAGTTTCTAATGAGAAATTCAGCTCTTTGCTCAATGAACAGAAGCACAATAATCTTTTCCCAAAAAGGTTCAGATAGAAATGGTTCATCTGAAAGTGGCATCCATGGCTGAATAGCAAGATATATATCATCACAATCTGATATTTTCTCAAGAGAACCATATAATTTGAAAGGTGTCTGCATCTTTAAATTTGTTGTTCCTCTGATATAAATGTGATTATACATACTCCAGCCAAGTGTCTCCATAAAATATTTGGAAGAGTAGAGAAGGTTGTATCTAATTTTTGTAGCATCATATTTAATTGTCATATTGTTATTTGGGCTTTGTCTATTTTCGATATTGCTATTTGGACTTTGATTATTTTGAGATTGCCCCTTTTGCTTCACAGGAGAGAATAGTAGCCACTCATAGTAGGATGGGCTACTATTCTCATTTTCTTTTGAAATAATAGTCAAATTATCCTGTGGCTTTAACTTAAGATATGTTGATGCTTTTGGCAGCACACCATTTTTTTTAAGGGTGATTTTATTAACTTTGTTTTTTAGGATTCTTAAATCACTCTCTCGTTTATTTTTATTTAAAGGTTGGTTTGGATCTCCTTTACTCTTATTTAAAAGAGGATTTGAATCACCTTTTTTCTCTTTATCTATAGTTGTGGAGTGTTGAAGAGATGCTTTGTAGAGCAAGTAGAGCCTATCAATCATAGTGTGATCAAATAAAGTTTTCTCAGATTCAGACCAATTTTGATAATCAAGCAATTTCTTTAACCGTGTAGTGCTTAACTGCCATTTTCTAATATATTTATCTAAAATCTTTCGTTTAGGAGAATCTTTTGGAGGAGGCGAAACTAAAGGGAATCCGCATAATCTAAAAAAAATTGCTGCCTTAATTTGGGATAATGCTCTTTGATCTCCAAGCTCTGTATAAAATTCAAGAATCCTATCAAATGCTATAATATATGGGTCTGCTGCATAATCATCAATTATAGATTGTCCAAACCGCTCTTTTACCATATCGCACAAGAGTATTGGTTTGGCTTTATTTAATGCCTCCCGTTTATTTGGGTTAGACTTTATAGCCTCATTTTTATTTACACTGTAGCTTGCTGTAATTGAGGCTTTTATAACAGATTTCACAGGATCGTAAGGAGCTTTGCATATCTGCCATAAAAGCCCACGCTGAACCTCCTCAATCGGCATTGAGTCAAATGTGCCAAGATCAATAAATCCACCATAATCAAGAGCCTCTTTTTTGAATTTACCAAGTTCTTCAGAATTAAGCCCTAAAGGTTGAACTGCCCATAATGGAATTTTTCCAGCTACCATTATAAATGTTCGATAAAACTCCTCTTTTAAAAGAAGCTCTGGAACTGCAACTGAATCGTCATCATCTGGATTATCAAAGATATTGTCTCTTAAATTGTGGGCATAGTGAACAAAAAAAGTAACCTCTTGAGAAAAGGCTTTTCTGCTGTAGGTTGTTATAAGAGTTAGTTTTTCATGCAAAATATCTATAAAGTTATTATTAAATTTATCATCTTTTTCAATAACCACCCAGAAATCAAAATCAGATTTTGCAGATTGGGTAAAAGTGCCAAGACTTCCAATATGATAAATTGCCTGAACAACTGGATAGTGGCATTTTATATTCAAAAGTTTTTTAGCTGCTGGGTTACTCTCTGCTATATCTTTTGCAAATCCTGAATTCTCAAAATTCCATACGCCAAAGATATTATCTTCATCTATGCTAATGAAATTTGCTGAATTCGCGTCAGATAGCTTAACGTATCCCGGAAACTCAGGTGAATTTACATGAATAAGAAAGGGAATCTGTTTAAAAAGGTTAAGTTTTTCACTTGGCAGATAACGAATCATCTCTCTCAGCCTCACAACGTTGTGAAGCAAAAAGTTTTTTTTATTTTTCTCAATATCAGATTGCAATTCCAGCATAAATTTTGACTTTGTAATAGCTAAATGCTAATTATTATTTAAAAGTATGGGTTACTATGGTGAGGCTAAATATAATTTAGCAAAGTAGAGTTAAATATAAATATGAAAAGTAGTCAACAATAATAGCCAAGCTGATGAATCACGAATATTATATGAACCTTGCCATTGAACAGGCTAAAATGGCTGCTAATTTAGACGAAGTGCCAGTTGGAAGTATAATTGTAGATATTTCAGGTAATATCATAGGAGATGGATATAATCAGACAATATCTAAGTGCGATCCAACTGCCCATGCAGAGATCATTGCTATAAGGATGGCTGCCTTATCAATTGGCAACTATAGGCTTTGCGGAGCAACCATATATTCAACCATTGAACCATGTATAATGTGTATGGGTGCAATTATACACTCAAGGTTTACAAGATTAGTTTATGGTGCATCTGACCCCAAATGGGGAGCAGCAGGATCAATATATAACTTTGCATACGATAATAGGCTTAATCATAAAATTGAAATAGTATCAGGTGTATGTTTTAATGAAACAAGAGAAATCATCAAAGTTTTTTTTAAAGACAAAAGGAGCAATAAACAGTGTCAAATATAGTTGTTGTTGGAACCCAATGGGGTGATGAAGGAAAAGGCAAAATAGTTGATCTTTTAAGTGAATATTCTGATTACGTTGTCCGTTTTCAAGGTGGAAATAACGCTGGACACACTATGGTTGTGAATGGCAAGACAATAATAAGCCACCTTGTTCCATCAGGTATTTTACAGGAAAAAAAGTGTTTTATTGGAAATGGCGTTGTTGTTGATCCTGTTGTTCTGCTTGACGAAATTGATTACCTTATTTCAAATGGTGTTGATGTTTCGTCAGATATGCTTAAAATCAGCAACAGGGCACATATTATAATGCCTTATCACCGTCAAATTGATAATGCCCGTGAGATCAAAAAAGGTGATAAAAAGATCGGCACAACTGGACGTGGAATTGGTCCATGCTATGAAGATAGAGCAACGAGAAGAGGTATTCGTTTTGCTGATCTGCTTGACTTTGAGCTTTTTGCAGAAAAAGTTAGAACCATCATGGATGAGAAAAATTTTTACCTTAAAAATTATTTTCACACCGAAACACTTGATCCTGAAGATGTAATAAACCAATTTCTTGCAATAAGAGATCGACTGATTCCATATATCTCCGATGTATCTGTTATTTTAAACAAAGGAATTGATGAGGGTAAAAAGATTTTATTTGAAGGAGCACAAGGCACCCACCTTGATGTTGAACATGGCACATATCCGTTTGTAACCTCTTCAAGCACTGTTTCTGGTAACGCAGCATGTGGATCAGGAGTTGGTCCTTGCAAACTTGATCAGGTTATTGGGATAGTTAAAGCATACACAACAAGAGTAGGAAGTGGTCCATTTCCAACAGAGCTTTTTGATGAGATTGGCGATCTTTTACAGAAAAAAGGTGCTGAATTTGGTGCAACTACTGGAAGAAAAAGACGTTGCGGCTGGCTTGATATGGTTATTCTTAAAAATGCGGCAAGGCTAAATAGTTTAACAGGTCTTGTTATAACCAAATTAGATGTTCTTGATGATTTAGATGAGATTAAAATATGCACAGGATATGAATATAATGGTCAGATAATGGAAGATTTCTCGCCTTCAATTAAAGTGCTTGAAAACTGCATCCCAGTTTATGAAACTCATAAGGGTTGGAAACAAAGTACCTCAAATTTAACTGATTACAACGCATTTCCTGATAACGCAAAGAAATATTTAGATAGAATTGAAGAGCTTTCTGGAGTGAAAATCAAAATTGTATCTGTAGGTCCGGGTAGAGAAGCAACAATTATAAAAGAGAGATTTTTTTAATTTCAAATTTTATGAATGAGAATTTAATTAATCCTTAAAATTATAATCTCATAAAAAACTGATATCAGAGACGCATAACCGTGCGTCTCTACAGTTTGGGCAGAACTCAATTTATGACCTTGCATATTATAGGTTACCCATAGAGATAGAGTTACCCATAGAGATAGAATTTGATTGACAACCATAATAAAAAAAAATATTAATGCCCCCATATTGTTTTTTGCAGTCGGGATGTGGCTCAGTCTGGTAGAGCATAGCGTTCGGGACGCTAGGGTCGGAAGTTCAAATCTTCTCATCCCGACCAATAACAATAAAGGCTTTAACTCTTTTTTAAGAATCCATAAAAATCTCACTTCTTCCTGCAATTTTTCATTAGTTCTAATATATCATCAAATAAAAGTTCTCAATATTCCGCGTCTTCAGAAATTCCCTCATAGGCATTTTGTAAAGAGAGTTTGTAAAAGCAAAAAAGTTATGTCGTGCCAAAGAGTTTTCGTTATCATCAAGTATTATAGTTATTTAAAATAGTAATTTGTATGGTCAATAATAAATCACGTTAATTATATGGAGTGCGTTATGAAAACATTGTTTGATCCTATCAAGTTAGGAGAAATTTCACTTCCTAACCGTATTATTATGGCTCCTCTGACCCGCTGCCGTGCAAGTGAAGGTCGAGTTCCCAACAGTTTAATGGCACAATATTATTCTCAACGTGCAACTGCTGGTTTGATTATCAGTGAAGCCACCTCTGTTGATCCTATGGGAGTGGGTTATCCAGATACACCGGGTATTTGGTCAGACGCACAGGTTGAGGGTTGGAAATTAGTTACAGATGCTGTTCACAAAGCTGGAGGACGTATTCTACTTCAGCTTTGGCACGTAGGAAGAATCTCTGATCCTTTTTACCTTAATGGTCAACTACCTGTGGCACCAAGTGCAATTGCAGCAAAAGGGCATGTAAGTCTGCTAAGACCTGAAAAGCCTTATGAAGTGCCACGAGCTCTTGAGAGAGTTGAAATTACCTCCATAATTGAGGCATACGGAAAAGGTGCTAAGAATGCTAAAAAGGCAGGCTTTGACGGTGTTGAGATACATGGTGCTAATGGCTATCTGTTGGATCAGTTCCTTCAAAGCACGACCAACCAACGTATAGACGATTATGGTGGAACTATTGAAAATCGGGCAAGGTTAATGTTGGAGATTGCTGATGCAGTTATTTCTGTTTGGGGAGCTGGTCGTGTAGGTATGCACTTAGCACCAAGAGGAGATGTCCATGACATGGGAGATAGCGATCCTGAAGCAACTTTTGGTTATGTTGCAAAAGAGCTTGGGAAACGAAAAATTGCTTTTATATTTACCCGTGAACATTTTAATGAGCCAGCATTGACACCTTCACTAAAAAAGGCGTTTGGCACAACTCTTATTGCCAATGAACAGCTTACAAAAGAGAGTGGAACCAAGCTGCTACAAGATGGAGTAGCTGATGCTATTGCGTTTGGCAGAAATTTCATTTCCAACCCTGATTTGGTGAAACGCCTCCATCTTGATGCACCTCTCAATGAGCTTGATTTCTCAACACTATATGCTTCTGGACCAAAAGGTTATATTGACTATCCCTATTTAACTTTGTGAGAAGGATTTGTAGTTATTAATTTTAGCTTATCGTGTTCATTCTGACCTGAGAAGTTGGAATTTATGGTGTTATCAAGGAAATGGGTAGCACCCCACTTAACCGTGGTTGAACTTGAATTTGTTATAAAAATGAAGATTTTAAGAACTTTCTGCAACCTTTCATGCATGAGTTCTTATGAATCCGAAAACTGTTTTTTGTCCCCATGAG
>JADFZQ010000034.1 GCA_015232455.1 Desulfamplus sp. | reverse complement strand
CAAAAACATAGCCATTAACATCTGTCGTGAAATTGGCTTTGATTCCATCAAAGCAGCGTCAATTTATTTTGCAAGTAATGTCAAAGAGCTTTTAAAAAAACTAGTGTAGAACTTAACAGCCCTGCCCCTTGGGGGTGGGGCAATAGGAATTCTATATGGATTTAAAAACAAATAACCAAACAAAATGGCGGCTCTTAAATCCAGACCCTGAAAAAACTCAAAAGATTTCAAGAATAGTTGGTTGCAACCAGATTGTTGCAAAAATTCTTGTAAATCGGGGAATCACAACTCCTGAAGAGGCATTTACATTCTTAAATCCAAGTTTTCAGCATCTTACAGACCCATTTGCCTTAAAAGATATGAAAAAAGCTGTTGAGAGAATTTACACAGCAATCTGCAATAAAGAGAAAATTTTGATCTTTGGAGATTTTGATGCAGATGGCATAACAGCAACTGTTATTCTAAATGAGTTCTTAAACTATGTTGAAGCAGATGTATCGTGGTATATTCCTCATAGAATTAAAGAGGGTTATAGCCTGAAACTTCACCATATTGAGATGGCTGTCAAGCAAAAATGCGATCTTATTATCACAGTTGATTGTGGTTCAGATAGTTATGATGCAGTTAAAAGAGCGATAAGGGAAGATATTGATATTATTATCACTGATCACCATGAAATTAGAGGATTTAGACCCCCAGCATTTGCAGTTATTAACCCCAAAAGAGCAGATTGTGATTCTGGTTTAGAACATCTTGCTGGTGTTGGAGTTGCCTTTTATTTGATAACAGCTTTACGAAGTTATTTAAGAGAAAAAGAATTTTGGGAAGAGATTTGTGAGCCAAAACTTATTGAATATACAGACCTTTTTGCTATTGGGACAATTGCAGATATGGTGCCGCTTAAAGCTGAAAACAGAATTTTATCAAAAGCTGGCATATCATTAATAAAGAAGGGCAAACGGGCGGGGTTAAATTCGTTAATCAAAATTAGCGGTATTGATAAGCCAAGCCTCAATTCTGACGATATTTCATTTAAGATTGCCCCAAGAATTAACGCTGCTGGCAGAATATCTCACTCTCGCATTTGTGTTGATCTTTTGTCTGAAAAAAAAAGTGCAAAAGCTGATCAGACAGCATTTATTTTAGAAGAGCTTAATAAAAAGAGACAAGATATTGAAAGATGGATTATGGAAGATATTGAAAGGCGAATTACCTTAAATCCAAATATTTTAAAAAAAGCCTCTATTGTGATGCAAGATAAAACGTGGAATGTTGGGGTTCTTGGTATTGTTGCGTCAAAAATTGCAAAAAAATATCTCTGTCCAGTTGTTCTCATATCAACAGCAGCATCAACTACAAGTTCAAATTTATCAGCACCTACCGATTTAAGCAATTCCTCTATTGTAGCTCCAATCTCAAACAATTCTAACACGACTTCAAACTATGCTACTGGCTCATGCAGAAGTGTTGGAAACATTAATATCCATGAAGCGTTATCAAAGTGTTCTGATTTGCTTGAAAACTTTGGTGGTCATTTTATGGCTGCTGGAATTTCGATTAAACCTGAAAATATTGAGAAATTTGCAGATCGTTTTGAAAATGAGATTTTAAATATAATTGCCACAAATAATCTAAATTTAACTCCTGAAATTGTAATTGACGCAACTCTTAATATTGATGAGATTACTGAAAAGTTAGTTGATGAGATAGAGAGTTTAAGACCTTATGGCACAGAGAATCCCGAGCCTCTTTTTTATTGCTCTGATCTTAAAGTTGTCTCATCTTTTATGATTATCTCAAAACATCGAAAAATGGTTTTAGAGCAGATGAATTTAGAACCGATCAATAAAAAGATATATAGATATGAAGAGCAAACTATCGAAAAGCAAAATTCTGATAATAGAGATATTTCTCATAGTATAAATAAAAGCAGCAAGACAATTGAGGCAATGCAGTTTAATGTTAATGGCTCAGTTGAGAGTCAAAATTTTAATAATAAATTAATATCTATCTCAAAAACTTTACAATCATCGACAAATCCACAATCATCAGCAAATCCAGAATATTTTAAAAAAATCGCTTTTAAGGTTAAATTAAATAGGTTTAGCGGTAAAAACACCCCCCAGATATTTATTGAACATACATGATTTTTATCTTGAAATAACCCCTTGTTTACGCTTATAATCCTAATGAATCAAACCTAACTTAACTACATTGAGTTTAATTTGAATTTAACTTGTTTTTGACTTAATATTTTTGAATTTGAAGTTTTTTTAATTTTTTTAAGGACAGATTTTATGGGCAAAACATTTCACGTAGGAAACAGAGAAGCAACACTGTTGTCGAAAATTGAATCATCAAAAGAGAGGGAACGATACAGGTCTATTCATGTTGTCAGAGATAATGTGGATATGTTTAGCAATAAAGTTTCTATGAAACTTGTGGAAGATGGACTTATTGAGACTGTAAGTAAAAATACAATACAAGAGCAGATTGCAAAAGCTATTGATACCCTTTGCAAGGCTGAAGACTTTGATATTGACTTTCAAATTGCCCCTTTCAGGGCAATAGTACAAAATCCTAATATTGTTTCACTTTACCTTACCGCTTTTGTTGTAGAGAAGCTCATCAACCACAAGGACGTTATTGAGATTTACGGCAGTGATGAAGATATTTACTTTTGCATAAATAAGATAACAACCCAATTTCTTGCAGAATAGCAGCAAACAATACACCTAAGTTGTTGAGAGAGCTTAGGTGGAGCTATTTTTTCCATCCTCCAAGTAGGTGAAGGTGAAGATGGAATATCTCCTGTCCCCCACCCTTCTCCACATTAAATCCCACTTTGTAACCAGATTCATTCACACCCTGCTCTTTTGCCATCTTTTTTGCAACAAGAAACATATTGCCAACAAGCTCTTTATCTTGCTCTTTAAGATCGTTTATGCTTCTTATGTGTATTTTAGGGATAATCAGAAGATGAATAGGTGCATGAGGATTTATATCTTTAATCACGATAAAATAATCATCTTCATAAAGAAAGTTAGATGGAATTTCACGAGCTACTATTTTGCAAAAAATACAATCATTAGCCATTGTTTTTACTCCTTAATCTGTTAAATTTTTTATCAATTATTTATTTTTTAATCTCTCTCTTTCTTTACACCTTATTAATTTCAGAGATAAGATTTCTCATTATCTCTGTTGCTTTGCCTTGAAGGAAAATATCAGTAATTGAATCTGTGTATGATGACGATTCTGTATTGATTTCAACTATTTTTGCTCCCCTACCCTTTGCCACTCTTGGAATCATATTTGCTGGAGCAACCTCTCCAGTTGTGCCGATTAAAATAAAAAGTTCTGCTTTATTTGCCTCTTCAAATGATTTTGAGTAGGCATCTCTTGGTATTGATTCACCAAAAAATACAGCATTAGGTTTTAGTACTCCATTACACTTTGATGATCCGTGAACTTTCTGGCATTTTGGGGGGAAGGAATCTGAGTCAATTTTTGTAAGGCTAATATCTGAAACATCAATTTTTGCTCCACAACTTAAACAGACCAATTTTTTCAAATTTCCGTGAAATTCATAGACATTCTTACTGCCAGCATCTGTGTGAAGATTATCAACATTTTGGGTAATAATAGCATGAATAAGGTTTTGTCTCTCAAGTTGAGCAAGGGCAGTATGGGCATAGTTTGGCTTTACCTGACCAAATAGATTATAAAATATATCTCTCATAACTTCCCAAGATGCTTTGGTGTTTCTCAAAAAATAACTAATTTCAAATGTTGCTGGATCATATTTATTCCAGAGTCCATTTTCTCCACGAAATGGTGGAATACCACTTTCAACTGATATTCCAGCACCAGTAAAGGCAACAGTTCGTCTTGACTCTTTTATTAATTTGGCAGATTCTTTATACATGGCACCGACATTAAATTGTTTTATATTTTTTTTTAATGTATTATTCTTTGTTCTATTTCAGGTAATTATTATCAACATCATAATTCTTTGTAGCAGTGCCAGCGATTGCCCGTTAGGGCAATCCGCTTGACAGCCGGGTTATGTTTTTGCCGCATACTGACTGAAAACCGTATGCTCATCTGTTTTCAGTCTCTATATTGCAACATATAAAGCCATATTTATCTTCCGAAAGTGTAACCGATTGTTGTTCCGACAAAGATATCATCTTTGTCATAAAAGTCAATGTTCGATTCCGTAATTTTGGCTCCTGCCAGAAAATTTACAGAAAAATTATTGAAATGAAAAGGATTGAGCCAACTGAACATCCCCATAACTCCGTAAGCCACATCTTCCCTGTCTTTGAAAAAAATCGGGTGCTTTTTACCGTATGTTGCAAATTCGCAGTCAACTCCTATATTCATCATGTAATTTCGTGTCATCTTCATATACGAGAACCCGCCTGATATGTTGTCATATGAACTGGCATCTCCGTCAAAATTTCCCAGAGTATAAGCGACATTCGGAATAATCATGCCGTCTCCGATTTGAAAGCCGTATTTTAATCCGAATTTGTGCAAAGAGCCGTCTCTTTTCAAATCAGGAAGCCTGTTGCCAATAATATCTTTATCCACATCCTTTATCCTGAACTTATATTCAAAACCCAATTCCGTTCCCATGATCCGATCAAGTCTTAATCCGCTGCCGTATGTCGAAATATCGGTTTCGGCTCTTGGAATATTGGTAGCATAAGGATCCTGCCATACTTCAGCTTCCAGTCCGTAAAATCCGTAAATATCCAATTTCCCTAAATCGAAATTTTGGGAAATACCCGCTGCAATCCCGATATCATCTTCAAATGGTGTGTCGCAGTAAAACTCGGTTCCAGAATCAAGATTCAATCGAAAATCAAATAAAGCAACAGGGTAATACTTTTCAAACGAATCTCCGTCTTCATTAGATGAATGAATGGTCCGGTTATCGCCATCTGGCTCTAACTGGCTGTTTGTGCGGGTCATAACCCCGCCTATTTGAATCATGCCTGAGAAACCGGAAGTTGGCGGCTCATCTGCCTGAACAGATGAAGTGATGATTAAGAATATGGAACACGCAACTAATTGTAATACTTTTTGTTTCATTTTTTCAATTCTCCTTTCAATGGAAAAAACAATTGTGCCGGAAATTTCCGACATCTACCCTATTTCAGAGAAAAAACATAAGATCAAGCCAAGGTGAACGGCGAGTTCAAGTAAACCGCTCACGCGGCAGTAAGGCAGTAAATGGGGAATCCTTATGGTAATCATCTTCTTCTCTTAATTGAAAAAGCATTAACTTATATCTCTTGATTCTCTTAAACTCATGAGAATCAAGTAACTTTATATCTTCCTTAATTCTGTTTATCTTCTTTCTGAATAACCAACATATAAAATAGAATAGATGCGGTCTATTTTCTTTAATTTTCTCTGTAGCTATATCAATTGATTGTATAACATATTTTTCTACGAAATGCATAGCGACATCCAGAGTTTTCGTAACTCTGTCGGTAATATCTTCGTCGTGATTTATTTTAAAACCGTACTGTCCTGCCACGTTCAGAAATTTCTTGAGCGTATGTCCACTTTTAGATAATGGACCAGACGCATGATCAAGCAAAAAATAATCACTTACTATCAGATAGCCATCTGTTTTTATAGACTTTTTTGCAACATCAAAAAGATGTGGCAATGGAATGTATTGCGATGACTCACTCATAATGATGCAGTCATACCGAATTTTCGGCATAAAATCTTGAAAACAGCATAAATGAAACAAATATGTGCTTAATTCTTTTTGGAATATATCCGGCGATAACCCTTCAACAGTGTACCCCGACCTTTTGAGATTTTCTGCCATTATGCCTGTACCGCAACCAACATCTAAAATAGTCTTAACATCTGAAGGAATAAGATTAAGCAGATATTTTTCATACCGCTCTTGTGCCTTTTTAACTCCCTCAATAGAAAATTCATCATCATGCTCCCACAGTCCATAGTGCAATCGATCCAAACCTAACACCTGATTATAAAAACGTAATGCCCTATTCCCCTTATTTTTTTTGTTATTTGCGTTCATGTCAGCTTATCCCTCTCCGTTGGTGATTAATGCCTCTTTATTCCTTTGCCTTTCTGTGCCTTTTCCACTCTACATTTCAAGATGTCAGGTTTTCCGAACTTTTACAATTCCCTCGCGCCATGCATATACGGCAGCCTGTGTGCGATCTGTTAAATAAAGCTTGCTCAAAATATTGCTCACATGCGATTTAACGGTTTTTTGCGAAATATTCAGCCGTGTCGCGATGTCCATGTTTGACAATCCTTCCGCGATACAATGCAGCACTTCCATCTCACGCTCGGTTAAATCTTCGTAGAGTTGGTCTTCCCGCGTTTTAGTTACCCGTGCCTGCGTGACAACCATCACAAGAGTCTTGGCGACTCGCGGGCTTATCGTACTCTCTCCTACCGCCGCTTTTCGCACAGCATTGATAAGTTCCTCTGGCGATATGTCTTTAAGGATATAGGAGATTGCTCCTGCCTGCGTCAGCGGCACTACATATTCATCACCTTCATGAGAAGTAAGCATAATAATTTGGCTGCGTGGACTGACTTTCTTAATCTGGCGCACGGTTTCAAGTGCAGGCTGATCGGGCATAAGCAGGTCAAGCAGCACCACGTCCGGCACATGTTTTCTGGCGGCGGACACTACCTCCATGCCTCCTGACGCAACAGCCATCACTTCAATATCTTTGGCGGTGGTAAGGAAGGCACTTAGCCCTTTGCGAACCATTGGGTGATCGTCGGCAAGAATGAGTGTAATTTTTTCAGTCATAATTCGTTCTTCCATGATATCCTAATATGTGTTCCGGCACCTGCGGTGCTTTTAATTTCAAAGGTTCCGTGCGGCAAATCTCGCACCCTGTCGTGCATGGAGACAATGCCGAATCCTCCCTCCTCCTTACTTTGGTCAATATCAAAGCCTCTCCCGTTATCTGAAATCATCAGAATAACAACCTCTTGGTCGATTTTGCATGCGATAACGATTTCAGACGCCTTGCCATGGCACACCGCATTCATTAACGATTCCTGCACAATTCGCAATACATGGTGCTCTGTGTGACCATTACATTTAACTGGTTCTGAATGCTTTAACTCTATATTTAAATCAAAACGACGCCTGAAATCATCGGCAATCATGCTGATACGGTCGTAAAGCGAGCCGTCATTGGTTCCCGCGGGGCGCAGTTGGGTGATAATTTCCTTGATATCCTTCTGTGCTTCACGGGCAATAGCTTCCGCCTCAAGAATATGCTCGCTGGCGGCTTCCATCACAACAGGCTTGGCTTTGGCGATTGCCAGCTGCAAGCCCAGTGCAAAAAGCTTCTGTTTCACCGTATCGTGTAATTCCCGTGCCATACGATTGCGTTCATCTCTTACGGCAAGACTTTGTTTCAAATTCAGGTACATCTCCAAATCCTGTGCCATTTCATTGAGATACCAGCTGTGCCGGGTAAATACATCGTCACTCGGCAGCTCAATACGCACCTTAAAGTCCCCTTGCCGCCAGCTTTCGGTAACTTCATTCATTTTCTGCAATTGCCTTGTTACATAACGGGACGCCACAAAACCGCAGGCTATGCCTATTGGCAGAGAAAGAAAAAACACTTTACCCCAAGTGAAGAACAGAAAATCAAAAACACTTTTAAGCTGCACCATGAAATCAAATTCAGCGATATACAACACGTGCAAGTGTCCAATCCTTCCATCATGGTCATCCATTATCGGCATATCTATCCAGATAGTCCCATTTTCCGCCAGCCATGTAACACTGGTTCTTACGGTGGTCAGCTTTTTTTGTGCAGTGAACAGGGTTGCTATTTTTTCGGGGAAACTGGCAGGGTCAGACATCAGGAGATATCCGTTTCTACTGGTAATCTGAATGTACATTTCAGGACGGCTGGAATTGGTAATGCGGTAGGTTGAAGTGCGACTGCCATGCTCCAAGTTTATCAATTTTTCACGTATGTTATTTCGCACTTTATTCAGCCATTCGGCGTTATCAGCATCATGGATTGCCTGTGCGATAATGAGCTTTTCGTCAGCTACACGTTTTTCAACATTATCCAGTGTAAGAGTCGCATGAAAATCGCTGTAATCGTTTATCCCGTATAGAATTACAACGAGTAGCATCATCGCACAGAAGGTAAGCAGTGTGTAGCTTACGGCAAGCTGACACCATAAACGCTTCATAAAAGCCGGAGAATGCTTGAGCAAATTTTTCATATTGTTTACATGTATCATACCAGTATTATACATGTTTTTTTTAAAATCGCATCGGTCTTAAGTCGGATAAGCATATTTTTTAAGCATCTCCGAATTCAAGAAGGAATTCAAAAAGGTGACGAAAAAGGAATCCAAAAAGGCGAGTTAATCGGCAGCATAACAGCACTGCAAAAAATCTTAAAATCCCCTTGAGAATGGCATCCGGGTAAAGCAGGACGGCTTACATTATATCCACCATCTTCAATGTCAGGTTTCAAAACAATTCTAAATTTCATAAGTCATCTCCTCTAAAAGATTATTCATAACACACAAAATAACCAACCCCACCAAGCCATTCAATAGCAAACAAAAATCAGAATCAGGGTACCCAAGATAAAAAAGGATAAAGCATGATAAACCCAATCCTGCTTTATTCTTTTATCCTGACCATCCTGATTCAGACAACATAAAAAACCGCCTCCCAATTTCCCCTTGCAAAATTCCCTATCTCTGATTTAATTATACCCATGAAAAATACAACAAAGACAGACAACACAGACAAAGAGAACAAAACAAACTGGCATCGCCTGTGGGGACTGATGGTTGCACATCTTTTTGAAAAACTTAAGTGCGAAGTAACAGTTGAGTTTGACCTCTCCTTAAAATAACAGCTGCTTGATATGGTTGTTGTAACTAAATTAGAAGATGAGCCTGTAAACTTTGATGATGTTAATATTGATTACTATCAAGGATTTGAGAACCTGAACGAGCATAACCTCATATCGTTCAAATCCTTCAACGAATCATTTAACCAAACAGCAATTGAGGAATTTTACGGGCATTTCACAAATTACAAAAAGATGAGAAATCTTGAAGATAAACCAGAAAAGATAAATCTTTATGCCGTAACGCACCATTTTCCAGAAAAGCTATTCAACAGATACAAAAATACAAAGTTTTTTGATTGCATTACAGAAAATAGGATTTATGATTTAAATGTATTTACGCCTGTTTGATTTATAGTTACAAATAACTTTGACCACCCGATTTTGGGGTTATTTTCAAATAAAACAGAGCAGATAATAAAAAGTACTGAAAGACTTAAACAATAATCACAATCAAGACACCCAAGATAAAAAAGGATAAAGCAAGCATAAACCCAACCCTGCTTTATCCTTTAATCCTGACCATCCTGATTCAGACACACTACCACACCTTTGGCTCAAACTTCGCATCATTCAAAATAACCATATTATCTCCGCTCTGGCACAGCACAAAAAAACCTTTTTTATAAGCATACTTTCCAACATTTTCAGGAATCACCATTGCCGCAACCGCCCCCATTACCTTCATATCACGATAATGCGGAAACAATCGTTTTACCTTGCCAAGCCTTTCAAGATGTTCGTTCACATCATCAATTGAAAGAGAACTTTTGCACTCAACAACTATCATCTCACCGTCATTGACTACAAGTAAATCAATCTCGGCTGCTTCACCATCACGTTCTGCAGTAACATTTCTTGAAACCACATGAACATTGATTCCACGCTCCCTGAATAACCTGACAGCCCCTGGTCTAACCATCTCCTCTATAAATTCACCAAGACGGTTGGTCAGCTTCCCGGTTTGTTTATCCGTTTCTTTAAATTTCCTGTCTGTCTCTTTTGACATCTCTCTAAGTTCTTTTGACATCTCTCTAAACTGTCTGTCCGTCTCTTTATATAAATCTCTAACTTCTTTAAAAAAAGCAACCGCATCTAATTTTAACGATTCTTCCATAAGCAACCTCCAATTAATCGGTTAAATGCAGAAATTTATCAGTTGATTTTATATCCCAATTTTTCTCTCATTTTCCGAATCTCTTCTTCTATAATAGGTTCTAATTCTTTTTCTATATAAATCTGTTCTATTTTTGTAAAATCATTAAGCCTACGACTTGTACAAAAAGGCTTTAAAGAAACTTCACTCTCTTTTTCCTTATCTTCATCAATGAAAGTAATGTAATAAGGGTTATGGGATGTAGAAAATACAGAAAGATAAAAACGACCAAACTTAGGAGCTTTTTTAGCTATGTTGTTAAGCAATTCTTGCAAAATTTCTTTTTCACAATCAAGGATATCCTCTCCTTCCATGAATCCATATTTATTAAAAAAGTTATGGGAGTTAGAGGTAGTCAAAAACGAATCTAAATGCTCTCTTTTTATTATTTTGATTTTTTTTTCATCTATTATCATAATTTATAGCCTCCTTAATGCCTGTTCCATAACCCACCCCCAATTAATCGGTTAAATGTATAATCTCATTATAACCACGACCAACCAGAAAGACAACATGAAATCAGAATCAAGCTACCCAAGGTAAAAAAGGATAAAGCAAGATAAACCGAATCCTGCTTTATCCTTTTATTCTGACCATCCTGATTCAGACAAAAAAAACCGCCTCCTAATTTCCCCTTGCAAAATCCCCTCTCTCTGATTAAATTACAACCATGAAAAAGCATAGAGAAAAAACAGACAAAGAGAACAAAACAAACTGGCACCGCCTCTGGGGCTTGATGGTTGCCCCGCTTTTTGAGAGGCTTAAGTGCGAAGTAACAGTTGAAGTTGACCTCTCCTTAAAAGTCCAGCGGCTTGATATGGTTGTTGTAACCAAATTAGAAGATGAACCTATAAACTTTGATGATGTTAATATTGATTACTACCAAGGGTTTGAAAATTTAAATGTTCATAACCTCATATCATTCAAGTCATTTAACGAATCGTTTAACATGGAAGCACTTGAGGAGTTTTACGGACACTTTACCAACTACAAAAAGATGAGAAACCTTGAAGATAAAGCAGAAAAGATAAATCTCTATGCTGTAACTCATCATCTACCAGAAAAGCTGTTCAGCAGATACAAAAATACAGAGTTCTTGGAGTGTATTTCAGAGAACAGAATATATGACTTTAAGATACTTACACCAGTCAGGTTTATAGTTACAAATAACTTTGACCATCCGATTTTGGGATTATTTTCAAATAAAACAGAACAGATAGCAAAAAGCACTGCAAGACTTAAACAAGACGGCTGGCTGCTTAAAAAGGTCAGTTCATACCTGAATGAACTTTATAACCACTATTCATTAGAGGGGGTTAATATTATGCCATACACACATGAGATGTTTCTTAAAGACCATTTTCCTCCTGAGTTTCATGCACAGTTTATATTAGGAAAAGACAAAGGACGAGAAGAAGGACTGCAAGAAGGAATACAAAAAGGAATACAAAAAGGAATACAAAAAGGAATACAAAAAGGAATACAAAAAGGTGAAGAAAAAGGACTCCAGAAAGGACGACAAGAAGGCGAACTAATCGGCAGCATAACAGCATTGCAAAAAATCTTGAAATGTAAAACAGGAACCAAAAAAGAGCTAAGAGCTAAGAGCATTGAAGAGCTAAAAGCCATGCTTAAAGAGCTTGAAAAGCAGATTAAGTTATAACCACCAGATAATCAAAATCAAGCTACCCAAAATAAAAAAAGGATAAAGCAAGATAAACCCAATCCTGCTTTATCCTTTAATCCTGACCATCCTGATTTAGACAATTACCTACCTGTCCCCAATTCCCCCTTCATACAACAAAAAACCCCACTGCCTTTTGAGCAGTGGGGTTTAAGTTTTTAGACCTTCTTGGTTAAACTATAAGGATAAAGACCTTTGGCGACTAAACGAAGTCGGTTTTTTAATATTATTAAGCGATGTTGCTGGACACGAAAGAATCCGCAGTAACACTATTAACAACACCAATCAGCTCAACAGTCATGTTGCCAGTTATAGCATCTGCAGCGCCAGTAAATGTGACTGAATAGATACCTGCATTGCCAGCTGCTGCTCCAGCACCATAAAGAATAACAGCAGCTTCAAAACTACCTGCATTTGTTACAGTACCAAAAGCGGCAGCTAATGCCTGTTCAACAGCACCACCGTCTGCTACATCGGTCAGCGATGTAGTAGCTCCAGCAACCTGATTTACTTCAAATACTGTCAGAACAGCAGTGTCATTAACTACAGTAGCAGCGGCAGCAGCAGCAGTAATAACATTGTAACCACCATTATAAGAAGCAGTAGAGGCTGTTACATCAAAGTTGAGATCAAGAACATCAGCTCCGGCTACGACACCAGTCGTAAAGTTGGTGATTGTAGCACCGGTTGAACTTGCAGCAAGGTGTACTAAATCATTGAGGAACACGGTATCCGAACCACCTCCTGACAATGTTACAGTCGTAAGTGCACGACCTGCCACAGTTGTAGGAACGTAGAGAATATCATTAGCTGCACCGTCGGTGATACCCAGACTTGTGGCAACCACATAATCACGAGCATCAATTGTCGCCGCTGCTGTTGAACCGGCAGCAGTAATAGTAGATGCAACGCCCGGAGTTATAGCACCAGTTGTAAAGGTAGCTGCAGTTGCGTAATTTACCTGGATGGTCTCTACAGCAGTAATATTATTGGAACCAGTTGCAGCACCTGTCACAGTGATTATATCAGTTCCAGTACCAGCTGTAACTGTATCACCAGCAGTCAGTGTAGCACCAAATGCAAATGTGTCAGCCCCTGTACCACCAACAAGACCATAAGAAGCGGCGGCACTTGCATTTACAGTATTTGTACCGTTTGCCAATGTGAGCAAAGGTGCACCCGCCTGAGTAGTAACACTACCGGCTGTTGTCAGAGTTATGATTGCAGAATCTGTCATGGTTGTGAAGCCAGCATACTGAGCAGCAGTCACAGATAACGTAAAGTTACCTGTAAGTGTTTCAAAGCTGCTAAGTGTGGCACCTGAAAGATCTGAAGCAGCCGTTAGAGTCAAGGTGTCAGTACCGTCACCACCGAGGAGCGAACCGGTACGTGTACCCTGAAGCGACAAGGTATCATTGCCGGCACCAAGAGCAACTGAGCTGGCAGCACCTGTTAGACCTGCTGTAAGACCTACCGCACCCAAAGTTACAGTATCAGCACCTGTTCCACCATTGACAGTTACAACATTGGTAGCTCCATTAATAATTCCGGCAAATGAGAGGTTATTTGTGCCATTAAACAGATTTACAATGTCAATATTTGTTATAGTTGCAGGAACAGCACCCGCTGCATCAGTAATTGTCAACGACTCAGTATCAGTAGCAGTACCAGTTACTGTTGTACCAACTAAACTAGCTGTATTACCGGTGAATGTATCGTTCACTCCTGATGTACCAGTGAAAGTACCACCAGCTGTTAAAGCTACTGTAGCACTTGTTAAAATTGAATTATTAACTGGAGCTGTATCAACTGTACCAACTACAACATCACCAGTATTACTGTTATCAACAATAGCTCCGGTTGGTGCATTAACCATTGCAACGTTATTGGCATCAAGTGTAGAAATAGTTAAACTACCGTTAGCACCCATTACCGTACCAAGGGATATTTTGCTAAGGTCCAGGGCAGCACCAGCATCACCGATAATACGCAATTGATGAGTCGTGTTCCCCGTAAATGTCAGAGAAGTCAGTGCACGATATTGTGCAGCTGTTAGTACCAATGCAGAGTTAGCAACAATAGTTTCTATTCCTGTTAAAGTAGCTCCAGCAAGGTTGATAGCACCATAAGTTACAAGAGTATCAGTGCCAGCTCCCATATTAATGGTATCGGTTACTGCACGTGCTACAGCAGTAGTAGTACTCTGAGTATTAATATTTACACCATTTTCAACCGCTGCGTATGTACCAGCAAGATAGTTACCAAGCAGAACAACACGATCCTGACCAGCACCAGTGGCAACATTATTTGCACCACGGCCAAGTGTAATATCAAGATCTGATTTGTCAGTAAGTGAAGCGGCCTCAATAGTCATACCAACAGTTGCGGCAGCAACATTCATGTTATCAACAGCATTAATCTGGAGAACTTCAACATTAGCACCAGGTGTTGATGCAGTTGCAGCAGCCGCACGTGATGCAGATGCCTGATAGCTGTCAACCATCGCGTCAACAATAGTATCATTAAGCTGAAGAGTGCTTACCTGAGTTACTGCAGTATCATTGGTGAAAGAGAGAGTTCCAATATTTTTAATGTTAGCAAGGTCACCTTGAGAAACTACAGCAGCATTACGAACTTCAATAGTGTCGGCATTACCTTTATTAGCTATTGTAGCATTACCAGGGAAAACACCTGCTGTTGTAGCACCAATACCTCTGTTATCAGTGATATTATCAAGAGCTCCACCATCGACCACTGCGTTACCGTTAATATTTACATCAGAGAAGATTATACGATCTATCGTTGATGAGCCTGCAGTATCAGTTGCTACATTAACGATATCAGAACCCTCTTCGCCATTATAACTGAATTTTGCAGAAGCAGAAAGCGAACGAGCATCAATAGTAACTGGAGCTTCAGTCTGACCAGCAGCATTATATGCATTATTACGAAC
Source organism: Desulfamplus sp. (assembly GCA_015232455.1). GTDB lineage: Bacteria > Desulfobacterota > Desulfobacteria > Desulfobacterales > Desulfobacteraceae > Desulfamplus. The sequence goes on along the minus strand of JADFZQ010000034.1, from coordinate 18,259 downwards.
AGGCGTACCAGCACCAACAGCAGCGACATTAAATGCAAGAGCAGCAGCAACTGTACGACCAGTATCGTTTATAGGATCATGATCGTTTACAATTGCAAGTGATCCGTTGTTATTGTTGTTTGTGATAAGACTGTCAGTAAGCGTAAGTGCATATGAACTTCCTGCTGGTCCTGGATTAACAAGACGGATTGTCTCAAAGCCAGTTACGTTTGTCCATTCAGAAGCACCAAGAGCAATCTGCCCTGCAACAGTAAGGTTACCATCAATCATCAGAACGTCACCAGTACCTGCACCACCGGCTACTGTATCAGAAATTGTGAGACCTGCACGGTTATCAGCAGCATTATCAAAGATAACAGTATCATTACCTGCACCCATTGTAATTGCCTGAGCACCTACTGCAGAAGCAGCATTGGAGCTTACACGTACAATAACATTACCAAGTTCAGCAGATGCATTGATTGTTGCAGCAGCAATTTTTACCTGGTTGGGGTTGACAACTGCACTAAGATCAATAATCTGACCATTGGCTGCAGCGAAACCTGCAGCATCAGCAGCACCTGCAACAGCAAGACCTGTTGTTGAATACTGATATACACCACCATTAGTACCAGTAGCTGTAGTATCAAGGTTTAGGAATGAACCAGCTACACCTGTACCTGCTGTTGTGCCAATAGTAAGAGTACCTGTATGATTACCAAAGTTTCCAAGAGCAACTGTATTTGACTCAGAATCTGCATCAACCAGAGTAATATTCTCTACAGAAGCTGCATTGAGGATAAAGTTGAAACGTGGATCGTTATTAACGCCCTCTGAAATTGTTACAGCAACTGTATCTGAAGTTCCGGTAGCCGTCTTAAGGTTGGCATTAATAATGTTATTCAGAATGTTGTTGTTCAATGAGTCTGAATGCATTATAGATATTGCAGCAGCCTGTGCAGCAGTAAGATTATTGAGAGTATATGTGTCAATAGCACCTGCAAAAGGAGCAGCAGGACCAGGGAAAGCAACATTACTATTAGAAACATTACGTAAACTTATGCTGGTTACGCTGGCAAGCTTGTCAAAATCAACAGTTGCTGTCTGGTTAGCAGCAGCGGTTCCAACCGCAAGACCATTGGTAGCGTTAAGCTCAATCTTTAATGTCTCTACAGAACCAACAACTGAAGATGTAGTACCAACTGAACCACCATTTACTATAACCATGGTGTCAGTACCATCACCACCAGTTATGCTATCACCTGCTTGAATAACATCTGCAAGGTAGAAAGTATCGTTACCAGTACCACCTGTTATGCTTACATTCTGGACAACACCGGATGTGCCAGCTTTATTTGTTGTAAGGTTTCCATTTGCAATATTCAAAGTCAGGTTACCAGTAAATTCAGAAGCATCTATTGCAGCTAAACGACCGTTTGCCATCTGAACACCGCCAGTATGATTCTGAGACTCTATTACACCTGTAGGACTAACAACATTGATTGTCTGGGCAAGAGTTAAATCTTTATCACCAGTGATTTTTAGAACGTTGTCAGTGTCAGTGTCCATGGGAACGTTCAAAGCACCGATAGTATTGGCTGCACCGCTGCTTTTGATAGTTAGATTTTCGTACCCTTGTGTGCCAACTCCAAAAGCTGGTACCCATGCCCCAGCAACTACAGCTCCAACACCAGATGTATTCATACCAATATTAAGGTTATTCACATTAACATTAGAGATCGTCAGGTTAGCACTGTTGTCACCAGCAAGAACGCCAGCAGTGAAGGAGACTTCGGCAACACCGGTTTGGTTAGCATTTGTGTTAGCTATAGAAATATCAGTCAGTGCTGTCATAATATTGGCAACTTCAGCACCATTGACTGCCTGAGAAATACGAGTAACATTTAAAGCATTGAGTCCTGTTTCATCCTGAAGATCAAGTGTAGTAACAGCAAAAGCAGCATCAGATCCTGTGAAAGCAACATTAAGAGTCTCAATGTTATTTAATTCTGGAGTAATAACTCTTGCTCCATTATCATTTGCATTACCAAGATCCGCTGTTAATGTTGGATTTGTGCCTGTGCCTGTGAGTCTATCTTCATCTTGCAGAGAGTTGATTCTGTCATCTCCACCAGGAGTATAAACTTGAGGAGCGTTAAAAATGTTTGCAGTAGCAGTATCTGACCCGTTAGTAAGTGTAAAACTTGTCATAACAGGAGTAACATTTACAAGTTCATCACCTGTAACTGGAATTGCAGGATATTCTGTCTGATACTCTGGATAATCAACATAGAAATCAACTGGAGTAAGTCCAGCGTCAATAGCAGCCTGACGAAGTTCGTCAACTGTCATTTCACTATCTGTTCCATCAATAATAGACTGTAGATAATCTGACTCGTCAAAAGCATTAGATGGGTTCACGCCCATTGCAGCACCAACTGCAAGGTAATGTGCATAAGCATCGCCATGATACTCTCCCTCTTCATCTGCTAATTCTGCATCATAAGCTTTAAGGGCAGCATCTACTGTAAATGCTTTATTCTCTGCAACCTGTTTTTCTGCATAAGCAAGTCTGTATTCAGCAGCGTTAAAATAAGCGTTAGGAGCAAGTCCCCATGCTGCACCATACTCTGTGTAAAACTGCTCTGCAGCAGCATCAACATCTTCTGCATCTGGATAAAAATTTCCCAAAAGCTCTTTTAGATCGTCTGTAGTTTTTCCTGTTGCCCATTCGCTATATTCTTCTTTAGCATAAGCAAATAAAGCGTCTATAAAATAATTTGTATCAAATCCTTGAATTGCCATCTTAATTCTCTCCTAAATAAATGTTGTAAGTTTAAAAAAATTTTTAGTTACACCACTAACAAAATAAATAAATACTTTTTTCTAAAAGAATCTACCTCCTTTTTTAAATATCTTTAAAAATAGATTCCTAAAAAACATACTGTATCGTTTATGTCAATAAAAAATTTCAGTTCCATGATGGCTGAACTTAAAGCAAATTGCATACCATCGTTTATAATATCTTAAAATCTAATATTGTTATGGGCTTAGAAGCTGCTAAGTGATGGCATATCTCCCAAAGTGGCTATTTTGAACCACTTTTGTCTATACAGTTAATATAAATTTTAAGGATTATAATTGACCTTTCCATATTCATTATTTATCATTAATAATATAGTAATTAAACTACAATCTCTTTTTGGAGGTTATACTATGACTTTAGGAATGGAAATTTAATAACACCAGTAGTAAGGAACAACGATAGTTGTTCTTTACTATGACCTTGCTGTGTATAATTTAGGCATTATTAAATTTTGATTCCTCAGCTGGATTTGGAATGTTTGGGAAAATGTTCAAACTTTTTTAAGGAGGCGAAAGCAAATGAAGATCATTGAGCGTTATATTCGCAATTCTAATGCACTAAACAGCGAAGAGCAGTTGGTTTTGGCAAATTCAAGAGTGTGTGTTGCAGGTCTTGGTGGGCTTGGTGGTAATGTAACTGAGATGCTTGCCAGAATTGGTGTTGGTTATCTCTATCTTGTTGATGGTGATGTCTTTTCAACAACTAACCTTAATAGACAGATTTTATGCACAGAAAAAATAATTGGAACTCACAAAGCAGATGCAGCAGCTCAGAGGGTAAAAGAGATAAACTCAAACATTCATGCCAAAAGTTTTAGAAGATTTCTAACGCACAGAAATTGTGGAGAGATATTTGATATGGTAAATGTTGTAGTTGATTGTCTTGACTCAATTGATGATAGATTTATGATTCAAGAAGCTGCTCGTAAATCTTCAATTCCATTGGTATCAGGGGCTATTGCTGGAACTTCTGGTCAAGTTACAACAATATTTCCCCAAGATAAAGGCTTTGAGCTAATTTATGGTAAAAATTACGAAAAAAATCTAAAAGGTATTGAAACAAGAGTTGGCAATCTCTCGTTTTGTGCCATGTTTGTTGCCTCTCTTCAAGCATCAGAAGTTATTAAACTTCTTTTAAACAGAGGGAACTTATTAAGAAATAAGCTATTTATTGCGGATTTAATGTCTAACTCCTATGAGATTATGGAATTAAAATAAATTTTAGGTAAAATATAATAAGTTAGCTAAAGCAGATTGTTATTTAGCTAAGTTCAAACGAATCAATCTCTTTTCTAAGTTTATTACCATAAAAGGCTACTTGAGCAGGATTGGTCATAATCATATCAAGTTGTCTTGTATGAAGTGTGAGATGTCCAAGTATTTTTAGTCGACTTTTCATAAACATTTGGTCATAACCTTGAATACGTGCTGTCAGATGATCTTCACGAATTATTGCTCTAAAACCATAATCTTCAAGAATATTTCCTATAAAATGAACTCTATTTAAACGCCGCTGTTTGTCTGCTGCACCGCCTTTAAATTGAAACGTGATATAATTTTCAGAAATTCGCTCGCTAACTAACGCCTCCATAGTTGAAAAGTGGTATCCAAGCCTTGAGTTGAGACTGCAATAGTTTTTTGAGATCATAAAATAGTTATGCTGGGCATAAGCTGATTGTATTCCAGTAGTCAAAGCTGTGTTTGCAGTTGATTGGAACATCACAGACATCATGCCTCTTCCGTCCATTGCTGGCGGCCCGTCCCAAGGGATTGCTACAAAACCGTCCCAAAATGCAAGCATTGGAATTGAGGCTATCTCTTCAAGTTTTACATATTTGCCTTTTATCGGAACAGAAAATCCGTCATCTAAATCAAGAATATACCACTGCATCGGCACTTTATAGTGAAGCTGCTTGCTGCTCTTTTCAGGGAAATCGTGATTTTTCCCAAAGCTGAACATCTCTGATACAGATTTCTCATGGATAAATCTTGTGATGTCATGGAATGTTTTGCAATTTTGTGGTTTGAAATCGTATGAATCAGGGTCAAGAAGATTTAGAGGAACTATATGGCGAGAGCATCTTTGAAGAAGATTATAAACAGGACTTCCTTTCATGGGATTTATTTTTTCTACCCCCTTAAAAGTAGTAGGGAACAACGATCGTTGTTCCCTACAATATTCCTGTTCTCTACAATATTCTTGTTCTCTATCTTGTAATAATTCTTGTTCCCTATATTGTAATACCATTTGAGAATCAGCATTTACAGTGATTTTCTCACCAGATTTTATTTTTGATGTAATCCCTTTAAGTCCAAAAATAGCAGGAACTTTAAACTCCCTTGCAACACTTGCAAGATGACTTGCTGCACTGCCCTGTTCCGATAAAATTGCTGATGCCCTTGCAGCAACCGTTGCCCATTCAGGAAGAGCTTGGCGAATAATAAGAACACCACCTGACGGAAATCTTAAAATATCAACATTCTTTAAAGCAACAAAAGCCTCGCCTGAAGCAATACCCTGTGAAGCAGATATGCCGCCTTGTGCAATCAAATTTTCAGTTAATATATCATTAACAACACCATTTTTGGTTTCATTAACAACATCACTTTTAGTTTCAATTTTAGGTAAATCAGCTCCTTTGTTCTGTTGAAGTGGTCGGCTCTGAAGAATAAGAAATTCGCCATTATTATCAATTGCCCACTCAATATCTTGAGGTGTGCCAAAATAGGATTCAAGTTTTAAGGCTATCTTTGCAAGTTCAATAACCTGTTCTGGCGAAATCGCGGGTTTTCTACTTTCTTGAGTTGATATTTCCATTCGACATACACCCTCTTCAGGGTAGCAGACAAATTTTTTATCTTTGATTGCTATCTCTTCTCTGATAATACGCAAGCCAGTTTGCAAACCAGATCTGGATACAACAAATAAGTCGCTTGGAACAGCACCATCAACAACCGCCTTTGGAAGACCAAAAACAGCGCTTATAAATATTGAGTTATCACTGCTGTCAACTGGATTTCCTGAATAGATAACTCCACCTGATACAGCATCAACCATCTGGATGCAGCCAACAGCCATTGGTACATCTTCATCCCTGAAACCTTTGTTTATCCGATACATCATGGCATGGAGTGTGTATTTACTTGCTACGACACTCTTGTATGCTTCAAAAACCGACTCTTTGCTGACATTTAATTCTGAATGATACTGCCCAGCAAAAGAGCTATTTTGTGAATCTTCACCTAATGCACTGCTTCTTAATGCTACTCTCAATGAACTATTATGCTTATTATGGCTAGGATTGCCATGAGATGGCGAAGATATGTTGCGTATTGATTGACTATCATATTCTGATTCAAGGTTTTCCCATGCACTTTCAATTGCCTGAACAACTTGCTCAGGTATAGCTGCCTTAATAATCATTTGACGAATTTTGCCGCTTAGAGCGTGCATTGCCTCAATATCGTCAGAATCACAGCTTTGAATCAATCTATCAATTTCAGTTTGAAGTCCGCCCGCATAAGTTTTTATATCGGCATTTTCAGTTTTAATCCCACCTTCTCCTGCATGAACAAAAAGTTCGTAAGCATAAGAGGTAATAACAAAACCACGCGGAATATTGACATTGCAGCAGCGTCCAATCTCTGCAAGTGATGCCATCTTACTTCCAACTAAATCAGGTGGTAAAATTATGCTCTCTTGGCTACTTATATAGTTTTCCAGATAATTATTTTGCCCCTCCCCGCCCCTCCTCCCTAAGGGTAGGGAATGATTATTCCCCCTCTCTATTGGGGAGGGGGAAGGGGGTGGAGCAAGCGGAACGACAATCTCTCTTGGTAAAATAGGGCGTTTTTCAGTTAGAATATCATCAACTGATTTGCGGATTTGAAAGAAGATGGGTGATAGAAGCTCATATTTTTCAGGGGCAAGATGTTCTAAATCTCTTATCATTTTCAGCACATTGACAGCAACGTCAGTGCATCTTGAACGGATAAAGGTCATTGAGAATGGAGTAGAACCAGCAAGAGCCTGTTCAATATCTGCCATTCCCTCAAGAGATTTTTGATTTGCAGCAAGAAGCACTTTAAAGTGATGGTATCGTTCTTTAAACTCATTCCTAAGCTCCTCTGTCTTCTGTATCTCTTCTGGAGTAGCTTCAGGTTCTTTTATATTTAACCATTGTCTAAGCGTGTCAATCCAGCCCATATTATTTTCCTTAAATCCACAAGGTTGTCTTCTTTTATGTAAAGTTTTGAATATTGACAAAATTCAAACATTTATGTACTCATTAAAAATGAAAACTATCTTATTTTATAAAACGGAGTCAGGGAGATGCCCTGTTAAAGATTATTTTGATAATCTTACAGATACCCAAGCTCAAAAAGTGGCATGGGTATTAAAACTTATTCGTGAGCTTGACTATGTTCCAAGTAATTACCTCAAAAAGTTAGTTAATACAGATGGTATTTGGGAAGTTATAATTGATATTGGCAAAGATACTTTTCGCATTCTTTGCTTTTTCTGTGATAACGAATTGATCATCTTAACCAATTTTTTTCAAAAAAAGAGCCGCAAAACTCCTATAAAGGAGATAAATATAGCCGAACAACGTAAAAAAGAATACCTAAACAGGAGAAAACCAAATGGATGATCTTGATAAATATATTGAAAACCGAAAAAACATGAGTTCTAAATTTGCAAATAATTTTGACGAAGGATACGAACAGTTCAAAATTGGTGTTCTCCTTAAACAGGCACGACTTGAAGCAGGCTTAACTCAAGAGCAAGTAGCAGCAGTTTTAAAGACTCGTAAATCCGCTATCTCCAGAATTGAAAACCATACTGAAAATATTAGCCTATCAACATTGATAAATTACGCTCAAGCTGTTGGTAAAACCATTCGTTTTGCCATTGCATGATTTTTTTGTTTCGTCTAATAGAGTTCCTGCAAAACTTGAATTGACCCCTTGAGTTTACTTGATAGAAAATGGGTTTTACAGGAGGTTAAATGCAAACTCTAATTTATAAAAGTATGGGGCAGAACTTAAAATTTTAGCTCTACCCCACAACCTGAACATATCAAGCGGGCAATCATGGGCGAACATGCAGGACCCACCTGATATATAACGGATTTAAATTTTCCTAAAAGATTAATTAAGATCAATTAAGATAAGATCAATGGCTAAGCTGCATACCCCAGCCTTCAAACAGATACATGATAGCAAAACCAAACCATATTGTGTAAATTACATAGAAAACCAATGAAAATATTACAACACCAGCTTTATCTTTTATATTTTCTGCCTGAACCTTATAGTAGTTGTATGAACACTCTACGGCTCTTGTCATTACGTTGTTTATAAATTTGGCTTCTGGAAATTTTTCCTGTTTTGTCAGAGACTTACTTGTTCCTTTAAGAGCATTCCACCAGTTATAAAGCACCTTTTTCTCATCATAAGATTCATTATATGTATATTTTTCTTTAAGTTTCTTTCCATCATTTGCAAACATCATGTCAGAATCTGCAAGTGCATTTTGCAAAATTGCACCAAGATTTCCTTCAACTTCAAGTTTCTCTCCATCTTGTACAACCTTTGCACCAGATGATGTAAGAATCTGCATAGCTTCTGCTGCCATCTCAGTTGATTTCAATTTAAAATCAACTTTTATCTCTGTATCTTTATATTTTTCAGCGTCTTTAATAAGCCCGTCAATATAGTAGGCTGATCCTTTAGATATAGAGTTATAGAGATTATCCATCATATTGATAGCATGATGTCCGTTAAAGATTGGCATGAACATCATAAAAAGGACAATCAGAAATCCAGCCATCAGAATCGCACCTTTAGCGAATATATTTTTGTGAGCAATCATTATCTGCCTCCTTTAAGTACTTTGATGTTCATTAAAAATGTACCAATTACCCATACAGCAAACCCGCCTATTACTATAAAGAATGAGTAGATTCCAATACCATCAAGAACAGCAATTGTTTTTGGGGTGATTGATATAATATCTAAAGAGTTGAGCTTTGCTGGCAGAGCAAATATTCGGTTTACAAAACCCGCTAAAACTGCCATTGCATAGAATCCACGAATTGTGATTCCAGTAACAACTTTAGTTACCAAAGCACCAATCTGAATGCCGATAAGTGAGCCAAGAAGCATTCCCATTGCCATTGTGTAGAAGATAAAACCATAAATTGCATATTGGGTAATTGCAGCATAACCAGCAGTAAAAACAATCTGTAAAATATCTGTTCCAACGGTTGTCATTGAAGAGACACCAAGAACATATACAAAAATCGGGAAAGTTAGAAATCCACCACCAACACCCATAATTGATGCAGTAAGACCAACCAACGCACCACTTAGAATAAGGAATACACAAGAGATTTTTCTTCCACCCGGAACTACACCCTCATCAAATGTAATCATTGGAGGAATATTGATTGCCTGAAGTTTTTTAGGAAGATTTCCAAGTTCAGCTCCCTCTGCTTTACCGCCATGTCCGCTGCTTGTATCTCCTGCTTTTCTTGCTTTAAGAAAGTCAAGCATTGAATAAGCACCAAGCATTCCAAGCATCAGTGAATAAACGGTTGTGATAAAGGCATCGCTTAAAACAGGGTTAATCTCATAAAGAATACGGTTGAGCATACCGCCAACTGTTGCACCAACAATTGCACCAATCAAGAAGATAAGTGCTAATCCAACAGAGACGTTTCCAAGTTTTCTGTGAATAACACTACCCATGATAGCTTTTGCAAAAATGTGAAATAGGTCAGTTCCAACAGCAAGAATACCTTTAATTCCTGCACTCATTAAAGCAGGAGCAATGATAAATCCGCCGCCAGCACCAATGCAGCCTGTAATAAGACCCGCACAGACACCGATAAGAATAGATGCAACAAAGATAAAAGGGGTGAAAAATGCAGGACTGTAAGCAGTTTTACCACCCAGCATGTGAGGCATTGCATCACCTACTTGATCAGCAAATGCAACTCCAAGAATAGCAATTGGGATACAGAGCATAAGAAGGATCATCAATCTTCTTTTGTCTTTAAGAATGGTGTTGGATACGTCCATCTCCCACTTTGCATGGGCTTTTGCACCCATCATCATAAACTGTCCAAACTCTTTAAAAAATTTCATTTGATTACATTTCCTCTTTTTTATTGTTGTCATTTAATCAGGATATATCTCCTGAAAGTTCCATTATTTTTCAACCTGTAGGGAACAACGATCATTGTTATTGATTTTTTTTTAACCCGTAGAGAACAACGATCATCATTCCTGATTTTTTAATCCGTAGGGAACAACGATCGTTGTTCCCTACACCCATTGTTCCCTACTACATCATCTTTTTGCTTTACCCTCTTTAATAACCTTATTTGCGTAAGCATCTTGCAGCTTGTAGTAAAGCTCATCAATATTCATGGGTTTCATAAGATAGTCATAAGCACCACAATCCATTCCTTGAACTGCAACTTCAATATTGGCATGACCTGTGAGCATTATCACCTCTATTAACCCATTTATCTTTTTTATCTCTTTAAGTGTTTCAAGCCCATTTATCCCGGGCATCTTCATATCAAGCACAACAACATCAACAGGAGATTCTTTTATTATGGAGAGAGCATCTTGACCATTAGAAGCCATCAGGATATTAAGCTGCCGTTTTTTTAGCCGTTTTCCGAGAGGCATTAAAAAGTCTTCCTCGTCATCAACCAGCAATACATTGAATTCGCTCATTGATTAATCCTCCTCTCTTGATGAATTTCCCTGATCTTTTTTACCAACTCCTCAAAGTCATAGGGCTTAGGAAGACAGGCAACAGCACCAGAATCTAACCCTTTTTTAGCATCTTCAAGTGAGCCATGCCCTGTGATCATAATAACAGGCATATTAATTCCAATCTCTTTCAATGCTTTTAAAACTTCAATGCCGTCCATGAACTCCATCTTTAAATCAAGCAGCATAATATCAAATTTTTTACGCTTACACTGCTGGATTGCTCCATCACCGCTCAACGAAGTAGTAACATTGATGTTTCTTTTGCTAAGTCGTTTTGAAAGAACCTGAACAAATCCCTCTTCATCATCTACTAAAAGAAGTTCAATTAGTTCAGGTTGAGTTTTATGATCTTTTTCCATGAGCTTTTGTCTCCTATCCCTGATGTGTGGGAGTAAGTATTTAGCCTTTTCTACGCATAATATCTTTCATACGAGCTTCAATTATCTTGTTCTCTTGTGCCCTCTTTTTCTCCACAGCTTCGCCCACTTTTGTTACTAAAACTTCCATATCGCAAGGCTTCATAAGATAGTCATAAGCACCTTTTTTCATTCCATCAATTGCAGATGGAACTGTTGCATGACCTGTAAGCATAATCACCTCAATAAGTGGATACTTACGTTTGATCTCTTCAAGAGTCTCAATTCCATCCATTCCCGGCATTTTAACATCTAAAATTATAACTTCAGGATCAAAGCTGCCCTGGTTAAGTTTTTCTAATGCCTCTATGCCGCTGTTAGCCATCTCAACATTGAAATTACGTTTTTTCAGCCTTTTGCTTATTGCTTCGATAAAGGCAGCCTCATCATCTACAAGCATTAATCTTGGTTCATTCATAGTTTTCCTCCTTAAATTTATTGTGTTGTTTTATGATTTTGCTATTGCTTAAATTTTAAATATTTTTTCCACTTATTCCCTACAACCTACTTTTGTATTGGATTTGAGCTTTGGCTATCAAGCATCTTCGTCTTCAATTGCTGGAACTGATATGGTAAATACAGTTCCTTGATTTAATGCACTTTTTACAGTGATATTGCCGCCTAATTTGTTGATAATTCCGTAGCAGATATAAAGCCCAAGACCCGTTCCTTTTCCTACAGGTTTTGTTGTGAAAAATGGGTCAAATATCCTTGCGATATGCTCTTGTGAAATACCAGAACCATTATCTTCCACATTTATTTTTACCATTTTGTCTTCTTTTGAAGTTGAGATTAAAATTTTCCCACCAATATCTTTCATTGCGTCCATTGCATTATTGATAAGATTAAATAGAATCTGCTGAATCTCAGTTTGAGAAGCCATGAATTGGAGATTGTTCTGCTTAAAATGCTGCTCAAAGGTAATGTTGCTAAATTTTGCCTCATGGCTGAATAGATTTACAGTCTCTGTTATCATATCGTTAATATTGATTATATGGTTTCCGCTCTCAGCAGGTCTTGCAAAACTTAAGAGTTTATGGGTTATATCTCGACAACGTAAGCCCTGTTTTCGTATCTGATCCAATGCACGGGTGAACTCTTCAAGGTTTTCACTTTTCTGAAACTCCTCTTCTGCAAGAAGGTCTTTTATCCAACCTGCCTCTTCAACCATAATTGCCACTGGGTTGTTAATTTCGTGTGCAATACCTGCTGCCATTTCCCCAAGTGCTGCAAGTCTTCCGTGTTCAATTACCTGCTGATTCATCATCTCTTTTTCTCCCTCTGACTTCACAATTCTTGCAACCATACGCTGAGACAGAATAATTGCCATAGTGATGATGGCGATACCGCCTGCTGTAAATGCTATTAATGCGATGAGCCGAATTTTGTTTAAATCTGCAAAAGCATCATCTGCATCTTGTTGAAATATTAAAACCCAATCTTTGTTTTGAAGCATTGTTGCTACATAAAGTGTATTTCCAATATGTCTGTGTTCAATTATAGGCTGGCTTATAAGCTCTTTTTTCATTGTGTTTGTATCAAAATTATTAGCTGTTTCCGATATTTTTTCAGGAAGCATCTTTTGGTATAACTCTTTAGGGTTTTCAATCTTTAAAGATGTATGCGTTTGAAACTCCCCGTTTTGATTAAGTATAAATGCAACTCCAGTTTTTCCAATTCTTATGTTTTGGACAAGATCGGTAAATGCCTGAAAGTGAACCGAAGTTCTAAGTATCCAAGGTTTTCCATCTTTAAATTGGCGTGTTGTTACCGTAAAGTGTGGAAATCCTCTCATTCCAAGAAATACATCACTTATATAGTGAGGCTGTTTAATAGCTACTTTAAACCATTGGGCATCTTTGTAATGTGCCCCTTCAAGACCAAAAGGTCCAGCATAAGCAACCTGCTCTCCTTGATCGTTTAGAACAGCAAGATCGGTGAAAACCTCTCCATATTCACGCTGAAGTATGGCAAGTTGTCGTTCTAAAAAAGCATGATCGCTTAAATTTTCAAATGTTGACATTGATGCTAACTGATTGATGTTATTCTGCCTTTCATTTAAAAATACATCTATATTTTGGCGATGTTTTTTCACAAGAGTATCAAGATGGGCAGTTGTTTTTGCTGTGTATGTTGTAGTAAACTGTATAAAAAGAACTCCAGCAACAAAGATAAGAGGCATAAATGAGACTATAATTACAGTAAACATGATGTTTCTGGAAAGTGAACGATAATAGTATTTATCTTTTTTTGATTCATTTTTATCTATTATTGTCCGCTCTTTATTTGAATTAGAGAACTTTTTATTTGAAGTGTTTTCCATAATCCACCGCCTAATCAGTGTTTAGTTTTATGAAGTCAATTTAATTTGTTTGATAATTGATAGAGCAACATGCGTGCCAGTAGGCTGAATCAAAGAAAATGAGGGGAGATAATAATCTAATAATGGTGATAATGTTATATTAATATACTATTAGTATCTCAAAAGTGAGGGATAAACATTAGATAATTCGATTAAATGGGGTTAAATTGAGTGAATTTCAGAAAGTAAAACAGGGGAAATATTCCTCAGTGAGGCATATTTCCCCTGTTTTAAAATAGAAGATATAGAAAAACTTACTTTACAAGAATAGGCATACCCATCATGGGCCAAATAATATAAACGGCAATTCCTAACACAACCATCAAAATAATACTTGCAGGCACTCCATACATAAAAAATTCACCCGGTGTAAACTGCTTGGAGTTATAGGCAATTGCGTTAGGTGCAGCACCAACAAGAAGCAAGAATGGCATACCAGCAGTTACAAGAGAAGCGTAAAGAATAACTTCCCCACTGACACCAAGATATGGAGCAATTACTAATGCTACAGGCAACGATATTGCAATTGCTGCTACGTTCATAATAAAGTTAGTCATAACAAGAACAAAGAAAGCAATACCCATTACAAATACAAACCAGTGAGATTCTTTAAAAATTGCAAGCCAGTTAATAGCCATCCATTGGGCTGCACCTGTATTCCATAGACAGAAACCAATACTCATTGCACCAGCAAAAAGCAAAATTATGTTCCAAGGTATATCTTCAAGGTCATCAATATCAAGAATACCTGTAATGAAAAACAAAATAGTTGAAATAAGCATTACGGCGGTTTTATTAGGTGCTTTGAAACCTGGGACATAGGCAGTTAAAATCGCAAACGAGGCAAGCGATACAATAACAGCACCAACAAGGAGTGCGGCTATAATTTCATTCTTTGTAACTCCGCCAAGCTCTTCATAAAGTCTTTTTGCTCTTTCCTTAAGCCCGGGAATTGTTGCTTTTTCAGGCTTTAGAACAATCATGAAATATATCCACAATGCAACTACCATAAGCCATCCTACAGGCAACAAATAATATGTAAATTCAAAAAAATTTATCTCCTTTCCTGCAATATCTTTAAAAAAACCAATTGCAACAGCACCACGGGCAGCACCAAGCAGCGTAACAACAGAACCAGCTCCAGCCACATAAGCCATTCCGATAAAAAGCCCTTTACCGAACTTAGTTGGTTTGTCATTTTCTCCATAGAGTGAGTATATCGCTATAAGCAATGGATATATTGTTGCGGCAACAGCAGTATGAGCCATAAACAGAGTCAAAAATGCAATTACCATAAAACATCCGAGATAAATTAGGCTTGTTTTCTCACCCACAATCGACAACATCTTGTATGCCATACGTTTAGTAAGACCAGTCTTTGTGAATACAAGTCCGATTACTATAGAACCAAATATGAACATTACAGAAGGATCCATAAAATCCTTAAATGCTTCATCAGCAGTTCTTATCATGAACAAAGCCTGCAAGACACCGATTGCAAGACTTGTAACACCAATTGGAACAACTTCAAATACCCACCATGTGCCAGCAAGGAGAAATAGTGCGATTGCACCTTTGCCTTGAGGGCTTAACGCAAAATGCTTTCCCATAGGATCAACTGCGTCTGGCCACATTGGAGAATAGAACACGATCAGAAATAGTACTACACCAACAGAAAGCCAGATATATTTAGTCCAGTTTACTTTATTTGTTTGCTCTACTGCTACATTCATTATTTGATTTCCTCCAAGTTTAATTGCTTATTAGACTTCTAATTAAAACGTAGTTTATAAGTTTTCGCCTAACTATTATTACTATCAAGACCGCATGTTTTCATTGCTGTGCAGATAGAGTCAAAAACATCGGTAAGTCTTAGAATTCCAGTAATTTTATCATCTTTAGTTACAAGCAAAGATTGGTGATGCCCACAAACCAACTGATGAATCGCCTCATCTAACGATGCACTTTCATCAATGTATTCACCTTCCATAGGCTTTCTCATAAATTTTATAACTGGTATCTCTCCTGCTTTTTTACAAAGATCAGTGAGTGGTGAATCCCAAAGGTTGTAATAGTTGACAAGAGATTTTATAAATTTGCTGGAAAAACCATACATTGCAAGATTTGAAGTCTCCTGCATCTCTGAATACTTAGGTTCAAGGGCACGAAGCACGTCCATTTGGCTCACCTTACCTGAAACCTGTCCATTTGCATCAAGAACAAGTATCGCCCTGTGTGGATACTTTGTTCCTTGGTAAGCAGCCTGTGCCTTTTCAAGGGCTAAAACAGCTTCAAACAGCGTTGCTTTTTCATCTACTGTCGCATATTTTGACAGCGATACCATTAATTCTTTTACTTTATAACTTTTCAATTTCTCTCTCCTTTTATTTATACATTAAGTGCATTACGGCACTTTAAACTCCTTGAATTATTTATAATTGCATTGATGTAGTTCAAAGTTTCAATTCCATTTTAATTTGATTCAACTATTACTTAAAAAAAACTGCATACGCCTATCACAAAGCAATTTAGAGGTCAAGATAGAGTTTAAGATAATTATTTGAATTAACTGTATTTACAGTTAATTCGCATGAATATACTGACGAGTCAGTCAGTATATTCGCAGCCATTGGCTTTTCCTATATCTTGATATAAACAAATATACATGGTAAAGAAAAAAAGCATAAATTAGTAAAATAACATTTAGCATAACTATTACGATAACCTTCTAAATATTTAAGGTATATAGACGATGCAAGAGCTACAAAGACTTTACGACAGAATAATCCAGCGGGCAAATATTAACTTAAGAGAGCTTGAATTTGATGTAAATCCTTACGTTAAAGATATTATTCCATTTGAGCATATGGTTAAATTTTATGCTTTCTTTGGTATATCGCCTCACCACCCACTAAATTTTCAATTTAAACACTCTAATTTAGCAGGCAGCTATTTTTTAGGGCAATGTAAAATTACAAATTCGCTTTTATATAAAAGTGATATAAGAGGCGATGAGTTGAAGAAAAAGGGAGATATTTTTCAGTATCAAAATTTTGAAATCCCTGTGAGCAGAGACGAGGAAATTTATATTAAAGACAGTATGCTAATAAAAACTCTTGTCCATAACTACTCCCATGATCCAGAAACTCTTGAGGAGTTTTTCATAAGAAATACCGTAGCTGCAAATTACGCCAATATTCACGGCTCTCCATCTGACGGTTCTTTCTTAGGAGCGTTTGCCACAGTTGACCTTACAACAATGAGAGATTGTGTTATTGGCAATTTTTCTTATGTTCAATCAGGAGAAATATCTCACCTAAATGTTCCTGCTGGAACTGTATGGGTAAGAAATCCTGAAGAGTTTAATTTCATTTATCAGCACCCTGTTGATGCACTTGACGATTATATCTATTTTAAAGCTGGAGTTCCGCCAAGAGGCATCTTTATTGATTTTGTTGAAGATAGAAAAGAGGCATTTCAAAGGGTATTTGATGTTATGAACATTGAACACTCAACACCTGTCCCAAGCAGTGCATCCTTAGATCGCTACGCAGTAAACAAGCCGCCTACACACATAGGAGAAAACGTTCTGGTTGCCCAACGAGCATATTTACAAAATGCTTGGCTCGGTAAAGGAGCAAATGCTCAAGAGAACTGTTATATCATAAATTCACGTCTTGAAGGAAATAATGTTACTGCCCACGGTGCTAAGATAATTGGAGCAGAACTTGGGACAAATGTCTTTGTTGGATTTAACAGTTTTTTAAGAGGTGCTGCTGGAAAGGGTCTTACAATTGGAAAAGACTCAATTATTATGCCACACACGATTATTGATATTCGTGTTCCTTTAAATATTCCAGAGGGACATCTTGTTTGGGGTATGATAAAGTGTAAAGATGACCTTGATAAAAATAGTATTTCGATTGAAGAATTCTCTAAAATAAACTCGAGCTTTACGATGGGCAGCATGTTTTTTGAGGGTAATGGTGGCAGCTTCATAGGTGCATTTAGGGATAGAATACACCATATTTTAGAAGCAAATGGTGCTTTTTTTAACGGCAGTGAAAAAAAAGGACATGCCCAGAAAAACCAGTTTATTTCGTTTAACACCTTACAACCATATCCAGAGGGGAAAAATAAAGGGCTTTACCCAACTATAATGATACAGCCATGAGATGAAATTTTGAATTTATAATGAGGATATAGTGAGGATAAAATATGGGAGTTAAAAATTCTGACCAATACTCAATGAAACATCTAAATAGAACAGTTGATCCTATAATTGCATCAACTCTTGAAAAGGAGGTTGTGATAAAAAACGCTAACAAAACAGTTAGTTGTCAAAAAATACATGAGATTGCACAAAATCTAAGAGTTGAACCTAAAGATGTTGGCATTCAGGCTGATCTTATGAAATTGAGGATTAAAGAGTGCCAACTTGGACTTTTTGGACATGAACCTAATGGGAAAAATTTTAATATAGATGTCGAAATCTCAGAAGAACTAAATTGTGCAATTCAGAATATTACAAAAGATAGTAGAATAACCTGTATTAAATGTTGGGAGATCGCATCAAAATTTGGAATAGAACGTTTAGATGTAGGTTCTGTATGTGAAAAATTGGGGATAAAGATAAAATATTGCCAATTGAATGCGTTTTAAATTTCGTATTTATGTTCCAAGCATATCTTAATGTACAATCAATCTAATAGACAATCAAATAAACCAAAAAAGCCTATACATTATGTAATTAAACATAATGTATAGGCTTTTTTACAAATTCACAAATTTATAAGTTTATAAATATGAAGATAAGATATAAATAATCCGGCAGCGTCCTACT
>JADFZQ010000033.1 GCA_015232455.1 Desulfamplus sp. | reverse complement strand
TTAGTTTATGTCATCTTAATAACATTAAGGTTCATCTCTTTGCAAACACTTTGCACTACTCTCACAGATCTGCTATTGATCAGTTCATCTATTCTGAAGAGGGATATAGTAGAACACCAAATACCTATTTCCCTATCACTAAACACTCACATGACCTGATTGATCTTGAGCTTATTGATCATGTTATAACAGAAAATGGAGAGACTCAAAAAGATTACTGCCCTGTAGATTTAAAGGCAAAAAAAAGAGTAGAGTAAAAAAATGCTTAATTCAGACTGCACCGCCATAAGCGATGTTTTTTTGACCAATAATAGAAAGATTATGAGTGGTATTTGTATGAAATCAGCATTCTAACTGTTCAAATGTTCGGAATGTGTTGACATATTCTGGAACAATTTGCTATATCACAAATTAATCAAACGGAATGTTGTATTATCTAATACTATTTTATATCTTTAATAAATGGTATCTAATTAAAATATAATAGTTCCGAACATACAGAAATATAAAAAGGCCTTGGAAATTTAATTTTCAAGACCTTTTTTATTTCTTAACTATTTAAAAAGTATTTTTAAAAAGGAGATTTATGGAAGGAGCGTTACTGCCAATTATCGTGTTTCTGGTTGTCTATGCTGTCATAACTTTTGAATTGGTCAACAAAGCTGTGTCAGCACTTCTCGGGGTGATGGTTCTGCTTATGGTTCATGTTATTGATGAACATACAGCAGCCTCTTTGATTGACTTTGAGACTATTATGCTGCTGCTTGGTATGATGATCATTGTTTCAGTCTTAAGAAAGTCTGGCTTTTTTGCCATGCTATCTGTCAAAATTGCACAGATGACAAAAGGAAACCCCTTAAAAATTTTAATCCTATTCTCCGTTGTTACGGCTGTGGTATCAGCTTTTTTGGACAACGTAACTACAGTTTTGATTATTATACCAATTATCATTGAGCTTGCTCGTGGTATGGGACTTGATGCAAAACTTTATGTAATATCTCAGGCTGTTATCTCAAATGTTGGAGGAACTGCAACACTTATTGGAGATCCACCAAACATAATTATTGGCTCAAAGGTTGCTTTAACTTTTAACCAATTTGCGGGAAATCTATTTATTCCCGTGGTAATTTCAGTGGCTGCTACTTTGTTACTTATATGGGCAACCAATAAAGAAAAATTTGCACCTATAAACACAAACCTTGCAAAACTCTTTACAGTCCAGCTTTTGCTTGAAAAAATCAGAATGGAGTTTTTAAATACAACTATTGACAAAAAACTATTAACAAAAGCTCTTACATGCCTTGCAATTGCTCTTCTTCTTTTTGTAACTCAAACCATTACAAAACTCTCACCCGGAGTTGTTGCCCTTATGATGGCAATGTTTCTTCTTTGCATAGCAAAGGTAGATGTTGAACACATGCTTCAAGAGGTTGAGTGGAGTACACTCCTTTTCTTTGCAGGTCTATTTATCTTAGTTGGAGTTCTTGAACATAAAGGTGTTATTGAGTGGATTGCACATAATGTATTCTTAAAAATTGGTGGCAACCCATACATTATGGTGCTTACGGTTCTTTGGGTTTCAGGTATTGTTTCAGGTTTCTTAGATAATATCCCTTTTACTATTACTATGATTCCAATTGTTAGAGTTATGTTGGAAGCCTCTCCTGTACCGAACAATATTTTATGGTGGGCTTTGGCACTTGGAGCTTGTTTTGGCGGAAATCTAACTATGATAGGGGCTTCGGCAAATATTGTCTCTGTTGGAATAGCAAAACAAAATGGAGTTCATATCAGCTTTTTTGAATTTATGAAATCAAGTGCCTTAATTACCATTATGACACTTATAATATCATCAATCTATCTTTGTCTTTATTTATGGGTATCGCTATGAAAGAAAATGTAAGAAACACTATGTATAAACTGCTCAGGGATATTGGTGATGTTCAAGGCATTGCAAGAACAACAATATTGGCACTGGAAAGTTTTATTGCTTCCACAAAAGAGCTTCAATGTTCAAAAGAAGAGGTTACTAACCTCTACATGGAGCTTGCAGATGCTATAAAAAACTCACAGCCTAAAATTATTCCTCTGATTCATCTTATCGAACATTTTGAAAGAGATATGCGGCATTTGATGAAAACTGAACCAACTATTGAACAGATAAGAGAAAAAGCTGAGACAAGTCTTAGAGAACAGATTCAACTGTTTAAAAATAAAGCTGCCACTCTTACAGAGTATGGTTTGCAATATGTTAAAAATGGAGATGTTATAATTCTTCACTCTGCAAGTTGGGTGGTTACAAATATATTGATACATGCAAAAAAGACCACTCAGCCTATGTTTAGAGTTATAATTCTTGAGCAAAACAAAGAGAGAACTCGACAGCTAATTCAGACTCTTACAGAACATGATATTGATTATCATGTAACACCAGCACACGATGTTAGCCACTATATCGATCAGGCAAATAAGATGTTTCTTGGTGCTGTTACTGTAACATCAGATCATAAAATAATAGCCCCTTCTGGAACTGCTGGAACTGTTAGTTTATGTCATCTTAATAACATTAAGGTTCATCTCTTTGCAAACACTTTGCACTACTCTCACAGATCTGCTATTGATCAGTTCATCTATTCTGAAGAGGGATATAGTAGAACACCAAATACCTACTTCCCTATCACTAAACACTCACATGACCTGATTGATCTTGAGCTTATTGATCATGTTATAACAGAAAATGGAGAGACTCAAAAAGATTACTGCCCTGTAGATTTAAAGGCAAAAACAGAGATAAAAGAGAAAAAGAACGTAGAATAATGTATCTAAACAATATTTGACAATTGGGTGACATTTGCTAAATTGTTAAATATTGTTAAATCAACTCGTAGCTCTTAATAATCCTAACTCTTTATGATTTGCCAGTAGTTGCCTACCGAGTTTTTTCTTGACAAAATAGATTAATATACAGTAAATTCATATACTTTAAATACAGAGTCTAAAGTATATAAAAATCAAGATCAAATATTGATAAATAAATAAAATAAAACATCTAATTAATAAAAATTAAGGAGTAGAAAAACATTGGCTAATCATAAATCTGCTATTAAACGTGCAAAACAAAATGAAGTTAGAAGATTAAGAAATAGATCAACAAGATCAGCTATGAAAACAGCAATAAAAAAGGTTTATGTTGCAAAAGAAGAGGCTGCTGAGAACACTGCTGAAATATTCAAAACAGCACAGTCTGTTATTGCAAAAGCAGCTAAAAAAGGAATTTTACATAAAAATACTGCCGCACGTAAAACTTCAAGACTTGCAAAATATCTAAATAAACAGGCTTAATAAGCAATGTAGAAACTAAATAGTTTATAGTAAATTATATCCAAATTAGTTTAAATATAACAAAAAGAATAGGGTTTCAGACAATGACGTTTGAAACCCTATTCTTTTTGTTATATGAATAAAAATATATTTGTCAAAAATTGTCGATCATCTGGCTTACAAATCTTCTTGCAATACGGTATGCGATTCTCTCAAGGGTTGATTTTATAACTGTCTCATCTATAGAATTTTGATGTATAACATCATAAGATTCGCTTTCTGTAAATTTATTCAAAGAAAATATAATATCCCCTGTTCTGCTCTTTATCTCAATATCAAGCACGGCATTAATGCCTCTTTTATAAACTATATCGCCTGATGTTCTGGCTAAAGCATCAAAAGATATAGATGCAATTGTGCCGTAAATAACCGCATCAGCACTATTATTATCCGTTATCACTTTTACATTACTGCTTCTCATAAGCTCTTTAATCAAAGCATTTGTAAAGAGCATCTCTGCACTAACAATTGAGCTTCTATTCTTAAAAATTGAGACGGAAACGCTTTTTATGTTGGAAGGTAAATTTGCTCTTCCTTGTAAAGTGTATCCACAAGAGCTAAGTATAATGGTTAATGCTGATAATATTAAGATGCTATTAATCTTCATGGTTATATAAAATGAATTCAAAATTTAGGCTTATATTTAGATTGGATTTAGATTTGACAACTTTTAAAAAGTTGTCAAATCTTGTTTGAATTTTGTTTTATTGTTTCAACATCATTCTATTCCGTTGATATGTTTAGGTTTTCAATTGTTTTTTCACACAACAATATTAACCAATTTCTTTTTTACTACTATCACTTTTTTTATATCTTTACCCTCTATATATTTTTGCACTACCTCGTCAGCAAGGGCTGTTTTTTGAATTAGCTCATCACTGCTGTTTGCATCAATTGCGAATTTTGATCTAAGTTTACCATTAATCTGCACTACAACCAAAATCTCATCAGTTACTAAAGCATCTTCACGGTAAGATGACCAGCTCTGTTCAGTAATAGTTCCAGATTTTTTACCCATAAGCTCCCAAACCTCTTCTGCAAAGTGTGGAACTATTGGGGAGAGAAGCAAAATAATATGTTCAATGCAAAATAGAGCAACAGATTTAACCTCCTCAGAAGAGGCTGCGTTTAATTCAATACTATACATTGCATTTACAAGCTCCATAACAGCACTTATTGCTGTATTAAAATGGAAACTTCCTTCAATGTCATCTGTAACTTTTTTGATTGTTTGATGAGCTTTGGTGTATAGTTTTTTTGCATCACTGTAGGAAAGTTCAGCAAGAGGTCCATTATAAGCCTTAACATCTTTTGCTATATCCATACATAAAGCGGCAAGTCTCCATACACGATTGATAAACCTATAACAACCTTCAACACCATCATCATTCCACTCTAAACCCTTTTCAGGAGGAGATGCAAAAAGACAAAAAAGCCTTGTTATATCAGCACCATATTTATTTAACAGATCATTTGGATCAATAACATTTTTCTTTGATTTTGACATCTTAATAACTCTGCCAATCTCAACATCTTTGCCGCACTTTGTGCAACTTGCTTTACCATCAGAAATTTTAGCCTCTTCAGGGAAAAGATAGCCATGTTCAGGACATTTTAAGGTCTCTTTTAAAACCATTCCTTGGGTTAGAAGATTTGTAAAAGGTTCTTTAAAGTCAATTAGACCTAATGTATTTAAAACCCTCATAAAATACCTTGAATAGAGCAGATGCAAGATTGCATGTTCAACACCACCAATATATTGATCAACAGGCATCCAATATTTAACAGCATCTTTATCAAACATGGCATTTGAACAATGGGGGCTGCAATACCTTACAAAATACCAAGAAGATTCAACAAATGTGTCCATAGTGTCAGTATCACGTTTTGCATCAGTTCTGCCACATTTGGGGCAGGCAGCTTGTTTGAAAAAATCAAGAGTTGGAAGAGGCGACCCACCATTATCCAGAAGATGTGCATCTTCTGGCAAAGTTATTGGAAGATCAGATTCTGGAACAGGCACAACTCCACAGCTTTCACAGTGAATCACAGGAATTGGAGTTCCCCAATATCTTTGACGTGAAATACCCCAATCTCTTAGTCTAAAACTTATTGTCTTTTTTCCAAGTCCTTCTTTTTCAAGCCAGCTTGTAATTTTATCCATTGCCTCAAAATTATCCATGCCGTTGTATTTGCCAGAGTTCACAAGAACGCCCGGATCAGGACAAGCCTCTATCATTGTTGAGGGATCAAGAGTTTCTCTATCTTTGGGTTGGATAACAACGACAATGTCAAGATTATATTTCTTAGCAAAATCAAAATCTCGTTGATCATGTGCTGGAACTGACATTACAGCCCCAGTTCCATACTCCATCAATGCAAAATTTGCGGTATATATTGGCATACGTCTTCCATTTGCTGGGTTTATGCACCATGCACCAACAAATACCCCTTCTTTTTCATATTTCTCAATTGAAGATGATGATCTCTCTTGCTTTGAGATTTTATCAACAAATGCAGCAACAGCACTCTCTTGCTCTGTTCCTTTTGATAAAGATTCAACTAAAGGGTGTTCAGGAGCTAAACACATAAAAGTTGCACCAAATAGGGTATCTGGTCTTGTTGTAAAGACTTTTATGTAGTCTTCTTTAATTTGGGTTTTATTTATATCTTTATTTGATTCTTTAGATTTACAAGAAGTATCATTACAAGGAGCATTACAAGCATCAGTTTCAATCTTGAATGAAATCTCTGAACCCGTGCTTTTGCCTATCCAGTTTTTTTGCATCAAAGTAACCTTTTCAGGCCACCCTGGAAGTTTATCACAATGGATAAGTAAATCTTCAGCATAGTCAGTAATTCTAAAAAACCACTGAAAGAGTTTTTTTTGCTGCACCATCTCTCCGCAACGCCAGCAAGAATCATCTTCTACCTGTTCATTTGCAAGAACGGTTTGGCAATGTTCACACCAATTCACATAGGACTCTTTTCTATAAACCATATCTTTTTCAAGCATCTTGAGAAAGAGCCACTGTTCCCATCTATAATAATCTGGCTTACAAGTTGCAACCTCTCTCTCCCAATCATAAGAAAAGCCCATTCTTTTTAGCTGACCTTTCATGGTGCTGATATTTTGATATGTCCAAGTTGCGGGGTGGGTTTTATTATCAATTGCTGCATTTTCTGCCGGCATACCAAATGCGTCCCAACCCATTGGGTGGAGAACATTGTATCCATTCATTCTTTTATATCTTGCTACTACATCTCCAATAGTGTAGTTTCTTACATGACCCATGTGTATTTTGCCGGAAGGGTATGGAAACATCTCCAGCAGGTAATATTTCTTTTTTGACTCATCTTCAGATGCACGAAAAATGCGATTTTTCTCCCAGTATTCCTGCCATCTGGACTCCACTTTTTCAGGGTTATAACGGTCATCCATCATAAATATACACTCCTCCGCAAAACATATATTGAGATATTTTAAATTAAAATTATAGGTTAAAAATTACTTGAAATCATAGGTTAATCATGTATTTTCTAAATTAATAGAGATAATAATAGAAATTTTAAAGAAAAGATAAATGCCATAATATGCTATAAATAGCAAGTCTGAGAAAATAAGAATCAAAAAGCTTAATCATAATTTGAAGATTTTATAGAGTGCTATAAAATGTCAATATTATGAGATATTATTAAAAATTAACATTAAAGCTAATACGCTGAAAATATAATAAAAAAGGAGGATGCACAGACATTGAATGACAAGAAAGATATTAATTAATGCGCTTGATTCTGGTGAGTGTAGAATAGTTACAATAAAAGATAACAAATTAGAAGAGCTTCACCTTGACACTGAAGCAAGAGAGATAACACAAGGCAATATTTACAAAGGTTCGATTACAAGGGTAGAACCAAGTCTTCAAGCTGTATTTGTTGAATATGGTGCTGAGAGACAAGGTTTTTTGCAGCAACAGGAGATACACAGCGATTATTTTATGGATAGCGACTCTGGGAGCAGAAATTTATCTCAAATTGTCCAAAAAGGACAGGAGCTGCTTGTGCAAGTGATAAAAGACCCCATAATGCACAAAGGTGCAATGCTTACAACTTTTATATCTCTCCCCGGTAGATTATCAGTTTTAATGCCAGGAACATCAACTAAAGGTGTATCAAGACAAATAACCTGCGAAGATGAACGAAAAAGGCTAAAATCCCTTGTTGATGCAATGAAACTGCCAGAAGGGTTTGGATTTATTGTCAGAACTGCTGGTAAAGACGCAACTAAAACCATGTTAAGCAATGATCTAAAATACCTTATGCGGGTTTGGAAAAACATAAATGAAAAGAGCATAGAAAGCCCAACACCAGCACTTTTATACAAAGAACAAAATCTTGCTGTCAGAACTATAAGGGATTATTTCACATCAGATGTTTCAGAAATTATCATAGATGATGAAGAGGTTTTCAAAGAGGTAAGAGAATTCATAAAAATTATTGATCCTAAACAGCAAAGTATTGTCAAATTTCTCAAAGGCGAAATACCTATATTTTCAAAATATAGGATTGAAGATCAGATTGCATCTATATTTGAAACCCATGTAGTATTAAAGTCAGGCGGTGAAATTGTAATTGATCAGACCGAAGCTTTAGTTGCAATTGATGTAAATTCAGGAAAATCTACTGGTAAAAGAAATATTGAACAGACAGCATTCCACACAAACCTTGAAGCAGCAGAAGAGATTGCAAGGCAATTGAGGCTTAGAGATATGGGAGGGCTTATAGTTATTGATTTTATTGATATGAAAGAGACTCGTCATAAGGCTGAGGTTATGAAGACTCTTAAAAAATTTATGAAATCAGATAAAGCTAAGGCAAAGGTTGGGATAATATCAAAATTTGGACTTTTGGAGATGTCTCGCCAAAGACTTAGACCCGCTATAACTTTTGGCAATTTCACAACATGCACACACTGTCAGGGACGCGGTATGGTCCCATCTATAGAAAATCTTGCACTTGCATTTATGCGTCAGCTCAACCTAAATACAATAAGGGGTGATATAAAAACTGTAATAGCAACCCTACCCAAAGAGGTTGCAGATTATCTTCTTAACAAAAAGCGTAAAGAGATAGTAGATATTGAGTGTAAGCGTAATATGACTATATCAATTATAAGTGATGACACCATGATAAGAGGTAATAGTAATATTGTATATGACAAAGGTTAATAGAAAGATCGCTCTATCTTGACAGAGCAATATCTTTTGTGTATCTGAAACAGTTCGTTTATATTTGTGTGGAAATATAGCTACGTTATTTCTTAATTTTATCAATTCAATTATCAATTTGAGATTTATGGAGGAGTTTTATGATCAGCACAGCTTATGCAATGGGACAAGCAGGAGCGTCAGGTGCAGCACCAGCAGGCGGTGGCTTTACAGCCTTTGTGCCTTTGATTCTTATGTTTGTTATATTTTATTTTCTTTTAATTCGCCCTCAGCAGAAAAAAGCAAAAGAGCATCAAAATATGATAAATAACCTCAAAAAAGGGGATAGAATTATAACATCAGGCGGAATACATGGAACAATAGTTTCGCTTGGAGACACCACAGTATCTCTTGAGATTGCTGAAAATGTTAAAATCAAGATTAGCAGAGGCAATGTTGCTGCACTTAATCAAAAATCATCTGTTCCTCAAAAAACAAAAGATGAGAACAAAAAAGAAGAAAATAAGAAATAGATAACAATAATAGAGATTTAAGATAAAAAATAAAATATAGGAGTAAATTAGATTGAAGATGCTTACATGGCGGGGTGTAGTCAATATAGTGGTAATGGTGGGGGCGATAATTTATCTTCTGCCAACCTTAAATGCCAATATTTGGCCCCATAAAAAAATAAACCTTGGACTTGATCTGCAAGGCGGTATGCACCTTGTCCTTGAAGTACAAACAGAAAAGGCAGTTGAAACAACAATTGAACGCACAGTTGATGAGCTTAAACAAGAGCTTAGAAAAAAAGATATTAAACATCTTGGTATATCAAGTGAAAAAAATAACATAAACATTGAGTTGCAGGGTGAAGAGAGCCTCAAAGGTTTTAATGCTATTGTAACTGAAATTTTTAATGATTTTAAGGTTCAATCTACTACTACAGAAGGTGAAAAACACCGTGTAGTGCTATCTTTGCCAAATGAAGAATCTTTAAATATAAAAAAGATGGCTACAGAACAAGCTCTTGAGACCATAAGAAACCGTATTGATGAGTTTGGTGTAAGCGAACCAGATATTAGACTACAGGGTGAAGATAGAATTCAGATTCAGCTTCCAGGTATAAAAGATACAAAGCGTGCAAAAGAGCTAATTGGAAGAACCGCAAGACTCAATTTTCAACTTGTAGATGAAACTGGAGATATTGATGCAGCCGTAAAAGGCACTGTTCCCCCGGGAGATGAGCTTCTCTATCAACTTGAGGTTAATAATAATTCAGTATCCACAAATAAAGTTCCGTTTTTGATTCAAAAAAAGGTGCTGCTTGATGGAAGCACTCTTACAAATGCAAGGGTTGAGATAGATTCTCAATTTAATGAACCTTATGTAAGTATTGAGTTTGACAGAAAAGGTGCAAGGATATTTGAGAGAGTTACTGGGGAAAATATTAAGAAACGACTTGCTATTGTGCTTGATAAAAATGTCTATTCAGCACCTGTAATACAAGATAAAATTGCTGGAGGAAAGGCGAGAATTACGGGTAATTTCACAATGGAAGAGGCAACAGACTTGGCAATTGTTCTAAGAGCTGGAGCATTACCTGCCCCTGTAAAAATTATTGAGGAGAGAACAGTTGGTCCAACACTTGGTTCTGATTCAATTAGAATGGGGCTTATTTCTGGTTTAGTAGGCTGTATTCTTGTAGTTCTTTTTATGGCTGTTTACTATATGGGTGCTGGAGTTATCGCAGATGTAGCTTTGATAGCCAATATCACTTTAATTGGTGCTGGGCTTGCAGCATTTCAGGCAACTCTAACACTTCCCGGTATTGCTGGTATCGTTCTTACAATTGGTATGGCTGTTGATGCAAATGTTCTTATTTATGAGAGAATAAGAGAAGAGATTGCATCTGGTAAGACTCCTTTAGCAGCAGTAAACGCTGGGTTTGAGAGAGCTGCAATTACTATCATGGACTCAAATATTACAACACTAATTGTTGCTATTGTTCTATTTCAGTTTGGAACAGGTCCGGTTAAGGGATTTGCTGTAACATTAGCAATGGGCATAATTTCAAGTATGTTTACTGCTTTGATACTTTCAAGAAGCATTTTTCAATACATTGTTTCTGTTAAAAAAGTATCTAAATTGAGCATATAAAAGAACTTATGAGGTTTAGCAAATGATAACTCAAGAAATTTATATCGAACAAATACAACAAGAACTGGAACAGACACCTGCTGAGTATCTGCCAGCTTTATTAAATATTATCCATTCTTATAGAGAAAGCATTTGCCGTAAACCTTTTGGTAACTTACAAACTTTTCAAGCACCATCGAATAATTTTTCCCAACAAAAAACTCTTGATGATTTATTCGGTCTTTTAACGGCAGAAATTAGTGTTTCAATTGAGGATATGGAAAAAACTATTTCGCTTAAAGCTCAGGAAAGATTTAATGATTGCAATTGATACAAACGTTTTGGTGCGATTTTTGGTCAGCGATCCTAATGCTAAAGAGCAATCACAATTGGCAAGAGCGTTGCTAAATTCGCAAAATGAGGTTTGGGTGTGTCAAATTGTTTTGATCGAAACTGTATGGGTTTTACAAAGTAGTTATAAATTCACAAAAGAACAGATTGTTTCTGTTTTAGAAAAGCTCATTCAACATCCTTGTGTTCATTTAGAAAATGCCGCTAATTTAGATAACGCACTGACCGTTTTTAGCACAAGTAACGCAGGATTTGCAGATTGTTTAATTTTAAATGATGCAAGGAAGAGGCAATTAGTTCTATATACGTTTGATCGTAAATTATCACGCTTATATGGGGCTAAAAATGTGGTAAATGAATGATGCTGAATGGAGAAATTGGACAGATTATAGCAGCAGATAAAAATAGTAATTAAGTTTATATTCAAAATAAAAGTATAAAAAGATAAAGGAAGGTAACAGATAATGCAGTTTATAAAACCCGGTATTAATATTAATTTTACAGGAAACAGGGTAAAAGCATACGCCTTGTCCCTTATCCTGATTATAATAAGTTTAGCATCTCTTCTAATACATGGTGGACCCAATTATGGAATTGATTTTGCTGGTGGTATGCTTATACAGGTTAAGTTCACACAAGATGTTCCTGTTGAAAAGATACGTTCTGGTCTGAATAAAGTGGGACTTAAAAATACATCAGTTCAAAGTTTTGGAGAAGATGGCAGCGAATTTCTTATTAAGTCAAGCAATACAGAGATGGGCGAAGACAACCTTTCTCAAGCTGTTACTGACGCATTAAAAACATCTACTGCCTCTCTACCTGAAATTAGACGTATTGAGATGGTAGGTCCACAGGTTGGTCAAGATTTAAGAACTCAAGCATTGCTCGCAATTTTTTACTCTCTGCTTTTCATAACCATATATATATCTGGCAGATTTGAGATGAAGTGGGTTCTATCAGGCGTTATTGCAGGGGCATTGATGTCGTCAGTATATTTTCTTTCTATATTCAAAGTGGGAATACCGTTTCTGATTACAGCAGCTCTTATTATTACTCTTGTTCTGTTTTGGTATATGAATCTAAAATATGCAATTGGTGCTGTTGTCTCTCTTATCCATGACGTAACAATAACTGTGGGGGTCTTTTCTGTTCTTAACCTTGAATTTTCACTCCAGATTGTTGCGGCTCTGCTTACTATAATTGGTTACTCTCTTAATGACACTATTATTGTTTATGATAGAATAAGAGAAAATATAACAAAATCAAACAAGCTGCCTTTAGAGACTATAATAAATAAAAGTATTAACGAGACTCTTAGCAGAACTGTTTTAACTTCAGGTACAACATTGGTTGCCTTGCTTGCACTATTTTTTCTTGGTGGTGAGATTATACACAACTTTGCTTTTGCCATGATATTTGGAATTGTTGTTGGTACCTACTCTTCAATCTTTGTTGCAAGTCCAATTCTACTTTTGTCAAATATAAAGCCTATTAAGCTATCCCAACCAGAAGCTGTGCCTTTTAAAGTGGCTGGTAAAAAAATAAATACGATAAAAAGTAAATAATCTTAGAGGCAAATAATAACGGTATATTTATGCAACACAACTTCAGAAACTCTGTTCCTGTTATGCTTATTTTTGCAGCTATCTTAACAGCATACAGCACATTCCTTGCATCTTGTGCCATGCCAGCAAAAAAAGCTAAACCTTCATCGTCATCATCACAGGTTTCTGAAGGCTCAAAACAATCTAAACAGACAGTTGAGCAGAGGCTTGATAAACTATCAATAAGGTTAGAGAGAATTGAGCAGGCACTTGGATTAAATGAAGCACAAGAGGTTGTTCAAGATACTAAACAAGATATTTCTCAAGACAATGAAATTTTTGGTACTGGTGAAGCTATTGGAGAAGCTGATATTACAGAAGGTGTTTTGCCTTCTGTAAGCTCTGAAGATATATTTTCTCCTGACTCTTCAAATGAAGCTGATAAAATAGTTTCCAAATCAGATGAGATTTATCAAAAAGACCACACATCGTCTCAGGCATCTTCCAAACCAGAAGTGTTATACAGTAAAGCTCGTGCACTTCTTATTAACAATAAATTTCAAGCTGCTGAACAAGAGTTTAGATTGCTTGCACAAAATTATCCAAACCACTCTCTTGCTGTTAATTCATACTATTGGATTGGTGAGTGTCGTTATTCTACAAAAGACTACAAAGGTGCAATTGCTATTTTTAAAGAGCTTGTTGAAAAATATCCAAACGGCAGAAAAGTCCCTGACGCACTATTAAAAACCGCCTATTCTTATATTGCTATTAAAGATAAATATAATGGTCGTGAGTATCTAAAAAAAGTGATTAAACAGTTTCCCTTTACTCCTGCTGGAGAGAAAGCTGAAAAGAGGTTGCAAGCTCTTAAATAAACTAATCTTAAGAAACAATAATAATTAATCAATGTCTCATACAATAGAGCAAATTATTGAACAATATCTTTCATGGTTTATACTTAAAAATATTCCAGGTATTGGCAATATACTATACAGCCGACTTATTGAAAAATTTGGCTTGCCTGAAAATGTGCTAAAGGCTCACAAAAACGATCTAATGACAATAAAAGGAATGAGCAGCAAAACACTATCTGCCCTATTAAATCCATATTTTCAAAGTTTACCAATAGTTAATGAACTCAAAAAAGAGATAAGAGAGATTGAAAAATCTGGATTTAAAATTTCAACAATGGTTGATGATAACTATCCAACACTTCTTAAACATATTCCAGACCCGCCACCATATATAACTTACATAGGCTATCTTGATTTAATGAATCGTAATAGTATTGATAATTCTAATAACAATGGCTGTAATGAAAACTATATTGGTGAGTTCTGTGAAATGGTTTTGCCATCTATTTCAATTGTTGGATCGCGTGAAGCTACTATTTACGGATTCAACACAGCAGAAGAACTTGCTTATGATTTGGCTGTAAATGGATTTGAGATTATAAGCGGAATGGCAATTGGAATTGACACTGCTGCCCATAAAGGTGCGTTGCGTGCAAAAGGCAGAACTGTTGCTGTGCTTGGCAGTGGTCTTGGCAAAATTTACCCATCAGAAAATAGAAATCTATTTTATAAAATTGCTGATAACGGTGCTGTAATCTCAGAGTTTAGTATTAATTCCGAGCCAGAAGCTCGTCATTTCCCCATGAGAAATAGAATTATTGCTGGCATGTCGCTTGGAACGGTTGTTGTTGAAGCTGCAGAAAAGAGCGGTTCTCTTATAACTGCACGACTTGCCGCTGAGTATAACAGAGAGGTTTTTGCTGTTCCGGGTAATATCAGTTCTCCAAAAAGTTCTGGTACTCATGCTCTTTTAAAACAAGGGGCAAAACTTGTTGTGAATTATATGGACGTAATTGAGGAGCTGATTCATCTATTGCCTCCAAAAGAGAGAGCAGAATCTTACAGCAATTCTAAAACAAAACAACAATCTAAAAATAGATCGCAATCTTTAGTTAAACAGCAAGAAGATGCAAATCTCCCCCTACTGTTTGAGCCTGATAAATACCAAAGAGTAATTTTAAATATTGTTAAATCTGATCCCATGCACATTGACCAAATTATTGAAAAGTCTTCTCTTGACACAGGAGGTATCACTGCTGCTTTAATGGACCTTGAACTTATGGGAATAGTAAAACGCTCATCTGGAAAAATGTTTTATAAATCTTAAGGAGTAAAATTGAGTAAACCACTGTTAATTGTTGAGTCTCCCACTAAAGTCAAAACACTTAAAAAATATTTAGGAAATGAATATAAAGTTGCCGCAACTGCTGGGCATATAAAAGACCTCCCCCAAAAAGAGCTTGGCATTGATATTGAAAACAACTTTAAAGCTGAATATATAAATATAAAAGGCAAATCCAAAGTAATTCAAGAGCTTAAAAGTGCTGCAACAGGCGTTGATACTATATATCTTGCACCTGACCCTGACCGTGAAGGTGAGGCTATAGCGTTTCATACTGCTGAAATCCTAAAGAAAAAGGGGCGACAATTTTACAGAGTGCTTATCCATGAGCTTACAAAAAAGGGTATTGCCGAAGCACTAAGTCAACCCACAGAGCTTCATATTGATAAGTATGAAGCCCAACAGACAAGAAGAACATTAGATCGTCTTGTTGGATACCAAATATCTCCTCTTTTATGGAGACGTGTGCAAAATAATTTAAGTGCAGGACGTGTCCAGTCCGTTGCTGTAAAGATAATATGTGATCGTGAAAGAGAGATAAGAGCTTTTAAACCAGAAGAGTATTGGACAATTAATGCTAAATTGCTATCAAAAACAGCCCCACCGCCATTTCTTGCAGCACTTTCAAAATATAAAGGTAAAAAGGTAAATATCCCTAATGAAACTAAGGTTATAAAGATAATTAGCGATCTTAAAAATTCAGATTTCATAGTTGATAAGATAACTATTAAGACCATTAACAAAAACCCTTTTCCACCATTTATCACGAGCAAACTTCAGCAGGACGCAATTAATCGCCTTAAATTTTCAGCTAAAAAGACAATGTCTGTTGCACAGCAGCTCTATGAAGGGATTGAAATTGGGACTGGTGGACCCGAAGGTTTAATTACCTATATGAGAACAGACTCAACCCGTATTGCAGATGAAGCAGCTAATGAGGCTTTAAACCTTATTAAAGAGAAGTTTGGAGCTGAGTATGCAATGGATAAGCCAAGGTTTTTTAAAAATAAAAATAAGGCTCAAGATGCTCATGAGGCAATAAGACCTGCATCTGTTTTTACTACTCCAGAAAAAGTTAAAAAATATCTCACACCTGATCAGTTTAAACTGTATGACCTTATTTGGAAGAGATTTGTTGCTTCTCAGATGGCTCAGGCTGTTATTGACCAGAAAACAATCTTGATTGAAGCAGGCGACTACACATTTACTGTTGGTGGAAATACGGTAAAATTTCAGGGTTTTATGGCTCTATACTCTGATGTTGATGAAAAATCAGACAACAGCGGTGCATCAGATAATGGGGAGATATCAGACAATGGAGACTCTTCAAATAATGGGGATATAGCAGACAATGGCGATACATCAGACAATTATGGTAAACTTGAAAAAAGAGATAAGCAGATTATCCCAGACTTAAAAGAGGGAATGAAGTTAAACCCTAAAGAGATTATCCCCGCCCAACATTTTACAAAACCGCCACCAAGATT
Organism: Desulfamplus sp.; assembly: GCA_015232455.1. GTDB lineage: Bacteria > Desulfobacterota > Desulfobacteria > Desulfobacterales > Desulfobacteraceae > Desulfamplus. The sequence goes on along the minus strand of JADFZQ010000033.1, from coordinate 16,873 downwards.
TTCAGAAGCATCATTAGTTAAGGAGCTTGAAGAGAATGGAATAGGACGCCCAAGCACTTATGCCACTATTCTATCAACTATTAGAGATAAAGGTTATGTCGATCTTGTAAAAAAATATTTTGTTCCAAATGAACTTGGATTTATTGTAAATGATCTTTTAGTAGCCTCATTCCCTGAAATCCTTGACGCTACATTTACAGCAGAGATGGAAAATAAATTAGACAATATTGAAAACGGAACCCGTAAATATTTTGAAGTATTAAATGAATTTTATACCCCTTTTAAAGAGAGGCTTGAAAGTGCGACCCAAAATATGCTCAACGTAAAAGGTGTTGGTATTCCAACAGATTTGAAATGCCCTCTTTGTGCAAAGCAACTCAATATTAAAATTGGTAAAAACGGGCAATTTATCGCCTGCACAGGGTATCCAGAGTGTTCATTTTCAAGCAACTATACACGAGACGATAATGGTAATATCCAAATTGCTGAGAACAATGCAGCTACACTTGATTTAACTCCAGTTAAAGATTGCGATAAGTGCGGTAAACCAATGGTGAAAAAAGAGGGGCGTTACGGCGAATTTCTTGCTTGCACAGGTTATCCTGAATGCAAGAATACCGAATCACTTACCGAAACTGAACAACCTATAAAAGCAACAAATATTAACTGCCCTTTACCGAAATGTTCTGGAATGATTGTAGAAAAAAAATCTCGTCGGGGAATATTTTATGGGTGCGATAAATATCCTGATTGCGAATTCGCATCATGGGATAAACCACTTAATAAGGCTTGTCCTAAATGCGGTTCAAACTATCTTGTTGAGAAATCAACTAAAAAAGAGGGAATTGTAATAGCATGTCCAACTAAGGAGTGTGATTATAGAGAGAGAACTTAATAAAGATGACATGCTACAAAATGGGTTTGGTCTAAACCTTTAACAGAATTGGATGGTTCTATAACATTTTTTATTAAATTGGGGATTGTGAGCAAAGGAGTTTTTTGTTTGCAAATATCTGTAACATAGCTACATCTTGTGTGAAATCTACAGCCACTCGGTGGATTTACAGGAGAAGGCACCTCACCTTTTAAAATTATTCTTTCACGTTGAACTTCAGGATTTGGCAATGGAATGGCAGATATAAGAGCTTTTGTATAAGGGTGCAGTGGGTTATCATATATTGATTTTGCATCTGCCATCTCTACTATTTGACCAAGATACATAACAGCAATTCTATCAGATACATGACGCACTACTGCAAGATCATGGGATATAAACAGGCATGTTAGACCCATATTTTTTTGGAGATTTAGTATCAAGTTAAGTATCTGAGACTGAACCGAAACATCAAGAGCAGATACAGGTTCATCGCATATTAAAACATCAGGATCAAGACTTATTGCCCTTGCAATTCCAATACGTTGACGCTGTCCACCACTAAATTCATGTGGAAATTTATTAACTGCATCTTGAGAAAGTCCGACTTTTTCTAATAATTTTGCAATATCATTTTTGCGTGAGTTTTTAAATGAATAGGTGTTAATAATCTTATCTTTAATAGTACTTAACCTATTGTGTTGGATAATATATTTCTCTTCAAGAATTTCTCCTACAGTATGGCGGCTATTTAAAGATTCAAATGGGTCTTGAAAGATCATCTGCATCTTAAGCCTTAGATTCTTAGAGTTAGATTTTTTATCAAGTAGTTTTACTTTATTACTTTTAGAGCGGGTTATATCTTCTCCATTTAAAGTAACGATTCCGCCAGATAAAGGGTATAAACCCATAACACAGCGTCCCAGAGTTGTTTTTCCACAACCTGATTCTCCTACTAATCCCAAAGTCTCGCCTTTGTTTATCTCAAAAGAGACATTATCAACTGCATGAACAATCCCCTTTTGTCTTAAAAAGATACCACCATAAACTGGAAAATATTTTTTTAGTCCTTCTACTTTTAAGATAGGAAGAGATTTTGTGTTATTTATACTATCATTAAAATGCCACGCTCTATTCATAGTTTTTTCCTGAATATAAAAACAGAGAAACTCCTGAAACAGATATTATTGTTTTCAGGAGTTCTTAAGTTTTACATCGTTAAGCCAGAGATTTGACAAGATTTAACAAGTTGTCAAATCTTGTCTATATAATAAGGCTAATTTATTTCTTAGAAAGTCAAAGTTAATCTATGGAAAAGAGCATAGACTTGAGGATCAACAATATCTTCTCCATTAGCATCTTTTTCGATGTTACCTGTCTTACGAGTTGTCCAATAATCACCGCCATCAAGGTAAGCAGCAATAGCTTTATATGTTAGGTTGTCAGTAATTTTCCATGTAAATGAAAAGTCATACTCCATACCCTGATCATCATCATACTCAAGACCTTCTGGAATATCGTCAGCTTTTGACATAGCAGCTATGAAACCAAGTGTAATTGCATCTGTAATTGCATAATCAACGCCGCCATAAAGCATCTGATAACCATCAAGCATAGCAATTGAAGCAGTTCCAAAACCAGTTCCTACATGGTTACCAACTCCATTTCCAAGAGTTCCATTCATACCGTGATAATCTGCATTAAGAATAAATAGCTTTTCCCAATCAACACCAGGAGAAACATAACCTATACTCTCAATATCTGTATCATCATAATTAGAATCACCTGATGCGTGAGCAAAGCCTAACTGAGCTGTAAAAGGAGAGTAATCATAAGAACCTTGTGCAAAATATGCAAAGCCTTTTACATCACGATCTTCTGCATTATACTTAGCATCATACTCTAAAGTACCAAATACATAGTCAAGCTCTGCCTCAAGAGCAATATCACCAAATTTTCCCTGAAAGTATGGGGAGAGAAGATATACTTTAGCGTCATTGGTAAGACCTCTTGACATGGTTGTCAAAGAGGAGGCTTGCATATCATTTGGCCAATCAGCAGCAATTTTTGCTTTAGCATCAGCAGCAGCTTGAGCAGCAGCTTGAGCTTCTGCAAGTTTACCAGCAGCCTGATATTTTGCAGCAGCCTCAGCATAACCCTTAGCTGTTAGAGCATTTTTTGCATTTGCACCATACCATCCTGCATAAGAAGCCAATTCATCTGAAGCACCGTTTGTTTTAAGAAAAGTACGATAAGAAGATGCGTAATCACCGTTTGTCTCGTAAGAAGCCATTGCATCATCATAGGCAAATTTTTGACCAGGATCTTGGAATTTATTAAAACTATACATTGCAGAAAGCAAACCAGTTGCATAAGCTTCGGTTTTATAAACAGCGCCAAGATAATATTTATCATTATCATCATCTATCATTGTATCATTTTCTGTTACTTTTTCAGCAACTGCTGCTATATAGAGTTTACCATCTCCAATCTCAATTGGCACTGTGTATTTAATTCTATCTGTGTCAGACTCGTCATCACAGAAAGAAGTTCCCCATACAATACCTTTAAGCCTTCCAACTTCAAACATACCAATTGGGCTTATGTATGTAAGATATGCTCTGTCAAAGTCTATATTGTCATCATCTTCTTCGTTATCAAAAGCAGAATCTCTTGAGCTTAAAACTTTTTCCAAAGCATCAAAACGTGTAGTAAGAGTTAAATGATCACTTACTTTAAAGTCAGTTTGAACACGAAGCCTCATCTGTCTGTAATCACTTGTTGAATCTTCCTCAAGCATGTTTGGAGCAGAATTGAGAATTCCCTCAACATAAAACTCACCACTAAAATCTGTTTCAAGGGCTGATGCGGGAATAGACATACCCACAACAAAAACAGACAACACAGCAAACATTAGAACTTTTTTCATCATTTTCTCCTTTTTCTCCCGTTAGAAATTAATTAAAATTAATTAAAAAAGATGTATATTGGTTAAAATATAAAGTATCAACCACTACACATATATGACTTAAATGGAAATTAGTAATAAGAACTTTAGCTGTTTTTTCTTACACATAGGATATTAGTGTTGTCAAGCGTTTTAGCAGATAAACAGTGTTATTTTTGATAGTCAATCATCTTCTCAATAAAAATAGTGCTGTGAGATTTACTCATTACAACACCACTATCAATTACCACTGAATAGAGAACTTCAGGGTAGTTATCCCCATTTACATCAATCAAACTAAAGTCAGAAATATAACCTGTAGATGGTTTACTTCTCCAAATATCTTCCATTGAACCATTGTTCCATGCCATGATCTGAATATGACCGTTATTGAATTTTCTGTATCCTGATAGGTAGCCCTTTGCAACATCGGAATTATTTACGGTTATAATTTCAGAGATTCCATCATTATCAATATCAGCAGTAACTACACGGCTGTTTATATAAGTTCTCTCTTTTAAATTTTCCCTTCCTTTATCTTGCTCAATGTAAAGAGGAGTTGAGCCAAAGGATTGACTACTTTTCCACTCTCTTACTCCATTGCTATTTCCAAGATTTAAAAAACCTGATCTATCAAACCATATAAAATTTAAAGTGCCGCGAATATTTTGATTAATACCATTCTCAATTTTTATATTTATAGGGCTAAATCCAAAAATTGAAAAGTTATTAGAGACTATCTTTGAACTTTCAACTATACTGTTTCCATTTAACTCAAGAGAATAAATTGATCCTGAAAATATTTCATCATGTCCTTTTTTTTGACCAATTAGCTGTGTTTTTATAGAATTAATGTTGTTATCAGAATTTATAAATCCAGTATTATTTACAACTCTAAAATACCAATTGTTATCTTTAACTATAGGCTCAAGATTCCCAACATTCCACTCTAAAATATATGATTTAAGGGCGTTATTTTTATTAATGGAGGTTATAAAAAGTTCGCTTTTTCCATTACCATTACTATCTAATGCGTCAATTGAGATATTGCTGTTGTAATATTCTCCTTTATATTCGCCTCTTTTAATAAGAATGTTGGTATTTTTACTATTTGTAAATGTCAAGAATGATATGGTATGTTTATCCATAACAGCTATATCTAACTGTCCATCTCCATCAATATCTGCGGTTGCAATACCAAGTATCTCCATATCTAATTTATGATTCAGCAAAATTGATGAATCTTTAGATAAGTGGATTAGAGGAATATGTATATTTTTAGGAGTTTTAGCTTGATTATCTTGATTGGTGTTTGGATTAATATCTGGAATGGGTGCAACTTTATTATCATTTAAAATATTAGATGAACTAACTTGTCCATAAATGGCTGACTTAACCTTTTCTGATATAGCAGAGGCTTGTTGCATTATATCTCCTATACCAATGCCTGATGCCGTAATGAATTTTACTTCGTCAGGTTTTATAATATTTATAAGTTTTGCATCGCTGCTAACACTATCTCCTGCAATGGTTACCGTGCCTGTAAGGATATAATCAACACCATTTAATTCAGCAACAGTTGATGTTTTTCCAATCATTGATGAACTACTTAAATCAAGACCATACTCTGATGGTATCTGCTCCATACATTTAACCAATACTTGGTTATCAGAAGCTATTCTGCTGCAAAGCATTTTACCCATTCCCTTACCAATAAAATTGCTATCTTCTTTTGCAATAACATCAAAGGGGAATACTGCAACAGTTTTTATTTGAGTATCTGCTAAAAGGTTATCTTCTGAATAAAAAAAGACAGAAATAAAAATTACAAATAAAGTGAAAAAAGTATAAGACTTACAAGAGGATTTGTTCATTGGTGTATATCTCTCAAAATTTATATATAGTAAAATGTGGTTAACTTATAATTTAAACCATAAAAAAATAAAATTGGACACTATCTAATAGAATGCTAAAAGTCAATAAAGTGTTCGTCAAATTATCACTTGCCAAATAGTCAATCTGTTATTAGAATGACACCAGTTAAATAATCATAGACTTATTTATAAATACTATTCTATTAAGATAAAGAAAAATTTTTGATTACTCAGGAGAACCAATTGAAAGAACACATTGAAAAAATTAATAAAATATTAAAATATACTTTCATTTTGACTACAATTATACATGTCTGCATCTCATCTAATCTAAACTTTACCTCTAGTCTACACTTTAAATCTATTCTATATGCAGAACCGTTGAAAATTGCGATACTGCCTTTTGAGATAAATGCACAGCAAAATCTTGATTTTCTTAAAAATGGAATTCAAGATATGCTTACCTCTCGTCTTTCTTTTAAAGATCAGATAAAAGTTATTGAAAAAGAGAGTGTTTATAAGGTTGCATCAGATACAAAAGGATTTACTGGTGAAAGTTTTGCCCTGCTTGTTGGAGGAAAACTTAAAGCCGACTTTGTAATCCATGGTAGCGTAACGATTATAGGCAATAGCACAAGTATAGATTCTAAACTAATTGATATTTCAGGTAAGAATCAACCCATATCTTTTTTCAAGCAAAGCTCTGATCCAAGCGGAGTCATTCCAGCAATTAATCAGTTTGCTACAACTATTAACGAGACAATATTCAATAGAAATGAGAATGCAATACCACACTCTATTGAATCCACTACACCTCAGCCAGCGATTCAGCCGTTACAAAGTCAATCATCAAAAATACAAAACAATCAACAACAGCTTAACTCTAACTTTGTTATAAACAATCAAACACAACCATCTTCAACTATTCAACAAGCAAGTCCAAATCCAGAGTTCGCTATAACTAATAATGTCAGAGGAAAATCAGGTGCGTGGAAAAGTCAAGCCTTTAAACATCTTATTAATGGAATAGCAGTGGCGGATACAAATAAAGACAATATAATGGAAACTATATTTATCTCTGACCAAACTGTTTATATCTACAGATTTTTGGGAAATCGTTTTCTCAAAACAGCAGAGATCGGAAAAAATAGGCGTTCGACTTATATTAGCGTTGATGTTGGTGATATTAACCAAAATGGCATTCAAGAGATATTTGTTACAAGTTTAAATCCAGATAAAAATATGCCAAACTCTTTTGTCATTGAATACGATGGAACCAACTATGTCAACATTATTAAAAATATCCCTTGGTATTTCAAAATAGTTGATACAAAAATAGAAGGCAAAATACTTATAGGACAGAAGCAAAAATCAGAAAAAGATAATATTTATGGTTCTCAAATATATAAAATGAGTTGGGACGGTGAGAAATATGTGCCGTCAAAAGTTATTCTGGAATCTGGTAAAGCAAATGTCTTAGGTTCTCTATTTGAGGATATAATAGGAGATAACACTGCAAAAATTGTTGCCTATGATAAAGCTGAACATCTTACTTTGTTCAATCAAAATGGTGGTGTAATATGGAGAGATGTTAATAGGTCTGGAGGAAATATGAATTATTTTATACTACCCAAAGAAAGTCCAACTGATGACCAAACTATTCAATATTTTCCTTTGCCAGTAAGGTCTGCTGATGTAAATGGTGATGGCAGCATGGAGATTCTTTACGCATCAAACAATGATATTGTCGGTGGTTATCTAAGTAAATTCAAACGATATAGCAAAGGAGGAGTACATTGTGCGTTTTGGAATAGCACGGGATTCTCTTTGCAATGGTCAACACCTGAACATACGGGTAGAATAAGTGATTTTGTTGTTGGTGACTTTGATAATGATGGAGCTAAAGAGCTTGTTTTAGTCAATGTTATAAAAGATGCATTTTCGTCATTTACAGATTCTGAAAGCCTTATAACTGCTTATGATTTGATGCAATAATTTACCATAAATAAAGTATAATGAAACCTGTTTTGCTATATAAAATAGGTTTTGTTAATATTAAATTTTTATTAATGCTTGACATGACCTTTTAATGTTGGTATCGCTACTCGAAAATTTATCAAAATTTTTAATATCTTTTTAATATTAAAAATTAAAAGTAAAAGGAGGTGCAATCAAAAGAATATAGAGGATATTTATAAAAAGTGAAATGTGTTTTGACTATTTTATTCAAAATTATTAACTAAAAATTAAAACAATAAATATTTGTTTTTTGTAGGAGGAAAACAAAAGAGATGAAAAAAATTACAATAGTTCTTATAGCTGCTATATGTGCAGTAATGTTTGTTGCACCTGCTTATGCGGATGATAAAGTTACACTTTCTGGTAGTTTTCGTATCCGTGCATGGGATACAGAGAATACTGATTTTGATAAATCAGGCGATAATGATGCTAAAAGTTATTTTGATCAGAGACTAAGAATTGGTACAAAAATTAACGTAGCTGACGATGTAACATTACAGCTTAGAGCTGACTGGGCTGAGGGAAAATGGGGTCAAGACTTTAAAGGACTAATTACCTCTCCAAGTGAAGATACTGAACTTGGTATTGACAGAGCCTTTGTTCAAATTAAAAAAGAGATGTGGGGATTAACTGCTGGACAGCAATACCTTAGCTTAGGTTTAGCAGAAGTTCTTGATGCAAAAGCAACTGGATTCAAGTTTGATCTTAACTTTGCTCCTGTAGTAACAAGTTTTATTTATGCAAAGGTAGATGAAGGAACTTCATTAATTGATGATAATGATCTTAAAGCTGATTCAGAAGATCAAGATGTTTATGCTCTTAATGTAAACTATACTTGTGATATGTTTAACGGTAATGTTTATGTAGCTGCTAAAACTGACGATACTGCTGCAGAGGACTCTCCTGTTATGATAGGTCTCCAAGGAACCGCTAAACTTGGAATGGTAAATTTGACAAGTGAGCTTGATATTGCAACAGGTGATAAGAAAGTTGCTGGTAACACAGTAGATTATATGGGAACACAGTTTTATCTTGGAGCTGACTCAAACGTTTCTGACGCTGTTAATATTGGTGCTGAATTAGTTTACGCTCTTGGAGCAGATCCAGATAAGGCAGAAGAACAGCTTACAGATCTTTGTAATGACTGGACATTTACTCCAATGAGCATGAATACACCTTTTAGTGCTGATATTTCTGCTTTCCCAACTGCTGGTCCATTTGATCCAACAGGTGATAGTGCTGGAGTTCAAGGCGTAACTTTACATGCAAAATATAGCCCAATGGATGTTATGTCTCTTGGTGCAAAAGTTGGTTACTTCCAGCCAGAAGAAGATAAAAATACTGACGTTGATGATGTTACAGCATTCAACGTATGGGCTGCTTATACACTTACAACTAATACAGAATTGGCAATCGCTTATCTGTATTCAGACCCAGAAGTTGAATCTGGTGCTACTGACATAGACCCTGAAAAAATTCTTGTCAGCAGACTTCAGATTTCTTTCTAAGCATTTAAATAGATTCTATTTAATAATAAAAGTATTTAGAAATAAAAAAGGGACTGAGAAATCAGCCCCTTTTTTATTTAGCTCTATTTATTAGAATCTTTTTTATTCATATTCATAATTTCATCAATAAGCTGCTCTCCAAATCTTGCAATAAAATGATCAACTCCATACCGCCAACCAGTCATACGATTATTCTCACATTTTTTGAGTCGTGCATTTTCAAGTATTGAATTAGCAGGACGTTTAGCTGGTAAAGGATAATCCGCTGTCGTGCAAGGGACAATATTTGCAGGCACTTCAATTTGTTTTAAAAAATAAAGGGCAAGCTCATACCATGAACAGTAACCTTCGGCTGTAGCATGATAAATCCCCTGTCCCTTCATCTGCACAAGCCTTTCAAGCTGGAGGGCGAGACGCAGCGACCATGTTGGAGAGCCAAATTGATCATCTACCACTTTTATCTGCTTGTCTGGTGTTAAAAGAGCAAGTTTTAGCATGGTCTTAAGAAAATTATTACCATTTATGCCGTATAGCCACGCTGTTCTCACAATTATATGATTGTCAGTAATTTGTGCTACTCGTCTCTCACCTTCAAGTTTTGTTCTACCATAAACAGATAATGGGTTTACCTCATCTGTTTCAGTATAGGAGAGCGGAGGTTCTTTAGTTCCATCAAATACATAGTCAGTAGAAATATGAACCATTGTAGCGTTGATAGCCTTACATGCTTCAGCAATGTATCCAGGAGCATCTGTGTTGACTAATTTGGCAATATTTTGTTCTGTTTCGCATTTATCCACCTGAGTATATGCGGCACAATTTATCACAACATCAGGAATAAATTCTGAAATAACAGTCGAGACTCTAATTTTATCTGTAATGTCAAGCTCTGGAAGATCATAAGCTACAACCTCATTTTCTTTGCTAAAAACCCGCTGACAATCCCAGCCAAGTTGCCCATTCCCACCGCATATCAATACTTTCATAAAAATTCTCCAAAAGAACAGCTTTTAAAAAAGCTATTTGGGTTGGTAATTTAAAGATATATCTAAACTCCCGCAAGAAGTCTGAATTTATCAGTAATAAGAAGTAGCCCAAGGACAATAAGGAGTAATCCAGAAACATTATTTATATAAATCAATATTCTTTTGGTTTTTTTCATAATCTCAAGTATCCTGTTAATAAAAAATGAGATTAAGAGAAATGGTAACGCTAAACCAGTTGAGTAAAGAGTTAATAGGGCAATACCCTGATAGACTGTCTCTTGACTGCCAGCAACAATTAATATTGAGCCTAAAAGTGGACCAATACAAGGTGTCCAGCCAGCACCAAAAGCCATTCCAATGATAAATGTTCCCATAAAGTGCATTGGTTTTTCACTTATATGAACTCTTTTTTCAAAGTTAAGGCTCTTAATATTTATAATGCGAAGAAGGTGAAGTCCAAAAAGAATAATAATTGAACCGCCAACATAACGTATAAGCCATGTAAATGTGGAGATAAAGCCGCCTAAAAAAGATACTGAAGCACCCATTACAATGAAAACAAAAGAAAACCCTGCGATATATGCTAACGTTGCAAGAATTACTTTTTTGCGTGTCTTACGGTCATCCCCAGTGGTAAGTTCATCTAAAGACAACCCTGTTATGAAGCTAAAATATGCTGGAATAAGTGGCAAAATACACGGGGAAAAAAATGAAAGCAGACCAGCAAAAATAGCTGCTTGGTATGATATGGTTTCAGTAAACAATCTATCTCTCCATATAATAATTATTTGGATTTTTAACAAATATTTAGTAATTTAGTTTTTTAAATTAATCAGTTTCCAGATTTTTTGCAAGTTTGTTTGTAGAATATAGTAAAAATATAATATAATTTTTAAATTTTAATCTTTATGCTCACAAATTTAGAGAGATACTTATGGAAAAAATCGTTAATCATATTAGCTCATGGCTAAAAGACTATTGTTTAAAATCTGGTTTAAATGGGTTTGTAGTTGGAGTATCTGGTGGTATTGATTCTGCTGTAACTTCAACTTTATGTGGCAATACCGGCTTAAAAGTTATCGCCCTAAATATGCCAATTTATCAATCTCCAAGCCAGCTAAATCTTGCAAATAGCCATATTAATTGGCTTGAGAACCATTTTAAGAATGTTAAGGGAGTAACAGTTGATCTGACCCCATCTTTTAAGGAAATTCAAGAGAGTCTGCCCAAAGAGATCCAAGATGGTTTAACTATGGCAAACACAAGGTCTCGTCTTCGCATGCTCACTCTTTACGCATTTGCAAGTCATCATAAGCTGCTTGTAGCTGGAACTGGCAACAAAGTTGAAGATTTTGGGGTTGGTTTTTATACTAAATATGGTGATGGCGGAGTTGATATTTCTCCAATTGCTGATCTATTTAAAACAGAAGTTTTTGCCATTGGGAGATATTTGGGGATAAATGAAGATATAATCAATGCACCTCCTACTGATGGGCTTTGGGAAGATGGCAGAACTGATGAATCACAGATTGGAGCAACTTATCCAGAGCTTGAATGGGCAATGAGATATGAAGAGAATAAAAGCTATGTGAATTGTTCTGAATATAATGTTAAGATTAAAACTTATACTCAAAGCATTGAACAAGATAGATTCAAAATTTTATCTGATGAAGAGAGTGATGAAAATTTATTATCATCAAGACAGAAAGAGGTGCTATCAATTTACCGAAGATTTAATAATATGAATCGTCATAAAATGGAACCTATTCCAGTATGTAAAATACCTTATGGTTTAAATTCTTTATAATGTGAGTATGTGTAATAAATTTTATTCAATTGCAGATAGTTATATAAATTGGCAGATAGTTATATGAATTGAATGATAGGATTAGGAGATCAATTTTTCAATCATACAAATTTTTAATTAGGGGATTTTAATATGGAGAATTTAAACGAAAGAGCTTTTTTAATTGATGCAACTCTTGATAAAAATAAATTTCAAAAGATTCATAAAGCATCTTTAGAGATTTTAGAAAAAAGGGGACTTTGGGTAGGTTCTGAAGCACTTGTAGCCACAGCAAAATCTCATGGACTTAAAACTGAAGGAGAAAAGGTATTTTTTACTGAATCTGATGTTGAAAAGGCAATTGTCAATGCGTCTTCATCAAGCAGATTTACTCTACTTGCCCGTAATCCAAAATATAACATTGATTTTAATATTGATTACAGTGCAACAGGGATAGGAAGATCAGCCCCATTTATATTTGATCCATCAGGAAAAAGACGTCAGGCAGATGGCAATGATTATATATCCGCTATTAAACTTGGTCAGATGCTTGATGCTGTTCAAATACAGGGCAATCTTGTCTATCCAGGGAATGTTTCTAATGATAAACTGTTCCCATTTATGATGGCAAATCAGATTCTTTACTCTGACAAACCATACAATATCTCATCAATTTCAGACCTTGAGATGCTTTGCATGGCATTTGATATTACACCAGAAACATTGAAAAAAAGAGATAGTATCTCTTTTTCTTCTACCTCTTCTAATAGCCGCAATCTATCAGAAGATGATAAAAACGAACGAACAGACACCCAAAATAATGTTATATCTTATGCTCAAAGCACTGTAAACTGCATATCTCCGTTGATTCTTGCAGGAGATCAAGGAGATTTTTTAATAGCTATGGCAGAACATGGAATTGCCATAAGCATCTCTCCATGCCCATCTGCTGGAATGACTGGACCATGTTCAGTTCTTGGCAATGTGATTCTCAACAACTGCGAGGTATTAAGTATTCTTGTTCTAACGCAGCTTATAAGACCCGGATTGCCTATATTTTACGGTGCTTTTCCATGTTCATGCGATATGAAATCTATGAGCATAACCTATGGTGGTCCTGAAAGCCGAATGATGGAGTCTGGTGCTGCCTTGATGGGCAAAGGTTATGGTTTGCTTACACGCGGTAATGTTGGAATGAACGATGCTCAAGCGTGCGATTTCCATGCTGGTGCTGAGTCAATGTTTTGTTTTATTAATGCCTTACAAAATAAGATAAATTTTCTTCCCGGATGTGGAATCATGTCAAGTTTTGCAGCGGCTTCATTGGAAAAATTGATTATGGACGCTGACCTTGCTGCTTATACTAAAAGATTTCTTGAGCCAATTACTACTGATGATATTGATGAGCTTGTGGAGTTGATAAAAACAGTTGATCCAAAAACTAACTTTGTAACATCACCTCATACATTTACAAATTTCAGAAAGGCTTTGCATCACCCTACACTCTTTTGGAGAACTAATTACGATAAATGGGAAGCAAAGGGAAAAACTCTTATTGATCAGGCATCAGAGCGAGTCGATTTACTTTTAAAAAATTACTCTCAACCACCAATTGATCTAAATCTTGCATCACGTCTTAAAGATTACGCTTCTTAAATTTAATGATAGAGCAGTGATTCAAAATAAAGAGTAATTTACAATCCAAAAAATATAGGAACTTTAACCACTATCTATGAAATGCCCTATAAATATTAGTAATAATCTGCTGCCACAAAGCAAAATTTATATAAACCTCAATGCCCTTGCCAACAATGTTAAAAAACTTAAGGCAAGATGTTCTCCTGACGTGGCTCTTATGGCAGTAGTAAAGGCAAATGGTTATGGTCATGGTGCTGTTCTTGTTGCTAAAACTGCTCTTCAAAATGGAGCCTCATCTCTTGCAGTTGCCCGTATCCATGAGGCTGTTGAATTGCGTGAAGCTGGCATTGAAGCTCCTATATTGCTATTTGGAGATGTGTTGCCTTGTCAGTTAGAATGGCTTGCTTTAAATGGTGTTAGTATAACAATTGGTTCTTTAAGTAGTGCTAAAAATATTTCTAAAGCTGCAAAAGAGATTGCTGATTCAGCGTGTGTAACGAGGAAGTATTTACCTTTGGATGACTTAGCTAAGGCAAAAAATCATAATGGATTAACGCCCGTAGTTAAAGTTCACATTAAAGTAGATACAGGTATGGGGCGTATTGGTTTTGTTATTCCACCTCTGTCTTTTTCTGATTCGTCTAAGATAGAGCAATTAAATCAAGAGTTATTTGATAAAGTTGTAGATGAAATAATAGAGATGACCACGCTTGATAATATTGAGGTTGATGGCATTTATACCCATTTTGCAAATGCAGATATAAAAGATAAAAGCCATGTTAATGAGCAAATTGAAAAATTTAATGTTCTTATAAATGCTCTTGAAAAGCGTGGTTTTAAACCGAGAATTTGTCATGCTTCAAATAGTGCCGCAACTATAGAGATTCCAGAAGGTCATTTCAATATGGTTCGTGCGGGTATCTCAATGTATGGTCTCTATCCTTCAGATGAGATTAATCGAGAGGTTATTGAACTTGAACCTGTTATGTCGGTTGTATCAAAAATTATTCATTTAAAAGATGTTCCTTCAGGGTTTAAGGTAAGCTATGGAAGCACTTATATAACATCATCACCAACAAAAATTGCAACCGTTCCAATCGGTTATGCTGATGGATATAGTCGCCTGTTATCTTCAAAAGGCGAGATGTTGGTAAAAGGCATAAGATGTAAAGTTGTAGGGCGTGTCTGTATGGATTACACCATGATTGATGTAGGCAATATTCCTAATGTGGAAGTTGGTGATGATGTAGTTGTTATGGGCAGACAGGGAGATCAAGAGATTTTAGCAGACGAGATTGCTTGTCATATTAATACCATTAATTATGAAGTTGTATGCTCTTTTAACCGAAGAATGCCTATTTTTCATATATAAATGCAATTTTTATTGCCAACTAATTTTTGATAGGTAATCAGAATTTTAATTGACAATAATTTCTGTTTATCTTAAAAGAACGCAACAGTAATAACGTGGTAAGCCGGAGTGGTGGAACTGGTAGACGCAGAGGACTCAAAATCCTCCGCCCGCAAGGGTGTGCGAGTTCAAGTCTCGCCTCCGGCACCAAGTTAATTGATTCTGCTATGAAATTAGTTAGTAAAAGCTCCTCCAAAATCTGCTTTAAAAACTCTAAGAATCCTTCTCTTCTACAATATTCATTTTTATTAAAATCACACCAATAATCATTACTTCATATATCTGTTTTTTTGATATTCAAAAGAACAGAGTGTTAATAATCAGTTAGACCAATTATTTGAGGAAATTTGATTTGTATAAAAAAAGGAAACTATATTAATAATGGGAAATGTTATAAAACCTGATTTTACTAAAAACGGTGGACTTGTTCCTGCAGTTGTTCAAGATAATGAGACAGGAGAAGTTTTAATGCTTGCATATATGAATGAAGAGTCTTGGAAAGAGACACTAACTTCTGGAATGGCAACGTATTACAGCAGATCAAGAAAACAACTTTGGAAAAAAGGGGAAACTTCTGGAAATATTCAGGTCATTAAAGAGATAAGGCTTGATTGCGATGAAGATACGATTTTAATTAAAGTAGAACAGATTGGCAATGCTGCCTGCCACCTTGGTTATAAGAGCTGCTTTTTTAGAAAAATAAATTGTGATAGTACTTTTGAAACTGTCGGAGAAAAAATATTTGATCCTAAAAAGGTATATTTAAAATAAAAATAGATAATCTATGATTTATATTTAAGGAATTGAACTTTATATGAAAAAATTATTAAAACTTGGCATTCCAAAGGGAAGCCTTCAAGATGCTACAGTTGCACTTTTTAAACGCTCTGGGTGGAAAATAAACGTAAATGGCAGAAGTTATTTTCCAGATATTAACGATGATGATATTGAATGTGCATTATGCAGGGCACAGGAGATGTCAATTAACGTAGAGAGTGGTATTATTGACGCGGGACTTACAGGAAAAGATTGGATTGCAGAACATGGATCAGATGTTTATGTAGTAGCAGATCTTATATATTCAAAAATGAGTGCAAGACCAGCAAGATGGGTGTTAGCAGTTGCAGGAGACTCTCCAATAAGTTGTCTTGAAGACCTTGAAGGGAAGACCATTTCGACCGAGATTGTCCAGTTTACAAAAAGATATTTTCAAGAGAGAAATATTAATGTGAATGTGAAATTTTCTTGGGGAGCTACAGAGGCAAAAATTGTATCTGGGCTTGCCGATGCAATTGTTGAAATAACAGAGACAGAAAGTACTATACGTGCCCATAATCTTAAAGTTATCCATGAGATAATGCAGACTAATACACAGCTTATTGCAAATAAATCAGCATGGAGTGATCCTGCAAAAAGAAAGAAGATTGAACAAATTGCACTTCTCTTACAAAGTGCCCTTGTAGCTGAAAAGTTAGTAGGACTTAAAATGAATGTGCCTCAAGCAAAAATGGAAAAGGTTGTCGCACTGCTTCCAAGTCTCAACGGACCAACAGTTTCACCACTCTATAAATCAGATTGGTTTGCAATTGAAACCGTTGTTGACAATAATGTTGTAAGAGATTTGATTCCTGAACTTATCAATGCTGGTGCAGAAGGGATAATTGAATACTCTTTAAATAAGGTAATTTAGGAGTTTTTTATACTGGGTAGCACCTCACTCAACCGTGGTTTAAAAAGTTGCCCATTTTTTGATGCGTTCAAGTGTTTTTTTACTTCTTCGTCCTCTTCCCTTGAAAACCCATGGTTGAGGACGCACTTTGTATTCCAGAA
>JADFZQ010000032.1 GCA_015232455.1 Desulfamplus sp. | reverse complement strand
CAATTAAATTCATATTCAGATAATAGTCTCCATGTCTTTCAAGTTTATAATACTTATAACTCTGAAACGCTTTATGAAAACTTACCTACTCTGTCAACACTTTGAAAAGAACTTAACAGCCCTGCCCAAGGGGAGGCAGTTATTAATATCCATTCCCCCCCTCCTTTTGAGGAGGAGGCAGGGGGTGGGGCTGATATTATATCCTCCTCTTCAGCATCATATTTTACCCCGCAAGCTGCTCTGGATTTATAACAAGCAGAACCCTGCCATCTCCAAGAATACTGATGCCGCTTATAACATCAAGCCCTGAGAGCATTGAAGGCAGAGGCTTTACAGCTATCTCCATGTTCTTGTCAAAACGGTCAATTATAACGCCATATTTATCTCTTGCTGTTTTAATAATCACCATTGAAATATCATTGTTCCCCATATCACGCCTGTCATGGAGCAGTTCATTAGAATCAGAATTTAAAAGAGATTCAGAATCTAAAAGCTCATCAAGAAAATGGACAGAGATAACCTCGCCTCTGTAAAAAAACATAAGCTGCTCACCTGCCCTGATAAACTTATCAGGCTTAACCTTTATCGTTTCCATGATGTAATTGATAGGAATTGCATAGGAGTTACCGCCAGCCTCAACAAAAAGAACTGTGTCAATGCCCATTGATGTTGGAATTGTCAGGGTAATCTGTGTCCCTTCTCCATGTTCTGACATTACAGATACAGAACCTCCAAGAGACTGGATAGTAGTTTTTACAACGTCCATTCCAACGCCTCTTCCAGACACATCGGTAATCTGCTCTGCTGTGGAAAGACCCGGCATAAAGATAATATCCATAAGTCCAGAATCATTGACTGACGAGAAATTAAGCCCAAGTTTTTGAGCCTTTTCAACAAGTTTTGCCTTATTGATTCCCCGTCCATCATCATTTATGCGTATTACAATGTTGCTGCCTTCCCGTGAAGCTTTAAGCAGAATTGTTCCTTGTTCAGCTTTACCAGCTTTTTTACGCTCAACAGGTGTCTCAATGCCATGATCGCAGGAGTTTCTGATAAGGTGGACAAGCGGGTCAGAGAGAACATCAGCAACTTTTTTGTCTATCTCAATATCCTCTCCATCAGTCATTATATTAATCATCTTGTTCTGTTTTCTGCTTATATCCCTTACAACCCTTGAAAATTTCTGGAAAATACCTTTAATGGGAATCATTCTAAGAGATACAACACCATGCTGGACATCGTTGGTAAGGCGGGCAAAAAGATGGAGATTTTCTTTTAAATCCTTGATTATTTCATTGGTTTCATTCTGGTTCTGGGCAGAGACAAGACGGCTTAAAAGATATGAATATGTATTTCTTGCTATCAGCATCTCTCCAACAAGATTTGAAAAAGATTCAACTTTATGCTCGTCAACTCTCATTGTTTTGATGCCTTGAGGCTCATCAGCTTGTTGTGCAGATGATGATATTTTGGGCGTTGGCATCATGGAGATGATTTTTTGTTTTGTTAATGCAGAATCCAAATCCCCCTTGGTTATTTTGCCTGACTCAATAAGAATCTGTCCAACTGGCTTTTGTGCTTCAAGTGCGGAATGTAAGTCCTCTTCTTTTATTTTGCCAGACTCAAGAAGTATTTCACCTATCTTTTTTGGCTCTCCAAAAAGTTCGCCCATAGTATCAATTACTATGTTTATACTATCTGTTATTTTATCCTCTTGAGGCTCTTTTGATGCTTGAGTGGTGTTTGCTATTGGTAGAGATGCACGGCTGTGCGTCTCTACTGTGATTAAATTGACTGCTGAAAAGGCATCTGAAGCAATCTGCTCTAAAGATTTATGACCAACAGTTGCAGATGCTTTTATAATATCCTTGAGTGTCCGTTTTATGGAGTTAAGCAAAATAAGGCTTATTTTTGAATCTGAAACATGTAAATTATCCATCCACTGAATCAGAATCGCCTTAAATTGAAGAACCTCCTCAATATAGACATCGTGAAGTTCTTTATCTGCTGCGACAAAAACTGGCTGAACGGCTGAATCATTAAAGTTCAGCTCTTTGGAGTTGGAGTGTTTAGTGTCTTGTAAATTTATTCTTGATAAGTGTTTGTTGTCTGCGGTTTTATTAGAGTCAAGATAATACCTTATCTGTTTATAAAGCTGGCTGTGTGAACGGATAGTTTTTTGTGCCTCAATATCTGCAAAAGCCCCTTTTATAAAATCTACTGATTGAAGTGCAAGCTCAACAACAGCCTGAGAGCGTTGAAGTTTATTGGTTCTTAAAAGGTCAAGCACAGATTCAAAAGCATGGGTAAAGGTAACAAGGTCTTTAAAACCCATTAAATCTGAATCACCTTTTATATTGTGAACCACTCTAAAAAGCTCATCTAATGCAGAGGCAGAGGCACTGTTTTCATATTCCATTACTGCCTTTTCAGCAGTTTGGAGCATATCAAGAGAGCCTTCTATAAACTCTGACATTGCCTCACTGTTTCTTATAACATCTTCTATAGAGCCAGCAGATTTTGATGATTGAGTAGATTGAGAAGAATCATGCTCCAAAAGTTCTTCAACATAAATAAGCTCTTCATCAAAAACAAGTTCATAAACTTCTTTTGATGTCATTGAAGTTGCAACATAGATAATCGGGTCAAGATAGAGATGTAAAGGCTCAAAATCATTAAGCGGAGGCACAGGGTTTGAATTTTCCAGAACCGGATTGTAAAGAGAGGAGGATTCATATAGATTTGTCAAAAATACCAAAGGATCATAGCCGTTTTCAAAGTGTGCTGATGTGTATTTTAGTGTGATTTTAAAGATATTATCGCCATTATTTGACCGTTGTAGAAAAGAGTCATAAAATTGATCAGGGATTGCTCCTTTTTTTATTTCAAAAGATGATGATTGGGAAGCTGATGATTCAGAACTTGAAGGTTCAGAGCTTGTTGATTTAGAATTTGATAAAATTTCTGAATTATCTTGTTCAACATCTACTTTATCTTGCACCTTCTCTTGGCTATCCAATGATTCTTTTTCAAGACAGGCTGCAATTCTCTCAATAAGCTCATTGTTAAGCTCTGGAGTTTCGCCATTAGCACACATATCAATCATGCTGGAAATCTCATCAGAACCAGAAAGAATCACATCAACCATATCTGGAGACAAGGAGATTTTTTTATCGCGGAGAGAATTTAAAAGCCCCTCTAAATGGTGTGTAAAATCAGATATAATCCCAAGTTCAAATGAACCTGCACTTCCCTTTATTGTATGGATTCCTCTAAAAACAGAATTCAGCAGCTCATCATTTTCAGGGTCTGCTTCAAGTTTCAATATATCATCAGATATGTTTTCAAGAATCTCTCTTGCTTCTTGAAAGAACTCCTGCCTGAAATGGTCGATGAAATTATCCTGTGTCATATTATCTGAATCCTGTTTTTTATTTGTCATCCTATTATTTTACTTACAACCTTAAGCACTGTCTCAGGCTTGAAAGGCTTTACTATCCAAGCCTTTGCACCAGCTTCCTGCCCCTCTTTTTTCTTGGCATCTTCACTTTCAGTTGTCAGCATAACTATTGGCAGAAACTTATATTTAGGGTCTTGTTTTAAACTTTTAATAAGGTCTATTCCATTCATATTAGGCATATTCAAATCTGATATAATCATATTAACTTTATGCTGACCTATTTTATCTAAAGCATCTTTGCCATCACACGCCTCAACAACGTCGTATCCAGCACTTTGAAGAGTCATTGCAACAAGCCCTCTCATGGACTTGGCATCATCAACAACCATTACTGTTTTTCCCATATCTTAAATTATATTCCTCATTAATATATACAATAGAAACATATAGTATTTTAATTCTTTACTTACTTTTTCTAACCATTTGTTTTAGCTTTTTATTTAGCTCTTTGTTTTTTTGATTTGTTTGTGTTCTTACTGTTTTTAGATAATTTCTTTGATAGAGACGCACGGCTGCGAGTCTCTGCTGTGTTAGAATCTTTGTTTTGTGATTCAAAAGCCGCAACTCTCTGAACTCCATAAAGCTTGCAGAGATGAGCGAAAACCTTGCTTTTTCCTGTAGTCTGAATAGTTATACTTCTCTCCTGCGACTCTTTTACAAGGGAATAGATAGATTGAAGATAAGCTGTATCCAACTCTTTAAGGGCATCAATGTTTAAGAATATAGTGTTGATATTGTCAGGAATAGCTCTTAAAAGATCAGTGTGATTCTCAACATCAATAATTGTACACTCTTCACCAAGCGTTATTGTTAAGGAATTATCTTCTGTGTCAAGTTTCATTTACAATCACCTCCCATCAGGAGTTTTATGTGCAAAATCAACTTATTAGGTACAACAGGTTTAACAAGATAGAGGTTCGCACCAGAAGCATAGCCCTTTTTTCTGTGTATCTCCTCTTCTTGTGTTGTTAAAATTATGACTGGAGGACCATCTGGCTCCTGTTCTCGATATTCCTTAATAAATGTTAGTCCATCCATGTTTGGCATGTTTATGTCGCACAGAATAAGGTCATATCGGTGGTTTAGCACTTTTTCTAATGCCTCAATACCATCTGATGCACCATCTGCCATAAAACCTTCTATTTTCAAGATATTCATGTGAAAGCTGCGGACAACTGGAGAGTCATCTACAACAAGAACTTTTTTCATTTTAAGAATTCCCCTGATATTAAACTGTAAAGATAAAAGAGAGTTTATCCCAATTTTACTATAAAAATGGCTGCCTATTTATAATAGACAAAATACCCGCCTTTGCGTTTTACACGAAAAGCTGTTGATATTCTGCTCATAGATTCGCTTGCACCAAGAAATATGTATCCGCCTTTGTTAAGAGCAATGTAAAATTGATCAACCAACTTCTTTCGGGAGTCATCATCAAAATAGATAAGAAGATTACGGCAGAATATAAAATCAAACCCTACTTTGTTTCTAATGTCATTTGTTTCTGAAAGATTGACATGCTCAAATTTTACCATATTTCTGATATTTTGATTGACCTTGAACATGCCATTGGAAAGAGGCTTGAAAAATTCTTGAAGATATTCAGGAGGAACATCTCTTAAACGGCGTTCGTCGTAAACTCCTTCTCTTGCCTTTACAAGAATATTCTGATCAATGTCGCTTCCAATTATCTCAATACTCCATTTATCTATATCATCTATCATAGCGTTAAGGATAATTGCTAAAGTATAAGGCTCTTCACCGCTTGAACAGGGTGCTGACCAGACTTTAAGTTTAAAATCATTTATTGATCTTTTACGCTCTACAACCTCTGTAAGACTTTGCTCTGCAAATGCCTGAAGCTGTGGAAAATCACGGAAAAAATAGGTCTCATTTACTGTAAGAAGATTAACAAGATATTGAAATTCTGTGCCATTAGGATCAGCAAATCTTAATACCCTTATGTAGTCTGCAATAGATTCTGCTCCTATAGATTCAATTCGTTTGTTTATTCTTGTATTTAAAAAATATAGTTTTTGGGATTCCAAACGGATACCTGTTTTTCGGTAGATAAATCCAGTCAAAACCTCAAACTCATTCATGTTCATGGAATGTGATATTTTTTTATTCATATTCAAGCTGCTTTTTCATTAAACTGTTGTCAGATTGGAATCCCGTTTAAGAGACTCATCACAAACCAAACTCATCACAAATTGCCAATAAATTCATATCTTTTGTTGCTGCCTTTATATCATCAATTATCTTTTTGCCCTCTTTAGTGTCTGATTTTGCAAGAAAACGAAGAGCCGTAACTATCATTGATTGCTCTTTAATAAGAGTCTGCCCGATTTCAAGATAAATATTCTCAGAAGAGAGGCTGTTTGTAATAGATTCATCTTCTGCAAGAAGAAGCTCAGATGCTGCATATCGTGAATTTTCATCTATGTCCTTGTTTTTAATTGTATTAACAAGGAAATCGTTAATCTTAGGTTCAAACACTATAGAGTTATATCTGTTTTTTATCTTTTCAACTGCTGCAACAATATCTTTTGTGTAGGTTGTTTTGCTGTGCAAAAACTCAATTATTCCAATAAGGTTGTCAACTGAACCGCATTTAGCAATCAGTTGTATGAATTCGGGTAAAAAAACAGGGTGAACCTTAAGAATATCAACAGGTCTGTTCATCCTGTTTGAAACTGAACCTGTCTCATTTGCACTTGAGCCTGAATTTATCCGGTCTGGTTCTGAAGCACTATTGCTTAAAAATTTTATTGTATCTTGAATATTTGTCTCGTCTCCAATTTGAAGAATAGTCTCCAACGCTGCTGTGATAAGCATAGGGTCATTTTCACTCTTTAGCATACCAAGTATATCTTCAACGCTTTGGGTGTCATTAAGCTGACCAAGATATTCAACTGCTGTAATTCTGACATTTATTGAAGGGTCATTAAGCCCTGCACGAATCGCAAGAATAGCCTCTTTTGCACCAGCTTGAAACTCATCCTCTTTTGAGCCAATTTGAAATAGGGAGTCAATAACAAGTTTTCTTACCTCGCGATCAGCATGGTCAAGCTGAGATGTTAAAAATGCTACTCCATCAACTCCTTTTGTGCCAAATATGGTTACAGCAGCATTACGAAGATAAGCATCAGGGTTCTGGAAAAGCTCGAAAAGCAGGGACAGTGCCTTTGTGCATGGCATAAGTTTCAAAGCATAAACAATGCTGTTTCTCACTGCCTGAGATGTATCAGATTCCAAATGGCGGACAAGCGTTTCTGCATAGGCATCAGCGTGAGCATAGACATCAGTTTTATTGTGGCTGTCTTTAAGGGCAATAATATCTTGGATAGCATATAGCCGTTCCGACTCTTCAGGACTGTTCAGGGCTTTGGTTAAGTTTGTCATTTTCTAATCTCTTTTCTATATTTTTAGCTTTCTATATCTGAAATTATAGTATTCGTATTACACGAGATTGTATTCATTTACCCAAAATCTTTTTAATCTCTTCAAGCAGGGTCTCAATCTCAAGTTTGGTTATATGAGCATTTGCCTTCATAAGTCTTGCCCGCTCCTTCATTCCTATATCGCCAATTGATGAGTAGATAAGAACTGGAGTGCTTCTTCTTGAAGGGTGCTGCCTGATATGTCCAAGCAGAGCCAAACCATCTTTTCTTGGCATCTCAACATCGGCTATTACCATGTCAATGTCATCATTTTTATCAAAAAGCTCTAAAGCCATTTGACCATCAACAGCTTCAATAACTTTAAAATTCATCTCTTCAAGTTCAAAAGTGAGCATCTGCCTTACTGGTGTTGAATCTTCGGCAATAAGAATTGTCTGTCCTTCACCTTGCCACTTTTCAGCCTCACAATTTTCGTCTGATGATTCACCGTTTATGCTAAATTTTCCTGACTTAGTTTTATCTCTTCCTTTTCTCTCTTTTAAAGACGGGGCAAGTTCAAGCACAATCTTTTCATAATCAACAAGCAGCACATTATGCTCGTCACTTGGACGGGCAACGCCAATAACATAAGGATTATCAAGCGTCCAGAGAATCTCGTCAGCCCCAACCACCTGCTCCCACGACAGAGTCAACACCTGCTCAACTCTGTCAACAAGAAGTCCTGTTATCTCATCAAAAAATTCAGTTATAATTACCCTGCTTTTACGGTTTTCAGAAGCAACTCCCAATATTTGACCAAGATCAACAAGCGGAACAATCTTGTTGTGGTCTTCAAACAATCCAACAACAGCTTCATGTGCAGTTGCACCCGGTCTGGCTAATTTTTCAGGGCAATCAAGGATACGGCTCACTTTAAGAATATTGATACCAAGATGAAGATTTCCAATGCCGTATTCTAAAATTTTAAGTTCATTAGAACCGCTTTTTAAATATGCCTCTGGCTCTTTGAATGTGCTCATTTCTCCCCTCTTAACTTCAAATTATTTAGAGATTATTTTTAATAGAAGCAAAAGAACAATAAAATATAACTCCTGTTTCTTCACTCAAGTTTACAGCACCAACCTCTGCACCAATCGCTTCTGCTGCCATTTTGCAAAATGCAAGACCAAGACCGCTGCCCCTCCAATAACGCTTCTGCCTTAGATTGAGCTGAACACCAACATTAAAAATTTTATTCAAATCATCTTCTGGAATTGTTGAACCTGAATTTTCAACACAGATGACACAGCTATTTTTTTCGCTCTTATTTTCACTTTTGAGTGAAAGCTTTATATATCCTCTTGTCTCTGTATGGGATATTGCATTGTAGAGATAATTTTCAATAATACGGGTTAAGAGGTCTGGATCAGAATCAATAACTATTTCTGGATTTTCTATATTTTTTTCAAAAGAGATATTTTCATTGTGAGCTATTGGGGCAAAAGAGTCAGCCACTTTATCTATAAGTTCGGCAATATTGCATGGTTTGATTGAAACATTAAGTTTTCGATTAGCTATGGTGTCATTGAGATCAGCTATCATTTTTTTTGATCTCTCCATTGAGTAAAATGATGATTGAACCAATGAGCGATGTCGCGGATTTTCAAGCGTAAGAGAGCCTTCAACCAAGCGTTTGAGAACTCTTGATGTTATTGTGATAAGTTTCTCCAAATCATGGGTGAGCATTCTTATCAAAAGTTCAAACTCTTTGTCTGTAACAATTTCAATGGTCATTAATCTATCTTTCACTCGATACTCTGATGTTCTCTGACATTAAATAAATGGAACAACGATCGTTGTTCCCTACTATAAAAAATCGTTATTTATCTTACTGCCTTTATAACCTGTGCAGCAATGTCCCAGCTTGGCACAACAATTTTTGCTCCCCCTCTCTCTATAGCCTCTCTTGGCATACCAAACACAATAGCACTCTCTTCGCTCTCTGCTATTGTTGTGCAGCCTGCACGGGTCATCTCAACCATGCTGTCAGCTCCATCATCACCCATGCCTGTCATAAGAACACCGATGGTTTGTCTGCCAAAAACTTCAAGTACTGATTTCATCATAACATCAACTGATGGGATAAAAGCGTGGTCTGGTTTTGTAGGAGTTCTTACAACAATCTTTTTTGAGAGCTTACGATAAAGTGTAAAATGGACGCCTCCCTTTCCAATATAGATATTACCCGGTTCAATCTCCATTCCAGCTTCAACCTCAAAACAGGGCATCTTGCAGTTGTCATTAATCCGCTTTGCAAAAGATGATATAAAATTGGCTGGCATGTGCTGGACAACCATCACCGCAGCATCAAGCCCTTTTGGCAAAAGAGGCAGAACGTCATAAAGCGTTTTAGGACCCCCAGTTGATATTCCAAGTGCAACAGCCTTGAAATCAGGCAGATCAGAACGAATTTTAGTTTTTGTCTGGCTCTGCTGATTTTCTTCTTCAGTTCTGCTTTTACGCTCTTTTTGAATAATACTGATACGCTCTCTTAAAGAGGCTTTTGCAGACCTTTTAGGTTCTTTTTCTCTATCATCTATTAATTGGGTTTGCTCTGTTGTCCCGCGTTTTCTTAACAATCTATTAAGTGTGCCAGATTTTGCTGCTGCCTTGATTTTTACCTGTAACTCTCGTGCCACAGCCTCAATATTTGTAGAAACTGTTCCACCAGGCTTTGCAACATAATCAAATGCACCCAGTGCCATAGCCTGAAAAGTAGCTGTTGCACCCTCTTGAGTCAGCGATGAAACCATAATTACAGGAGCAATCTTGTCAGCCATTATATATTGAAGAGCTGTAATGCCATCTAAACCCGGCATATTTATATCCATTGTAATTACGTCTGGTTTGAGGTCCTTTGCTTTGGCAACAGCATCTTCCCCGTCTCTTGCAATACCAGCAACAGAAAGCTCTGGATCATTCTCAATAATCTTTGTCAGAGACCGCCTCATCAAGGCAGAGTCATCGCATATCAGAACACTTATTTTTTTCATCTCTTTTTCATTACCAATATTCTTAATTATAATTACCTATTTTGTCTGTTTTTATTCGTTGTAATTTTAATGACAAGATTTGACAACTTTTGGAAAGTTGTCAAATCTACAATGCCTATTTTACCTAATAACAAGCAGAGCAATTTTACTATTACTCTGCTATCGCAAGTTTTTTGCCTGACGCTTTTGCAAGAGTTGTTTTGTCTTCAACGCCTGCTTTTTTTTCGCTCCCACCTGATTCTGATTTTGCCATCTGTTTAAGGTGTTTAAGCTCCTTTTGATCAAGTATTTCAGAGACATCAAGAAGCACAATCATACGCTTGCCATCATTGATCTTGCAGATACCCTGCATCAGACGGCTTGTTGAATCCTCCGTAACAATAGAAGGGGTCTCCTCAATATCGTGCTTGGATAGACGCAGCACCTCATTTACCTGATCAACCCTTAACCCTGTCTTGGTACCGCCTATATCAACAATAATTATACGTGTTCTGTCATCAACCTCTTTTTCTTCAAGGTCAAAGAGTCGTCTGACATTTATAACTGGAATCACATTGCCTCTAAGGTTTGTCATTCCATCAATAAAGTGCGGTGCCCTTGGAATATGGGTAATTTCAGATATTCGGTTAATCTCCTGAACCTGCATTATCCTGATTCCATACTCCTCGTTGTTGATGGAAAAAGTTACCATCTGCTCTTCATCAATGCTCTGCTGTGAAATTGATTTGCCCTCACTCTTGCCTGTTTTCAGCTCATTTCCTGACCCTGATTTAATATCTGAGAGCATCTCCCGTGTCTCTTCAGAAACAAGGGCTGATTCATCCATAATCATTATAAGACGATCTCCAGAGTCGAGCTTTGCAACACTTTTTATCTCTTTTTTACGGGAGGCTGCCATTGCAGGAGTTTTGTCAATCACTGATTTGGGAATTCTTAAAACCTCATCTACCCAATCAACAAGAAAACCTATTGTCATTGATTCGCATTCAACAACCATAGTTCTTTGGTCTTCACGAATGTGGGCAGCCATTTTCTCTTTAAATTCTTTAATAGTGCTTGAAACCCCCTTTGATAGAGCATTAAACTGCTCTCTAATCTGGAGTGCATCAGCATTAGAGACAACCTCAGAATCTATTGCACCCTTGTTTGAGGAGATGGCTGATTCCATAAGTTTTTTTCCAACGCTGTATAATTCAGTCCGCTCTCTCTTTAACCTCTTTGCAACAAGTTCAAGTTCAACGCTTGATGTGTTGTAGCTCTCAAGCCATATACCAAAAGTTGTCTTTTTAGAATCAAAAGTTCCAGAGAATTTTTTGCCAGATTCCAGAGAATTTAAAATATCTTCTGCCCAACGGTTCTCGCTCTCAACAGCCTGTTCAAGCATCTCCTGACGCTCGGAAATAAGAGTTGGAAGCCCTAAAAGCCTTCTCATATCAAGTATCGGCAGAAGGTGGTTTCTTATTGTGAAAAGTCCCAGCACATAGTCAGGCACATTCGGCACAGCACTTATGCGGCTCACTTTAAGAATTTCGCTCACCTTTGCTATGTCAAACGCATACTCATCATCAGCAACGCGAAAAGATACAAGTTGCTCTTCTTCTGACACTGAATCTGATTTTGATTTATCTGAATCTGATTTAACTGAACCTGCTGTAACCTGCTTTGATGCTGTTTTGCTTAAATCTACTGCAATCAATTCGTTTAAATTGAGCATCATTATAAGACGCTCGCCCTTGTTAATCTTTACAACACCTGTCAAAAACTCCCTTTCAACACCTTTGCACACTGCCGGCGGAGGTTCAATTGCTGTTTCTCTTATTCGTAGAACCTCTCTGACGTTATCCACAAGCAGGCTTGTCTGAACTCCGCTGCTCTCAACCACAAGAAGCCTTGTCTGGTCTGTAACTTCCTGCGGTTTCATGGAAAAGCGGATACGGGTGTCAATGACAGGAAGGACACTTCCCCTTAAATTGCATATACCAGAAACAAACTGAGGACTTCTTGGAATAGGAGTTATATTTGGCAGACGGACAATCTCTTTTACATTATTGATGTCAATTGCAAACTCCTCTCCTGAAAGCTGAAACACAACACACTGCCCCTCATCTGATGCCATCTGGGCATTTGACACCTTTTGAGTTCCTACTGCCTGCATATTTGGTGTCATGTTTGATGCGTTTGGCAAGTTCTGTTCCCGGACTGTTTCAATACCAGCCATAATCAGCCTCCCATGTTCTGCATTTCATCAGCCTGACTTGCAATATCCTCAACTGCCTCCATAATCTGCTCCATACCTTTGCTACCCTCTGCGGCAGCTTTGCTTGCCTCCTGAGCAACTTTTGATGCCTCTTCAGCACCGTTTGCAATATTTTCAACAGCCTTGCTTGCCTGTTCAATAGCAGCAAGAGATTCAGCAGCCCCTTGGCTTATCTCTACTATTGCCTTTCTCACTTCATCCATTTCAGCTTCAATAAACACAAGGCTTTCAGTAGTTTTTCTTGAATTCTCAAGCTCTCGGGAAGCTATGCTTGCTGCCTGCTCAAGGTCTCTTGATACAGCATTTATCTGTGTCTGCATATTGCGGACCATATCCTGAATCTTCTCTGCATTTTCAGAAGAGTCATTTGCAAGGGTTCTTATATCACCAGCTACTACAGAAAAACCTCTTCCAAATTCGCCAGCCCTTGCAGCTTCAATTGAACCGTTTACAGCAAGCATATTGGTCTGTAATGCAACATTTACAATCTTCTCAACGATTTTATTGATTCTGATTGTGCATTCGTCCATCTTTTTAACATTGCCAACCGATATTTTGGAAGAGTCCGCCCCCTTCCCTATATTTGAGATAAGTGTATTTACATTGGACTTATTTTTTACAACTAACTCTTTTATATCATCAATTCTCTTTTCAGAATCATCTGCCTGTTTAGCCATACCCTGAGCAGCTTTCTCTAAACGCTCACCAAGCTCCTTGTTTGCATCTGCTGCCTTTGCCTGATTCTGTGAACCTTTTGCAATCTGTTCAATTGCGGTCATAATCTGGGCAGCAGAGTTTCTTGCCTCCTCAATACTTGCTGAGAGCTGCTCTGCTGCTGCTGCAACCTCTTCGGCTGATTTCTGGCTGTCAGTTGAGTGTTTTAAAGCATCGGTAAGCTCTGCAAGGTCTTCAGAGGCATTTTGCATCTCGGTAAAAGCCTTGTTCTGCTCTTCAACTCCTTTGGTTGCCTCTTCTGCAGCACTTGACTGCTCTTCTGCATTGCTTGCAATATCTTCAGCTCCGCTTAAAAAAACTTGTGCATTTGACCTGGTATCTGCGGCATTTTTTGCGATGTCTTTGCAAGAGTCAACAAGCTCTTTAACATCTCCGTCAATTTTGCCAAGATCAGATGTTATAGCCTTTGCCTTTTCAACCTCTTCAAGAGAATCTTTTGTAGATGTTTCAATATCGCCCACAACCTGCTGTACCTGTGACTGAATCTCATCTACTACATTTCTTATATCTCTCGCACTTCTCTCAGATATTTCAGCAAGATTTCTTACCTCATCAGCAACAACAGCAAAACCTCTGCCATGCTCCCCAGCTCTTGCAGCCTCTATTGCGGCATTCAGGGCAAGAAGGTTTGTCTGGTCTGCAATTCTTACAACTGCCCCGACAATCTCCCCTATCTGATCAGAGCTTTTTTCTAACTCTTTGATAAGCTCTGTGGAGTTCTGATTTGCCTCAGCACTGTCCATAACCCCTTTAATCAGGGCATTAATATCATTTGTAGTAGAGGTGATGAGCAGTTTAAGATTATCACCTTTTGTAAGTGCCCCTTTTGCCCTTTCATCTGCAATCTCTGACCCTTTTAATATCTGGTTAATTGCAGCTCTTGACTCCTCTGCACCTGCTGAGGACTCTTCTGCTGCTGAAGATATTTGCTCCATATTTTTTGCCAACTGTTCTGATGCAGCAGCAGCTTCAGCTAAAGATGAAGTCATCTCTTCAACTGCTGTGGCAAGACGTTCCGCGATTGATTGCTGTCTTGCAAGAGTTCTTGCTTTTGCCTTATCTTGAGCCACACGCTTTGCGTGTTCCCTTTTTACACCCATATCCTCATCAGCGGCGGCTACAGCTTTAGTCGTAACTCCTGTTCTCATGCTTTGCGGTTTTGCAAGAGTTTTTGCCATCTCAATTTGTCTCCTTATCAAAAAATTAATATTTATTCTAAATGAGTATTATAAATCCCTACATGTTTGCCATTTGAAAATTTCATAAACCACCATCGACTATTTTAAATGGTTTATACTTTAAGATACTCTTTTGTTGGTAATAACAATCGCCTTCTGCTCTCCTGTATCAACATCAAGTGCTGTAACCTCAAGAATCCCATTGCCATCTATACTTAAAGTAACCTCAATATTGGACTCATATTTTTTCTTTGTCGAATCAATTAACAATTCAAACCACCCGATTGAGACTATTTCATCTGATTCTGTTGTTGCCATTCCCATACGTTGAAGCACATTAATCACAACTTTTTCCTGATTATCCATTGTGTTTGTAACTATATGAGAAACATAGAGAGGATAGAGGCTGCCTTTGGGAATAATACTGATAAAATTTCCCTCATCATCTTCTATTCCAAGGTCATGGGCAGTGATGTCATGGAATTCAATATCTTTTATGCTTCCATCTAAAATACCAGCAAGAAGTCCTGCTCCTCTTGCAACTGCCTCATCTGGATTAACATTTCTTTTTATCTCTTTCTCAATTACTGCATTGTTCTCGGTTGATGCACTGTTTGAACAAACCATTTCCTTTACAAGAGACTCTAAGACAGGCAGCCTTGTGCTTCCACCTACAAGTATTACTGAGTCAACCCAGTCATAATCAATCTTTGCATTTTCAAATGTGTGTTTGATATGCTCTGTAATCTCTTTTAAAATAGATGATATTAAGTGTTCAAACTCATCTCTGTTTAGACTAATATTAAGATGAATAGGACCTTTTGGAGTTACAGTAATATATGGGATCAATATTTGAGTCTCATTAGATGATGAAAGGTCTATCTTTGCTTTTTCAGCATTTATAAGAAGCTGCTGAAGAGCAATTCTATCATTCTCAAGCTCAATTCCATGTATCTGCTTAAACTCTTCAATTATTTTATTGACAATCAATCTATCAAAATTTGAACCACCGATTCGTGTTGAGCCTCCAACACCTCTTACTTTAAAAACTTTATCTTCATAAGAGATTAGAGTTATATCAAGAGTTCCGCCACCTAAATCCACTACAAGAAGTTTAGTATCCTTGTGGTTGCTGAATCCATAAACAAGAGCTGCTGCTATCGGCTCATTCAGAAGTTTAAGAACTTCAATTCCTGCTTGTTGTGCTGCTAAAAGAGTATCTTCTCTTTGGTGATCATTAAAGTATGCTGGCACTGTGATAACAGCCCTTTTTACAGGATAGCCAAGATAGTTTTCAGCACTCTTTTTAAGATAGGCAAGAATCATGCTTGAGATGTCAACAGGAGTATAAACATTGTTGAAAATGTTGTATTTTCTATCTGTTCCCATTGAGAGCTTTACAAGTGAAACTGTCTGATCAGAATTAATAACAGCCTGATTTTTTGCCATCTGCCCAACTATGACATCACCGTTTTCTTTGAAATGAACAACAGAGGGGTTCATTCTCTCTCCTCTCTCGTTTGGGATAATTCTGGGGCTGCCATTTTTTATATATGAGACCAAAGAGTTGCTTGTTCCAAGGTCTATGCCGATTATTGTGGTATGTTCTTCTGCTTTACTAAGATCGTTATTTTTCATGTTGTCTTTCATTGGCAAAATCCAACTTAAATTATTTTAAAACCTATGATGTTTTATATTACAATTTTCAAAAAAAATAGAAAAATTGAAATTCTTATTTTTATATAGATTCTTCAATTATTTTAATATTTTGTATTGCAACTTCATTATCTGGCTCTTGTTCAAGCACACTTTCAAGTATTGCTAATGCTTTTTTATTATTACCTACCTGTGACAGAGCAACAGCAAGGTTGAGTTTAGCCTTTATATGATCAGGTTCAAAAGTAAGCAGTGTTTCAAAAAGGGCGGAGGCACAGCAATATTTCTCTTGTTTAAGTTCATTAACTCCTCTTTTAAAAATGAAGAGGCTAATCTCTTCTAACTTACTTGTTTTTTCCTCTAAAAATGAATTTTTTCCGCCAATATGGGAATTTTCCCTTTTTTGTGGATTATCTAAGGGTGTCAGGACATTTTTCTGATTGAGCAAATCCTGAAGAGTTGTTCTTTTTAGAAATTCACGATTATCTGTTTTTTCGCTCATTGTTACTCCAGAACATTTTTACTCCTTATCATTGTTACTCTTTATGGTAGTTTATTATCCTTTATAAAGATTTACTTAACATTATTTTCAATAAACATGGCTAATGTCTCATAATCTTCTGCACCAATACTGTCTGGGGCATACTCAAATATTGAACAGCCATGTCCAGGCGCTTCTGCTAAAGCTACATTTTGGCGAATCGGAGGGGCAAGCCTTCCTGTTCCAAAGGTATTAACAATATCTGAGGCAATCTCTTTTGTGATACGGGTGTTTTTGTTATAAAAGGTGGGAATAATACCGCATAGCTTTAACTCTGGATTCCATGTCGCATTTATTTGATAAATAAGGCGTGTCATCTCTGCAAGACCTTCCATTGCAAGAAAGTGCATGGGCATTGGAATATATGCCTCTTTTGCTGCAACAAGTGCTGATACAGACAATATTCCAACTGACGGTGGAGGGTCTATTATAACATAATCAAATTCAGAAGCATTATTGTGGAGTATCTCAGCAAGATAGAGTTCATCACCTGAAAATCTTGGGGCATTCATCTCAACAACAGACAGATTACGCGATGAGGGAATAATATATAAATTCTTTGATCGAGATTTTTCCCGTTTTTCATCATTTTTATTAGTTATTGAGTGGCAGTTTATCTTTGGGGTTGTAATCACTTGCTGGATAACCTCTTTAAACGATGCTTTTTTATCCAACAAGTTATAGATATTTGGCTTTTCAGGATCAGGGTTTATGCGTAAAGAGAGGGTCGCATGTGCTTGAGGGTCAAGGTCAACAAGAAGAACCTTTTTGTTTTTGATTGAAAATATACACGCAATATTTACAGCAGTTGTTGTTTTCCCGCATCCGCCTTTTCTATTTGCAAATACAATATATCTTGTCACTTATTACTTATCCCATTCTTTGGCATGAAAATATGCCTAAGAGCATTTGGATTTGTAAGAAGGTTTCTCTTCTTTATAATACGGACAAAATTATGAAGTATGGCTATAATTTCTTTTTTCTCTTTTTTCCAGTAAACTATATATCTTGGTCTTAATTCAAGGGACTTTGTGAACATTGCAGGATTTTCCCCAAGAAGTATCAGCAAAATGTAAATATCATCAAAGAGATTTTTATAACTAAGGAGAATATCGAGTTCATTTTTGTTATCCAAAACAATAATTATACCCGCAATATCATAGACTGTGTGTTGAATACGGTTTATTAAAAGGTCTAATTTATCAAAGAAATCAACTTTTTCGCATTCTGCTTCAATAATATCAGCTAAACTTAAGTTTATGTTAGAATATTGTTCTATACATTTATTGCTAACATCATTTTTATAACCATTACCATTTTCATAGTATAGAAGCATTGTTAAGTCCGTATTATTGTGAAAAAGAATTACATCTTTAGTTGCTATAAATGAAATTTCTACAAAATTTATGCACTATTCATACCAAATATTATTCGCTTATTATGGTGCAAGATAGAGACTCTTTAGTGAATCTCTATCTATAAATACTGATATTTCAAATAGTTAGGAGAGCGGTGGAGAGTTGTATATACAAACAGTAAAAAGCTAACTTATATTAAAAAGTTTGGTTATGTTATATTTTTTTAGAAGGCGATAGAATTGAGATTTTGCAAGACCTGATATCTTTATTGCTTCGGCTGTATTTCCATTAGTAAATCTTATCAACTCCTTTAAATAATTTTGTTCAGCTTCTGATATTGCCTTTTCACGCACAGATTTTATAATTGGCATGGTAATGTTTTTTGCTAAATTTAGATCAGCCTCATAATCTTTATTTGGTTTTATTTCAGAATGTAATTCATGCTCAATATTGTTAGTATCATCGTTTTTTGGATATTTTGAATAAGCAGGTAAACTTGGAATCAGTGTGTTTGACAAATTATTCAATATATTCTGTTGTATTATATATTCGCGTATATTTTCTGGAAGATGGTCAGGATAGATAACTTTCTCTTTGGAAGTTAGAATAATTTTCTCAAAAACATTTTTAAGTTCCCTGACATTTCCGGGCCAATTATACAGTTCAATAGCAACAATAAATTCAGATGAACAAACTCTCACTTCAAGCGAATGCTGCTTGCATATCTGTGCTATAAAAAATTCTGCCAGAATCCGTATATCTTCTTGACGCTCATTTAATGGAGAGAGCTTGACAGGAAAAACATTTATTCTGTAAAATAAGTCCTCACGAAAAGTTCCAGCAATTACCATATTCCTTATGTCCCTGTTTGTTGCACAAACAAGTCTGAAATCAACACCAATATGATCTTTGCCTCCAATCGGCATTACACTCTTCTCCTGAATTACTCTTAGAAATTTTTTCTGCATCTCTAATGGCAGTTCGCCTATTTCATCAAGAAAAAGAGTTCCTCTGTCTGCCTGTCTTACAAGCCCTGTTCTTTCGGAATATGCTCCTGTGAACGCCCCTTTAACATGTCCAAAGAGAATACTTTCCACAAGGTTTTCAGGAAGTATTGCACAATCAACAACTACAAATGGATTTGCAGAGCGTCTGCTGAGTCTATGAATCTCATTGGCAAACATCTCTTTGCCTGTGCCAGAAGCACCTGTAATAAGAACAGGGGCATCATTTTCAGCAGCTTGAAACATAGTTCTTACAGATTGAATGATATTTTTGCTTGAGCCAACTATTTTATGCTCAATATCTATTTTAGATTCATAAACACGCTCTATAAAGGCAACATTCAAAGCACGCTGAAGAACATTATTAACATCTACCATTGAGAATGGTTTTACCAAATAATTCCATGCACCTTTCATCAAGGCTTTATGCACATTTCCAAGCTCCGCTGAAGCTGTAATAACTATAATTACAGGCGGAATTTTTCTATCAAGAATATCTGCAATAAAGTCAATGCCATTACCATCAGGAAGATAAATATCAAGAAATACAATTCTAAAATCTCCATATTTAAGCAGATGCCGGGCTTCATGAAGAGTTCCTGTAGTTTTACAAGAATGACCCAATCTTGAAATCCATGAGGTTAAAAGTTTTTGTATTGCGATCTGATCATCAATAATCAGAACATTCTGATTACCAAGCATAATTTTATTGCCTCACCTATAGTCTATTATAATGTAATTTTATCTATATACTTCCAAGGAAGCACATGAGCATTACTTCTTATCTGCTCGCTGTCTCCACCGTATATAATAAAGGGATGAGAGGCTTTTGCTCCTGCAGCCTTACTGTAATAATCTATACCTTTAAAATAATCACTATTAACAGTTTTTCCTGATTTTATCTCTAAAGGGATAAGATGCTCTCCATTTTCCAGAAGACAGTCAATCTCATTGCCATTTTTATCCCGCCAGAAATAACACTTATTCTCCTGTCCCTCATTGAACATTCTTTTAATGAGGTCAGATATAACAAACGATTCAAAGAGTCCTCCTTTGTTATAGTGGGTCTGAATCTGCTCAACCGAATTGATTCCCAGCAAAAATGCAGCAAGCCCTGTATCATAGAAGTATAATTTTGGCATCTTAACTAATCGTTTATTGAAATTGGCATGATGAGGCTTTAAAAGAAAAATAATATAGCTTGCCTCAAGTATTGCTATCCATGCTTTTGCAGTTGTACTGGAAATGCCACATTCATTTCCAAGAGAGGATAGGTTGAGCATTTGACCTGTTCTGCCAGCACACATCTTTAATAGAAGCTGGAACTGTGAGAGATTAGATATGTTTTTAATCAATCTGACATCTCTTTCAATATAAGTCTGAATATAAGAGGGATAGAAATCATAAGGTTGTATATTCATCTTATAAAGTCGTGGATAAAAACCGTTAAAAAGATACTCTTCAGGAGTTTTAAATTGGCAGACATTGTGAATCTCCTGAAACGAAAAAGGAAGAAGCCTTAACACGGCTGTACGCCCCGCAAGTGATTGTGAAATTTGCTCAATAAGAAGAAAATCATGGGAACCTGTGAGAATATACTGACCTGGTTCATCATCCAAATCCACCTTTGTTTGAATATATGAAAAAATTTCAGGTGCTTTCTGTGCTTCATCAATGATGGCACTTGGATATGTTTTAAGAAATCCTCTTGGATCCTGCATGGCAAAAAGCCTTATGTCAGGGTCTTCACATGATATGTAAGGCTTTTCAGGAAATGCGTGGCGTATTAATGTTGATTTTCCTGATTGCCTTGGACCAGTCAAAGTAATAACCGGAAATTTGGAAGCCATTAATTTTATATGATTTTCAAGTGTTCTTGGGATGTAGTCCATGATCTCCTGCGATCTTAAATTTCGTATTAGGATTTGGTAATTGGTAATTTATAGATATACTTTAAAGTATCGCATAATAACGGACAAATTACAAATTTAATTTTAAATTTGTCCTAAAACCTTCGAATAGAATCAGGGTACATGATATAAGACATACTTATGCGAGCATCTTGATTCAATCAGGAGAATCTTTAGCATATATCAAAGATCAGCTTGGTCATCATAGTATAAGTTTTACAGTTGATATTTATGGACACCTGACACCGGGTGGAATAAGGATGAGGTAGATCATCTGGATGATGAATTGGTAATGCAACCAAACGCACCCTATAAGCACCCAAACAAAAAAAGGGTTACAGCCGATTGACTGTAACCCCTTGATTTTAAATGGTGGGCCGTCCGCGAATCGAACGCGGAACCTACTGATTAAGAGTCAGGTGCTCTACCGATTGAGCTAACGGCCCCTTTCTTTACAAAAAAACGTCGGAAATTTAACAGCAATCATGCTGTATGTCAAATATTTTTTTGTTGCAACCTTTTATGAATGCCTTGTATAGTAAACGATTACTACTTAATGAATTATAAGGGGAACAAATTTTAGAACTATGACAACAAAATTTAATATAAGGAAAAACTAATATATGAACAGTATAAAATCTCAGGCATTCTTTAAAGATGCGATTGCTGTGATTCCCGGTGGCGTAAATTCTCCTGTTAGAGCATGTGGTTCAGTTGGGGGAAATCCTCTTTTTATTGATAAAGCAGAAGGAAGTAAAATTTTTGATGTTGATGGCAACTGTTATATTGATTATGTTGGCTCATGGGGTCCCATGATATTAGGCCATCGCCATCCAGCAGTTATCGAAGCTCTTGGAAAAATACTACAAAGCGGAACAAGTTTTGGGGCGCCAACTCCGCTTGAGACAGAGCTTGCCAATCTACTTATTGAATTTGTCCCTTCAATTGATATGGTAAGAATGGTCAACTCAGGGACAGAGGCAACAATGAGTGCTTTGCGTCTTGCAAGAGGTTTTACAGGTCGCGATATTATCATTAAATTTGATGGCTGTTATCATGGACATGCAGATACTTTGCTTGTAGCTGCTGGCTCTGGAGTTGCAACACTTGGTATTCCGGGAAGCCCTGGTGTTCCTGAGTCAGTCATTAAA
Source organism: Desulfamplus sp. (assembly GCA_015232455.1). Taxonomy (GTDB): domain Bacteria; phylum Desulfobacterota; class Desulfobacteria; order Desulfobacterales; family Desulfobacteraceae; genus Desulfamplus. The sequence continues at coordinate 12,801 of JADFZQ010000032.1, read as the reverse complement.
AATACCCTCTCTATTCAATATAACAATATTGATGCCTTTACAGAGGTTATGAAAAAAATGGGAGACAAGGTAGCTGCTGTAATTGTAGAGCCAGTTGCTGGAAATATGGGATTAGTGCTGCCTGTTAAGGGATTTCTTGAAACTTTGCGAGAACTTACTTTAAATTATGGTGCTTTGCTTATTTTTGATGAGGTAATGACTGGATTTAGAGTTGCCAAAGGCTCTGCACAAGGCTTGTTCAACATAACCCCTGATCTATCCTGCTTTGGCAAAATTATTGGCGGCGGTCTTCCAGTAGGTTCTTATGGTGGAAAAAAAGAGATTATGAACTATATTGCCCCTGTTGGGCCTGTCTATCAAGCTGGCACACTTTCAGGCAATCCTCTTGCAATGGCTGCTGGTATTGCGACTTTAACAGAGCTAAAAAAAGATGGATTTTATGAGGATTTAGAGAGAAAAACAGATAGACTTGTCAGCGGTCTAAAAAAAGTTGCTCAAGAGGCTGATATTGAAGTTACTGCGTGTAATATTGGTTCAATGGGGGGACTTTTTTTCACCTCTGGACCTGTAAATAATTTTGATGATGCAAAAAAGAGCAATCTTGAAAGATTTGGTAACTTCTATAGAAAAATGAGAGAAAAAGGCATCTATCTTGCTCCTTCTCAATTTGAGGCTTTTTTTGTCTCTTCTGCCCACAGCGATGCTGATATTGATATGACAATCAAATCTGCACAAGAGGTTATGCAGTCTCTTTGATATTTAAAAGATTTGACAACTTGTAAAAAGTTGTCAAATCTGAGATTTTCTTAAAAAATCCTATTGATTTTATTTATGACAATTTTTTGAAAATAACTTTTTAAGAGACTATCAAATCTATTTTGTTAAATATGAATGAAAGGTTTTATTTAAAATGGGTTTAAAAGGGAATTTCATTCCACAAGATGTTAGAAAAATCCATATAATTGCGGCATGTGGGACTGGCATGGGAGCTTTAGCCTGTATGCTTAAAGATATGGGTTTTGAGGTTACTGGTTCTGATCAAAATATATACCCGCCAATGAGCGATTTTTTAGCAGCAAAGGGGATAGAGCTTTTTAAAGGGTTTAGCCCTTCAAATATTATAAGAGAAACGCAAACTGGTGCTGTTAGCAAATCACCTCTACAGATTAAGCCTGATCTTGTAGTTATCGGAAATGCTGTTACACGCAATAACCCAGAATCAGTGGCTGTAATGGAAAATAATATTCCTTACTGCTCCATGCCTCAGGCTTTGAACCATTTTTTTGCAAAAGATAAAAAGATACTTCTAATCACTGGAACACATGGAAAAACTACTACTTCATCAATTCTTGCACATCTTTTATACAAAGCTAATCTTGACCCTTCATTTATGATTGGCGGAATCGTAAAAGGATTTGGAAGCAATTACAGAATTGGAAAAGGTGATTATATTGTAATTGAGGGAGATGAGTATGATACTGCTTTTTTTGATAAAGGTTCAAAGTTTTTGCACTACTCTCCTTATGCAGCTATTATCACAAGCATTGAGTTTGACCATGCTGATATTTTTAGAGACATTGATCAGATAAAAGATGCGTTTAAGAAACTTGTTTCTAAAATCCCAAAAGATAGTTTACTCATAGCATCAGGCACAGATTCTAATATAAAAGATATTATTGCTTCTGCTGTTTGTGATGTAGAATATTATGGAGATAACTCTTCTTATGATTTCTCATATACCAATCTTTTAATGGAAAATGGTTATACAAACTTCTCAATAAGAGATATTTCAAAAAATATTAGCAAAAGAAATAACGGCATTATAAATAATGGTGCTGTTCATAATATTGGAATAACAACCCCGCTTATGGGCAGACACAATGCAATGAATATTCTTGCGGTTTATGGTGTTGCAAAACGAATTGGGATTTCAGATGAGATCATTTTAGAAGCATTTAGAACTTTTAGCGGGATTAAAAGACGGCAGGAGATAAGGGGTGTTAAAAAAGGTATAACTGTTATGGATGATTTTGCACACCATCCTTCGGCAGTTAGAGAGACTATTGCAGGGGTTAAGCCTTTCTTTAAAGAGGGTAGATTGATTGCTGTATTTGAACCAAGAACTAACTCCAGCATGAGAGATATTTTTCAAAACGATTACCCAAAATCGTTTGATGGTGCTGATATTGTCTGCATAAGAAAACCCTCTATGCTCTCTAAAGTTGTTGAAAATCAGAGAATAAACACAGAAAAACTTGTTGCAGATATTGCTCAACGAGGTATCAGGGCATACTACTTTGAAGATACAGATAGTATTATTGAATTTCTTACTAAAGAGTCTAAAGTTAAAGATTTAATCTTAATTATGTCAAACGGAGGGTTTGACAATATTCACAATAGAGTCCTTGAAATGTTGTAGTTCCTTACAATATTTTTAGTTATTTCACTTTGGATATAGAATAAAGTTCTTAAAATTAGGTAGTTAGAAACAATGACAAAAAAAATATTGTTTAAATTTTTGATGATAGGAGCATTGCATACAATTCTTTACTTATGGTTTGTTCCTTTTGTGATTTACCCTAAGTTCGGTCATAATGGTTTTATGTTTACTGTAATCGTTGCTCTGATAATATCTATATCAATACTTAGCAATGCTTTTTATGTGAAAAAGAGGAAAATATAACCTTGACTAAAATGCTCTTAAAAAATACCTATGATTAAAATAATCAGGAAAGATTCTGTATAAAATATAAGAAATTAGGAGATATGAGCTTATGGTGGAACAAGATTTAATAGAACAAGATATGGAAGATATAATGGATCAAGAAGATATGTTAGATAATGAGTTAGAAAATGAACTTCAAAATGATGATAGTGAAATATATGATGATAATGAAATAGATGATAGTTATGATGAGGCAGACGAAGATTCAAATTGTAGCTTATCAGGCAACATAAATTCTAACATTTCACAAAAAAATAGAGCCATTAATGGTAAGAGCATTGAATGGGAACAATCATTAAGCGTTGATATTCCTGAAATTGATGAGTTGCAGAAGAAAATTTTTGCGATGTTAAATGGTCTTATTAATAACCATGACCAAGATGATGAGATTGTAAAAGACGGTGCGGCTATGGTTGCAGAGCTTACTGAATATAGTCGGTACTATTTTAGCAAGGAAGAGGAGTATCTTAGGAGATGTGGTTATCCTGATATTGATTGCCATTCTAAGGAACATCGTCAATTTATCAAAAATACTATTAATCTTAGAAGACAGGTATCTGAAGATAAGAAAAATCTCTGTTATGATTCTGTAAGTAATTTAAGGGATTGGTTGGTCAACCACATTTCAGGCACTGATCATATCTATGTTCCTTTTGTCAGGATAAATAATTATGTAGAAGAGTGTAGGATAAAAAGGCTGATATAATTTTCTGCTACTAATTTTTTAGTTTTGATTGGCTTAAGATTGAAATTTAAGATTTGAAACTTATTAAGAGTTTCAAATCTATACACATTAAATATGGAGATTATAAAATATAATGAAGCCAGTTGTTGCCCTTGTGGGACGTCCCAATGTTGGTAAATCAACTCTTTTTAATAGAATTACCCGATCTAAAAAGGCATTAGTTGATAATTTTCCAGGTGTTACCCGTGATAGACATTACGCAGATGCTGTGTGGAATGACAAAGAGTTTACACTTGTTGATACTGGTGGATTTCTCCTTTCGGATGACGATTTTTTTTCAGCCGAGATAAGGCAGCATGTGGAAATAGCTGTTAGTGAAGCTGATGTCGTTGTTTTTGTTCTTGATGGAAAATCTGGAATCTCCCCTTTTGACCGAGACCTTGCAGATATTTTAAGGCGTTCTAAAAAGAGTATATTTTACCTCATAAATAAAATTGAAAATCCAAGTCAGCATAATAATATTTCAGAGTTTTATTCACTTGGTATTGATAAATTTTACCCAGTTTCTGCAGAACATGGTTTGGGTATAGATGATTTTCTTGATGAAATGGTTACACTTTTCCCTCTCTATGAACCAGATATTGACGTTGATGATTCTAAAGAGGAAATTTGCATTGCAGTTGCTGGTCGCCCTAATGTTGGCAAGTCCTCTCTTGTAAATAAACTATTTGGAGAAGAGCGTCTTATGGTTAGCGAACAGGCAGGAACAACAAGAGATTCTGTCTCATTAACTATTGAACATAACGAGCGGCGGTTCAAATTGATTGATACAGCAGGAATACGGCGTAAAGGTAAAGTTACAGAAAAAATTGAGAAATTCTCAATCATAAAATCACTTCAAAGTTTAGATGATTGTGATGTTGCTCTTATCTTAATTGATGCAAGCGAAGGTATAACAGATCAAGATATAACTATTGCAGGATATGCTCAAGATAGAGGCTGCGGAGCAATATTTTTGCTCAATAAATGGGATATTGTTGATAAAGATGAAAAAGATCAGAAAAAATTTCTCGAATCTCTCCGTATTCAATCAAAATTTTTATCTTTTGCACCTGCAATAACTATTTCTGCAAAAACAGGTTTAAGAACCCATAAAATCCTTGATATGGTTGAAAGTGTTTATAAAGAATACTCCAACAGAATTAGCACAGCTCTTTTAAATCGTATAATTACAAATGCAGTTTTTAGGTCTGAACCACCTCTTCACAAGGGAAAGAGGCTTAAATTCTACTATTCAACTCAAGTATCAGTTAAACCACCTACAATTGTCTGTTTTGTCAACTATCCAGATGCTGTACACTTTTCATATAAACGTTATCTACTAAATCAAATACGCGAATTTGCAGGACTTGAAAAAACTCCGATAAACCTATATTTCCGTGAAAGAACTGGAAAGATCGATTTTTCGGATAAGGTTCCAAATACACCTGCTAATAAGAGATATGCTGAGAAAAAACAGCGTAAAACCGTAAAAAGAGAAAAAGAGCGTTCAATTCAGCAGCAGCGAAAAAAAGCAAGAGAGACAAAATTTAATTTCCAAAAAATAGAATAATATAGTAACTTATAGAAATAATTACTTAAAAAATATTTTTGACTTTTTGATTGCTCAATGCTAATTAGCTATCAAATATGTTCCTTATCTCACCGATTTAAAGCAAATGCTCATTTCGTAGATTTTGGCAAGCGATATGTTTATGCACAGTTGTATATATGTATAATTTATTTGTGTTATATTAGATATCCTGTTTTCTTTTTCACAAATTCTGTTTGTTTTTTATAGCTTCTATTTGTTTTTCATAATTTCTGTTTTTTAATAAAAATCTTAAAATCTATTAACCGAACCGCTTTTTCGGAGGTGCATCTATGCAGTTTAGAAAAAAGTTTGAAGCTGGTGAATTCGCCTGTCTTGTGCAGATTGAACCGCCTAAAGGGACAGATGTTTCATCAATGGTGAAAAATGCAGTAAATGTTAAAGGGGTTGCTGATGCGTTCCTTGTTCCTGAAATGGGCAATGCTGTAATGCGTATGAGTTCTCTTGGTGCTGCACTTATATTACAGAAAAAAGGTCTTGATACTGTTATACAGGTCAGTTGCAGAGATAGAAACAGACTTGCTCTCCAAGGAGATGTTTTAGCCGCTTCTGCTTGTGGTATCAATACACTTATGGCAGTAACTGGCGAAGACCCAAGTTTCGGAGATCACCACACTGCAAAAGCTGTTTATGATGTTACTTTAGAAGATTTCTTAAAAGGTTTAAAAAGTATGGAGAACGGACGCGATATGGCAGGTGTTGAACTTGCGGGTAAACCTGATTTCTTAAAAGGTTCTACTCTTAATACTTGCCTTCGCGGGGCTGATCGTGAAAATGAGTTAGATAAAATGAAAAAGATGATTGATGCTGGTGTCTCTTTTTTTGTAACCCAGCCTCTTTTTGAATTTTCAATGACCCAGCCTTTCTTAAAAACTGCTGAAAAAAGCCATGTCAAGATTTTCCCCACAGTGCTTCTCTTAAAATCTCTTGGTATGGCAAGATATATGGCAAGAAATGTCAATCAGGTAAATATGCCTTCAACTATTGTTGATAGAGTTTTAAACGCACCTGATAAGATCAAAGAGTGCACCAAAATTGCAAGAGAGCTTATTCAATCTGTAAAGGTTGAAGGGTATGGCGGAGTCAATGTCTCAACGCTTGGATGGGAGCATAAACTGCCTGAAATTCTTGGTGTAATGGAAGGTCTTAACGGTTAAGATACTGTATTATTAAAGGTCATAAATTAGTTTTTTATTAATTAATCCTTAAGCCGTTGGGCTGAAGCCCTCGGCTGACCCATAAAAAAAGCCCGCTTAAGCGGGCTTGGGTAAAAATTAGCCCTGAGTTTCAGCTCTGGGCTGTAAATTTTCAAATGTTGTCAAATCTTTCAACCAATCATACAAAAATTGTTTCAACAGGTAGCATAAAGATAGGGTAAGGAGAATTAAATGGCTGAAAATGCAATTGTAAATGATAATCTTGCTGGGTCGGTCATGGTTCTTGGCGGTGGTATTGCCGGAATGCAGTCTGCCATTGATCTTGCAAATTCAGGTTATTATGTATATCTCGTAGAAAAATCCTATGCCATCGGGGGGATGATGGCACAGCTTGATAAGACATTCCCCACAAATGACTGCACAATGTGAGTCATCTCTCCCAAACTGGTCGAGGTCGGCCGGCATCTAAATATTGAGTTATTAACAAATACAGAACTTATTGCCCTTGATGGTGAACAAGGCAATTTTACTGCACGTATAAAGCAGAAACCACGTTTTATTGATATATCCAAATGCACAAGCTGCGGAGAATGTGCCAAAGTTTGTCCTATAAGTTTCCCAAGTGAACACAATCAAGGACTTGCCATGCGTAAAGCTGCATTTAAACAGTATGAGCAAGCAATCCCCGGAGCTTACGGTATTTCTAAACGATCAACTGCCCCATGTAAGGCAACATGCCCTGCCCACGTAAGTATTCAAGGTTTTGTCGCCTTGATAAATCAAGGAAAATATAAAGAAGCTCTTAAACTATTTAAAGATGAACATCCTTTTCCCGGAGCTTGCGGAAGGGTTTGTCATCATCCATGCGAAGGAATCTGCACAAGAGGAGATGTTGAAGAACCTCTTGCAATCCAATATCTTCACAGATTTTTAGCTGATACTGATTTTGCCTCTGAATCGCCTTATATTCCAAAAGTTGAAGAGTCAAGAGACCAAAAAGTTGCAATTGTTGGTTCTGGTCCTGCTGGTTTAACTGCTGCCTACTACATGGCGAAAAAAGGCTATAGAGTAACTGTCTTTGAAAAATTGCCTGTAAAAGGCGGCATGATGGCAGTTGGTATTCCTGAATATCGTCTGCCAGACAGAGAGCTTCAAAGAGAAATCAGAGTTATTGAAGCTATGGGTGTTGAGATTAAAACCAATGTGGAGTTTGGAAAGGATATAACTCTTGAGTCTCTTAAAAATGATGGTTACAGCACTCTATTTCTCGCAACTGGACTTCATGGAAGCCGAGGGCTTGGTGTTCAGGGAGAAAATCTGCAAGGAGTTCTCAAAGGTGTAAATTTTTTAAGAGAAGCAGCTCTTCATAACTGTGAGGCAAGAAATGAGAGAGGTGAGCCTTTAACAACAAGCTGTGAGCCTCTGTTAGGAAAGGTTATTGTAATTGGCGGCGGTAATGTGGCTGTTGACGTTGCTCTAACTGCAAGAAGACTTGGCTCAAAAGACGTTACAATGGTCTGCTTAGAAGAGCGGGTCAAAATGCCTGCTTGGGATTATGAGGTTGAAGAGGCTCTTGAGGAAAAGGTTAAGATTGTAAATAGCCGTGGACCTGTAAGGTTTATTGAAAAAGATGGTTCAAATTCAGGTAATAACGGTTTTGTAGGGGGTGTGGAATTTAAAAAATGCACAGCGGTTTTTGATGAGCAGGGCAGATTTAACCCTCAGTATGACGAAACAGACCTTATCACCATTGATGCTGACTATGTTATAGTTGCGATTGGTCAGATGGCTGAACTTGAGTTTGCAAAATCTCAAGAGATTGCTGTTACTCCAAGAGGCGGGCTTTCTGCTGATCCTGTAACTTTGCAAACTCCAATTCCTTGGGTCTTTGCTGGTGGCGATGTCTTTTATGGACCAAGATCAGTTGTTGACGCTGTTGCCTCTGGCAAACAGGCAGCAGATAGTATGCACAGATTCATACAAGGAGAAGATTTAAAATCACAAGAGGTTATTGATAAATTATCTCAAGCACATAAAAAAGAGCTTGATTATGAAAAACCAGATTTAACAGAAGTTTTAAAACAAAAACCACGTCCAAGAATTAATCCGAGCAAAATAGCCGTTGCAGAGCGTGAAGGCAATTTCTGCGAAGTTACCTGTGGTCTGCCAGAGGAGGCGATTGTTCAAGAGGCAACAAGATGTCTTGCCTGCGGTATCTGCTCAGAGTGCTATCAGTGTGTTGAGGCGTGTCTTGCAGGTGCAATTGATCACTGTCAGCAGGTGGTTTACAAAGACCTCTCTGTTGGTTCTGTTATTATGACATCTGGAAGCCGTCCTTTTGATCCGTCAAAATTGAGCGATATTTATATGTATAAACGCTCACCCAATGTTATGACAAGCCTTGAGTTTGAGCGAATTTTGAGTGCTGGCGGTCCAACAATGGGTCATCTTGTTCGTCCATCTGACGAAAAAGAGCCTGAAAAGATCGCATGGCTGCAATGTATAGGTTCTCGTGATAACAACAAATGCGGTAATGGCTACTGTTCATCAGTTTGCTGCATGTATGCTGTAAAAGACGCCATGATTGCAAAAGAGCATTCACACCATGAGCTTGACTGTGCAATCTTTAATATGGATATGCGAACCTTTGGCAAAGATTATGAAAAATATTACATCAGAGCAAGAGATGAGCAGAAGGTCAGGTTTGTCAAATCTCGTGTCCACTCTATTGATGAGGTAAGAGAAACTGGCAATCTTATCCTTAACTATGTTGATGAAGCTGGCAATATTCAAAAAGAAGAGTTTGACATGGTTGTTCTCTCTGTGGGTCTTGTTGTTCCAGAAGAGAACCGTGCTTTGGCAAGAAGTATTGGTGTTGAGCTTGATAAATATGGATTTGCAAAAACCTCAACCTTTAATCCACTTGCCACCACAAGACCCGGTGTATTTGTATCTGGAGTTTTCCAAGGTCCAAAAGATATTCCATCATCAGTTACTGAGGCAAGCGGTGCAGCTTGTGCTGCTGGAGTCCAGTTAATTCAGGCAAGAAATAGCTGCACAAAAAGCGTTGAAGTTGTTGAAGAAAGAGACGTTACAGGAGAAGAGCCAAGAATTGGCGTGTTTGTCTGCAAGTGCGGAATTAACATTGCTGGAATTGTTGATGTTGAGGCTGTCTCTAATTACGCGGCTACACTTCCAGGAGTTGCTTATGTTGGCGAAAATCTCTTTACCTGTTCACAAGATGCCCAAGACAACATGAAAGCCATCATAACTGAACAGAAACTTAACCGCGTAGTTGTAGCCTCCTGCACACCAAAGACCCATGAGCCTATTTTTATGGATACCTTAGAAAAGAGCGGGCTTAACAAATATCTCTTTGAAATGGCAAATATTCGTAATCAAAACTCATGGATGCACTTTCATGAACCAGAAAAAGCAACAAACAAAGCAAAAGATTTGGTCAGAATGGCAGTTGCAAGAGCAGCAACCCTACAGCCTCTGCATGAAAAGAAGATTACAGTAGTTGTTCGTGCTTTGGTAATTGGCGGCGGTGTGGCTGGTATGACTGCTGCAAAGGGTCTTGCTGATCAAGGTTTTGATGTTGTGCTAATTGAAAAAGAGGCTCAACTTGGCGGTCTTGCCAATAAACTCTACAAAACCATTGAAGGGGCAAATATACGCGAATATGTGAAAAAACTTGCAGCAGAGGTTGAATCACACTCAAAGATTCAGGTTTTAAAGCAGTCCTTGATTGTTGATTTTACAGGATATAAAGGCAACTTTACTACAGAAGTTTTAGTAGGTCCTGGTATGTATGAGCGTAAAATCGAGCATGGCGTTCTGATTATTGCAACTGGTGCAAACGAGTATGAACCTCTTGATAATGAATATTTCTATAAAAAGAGTGATAGGGTTGTAACACAGCTTGAACTTGGTCGGCATTTGGAAGAAGACGGGGCAGATGACTTAAATCAGGTTGTGATGATTCAGTGTGTTGGTTCAAGAAACGACAAGAATCCCAATTGCTCAAGAGTCTGCTGTCAAGGTGCTGTTAAAAATGCTCTGCACATAAAAGAGCTGAATCCTGATGCTGATGTGTTTATTCTCTACAGAGATATGAGAATGTATTCAATGCTTGAAGAGTATTACACTGAGGCAAGAAAAAAAGGCGTTCTCTTTTTTAGATTTACTCCTGATAATCCACCTGTTGTTGAGAAAAATAGTGATGGAAGCGATACTCTTACTGTAACATTTACTGACCATGTTCTTGGAAGAAAGGTCTCTGTTGACGCTGACCTTGTAACTTTAAGTGCTGGAGTTCAAGCTGCTGATACTGAGGAGCTTGCAACAATTCTAAAAACCAATCGCAACAGCGAAGGTTTCTTTATTGAGGCTCATGTTAAGCTAAGACCTGTTGAAGCAGCTACAGAGGGTATTTTTATCTGCGGAACAGCACACAGTCCAAAACTTATAACAGAGACAATAGTTCAGGCTATGGCTGCTGCATCAAGAGCAACAACATTCCTATCGCAAACGCAGCTTACGCTCTCTGCTGTTACGGCTGAGGTAAATCAGGATAACTGTGCATCTTGCCTTATCTGTGTTCGTTCATGTCCATATAATGTGCCAAGAATCAATGAAGAGGGTGTAAGCTACATTGATCCAGCTCTCTGTCATGGGTGTGGAGTTTGTGCATCAGAGTGTCCTGCAAAAACAATAAAACTCAACTGGTATGAGGATAATCAATTGCTAAGTAAGGTGGAATCCTTGCTGGAGGGGGTAATCTAATATGACAAATGATGTAAAGACTGAGGCTGATTCTGCTTGTTGTAAACCAGTTGCACCAGTTAGTGAAGTTCATGTTAAATCAGATACTGATGCAATTGATTTTGAGCCGTTAATTCTTGCTTTTTGCTGTAACTATTGAGGATACTCTGCTGCGGACCTGGCAGGTTCGATGAGATTGAAGTGTCCTCCAAATTTTAGAATTGTTCGTCTTCCATGCACTGGCAAGATTGATGTGATTCATATTTTGCGGGCATTTGAAAAAGGGGCAGATGGTGTCTATGTAGTTGGTTGCATGGAGGGCGACTGCCATTTTAAAAGTGGCAATTTCCGTGCAAGAAAGAGAGTTGAGCAGGCTGCAAAAATTCTTGATACAATCGGGGTAGGAGGAGGAAGAGTTAAAATGTTCAATCTATCTTCTGGAGAGGGACCTCTTTTTGCTCAATACTCCATTGAGATGGATAAAAAAATCCGCGAGCTTGGACCAAATCCTGTTAAGGTGGCACTTCAGGCGAAAAAGAAGGCGGCTTAAAAGATAATTTTAAATTCAACGTAATTCTATTAGTTAAATAAAGTATAAATAAACATTTGAGAGCGATTTGTTTTATGCCAGAAATAACAAGATTCTACGGCATTATAATAAAAATATTCTTTACCAGAGAACACAATCCTCCACACTTTCATGCTGTTTATAATGAATATAATGGAATTTTTGATATTCAATCATTAAACATGATTGAAGGTGATTTGCCTGCAAAGGCACAATCTCTGGTCAAAGAATGGGCTTCACAATACTCACCTGATATCATGAAGATGTGGGATACCAAGACGTTGAAGAAGCTGCCTCCACTTGAATAACAACAATTTAAACGAGTATTTATGAGTTTATCAATAAAAGTGAAAAAAGTTGAGCCTCTTGATAATATGATTCTGTTAATTGAGTTTGATAACAGAGTAATAAAAAAATATGACGTTAAACAACTTATTTCTCAGTTTCCTATATTTAAAAGGCTTGAAGATAAATCGTTATTTGATCTTGTTCATGTTGATTGTGGTGGTTATTCAGTTGCATGGAATGACGAGATAGATATTTCAGAATATGAGTTATGGGAAGGTGGTTTTCCTTCTTAAACTCTTTGTGTTATTTAGTTATATCTTTAAATATTAAATATGAAAGCAATTTTATACTTTAAAATTAAATGTTCATAAAAACAATATGAGGTTTTACAGATGATAATAGCAAGTAAAAAGCCCATTGAAGAGATTATACAAGAGGTGAAAGATTACAAGAGACTTCTCATACTTGGTTGTAATGAGTGCGTTACAGTATGCGAAGCAGGCGGAAAAAAAGAGGTTGAGGTTTTAGCATCAGCTTTAAGAATGCACTTTATCAAAGAGGGAAACGAAAAAAAGATTGACGAAAGAACCTTAGAACGTCAATGCGATCATGAATATTTAGAAGAGATAAGAGATATAGTTGATAATTATGATGCGATTTTATCTCTTGCTTGCGGAGTAGGAGTTCAGTTTACAGCAGAAAAATACCACTCAACTCCACTTCTTCCCGGGGTAAACACCTGCTTTCTTGGAGCAAATGAACAAAGAGGTATGTGGACAGAGCGTTGTCAGGCATGTGGAGCATGTATTCTTGCAAGAACAGGGGGAATCTGCCCAATCTCAAGATGTGCAAAACGTGTTATGAATGGACCTTGCGGAGGCTCAAGCAAAGGTAAATGCGAAATCAACAAAGAGCTTGACTGTGCATGGCAGCTTATTGTTGACAGGTTAAGAGATTTAG
>JADFZQ010000031.1 GCA_015232455.1 Desulfamplus sp. | reverse complement strand
GGAACAGGATGATGGTAACGTTCATAGTTTATCTCTTCTATTATTTCTGGTGTGAATTCAAGTTCTATTGTCATAAACACACATTAACAAATTAAAGCAAAAATGAGAATATAAAAACTCAATTTATAACCGCTTGCAGTATAATAGTATAAGAAAAGATGAAAAAATTGAAGAGGAAAAAGAGGAACATCAAAAAGGTGCTGATGAATTTGATGCTAATCTAAGCAAAGAACAAAATCCTGTAGCACATTTTTTTTCATGGCTCAAAAACATAATGTCATCTAATGTGGTTAGATCATCACCATCAGATTTAACTATTCGAACTCAAAACCAAGTTCGAAATGAAGCAAAGCCTACAAGCACAAAAGGATCGTCTGTTAATAAAAAACAAAATGATGCAATTTAAGGATAATGCTATGTCAGATGCTAATCGTTTTAATAAAAATAGAGAGTTTCTTAAAGATACTATTCGTCAAAAGATTAATTTTTCTATGACTTCTCAGAGTCGTAACATCCCAGCTCCTCCATTACAAAAAACATCTTCATCAAACGCTGTTCGTATCAATATTCCAGATGGTGCAAAATTATTAACCAAATTGTGCAGTATGACAGTTGGAGAAGCTATTATTAAACGCTCAAGCATACGTAAATACACGAGTGATGCTTTAACCTTGGAGGAACTCTCAGCACTTCTTTGGGCAACACAGGGAGTTCGTAATATCTTGCATTCTGCTTGTGCATTGAGAAGTGTTCCATCTGCTGGGGGACGTCATGCTTTTGAGACATATATAGCTGTCAGCTCTGTAGATGGGCTGGACTCTGGTCTTTATCGCTATCTGCCATTTGATGACCAGTTAGAGCAACTGACTGTAGATAACAGTATTGGATATAAAGCAGCCTCTGCTGCTCTTGGACAGAGATTTATAGCCTCTGCTGCTGTTACTTTTTTCTGGACAGCAATTCCATCTCGAATGGAGTGGCGTTACGATTTGGCAGCTCATAAGGTTATTGCGATTGATGCGGGTCATGTATGCCAAAATCTCTATCTTGCCTGTACCTCTCTTGGATTAGGAACTTGTGCTATTGCAGCTTACCATCAAGAAGCCTGTGATGAATTTCTTGGGGTTGATGGTGAGGATGAGTTTACAATCTATCTTGCTCCTGTTGGTAGATGTTAAATTAAAATTAAAAACTTTAAATTGTAAAAATAGAAATGATTATGAAGATAAATGTATTGATAACTGGAGCAACAGGCTATGTAGGCAGAAGATTAAAACAACTGTTGATCAAAAAAAGCGATATTAATATCCGTCTTATGGTCAGGGATAGAAATAAACTTGACCCTTCAATTCATGCAAAAGAGTTACAAGGCGAAATTGAGATAGTTGAAGCAGATACTTTTAATCCTGACTCTCTTGTGAATGCTCTTCAAAATATTGATGTTGCCTTCTATCTTATTCACTCAATGGGAGGTAAAAATAGCGATTTTGAAGTTAAAGATCGCAAAAGTGCTGAAAATTTCAGAGATGCTTGCATTGCTTCTGGTGTAAAAAGAATAATATATCTTGGCGGGCTTGGAGAAAAAGAGAGTGCAAGCAAACATCTTTTAAGCCGCATTGAAACAGGAGAGATTTTAAGTGCATATAAAGACAAGATACAGACAATCTGCTTTAGGGCTGGAATTATTATAGGCTCAGGTAGTGCCAGCTTTGAGATAGTTCGCCATATTATCCATAAACTGCCGATTATGATAACGCCTAAATGGGTCAACACCATTACACAGCCAATTGCTATTGATGATGTTCTTGCCTATCTTGAATCTGCAATTACTGCTGATATTGAAGGAGATATGATTGTTGATATTGGCACATATCCCATGAATTTCAAGCAGATGATGCAAGAGACTGCAAAGGTTATGGAGCTTGAAAGATTTTTAATTCCAGTACCAGTTCTAACCCCAAAACTCTCATCATATTGGCTCATTCTTTTTACACCAGTTTCGTTAAAAATAGCATCAGCATTAATTGAGGGGCTTAAATCCGAGACCATTTTGCTAAATGATCATGCTCAAAGATATTTTCCAACAATAAAACCAATGCCATTTAATGAGGCTGTTAAACTTGCGATTGACGAGATGGAAAATCGTCAGGTTATCAGCCGTTGGTGTGATAGTTCTGAAGATAAAAGTTGTGAGCTTACAGATTTTGATTCGCCTGCTGTTGTTGGTGAAAGTGCAGGTGCCGTTCTTAGAGATGTACGTACATTTTCAATAGGTAAAGTTTCAACAGATAAATTATTTGAATCAGTTTGCTCTCTTGGCGGAGATAACGGCTGGTTTGCATTTAATTTTTTATGGAAGATAAGAGGTGTTATTGATAAGCTCGCAGGCGGTGTTGGGCTAAATAGGGGCAAGAGAGCAACTAAAAATTTGAGAATAGGTGATGCAGTAGATTTCTGGAAAGTTGCAGATATAAGATATGGAAAACGACTTCTCTTAGCTGCACAGATGAAGCTGCCTGGTAAAGCGTGGCTTGAGTTTGATATAAATTCAGAACGTGGTATTTTGGTACAGACTGCCCATTTTCACCCTCGTGGTCTTGTTGGTAGAATGTATTGGTACTCGATGTTGCCTTTTCACAATATAATATTTCAGATGCTTGGTAGAAAAATAGTGGAAAATGCTGTATCTAAAACTTGTTGACATGGAAGATTACAAAACATGTCTATTGAGGTGCTGTTCAGATTCGTTCAGCAATATACCATAAGCCAGTGTTTTTAACTGAAAAAGCCAAAATTGATTGCAAATCGAGGGTTCATATTTTGATTTGGTGCGTTGTAATTTTTTAAGATACCTCGCAGCTTGATGCGAGGAGCTTTATTGTTCATTTCTATATTGGACAGCCTCTGCAACATGCTGCCTTAAAATATGTTTTTCATTATCAAGATCAGCAATGGTTCTTGCTGTTTTAAGAACTCTGCTGTATGCACGAGCAGAAAGCCCAAAGCTATCTACAGCTTTTTCAAGGATAGACGAGGCTGCTGGCTCAAGGGTGCAAAATCTCTTGATGTCACGGGGACGCATTCCAGCATTACAAAAAACAGAAGAGCTTTGAACTAACCTCTCTTGGTTAGAGTTAGTAGGATTTTTAAACCTTTTAATCTGAATTTCTCTTGCAATTTGAACTCTTTTTCTTATCTCTTTTGATGATTCTGGTTTTGAATTACCCGTTAATTCACTATAAGATACTGCTGGAACTTCGATATGTATATCTATCCTATCAATAAGAGGTCCTGAAATTCTGCCTCTATATCTTTGAATCTGTGCTGATGTGCATGTGCATTCTCTGACACTATCTCCATAATAACCGCACGGACAAGGATTCATAGCAGAAATCAACATAAAAACTGATGGGTATGTAAACTTTGCTCCAGCTCTTGAAATTCTTACCATACCATCTTCCATGGGCTGACGTAAAACTTCAAGAACATTTCGCTTAAATTCAGGTAACTCATCTAAAAAGAGAAGTCCATTATGTGCAAGGCTAACCTCTCCGGGTTCTGGTCTTGCACCACCGCCAACAAGTCCTGGAGCAGATATTGTGTGATGTGGTGAGCGAAACGGTCGTTGGGTAATTAATGGCATCTCTTCTTTTAATAAACCTGCAACTGAGTATATTTGTGTTGTTTCAAGGGACTCTTCAAATGAGAGTGGCGGTAAAATTGAGGCAATCCGCTTTGCAAGCATTGTCTTTCCTGAACCCGGAGGTCCTGACATACACAAATTATGTCCTCCTGCTGCTGCTATCTCTAACGCTCTTTTTGCATGATTTTGACCTGCAACATCACAGTAATCAAGATCAGATAAAGCAAAGTTATCACTATCTTTAAGAAGATCAGCATTACCAGAAAAAGGGATAATTTTTCTCATACCAGTAAAAAAATCAACAACATCCCTTAATGTTTCAACAGGGAGAATCTCAATATCTTTAACCATTGAAGCTTCTCCACGATTTTCAACAGGAACAAGAAAACCACGCGCACCATTTTTTTTAGCACAAATGACTGCTGGTAAAACACCATTTACAGGTTTGATTCTACCATCAAGAGATAGCTCTCCCATCATAAAGTAGCCGTTGAATCTATCTTGAGGCACAATTGCAGAAGCAGATAAAATCGCCATTGCAACAGGCAGATCAAAACTTGTCCCCTCTTTTTTTACATCAGCAGGTGCAAGATTTACTGTAATTCTATCCATGGGAAAGGCATAACCAGAATTCTTTATAGCAGTTTTTACCCGTTCACGGCTCTCTCTTACAGCAGTTTCAGGAAGACCTACAATATTAAAAACTGGCAGACCAAACGAGACATCAACCTCAACTTCTACAACATACCCAGCTATTCCAGACACTGCACTGCAATTGATCTTTGAGAGCAAATTTATCTCCTCCCTTTTCATGTTAAATAGATTTCCTGCGAACTCAATTTTTATCCAATAAAATCAATTGTCAAATCACATTTTGCAGGAATTCAAATTTTAAGACACTCTATTAACCATTAAACTTATAGTTGAAGCAAATAAAATTCTCAATTATTTTGATTTCATCAATATAATTCGTTATAGATGAATTTAAATATCAAATTTATAAATCAAAAAGTCCTTAAGCGTTGTTTAAGTATGGAGCAATATCAATGGAAAAATATTATCTTCAGCAAACCATTGAGCAACCAGTATCATGTTTTGGTATTGGGGTTCATTCAGGACGAAAAACAGCTATTACCATAAAACCTGCCCCTGAAAATCATGGTATAAGATTCAGACGCACTGACCTTCCGGGAACATCAGACATTCCAGCACTATTTAATATGGTTGTTGATACAAGTCTTGCAACTGTAGTTGGCAATCAAGGTGTTATTGTCTCCACAATTGAACACCTTATGGCTACATTTACAGGTCTTGCAATTGATAACGCATTAGTAGAGATTGATGGCTATGAGATGCCCATAATGGACGGAAGTGCTAAAGAGTTTGCAAAAATTTTGAACTATGCAGGTATAAAAAAACAGGCTATGCCAAGATGGTTTTTTGTTGTAACAGAACAGATAAAAATTGAAGATAATGATAAACATGTTACAGTAACGCCTTACCCTCATTTTAAAATCTCTTGCTCAATAGAGTTTGCCAACCCTGTAATTGGAAGTCAGGAACTATCGTTTGAACTTTCACCTGAAAATTTTATAAAAGATATATCTCAAGCCAGAACATTTGGATTTATCCAAGATTTACATTATCTTAAAATGTTTAGCCTCGGAAAAGGCGGAAGCCTTGATAACGCTATTATCATTGATAATGATAAAGTTTTGAATAAAGAGGGTTTGCGTTATCCAGATGAATTTGTAAGACATAAACTACTTGACTGTCTCGGCGATTTTGCACTTTTAGGTATGCCAATTTTAGGACACATTAAGACTCACAAATCAGGACATGAGTTAAATCATAGGTTTATAAAGACCTTTTTAGCCAGAAAAGAGTCATGGGAGACAAGACCTGTTTTAAGCTATACTGATCAAGGTCATAAATTGAGTTCTACTTAAATAGAAAAAGCTCAATTAATGCCCGCTTAGAGTATAATATCTGAAGAAAAGAAATTTTAACAACTGATTTAATCAGGATACAATGGAATATATTAAATTCTTATCAAGAAGACTCATTACACCACTTAATCTTATTTGTTGCACAATATTGCTGATTCAGGCAATTATTCCACCGCCTGTTATGGCAAGAAGGCGGTGTTCACTTGAAAATATTGCAATTACCAAAATTGAAGGCGATTTAAGAGCATCTTTTAAAGTAACTGGTGCATTTACAGATAAGATGAGCGATGCAGTTCTTAAAGGAGTTCCTGCATCTTTTTCATTTTTTATCTCTGTTTACCGTAAAAGAGATGCTTGGTTTGATGAAAATATTGCTGATATAAAACTTTCTGCCACTCTAAAATATAACAGTATTAAACAAGATTTTACTGTCTTAAGACCTTGGAAAACAGATAAACCTTTTACTACAACATCATTTGATGAGGCGAAAAAGATGGCTTCAACTATAAGTGATATAAAAGTTCTTTCCCTTAATAATTTTGAACAAGGTGAAGAGTATGAGATAAAAATAAAAGCGGAGATGAACAAAGCGACCCTGCCTTTATACCTACACTATGTCTTCTTTTTTATCTCATATTGGGATTTTGAGACAGATTGGTATTCCTTTGATATGATCTATTGAGAATATTTTTTTCAAGAAATCGGTTTTATAAGCATATTATCTATAAGTCGTGCCTTTCCAACCTGAACCGCAAGTGCAAAAAGGAACTCTCTATCAATCTCTATCAGCTCATTTAAAGTGTCAGGATCGCAGATACTTATATAATCAATTTGTGTGTATGGAAAAGAGTCGATAAAGTTTCTAATATTAGATTTTATTATATTGGCATATCTCTCTCCAGATTCAACCATCTCTTTTGCCTTTAAAAGAGATTGAGACAAACTTAAGGCAGATTGTCGTTGCTCAGAGGTTAAGTAAGCATTTCTTGAACTCATTGCAAGTCCATCACTCTCTCTGACAATAGGAGAGCCAACAATATTAATTCCAAAGTTGAGATCTCTGTTCAATTGGCGGATAACCTGCAATTGCTGGAAATCTTTTGCTCCAAATATTGCAGCATCTGGTCTTACTATGTTGAATAACTTTGCAACTATAGTCGCAACTCCCCTAAAGTGGATAGGTCTTGAAATCCCGCACAGATGGTTTGGCAGATACTCAAGAGAGATATAAGTTTGGTAATTTTCAGGGTAAATCTCTTTTTTGTCTGGAAGAAATAGTGCGTTTGCCCCTTTTTTCTTTATAAGTTCAATATCTCTTTCAATATTTGTGGGGTAAGCATTAAGGTCTTCATTTTCACCAAACTGTGTGGGGTTTACAAAAATGCTCACAACAAGAGAAGAAGAGATATTTTTTCCTTTTTCAATCAAAGAGAGATGACCTTCGTGAAGATAGCCCATAGTTGGGACAAAACTTATTGTCTCTCCAACTCTGTGCATTTGATCTGACCATTCCCTCATATCTGACGATCTTTTAAATATTTCCATTTTTTATTATTCCCGATAGTCGTAATTAACTTTTTGATAGTTAATTAGCTTTTTAAGAGTTGATTTAGATATAAATATACAAATTAAAAGATAACAAAATATTGAATTTGAATCGCCAACGCACATACTAATGTAGCTATGAATTTTCTTATTGACATAAAGAGTCATAAACTTCAACATCAAAATCTAAGTAATAACGTAGTTAGTTATTGCTTTCGGGTATAAGTTAAGTTTTGCATATATAAAAACTAAATTTATTCCTGTTTGAAGCATAACAACATTGGAAATATATTAAAAAAAAGAGGTTATCAATGAGCCAATTTATTCCATCAAGAGAAGATGCTCTTACACTTCTAAAAAAATATAACACAAGCGATAGCTTGATACGTCATGCTTTTGCAGTAGAAGGTGTTATGGGACATTTTGCAGATAAATTTGGAGAAGATAGAGAAAAATGGCAAATAATAGGTCTTGTCCATGATATTGACTATGAGCTTTACCCTGAACAACATTGCACAAAAAGCAAAGAGATTCTTGAGGCACATGGATGGTCGCAAGAGTATGTAAGAGCGGTTGTAAGCCATGGGTGGGGAATCTGCTCTGATGTAGAGCCAGAATCAATGCTTGAAAAGACTCTTTATGCTGTAGATGAGCTAACAGGTTTAATTGCAAGTACTGCACTGATGAGACCTTCGGTAAGCGTTCTTGATCTTACTGCAAAATCTGTAATCAAAAAATGGAAAGATAAGCGTTTTGCAGCGGGTGTTGATCGAAGTATAATTGAGAAAGGAGCAGTTATGATGGGAATTGATCGAACAGAGCTCATTACTGAGACCATCATGGGAATGAGGAGTGTAGCTGATGCTATTGGCTTAAAAGGCAATCTTTGAAAATATTAAGCCATGATACAATGATTCTTGACACCTGTTAGATAATGAATTAAAATTTTGCGTTTATTATAGATAAGGCATTACATCGTTAGTTTATTGATGTATTGCCTGTTTTTTATTGAGTTATTTTATTATTGTAATGTAATGCTCCTGTCAAAGGGGCGTGAATTAAAAACAAATTTTAAGGATTGTTAAGCTATGAAAAGAACATTTCAGCCAAGCAGAATCAAGCGGTCAAGAACACACGGTTTTCTGAAAAGAATGTCAACAGTAGGCGGACGCCGACTTGTTAATGCAAGAAGAGCAAAAGGTAGAAAAAAGCTAACAGCATAATTTGGCGGTAAAATTAGTTGAGCAAATATTCGTTTCCAAAAACTCATAGGATACTTAAGAGATCGCAGTTTATTAAATTATCCTTAATGGGCAGAGTTGTTCAAACCCGATATTTTATTGCATCTATACTTGATGGTGAATATTTGAACAACCGTATTGGTATTACTGTATCAAAAAAAGTTGGAAACGCTGTGGAAAGGAACAGAATTAAGCGAATTGTTAGAGAGTTTTATAGAAATAAACAAGAGACAATAGCAGGCAATAGAGATATTAATATTATAGCAAGAAAATATATATCATACCTATCAAACGCACAGATTCCAGATGAACTTGATAAGTTGTTTAAAAAAATATCCGCGACCGAAAACAATAAAAATGGGCAAATCCAACAATGAAATGGATAATTTTAACGCTAATTAAGTTATATCAATATATTGTGTCGCCTATGATTGGTCCTGTATGTCGTTTTTACCCATCATGTTCACAATATGCCTTTGAGGCTGTTAGTAAATATGGCTGCCTTAAAGGCTCTTTTCTTGCTATAAAAAGGTTATTGAAGTGCCATCCTTTTAATCAAGGAGGGTTTGATCCTGTTCCTTAAATATTTTTACTAATGCACAATATAGCAATAGTATTGCCTAATAATGCAAATAGTTATGCTATCGCTTAGAAATCAAATAGTTATGCTACTGCCTAAATTTTCTTATCTAAAAAGATTCTCTTACCTAAATTTTATGCAATCTGCATTCAATCAAATTTTATTCACCACTCAAAAGTTGGAGACAAGATGGACGAGCAAAAACGGTTGTTTATTGCCATTATTCTTTCTATAGTTGTAATAGTGGGGTGGAATTTTTTCTTTGTTCCTCCTCAAACAGTTAATCAGCAGGAGCAACAGAATCAGCAAAGTGGTTTCTCTAATAGCACAGATGGATCAACAGTTAATAATACTGATGCAGCTTCAAAGGATTTAACCTCTAATGGTTCTGATGCCAAGGAGTTTAATCCTTCAAACAGTCTTGATTCTGTAAATAGTCCAAATAATGGATTATCTGAATTACAGGAGAGTTCAGATTTTAAAGATATAAAAATAACCACTCCTATTTACGATATTACCATATCTGAAAAAAGAGCTGCTGTTACAAGTTTAACTCTAAAAAAATTCAAAGAAGGTGTTGAAAAAGAGTCTCCATTTAAACAGATGGTGCCTCCTGAGCTTACCTCTGGTCTATTTACATTTGATTTTGAGGAAAAAAGCGTTGCTGGTCTTGATAGAGCAGTTTTTAAATCATCTATAGAAAATAGCACCGAAACTACTGGAAGTGGAATAGCTTCTACTAGTAATATAGCAAAAATAACTGAATTGATATTAAATGAGGGAGAGACAAAAATAATATTTTCATGGACATCTCCTCACGGTATTGTTGTTGAAAAAATATATACTATTTCAGCATCAACGTATCTTATTGGGCTTGATGTAGTTATCAAAAATGGTTCTTCTGTACCTCTAAAAGACTCTTTAGAGATTTCAATGCCATTTGCGTTGACAAAAGAGGGGGCAGCATTTTCACAGTTTGGAGCTTACGGTCCTGAGGCATACATAAATGGGAGTCTTCAGATAGTTACGCCTAAAGATATTCAAGATAATCAAAAAGATAAAAACACCAGTCAAGTAGATGAGAACACATTAAAGGGGATCGTTGAGTGGGCTGGAAATGGGGACAGATACTTTATCTCATGCCTTATGCCTGTAAAACCTGTGGAGTCGTCGATTAAACTTTCTGGGACAGAATCTCTTGTTCTTACAAGGTATATTCAATCTATGGAGAGACTTGATCCTAACAAGCAGATTCAATTATCTTTTCAGTGTTACATGGGTCCTAAAAGTCTAAAAGTACTTGGTGACTATAAAAATAACCTTAAAAAAGCCATAGATTTTGGCTGGTTTGATGTTCTTGCTAAACCTTGCCTCATTCTAATGAATCTTATCCACGAAATTATACCTAACTATGGTGTTGCCATTATACTTTTAACTATTTTGATTAAATTGCTTTTTTGGCCCCTTGGCACTAAAAGTTATAAATCCATGAATGACATGAAAAAACTTCAACCCCTTATGAATCAGATAAGAGATAAATATAAAGATGACAAACAGAAGATGAATCAAGAGGTTATGAATCTTTACAAAACATATAAGGTCAACCCCATGAGTGGCTGCCTTCCAATGGTGGTTCAGATGCCTATATTTTTCGCTCTTTATAGAATGCTCTATCAGGCAATAGAGTTACGTCATGCACCTTTTATGGGTTGGATTAATGATCTTTCAGCCCCTGATAGATTGTTTCATTTTAATCTTGCAATCCCATTTATGCACCCTCCTTATGGAATTCCTGTGTTGACAATAATAATGGGTGCTACCATGTTTCTTCAGCAAAAAATGTCTCCAACAATGGGAGACCCAACTCAGGCAAAAGTTATGATGTTCATGCCTCTATTTATGACGGTAATATTTATTAACTTTCCATCAGGTCTTGTTTTATATTGGCTTGTGAATAACATATTATCCATTGGGCAGCAGTATTACACTCAAAAGAAATTTTTGTAAATCGGAGGTATTTATTGATATTATGAGACAAACTCAGGAATTTGAAGGCAAAAATGTTGATAATGCTATTGAAAACGCCTGTTCAACTTTAAATATTGCGAAAAAAAATCTTGTATATGATGTAATTTCATCTGGCTCAACTGGTATTTTTGGTATTGTAGGTGTTAAAAAAGCTAAAATCAGAGTAACTCTCCCTGAAAAGAGAGATAAAGGCGGAGAGTCTGAATATGGTTCTTCTTATGACTCTGATAGAGCAGGTGTTATGTCTATCGTTGATGAGGCATTTGGAAAAGAGATAAAGCCATCAATAGATAGACCTTACTCAGAAAATTTAATATCTGTAAAGAGTGATTCAAAACAAGATAGCATTTTAGGCGATGTTGTTGGACAAGACCAAGATAAGATAGAAGAGAATATTGAATCTCTCAGTATTGAAAATAGTGTTGAGAACGAAAATATAAAAGAGAGTGTAAAAGAGATAGATGGCAATAAAAAAGATTTGGAAAATAGAAAGAGAGTTTCAGGAGAAAGAACTTCCCACCCCAAATCAAAAAAAGGTAGAACTTCTGGAAGAAAATCACTAAGTGGAAAAATATCTTCTGAACAATCTTCAACTGATGAAATTGCGGCTACTCAATCTACATCTAATGAATTAAATGCTCAAACAATTCTAAATGATGACTCTAATCTTGAAAGTCTTACTGAAGATAAACTTGTACCAAAAAAACAGGGTAGAGGAAAACATGGGACAAGTGCAAAACCAGATACTCCTAAACAATATAGCCGTAACAAAAATCGTCCAAAAAAGAGAGATACATGGCTAAGAGATGATGGAGATGATCTCTTAAACGAAGCTATTGAGGCAATGGATTCTGCTGAATCAACAGCAACTCCAAAAGTAGATAAAAAAAGAAGCTCTCATCATAAAAAAAGAGAGTTTCCAAAAACAAATGAATCTGTTAAAGAGATTGAATTAATTGAGAAAAATGGCTCTGATAAAGAAAATAACCTGACTGATGATAACGGGCAGTATAAAACTGATATAGATGATGAATTTCTCAATGAGGATTTTCATGGAGATGTTTCAGAACGTGCTGGTTCAGAAGAAGATGATGCCCCATACATAAAAGATGATGATGAAATTATCGAGACCTATGACGAGCGTGATGATGGTTATCCTCCTAAGTACAAAGGTGAGATTCCCGTTGATGTATCTGAAGAGGCTATGCGTGTAGGTAGGGATACCTTACAAAAAATGATAGCTTTAATTACTGACGATGCAACAGTTACAGCCCAAAGCGATGAAGACAGATTACTTCTAAAGGTTGAAGGTGGTAACTCTGGCGTTCTCATTGGTAGAAGAGGTCAAACTCTTGAGGCAATGCAGTATCTAACTGATAAGATCATTAATAAATTTAGTGAGTCAAGGGTAAGGCTTAAGGTTGATATTGAAGGCTATATGGAGACCAGAAAAGCAAATCTCAAAACCCTTGCCTATAAAATGGCAGATAAAGCGAAAAAAACTGGAAAGCCAGCTACAATTAACCAGATGACAGCACAGGACAGAAGAGTTATTCACCTTGCATTAAAAGACGATCCAAGGGTTAGAACTCAAAGTATGGGCGATGGTTACTATAGGCGTTTAGTTATCTTTCCTAAAAAAAGCTCATTTAAACGCAGGAAACCTTTTAAAAAATAGATGCTATCAAATGGTAACAGACACTATTGCAGCTATTGCAACTCCACCGGGAGCTGGAGGTATCGGTATTATCCGAATCTCTGGCTCACGGGCAGTTGAGGTTGTCTCTCAGATATTTAGTAAACCCTCATCTATTGAATCTCACAAAGTAGTGCATGGCTATATTGTTGATGATTCTGAAAACTCTATCCTTGATGAAGTTCTTCTCATTCCAATGCTTGCCCCCCGCTCATATACTACTGAAGATGTTATTGAAGTTCATGCCCATTCAGGGGCAATTGTAATGCAATCCATCTTAGAGCTTATCCTTTCAAAAGATGTTCGTCTTGCTGAACCCGGAGAGTTTACAAAAAGAGCCTTTCTAAATGGTCGTATTGATTTAACGCAAGCTGAGGCAGTTGCTGATATTATAAATGCAAGGTCTTTAGTTTCGCTTAAAACAGCGGTTTCTCAAGGAGTTGGACATTTAAGAGATACTATAGCGAGTGCAAGAGAAGAGCTTATTTCACTTCTTGCACAGATTGAGGTATCTATTGATTTTCCAGAAGAGATTAGCCATATTGTTGAAAAAAATCAGACAAAGGTTGAAAACAACCAGAATAATAGAGCCATTGAAGTTGTTAATGGAGTGCTTGATATATGTAATAGTGCTATAAAAAGATATGAAGATGCCCATTTTCTTAAAGATGGATTGAAAATTGCTATTTGTGGTCCTCCAAATGTTGGAAAATCAAGTTTAATGAATCGGCTATTAGAAAGAGAGAGGTCTATTGTAACTCAATTTCCCGGAACGACTCGTGATTTGATCGAGGAGAGCATAAATATTAATGGAATTCCATTTATTATCTCTGACACTGCTGGCATTCACGAGACAGATGATCCTGTTGAAAAAATAGGCATTAAAAAGGCAAAAGAGAATATAGTTGAATCTGACATGGTTCTGTTTGTAGAAGATATCTCTACTATTCTTTTGTCTAAAAACTTTGAGTCTCTATGCAAAAGAGTTCAAGAGACAGTTCCAGTTGATAAAAAAGCTATTATTGTCCTTAACAAGATCGATAATTTAGATAAAGATAAATTGGCAATTTCTGTTACTCCACCCTCCACTCCCTCCTCAATTGGGAGGGGAAATAATTATTCCCTCCCCTCGGGAAGGGATGGGGATGGGCAAAATTATCTGGAAAGCTGTATAAACTCTCTGCTTGATAAATTTCCAACAATACCTGTTGTTCAAATATCTGCTAAGTGTAATATTGGAATTGATATTTTACGGAAAAAGATAGGTGAAGTTGCAGTTTCTAATTTAAAAATTAATAATCTAAATACAAGTAGTAATCTTAACTGCGATAAGAAGCTATCTAATCAAAATTCTCTATATTCTGGTTGTGTTATAAATATAAACCATTTATCTTCTGTTGTGCCAAATATAAGGCATAAAACAGCTTTAAAAAAAGCATCAGAAAGCCTTGGGTTAGCACTTGAAAATTTGATGCTGGGCAGCTTTAGTAGTTTTAATTCTAAAGATAGTTTTAAAGGCTTTGGGGAAGAGACTTTGGCAATTGATATAAGAGACGCTATTGACTCTTTAGGAGAGATAACAGGCGATAGTGCTGGAGTTGATATTTTAGATAATATTTTTAGTAAGTTTTGCATAGGAAAATAGATAAAAACAGATGTTCGCATTAATCTTAAGGAGGAAAAAATTATGAGAGTCGGTTTTGTAGGTTGGCGTGGAATGGTTGGTTCTGTTCTTATGGAGAGAATGTTAGCAGAAGGAGATTTTAAAGGTTTTGAGCCACTCTTTTTTTCAACATCACAAGTTGGAGAGAAAGGACCAGATATTGGTGTTGATATTCCACTTCTTATGAATGCTAATGATATTAATTTGCTCTCACAGATGGACATTGTTGTAACTTGTCAGGGAGGCTCTTACACTCAAGCAGTTTATGGAGAGCTTAGAAAAAAAGGGTGGTCTGGTTACTGGATTGATGCTGCTTCAACACTTCGTATGGAGAAAAATAGCATTATTGTCCTTGATCCTGTAAACCGCCAAGTAATTGATGAGGGACTTGATTCAGGAATTAAAGATTTTATCGGCGGGAACTGCACTGTTTCTCTAATGCTCATGGCTCTTGGTGGATTATTTGAAAACGATCTTGTAGAGTGGTTGACCTCTATGACCTATCAAGCTGCATCTGGTGCTGGTGCTAAAAATATGAGAGAGCTTGTAAATCAGATGAAAGTTATAGGTGATAGGGCAAAAGCATATTTAGGAAATAGTGATTCTGCTATACTTGATCTTGACAGAAACGTAACCAAAACGATCCGTTCAGATGCACTACCTGTAGATATCTGGTCAGTGCCTCTTGCTGCAAATCTTATACCTTGGATTGACAAGGCTATGGAAAATGGTCAGACTCGCGAAGAGTGGAAAGGTTTTGCCGAGACAAACAAAATCTTAGGAAGACAAAATAACCCTATTCCAATTGATGGGCAGTGTATCCGTATTGGTGCAATGAGATGCCACAGCCAAGCATTTACAATTAAACTTAAAAAAGATGTTCCATTAGACGAGATAAACTCAATGTTAGCTTCAAATAACGATTGGGTTAAAATAGTTCCAAACACAAAAGAGGATTCTATAACAGCACTGACACCAGCGGCTGTAACAGGAACATTAACAGTTCCTGTTGGAAGAATAAGAAAGATGAACTTAGGACCAAATTATCTAACAGCATTTTCGGTTGGAGATCAGCTACTTTGGGGTGCTGCTGAACCAATCCGTAGAATTTTAAGAATAGTGCTTGAACATATAAATTAGTCCTAAATATACTGCTTTCGGTCATAAGTTGAGTTTTGTATATATAATTCTACTTTGTTATATTACTTGCCTCACCCCTAACCCCTCTCCCGAGGAGAGGGGAATAATATAACGGAGGGGCTATCAGGCATTTTTATGACCGTTTAAAGTATAACCATAACCCTCCTTCCACAATAGGATAGAGGGTCTTCTTTTCCAAATAATCCTGCCTTTTGAATAAAATAATCAATAATCAAGGATAAAATAGCAATGGAAAATGAGCCTTACTATGATGACAAAGAGATACAAACAAGAGAAGATAACTTGCATTACCCAAAATATAAATCACAATACAAACCACGTTCAACAAGGGCAAAAATTCTAAATTTTATATGGCGTTCAATTCCAAGATTGCTTCTTCTTGGAATGATAGTTCTAATTGTAGTTCTTTTTGGGACTATAAAGAGTGAGATGAAATCTATTGAGACAGAAAAAGCATCTGCACTTGTAAAGGACAAGCCTCTAATAAACACGGTTATAATGCCCTTAGCGTTGAGAAACATAAAAGATAGCATAAACCTTCCCGGAACTATCGAGCCTTGGACAGAGCTTTCTCTTAAGTCAGAATCTCACGGAACAGTTGCAGAGGTTCTTGTAAAAGAGGGAGATGAGGTTAAAGCTGGTGAAGTTCTTGCCCGCATTGAGACCGATGATTATAAAATCGCACTCAATAGAGCTGAAGCCTCTTATAAATTGGCAGTGGCAGATTTGAATCGTGATAAATCTGTATATAACAAAGGAATAGTCTCTCAAGCACAGCTTGAAGCTAAACAGACCAATGTTGCCCTTGCCTCTACTGAGGTTGCCAATGCCCGTCTTTTGCTTGATCGCTGCGTTATACAATCTCCTATGTCAGGTGTTATAACTCATTTAGATGCAAAAAAAGGTCTTCTTCTATCTGTGGGCGACCCTATTTGTCAGATTGTCAAAATAGACAAAGTAAAGGCTGTGGTTGGTATTCCTGAATCTGATATGCCAGCAGTAATACCCCTTACCCACGTTGAACTTACTGTTAAGGCACTCAATGATCTTAAAGTAACTGGAGAGAAATATTTTCTTTCACCTGTTCCAGATACAGCAGCACGCATCTATCGTTTAGAGTTAGCTCTTGATAATTCCGACAGAAAGATTCTGCCCGGAATGTTTATTCGTGCCAATGTTGTTAAAAAAGAGGTTAAAGATACCATAACAATTCCATTTTACAGCGTTATCTCAAGAGGAGATGAGCAGTTTGTATTTATTGAGGAGAATGGAAAAGCGGTTAAGAAAAACATATCCCTTGGGATAATGGAAAAGTGGATAGTTGAAGTAAAAGATGGACTTGAGCAGGGGCAAAACCTAATAGTTGAAGGTCATCGAGATGTTGAAAATGGGCAAGCAATCAAAGTTGTTCACACTGTAACTGAACTTGAGGGGTATGCACTGTGATTATTCCTGAAATTGCCGTTAAAAATAGCATCAGCGTTGTTGTGCTGTCTATTCTTATCACTATCTTTGGTGTCTATTCTTACAATTCTCTGCCAAGAGAGAGTGATCCTGACATAACCATTCCAAATGTTTTTGTCTCAACAACTTACCGAGGAGTTTCGCCTTCAGATATGGAGACCTCTGTAACTATTGAGATTGAGAAAAAGCTAAAAGGGCTTGATGGATTAAAAAAGATTCAATCAGTTAGTTCTGAAGGGTTATCATCAATAAATATTGAATTTGTAACTGGAACAAATATTGATAAGGCTTTGCAAGATGTAAAAGATAAAGTTGACGAGGCGATGGGCGATCTCCCAAGTGATCTTGAAGATGATCCTTATGTATTTGAGGTCAATTTTTCTGAAATGCCGATTGTTGTATTTTCTCTTTCTGGAACTTGCGGACTTCCTGCACTTAAAAAAATAGCAGATGACCTTGAAGATGATATTGAGGCTGTAACTGGAGTTTTAGGTGTTGATGTTACAGGAGGATTAGAGCGGGAGATAAGAGTTGAGGTTTTGCCTGAAAAACTTGCCTATTATGGACTTACCATAATGAGCTTTCAAAATGCTGTTCAAAGCGAAAATCAAAACAATTCAGGTGGTGTAATAAGACTTGGAAACGGCAGATTTCAATTAAGAGTGCCGGGTGAATTTAAAACTCCAGAAGAGATATATGGTTTAGTTCTTGGCACTCATAATGGAGAGCCAATATACCTTAAAGATGTTGCAAAAGTTGTTGATGGATTTAAAGAGGAGATGAGCCGTTCACGCCTTGATGGTAGAGAGGCTATTAATCTTGCAGTAAAAAAACGATCTGGTGAAAATATAATTGCAATAAGTGAAAAAGTTGACGAGATAATCGCAAAAAAGATGAAAACAGCTCCTCCCGGGACTGAAATCACCAAAGTAATGGATAAGACCAAAGATATTAAAAATATGGTGGCAGACCTTGAGAATAATATCTATTCAGGTCTGGTTCTTGTTATGGTGGTTATCTTTTTAACAATGGGATTTAGAAACGCAATTATGGTTAGCAGTGCAATCCCGTTTTCAATGCTGCTTACATTTATAGTCCTTTATATGATGGGCATTACCTTAAATATGGTGGTGCTTTTTAGCCTGACTTTAGCACTGGGAATGCTTGTTGATAACGCCATTGTTATTATTGACAATATAGATCGATTCATGGAGCAAGGGGCAAGTAGGTTTGATGCTTCTATTAAAGCTACAACAGAAGTTGCGTGGCCTGTTATTGGCTCTACACTCACAACTGTTGGTGCATTTTTACCCATGCTCTATTGGCCCGGAATCATGGGTGAATTTATGAGCTATCTGCCAATTACCCTTATAATTACACTTACTGCAAGTCTGTTTGTTGCATTGGTTATCAACCCAGCTTTGGCATCTCTTTTAATGAAGCAAAAAATAGGCTTAACAAAAACAGATGATAGCCGACCGACAATAGATAGTAATCAATCCGTAAATATTAAAACTAAAGAAGTAACAAAAACTATTGAGGAGATTTCAAGAGCTGTTGAGCAGCCAGCAGAAATAAAGGGGTTTTTTATGAAATTTTACGCTGGTATGCTTGATTTTGCCCTTGAGATTCCAATAACTGTTGTTGGAATTTCGTTTGCTCTTTTGGTTTTGATGGTTCAAGTGTGGTTTATTGTTGTGGGTATTGAAAAACCGATTGAGTTTTTCCCTGAAATTGAACCAAAAGGAATCTACGTTAATGTAGATACGCCAGAAGGTGCTGATCTTGATTATGTTGACAGAATAATTCAGCGTGTTGAATTTGCCTTATCTGGAGTTTTAGAAGCATCTAAATCAGAATCAAACATTGATAATACAAGCTCTAAAACCCAAGGAAATAACTTTATCAATAGCTCAAAAGAGAATAACTTTATAAATAGTTCAAATAGAATAACACCGCTTGAAGCACTCTCTCCAAAGCTGCACACTAAGGCAAATAAAGAAGAGTTTTTTGGTCCAAGCGACTTAGAGAATATTAAGAACATCTACATTCAGGCAACTGTTGCTCCAGAAGGTGGTTCATCATTCTCTTCTAACACACCAAATAACATAGGAATTAGATTTTTAGAGCTTGAAGAGAGGAAGCACTCTACATACGAAACAGTAGAAGAGATACGAGAGCGTATAAAAGATATTCCAGGTGGAAAGATAACAGTTGGAATGGAAGAGGAAGGACCACCCACAGGTGCCCCGATTAATATTGAAATATCAGGCGATAACTTTCAGGTGTTAGGAGATATTGCTAAAAAGATAAAGAGTATTCTTGTTGAAATCCCTTATGTTGAAGATGTAAGAGACGATTTTGTAGAGGGGATTCCATCTGTTCAGGTAAAGGTTGATAGGCAGAAATCAGCTCTTTTTGGTCTTACAACTGACGCTATTGGATTTGCCCTTAAAAGTGCTTATAACGGTCTTAAAGTCTCAACATTTAGGCAAGGTGATGATGATTATGACATAACAGTTCAACTAAAAGAGGGAGACCGTAAAGTTGTTGATGTTCTACATGAGTTAATGTTGCCAACCCCCACTGGCACAATGATTCCACTGTCAACACTTGCAGAGATAACATTTTCTGGCTCAATTGGTGATATTACCCGAATAAACAACGAGCGAGTTGTAACTGTCAAGGCAAATGTAGATGAAAATAAAGTTCCAGGTGCAGTGGTTAGGGAGCAAGCTGCAAAGATTTTAGAAAAATTTGATATGCCACCTGGCTATAGAATTAAATTCGCAGGTGAATTTGAAGATCAACAAGAGTCACAAGATTTTCTGTTTAAGGCATTTATGGTGGCACTTCTTCTTATTTTTCTGATTTTGGTCTCAATGTTTAACTCAATTATCCAGCCGTTTATAATTATGACTTCCGTTATACTCTCTCTTGGAGGTGCTTTTTTAGGTCTTACACTCTATAAATCATCATTTGGAATTATTATGACTGGTGTTGGGGTTATATCGTTGGCTGGTGTTGTTGTAAATAACGCCATTGTTCTAATTGACTACATCAACAAGTTAAGAGAGCGTGGATTTGAACTAAAAGAGGCTGTTGTCTCTGCTGGTGCAACAAGGTTGCGTCCAGTTATGCTTACAGCAATAACCACAATTTTGGGTTTGATTCCAATGGTTACAGGTATCTCTTATGATTTTCATACTTGGAGCATCTCATGGGTAAGCGAATCAAGCCAATGGTGGCGTTCAATGGCAGTAGTTGTGATATTTGGGCTTATGGTTGCCACATTTCTTACCCTTGTTGTTGTTCCAACTATCTACTATCTGCTTGAGAGAATGGGCGAATTGAGAAAAAAAGTCTCTAATAAAGTAAGAGAAATTTACTGGAAACCTTATCATTGGTTAGCTGGGGAGTGATTCAACACTAAAGTTCTTGCAAAACTTGAATTACCCCTTGATTTTAGTGGATAAAAAATGGGTTTTGCATGAGGTCAATTAAGGAATGGGAATAAAATAACACCATAATTTTCTCCAAATTTAGTAGATACGCACTGCCGTGTGTATCTACTCTACTATCTTGATGTTAATCCAACAAAACAAATAGTGCCAATAATCATCAAAATAGCTCCACAAGGAAAAATAGAGTCAAGTGTGAAGTAATCCATTGCCGCACCAGCTCCCATTGAACCAACCATCATTCCAAGACTGTGTGCAACTGTTATAATTGCCATAACTGATCCCATTGCACACTTTTCATTTCCCTTGATAAGCGTTAAAGCCATAAGGGGTGGCATAGATATGCCACCCCCAACTCCAAAAAGAGATACAGAGCAGATAAGGGCAAAATAGGAGGTTGATTTAAACATCATAAACATAGATACTGCACAGATAATTCCCCCAAAAAGCACCATTAAACGCTTATTAAATCTGTCAGCAATATGACCCATTGGAAGTTGAAGAACTCCGCTAATAAAAACCCCAAGAGTTACAAGAATGCCTGTTGATGAGCTTGAAATATCGGGTAAACGACTTTGGACAAATATAGGCATAAAACACCAGATAATACCAATACAGCCAGTATAAACAAACCTATAAATAAAATATCCCATAAGTTGTTTATCCCAGATAAGCAATGACCATGGAATAGAAGGTTCTTCCTTGTGTTTGATATATTCTTGGTCAATTGATGGAAGGTAAACTAGAGAGAGTCCAAGTCCAACAAATGAGAGCAATCCCATAGATATAAATGCAGCATCAAGGGACAAAAAATCATTAATTGCACCACCCATTATAGGTCCAAGACTTAAACTTGCAAACATAGAGAGGTTAAAGAGGCTCATTGACTGCCCCTCCATACCTTCTGGAGTTATCTCCCCCACATACGCCTGAACTACTGGCATCACCATTGCAGATGCAACTCCTTGTAAAGAGCGAATAATAATAAGAGAAGATACAGTAGAGGTCATAAGAAAAGCTAAAGAGGCTAAAGAGTAACCGACAAGACCAGCAATTATAAAAGGTTTTCTCCCCTTTTTATCAGAAAGCCTTCCAAAATAGGGTAGTAGCAAAGTTCTTGAAAATGCAAAAGAACCAAAAATAAGCCCAACATATATTCCAGCAGCCCCCATATTTTTTGCATAGATTGGCAATAGAGGTACCACAATTCCAACTCCAGTTACAGTTGCAAATATGGTGAAAAAAAGAGTTATAAATATCTTTTTGTGGGCAGATGGAATGGTTATTAAGTCATTTATTCTGCCCATATAATTAAAGTTATATTTCATTAAAAGTTTTTATAAATTCAGACAAAATGGGCATGTAGAGATTTTAGTGTAATATCAAGATCACCTTCATCAACCATAAAGTATAAAGCAGCTTTTGAAGGACCATAAGAGATCATCTCAATGTTTACACCAGCGTTTGATACTGCTGCAAAACATTTGGCTGCAATTCCAATATGGTTGTGTAATCCATCACCTACAACACAGATTAAAGCATTGTCTGTTATCTGTTCCGATTCCCTGTAAAGTTTTGGCTTCATGCTTGTTAATACAGCGTGGGCTTTATCAACATCTTTTCTTGTAAACATAAGGCTTATACAGGTGTGAGAAGTTACAACAGATCTAATATTTATCCCTGCCTTTGAAATAGTAGTTGCAATTTTGCCAAGAATACCTCTTCTGAGCCCCACACCAGAAGCGTAGATTTTAATCATTCCAATATCTTTTGTGTGAGAGATGCTTTTTACAACGCTATCTGCTGGAACTGCAAACTCAGTTATCAGGCTTCCAACACCATCAGGGTTTAAAGTGTTTTTAATCGTGATATTTATTCCAGATTTTCTTACAGGCTCTACAGTTCGAGGGTGTAAAATGCTTGCTCCAGTATAAGCAAGCTCTGATGCCTCTTCGTAGCTTAGAACAGGAATCAGCTTTGCATCACTAATTGAATGAGGATCAGCACTCATAAATCCTTCAGTGTCTTTCCAAATTTCCAAAGTATCAGCTTTTAAAGATGCAGCTACAACCGCCGCTGAATAGTCGCTTCCTCCTCTGCCAAAAGTTGTAATTTCACCTGATTCGCTTATACCAAAGAATCCGGGGAAAAAAAGAATCTTATCTGACACCTTACTATTATTATCAGGTAGAATAAGAGGCAGGACATTTTTTTCAAAATTCTGTGATGTCAACGGCATATTTGCTGTTGCATCTCCAAATCTTCCATCAGTAATAACACCAGCATCTTGAGGCATTATATAACTTGCATTTTCTCCTCTGCTCTTTAGAACACCAGCCATCAAAATTACAGATAATCTTTCTCCATAACTTGCAATTATATCGTGCATTCTTGGAGTTATCTCTCTTGTAAAGTTGATACCAAAATAGTATCTCTCAATTTTAAGAAAAACTTTATCAAGCTCTTGATGTAATTTTTCAAAGTCATCATCATTTTTGAGAAGATGACGCATGAGGCTGTAGTGTTCCTCTTTTAGCCCGCTAATTATTGCTGGAATCTCATCTTCATTCTTTAATGCCCGCTCAATTCCGTCAAGCAACTTATCTGTAACACCGTGTAAAGCAGAGAGAACAAAGACATTTCCTCTGCCTCTTTGCACAATCAAATCTACAATATTTGATATAACTTCATGCCCTTTGAGGCAGCCGCCCCCAATTTTTATTGTTTTCATCTTTTTATTTCTCTTGCAATCCTTGCTTTGTTATTTATTGGAAGTAGAGACGCACGGCTGTGGTCTCTACTCGTAAATATTGATTATTATATTCTCATAAATCATTTAGGAGAGCTATAATAAAATAGCTTACACGTTTGAGCTCCAATTAAGAATGACTTTACCAGCCATGCCGCTGTTCATAACATCAAATCCTTTGAGGTAATCATTTACATCAAATCTATGCGTTATAACAGGAGTAATATCTAAACCAGATTGGAGAAGACTTACCATCTTATACCATGTCTCAAAAACTTCTCTGCCGTAAATACCTTTAAGAGTTAAGCTCTTGAAAATAACAAGATCAGTATTTAGAACAGGTTTTTGAGCAAAAATACCAAGCATGGCGATTTTACCACCATGAATCATATTTTCAAGCATCTGGTCAAATGCAGATGGAACTCCAGACATCTCCATTCCAATATCAAAACCCTCTTTCATGTCAAGCTCTGCTACAACATCTTTTAGATTTTCACGGCTTACGTTTACGGTTCTTGTTGCTCCAAGCTCTTTTGCAAGATTTAAGCGATAATCATTAACATCAGTGATAACAACATGTCTTGCTCCAACTCTTTTTGCAAGAGCCACAGCCATAATTCCAATTGGACCTGCTCCTGTTATCAAAATATCTTCACCCACAAGATCATAAGATAGAGCAGTATGTGCTGCATTTCCAAATGGATCTAGAATTGCTGCAACATCATCAGGCAGCCCATCAGGAATAGGATAGACATTTATTGCAGGGATAACTAAAAGCTCGGTAAAACAGCCGATTCTATTTACCCCAACGCCATAGGTATTTCTGCAAAGATGGCGTTTCCCAGCTCTACAGTTTCTGCATGTTCCGCAAGTAAGATGCCCCTCTCCTGAAACTCTTTGCCCAACTTTAAAATTATGGACATTGTTACCCAAAGCCGCAATGTCCCCAACAAACTCATGCCCAATAACCATAGGTGTTTTAATGGTTTTTTGAGACCACGCATCCCAATTAAAGATGTGAAGATCAGTGCCGCATATTGCGGTTTTTTTAATTTTAATCAAAACTTCATCAGGTCCGTAAGTTGGTTCTGGAACTTCCTGCAACCATAGTCCTTTTTCAGGTTTTGCTTTTACAAGAGCTTTCATTTTTCACCTTTTTATAGAGTTAGAGTCTTAAACGTTGTTCTTTCTCTGTGCTTCATGCCTATTAACATCTTGAATTGCAACATCATTTTGAGAATTCATTTTTTCAAGTAATGACATTCCTACCAATTTCACTTGGTTTATTAAAAATTTAAAACCACGTCCTGTGGGCGTGGTCATCGTCTAAAGGCTATGCCTGAACGTTCTACTCATGATATTTGTTTAATCGGTTATCCCCATAACTGATTAAACAAATATCATGAGTAGATTTAATAAATTATCACATGTTTTGTGGCATGCCAATACCATATAATCTGGGTGCCGAAATATAGATATAAAATATTGACGGGGGCGGTTGGACGTGAAGTATTTTAATGTATACAAGTAAACAGCAGCCGGTTAGATTGTCAAGTAATAGAGCCGAATATTCAGTCAGACCATGTTCACCTTCTTATAAAAGTACCTCCTAAGCAATCAATATCAGATTTGATGGGAACGTTGAAAGGCAGAACAGCAATAAGGATATTCAAGCAATTTCCTTATTTGAAACAAAGACCGTATTGGGGGAATCATTTTTTGGGCTAGAGGGTATTGTGTTGATACAATAGGCTTAAATGCGGATATGATTTTGAAGTATATCAAGTATCAGGAAAAGCTTGAAAAGCAAGAAGAATAATTAAATTTTTTGAGATAATAAAACATGGAGGTAACCCGATTGCCTTCTTAGAGGGCAATCGCCGCCCCCTTTTGGATTTTTTTATTTTATTACAACGCTAATAAATAGCAGTTAATAACCACTACCACCGTCTTTTTTTTCATCGTTATTTAAAAAAGGTGGCTTACGCCCAACAAGCGCTTCAAGCATGGTAAGCTCTGCATCAGTATGGTTTAGCATAGGGGCAGGTGAGATATCTCCCTCTACTTGGTTAATATAACGGGCAGATTCATGGTGTTTTGTTGTAAGTTTCTCCTCTTTTGAAGGATAGATAGCATGACGCAGAGTAATTTTTCCATAACATGCACAGACGTATGTTTTTTTATGATCAGTCTCAACATAGAGTCCAGTCCCTCTTATTCCTATGTATGCACTTGGAGTTTGAACTGTTTTATCTCCTTTTCCAAATGCTGAAAGCAATTTACCATCTATAAGCCTTAAGGCATTAATAAACTTATTTTTATCGCCTGTTTTTTCAGAGCTTTCTACAGTTAGTTTGCTATTTGCTCTCATCAAGCAAGAGGAA
The DNA here is from genome assembly GCA_015232455.1 of Desulfamplus sp. Lineage (GTDB taxonomy): Bacteria > Desulfobacterota > Desulfobacteria > Desulfobacterales > Desulfobacteraceae > Desulfamplus. The sequence continues at coordinate 9,553 of JADFZQ010000031.1, read as the reverse complement.
TCTCCAAATGTAAAAATAACTGAGCTATCTTTCCCAGTAACAATAACGTCATCAGGAGATACAATATCACCTACCTTTGCAGGGATGCCATTTATAGTAACATCTCCTTCGATTTTTTGTATTCCTTGCGGAATCTCTGCTTTTCCCATTGCATAAACAGAGTTCTTCAAAACATTGACTCCTGTAGCACATACTAAAGCTGATGAGACTATTGTTTTTATTGCATCACGGCGGTTAAGGCTAATATTTGTGTCCATAAGTGCTTCTCCTTTACAAGTATTACTTAGTCAACATTTTCCAAATAACTTAACAGTCCTGAGTGTATAACATGTGGATGCATAAAATTCATTGAATTTTCGTTCAACATCTCATTATTTCATTCAATACCAATTCTACCAGATGCTGAACCTGTCTGTCTATTATTGGAGTCAATTCTGGATTAAGAGTCTCAATATCTTGTGGTTCAACGCCAATGATCACGGTTTTAGGAACATTGCCCATAAGTCTGCAAAGTGAAAGAGCTTCAAGCAGATCAACTTGGTGCATGGAATTTTTTCCTAAAATTCTGTTTGGAATTGCATCTCCTTCAAGACGGTGAATATCACCTGGTTTTCCATTATTTAAAATAGTATCAACAACAATCAATCTATCAGCACTTGAAATAACACCAAGAAGGTTTATCCCAAGAACACCGCCGTCAACAAGAGTTACGTTATCAGGTATAGCATCAGAATGTTTATCTTCAAGCTCTTGAATAACCTTGATTCCAAAACCGTCATCTGAATAGAGAATATTTCCAACACCAAGAACCATTACTTTTTCTGACATTCTTCAGCCTTTTTAATGTTTTGATTTTTTTGAATATAGCGTCAACGGTCATAAATTTGATTTAAGATTTGACAACTTTTAAAAAGTTGTCAAATCTATCCAATTGTAGAGATGCACGCCGTGCGTCTCTACAATTGTTCATATAATCACAAATTAAAAAAATCTAAATGACACTAACTTTATACGTTTCGTTGGTGTGAGGATCAATCACATGAACAGCACAAGCAATACATGGATCATAAGAGTGGATAGTTCTTAAAACTTCAAGCGGTTTTGAAGGATCGGCAATTGGTGTGCCAATAAGAGCTTTTTCAACAGGTCCTTTGTTGCCCTTTGCATCAGCAGGTCCAAAATTCCAAGTTGATGGAACAACATACTGATAATTTTTGATTTTCCCCTCCTCAATCTCTATCCAATGACCTAAAGCACCTCTTGGAACATCGTTTAAACCAAAACCTTTTCCTGTTTTCGGCATTGTCCATGATTGATAGGTCTTTTTATCACCTTTGGCAATGTTTGATTTGAGTTTCTCAAGCCAGCCAGCCATTGCATCACCAATGATTTTTGTCTCAAGACCCCTTGCAGCAGTTCTGCCAAGTGTTGAAAAGAGAGCTTCAACTCCAATACCAAGTTTCTTAAGAGTGCTGTCAACAAGTGCTTGAACACCAGGGGCATTTTTACCATAAGCTACAAGAACCCTTGCAAGCGGTCCAACTTCGGCAGCAAGACCATCATAACGCGGAGCTTTAAGCCATGTATATTGTTTATCTGTGTTGTAGGTAACTTCACCCTGAATTGGTTTTGTTTCGCCTTGGAATGGATGTTTTGCATCTCCTTTTTCATACCACGCTTTGGTTACATCTTCTGTAATCTTTTCAGTATTCATATCCTCTACTGGAACTTTATTACGAATAAATCCTGCTGGCATAAGTTTATCATTTTCAAGAGCATCATTTGCAAAATCGCCATAACAGAGGAAAGATGCGTTATTGCCGCCAATTGCACCCCAATCTTTATAAAAAGATGCAACAGCAAGAAGGTCTGGAAGATAAACATTATCAACAAAATCTTTTGTCTCTTTCCAAATATCTTCAAACTCTTTAATCCGATCAACGGTCAAATCGCCAACAGAGGTTATACCACCAACAACAAGAAACTGCGGATGTGGATTTTTCCCACCAAAAATAGCGTGCATCTTAGCAGCTTTTGCTTGAAGCTCAAGAGCCTCAAGATAGTGAGATGTTGCCATAAGATTTGCCTCTGGCGGCAGTTTATATGCAGAGTGTCCCCAATATCCGTTATTAAATGGTCCAAGCTGACCGCTTCCAACAAAGGCTTTAAGTTTATCTTGAACAGCTTTAAAGTAGTCGCTCTTTTGAGGTCTGCCGCTGGCATTAGCTGAAAGTGCCTCGGTTTTCTTTGGATCAGCACTCAACGCACTTACAATATCAACCCAATCTAAAGCATGAAGATGATAAAAGTGAACAATATGGTCATGCTGGAACTGTGCCCCATGAATTAAATTTCTAACAAGGCGTGCATTATCTGGAATTGTTATATTGCAGGCATCTTCAACCGCTCTAACTGATGATAAAGCGTGAACATAAGTGCAGACTCCGCAAGAACGCTGGACAAAATGGTGGGCATCTCTTGGGTCTCTGCCTTTTAGCATTATCTCAATTCCTCTAAACATCTGACCCGAACACCACGCATCTTTAACTTTGCCGTTTTCAATTTCAACTTCTATTTTTAAATGACCCTCAATCCTTGTAATCGGGTCAATAGTAATTCGTTTACCCATAGTAAATATCCTTTATCCTTTAATAATATCCATTTTTAGTAATATGCTGATTAATGTGCATATTATGTGGTTATGTTCATCACAACATTATTATTTCTGGTTATATTTCGCCTAACTTATTTTGCTTATTTCAGACTAACAAACAAGTTAGCTCTCCTGATAAAACGGAGTCATTTTATCCCAGAAATCTGGCTCGCTGCACCCAATACATGGATGTCCTGCCTGAATCGGAAAACTTGCACCGTCATTAAATTTTGCTGTGGGACAATTATTAAAAGTTTCAGGACCTCTGCATCCTAATTTATAAAGACAATATCCAAGCTCTGCCTCTTTTGAACCAAACTCTAAAACAAACTCATCGTTTTCAAAATGTTTAAGTCTTGGGCATTGGTCATGCACGCTGTTGGCAAATGCAAACAGAGGACGACCCTGTTCATCTAAATCTATCTTCTCTTTGTTCAGATACTTTACAATGGTTGATAATAAATTAAGCGGATTTGGCGGGCATCCTGTGATATTTATAGTTGTAACGCCAATTGCATCTTTAACGCCTTTATATCCACCGGGGTTTGGAGCTGCTGCTGGAATACCGCCGTAAGCTGCACAAGTTCCAAGGGCTATAACAGCCGCAGCCTGCGGAATTACATCTTTTGCGATCTCAAGAAAGGTTCTGCCTCCAACCTTGCCATAAGAACCATTATAATTGGTGGCAATTGACCCTTCTACAACGCATACAAATTTGCCAGAATATTTTTTTACTGCATCATGCAGCGATTTTTCAGCCTGATGACCAGATGCTGTCATTATTGTTTCATGGTATTCAACTGAAATTGTCTCAAGAATGATTGAACCAACATTTGGGGTTCTCAAAAATGCCTCAGAACACCCTGTGCATTCGCCAAAGTGAAGCCAGATTACTGGTGGTCTTGGTCCAGTTGCTGCTTTTTCAACTGCATGAACAACTTGTCCCACAAAAGATGAAGCCAAGCCCATTGAAGCTGTCAACGCTGTGCAGTATTTCAAAAAATCTCTTCTTGAGACTCCTTTAGATTCTAAGCGTTGGTAGAACATCTCTTTAGTTTGACCATTTTCAAGCCTTTCAATTATCTCTTTATCATGTTCCTTTTCCATCTCCATTGCACCTCCCTGATGCTGTTTGTTGTTTATAATTAAAGCGGGAATAAATTGAGTAGGTAACAACGATCGTTGTTCCCTACCTTTACCTTAAACCCTATCTTTGCTTTGCTGCTCAAGTGCAATCAGAGCAGCACCAAAAGCTCCGATCGTTTGAGGATTATCTGGCACAAGAACATCACAGCCAAGTTTTTCAGAAATAAGTTTTACCATACACTCATTTTTTGCAACACCGCCTGTAAAAACAATGAAATCATCTTTTGCATCAGCTTTAACACTTTGTCCAGTAATTTTATCTGGTCTAATTATAGATGATTCTATGTTTCTAACACGACTTATCATAGAAGCCGCCCTTTTCATTACGCTGATATGCAGCCCTTTTGCAATTTCACGGCGATCCGAACCTTTTGCAATTAGTGAAGTTACTTCAGATTCAGCAAACACGGTGCACATGCTGTTTATAGTCAGATCGTTTTGTGCCAACAGAGCCTCTTTGCCAAAATCATCAATAGTAAATCCAAGTGTTCGTGCCATAATTTCAAGAAATTTGCCTGTGCCGGCAGCACACCTGTCATTCATCTCAAATTTTTTCACTCTGCCATTTTCATTCAAAGCAATGGCTTTGCTGTCTTGTCCTCCAATATCAAGTATGGTTGCTGCATCTGGAAAAAATGCAGCAACACCTCGTGCATGAGCTTTAATCTCTGTTACTGTAGAGCAGTTATTTATTAACGTCAGTTTGTTAAAGTTAGATATAGGATCAAGATTGGCGTATGCTATTTCAAATAAGGTTCTACCATACCCTGTAGCCATAATAGACTCATATTTAACCCCTTTTTCTTCAATAGCATAAAACATCTTTAAAGACTCTGCTATTGGATCAAATCCTGTGTCTGACGCAAGGCTACAAATTATTTCACCAGAGCTGTTTACAACTACAACCTCAATTGTACGAGAGCCTATATCAATACCTGCATAATTCATCTTTAAAATCCTATTGTCGTAACAGTTATAAAGCATTCTAATTCAAGATTTGACAACTTTTTAAAAGTTGTCAAATCTCGATTTATAGCATTGCCAATAATCTATCTTAATTGCTCAATAAATGCCTGAACCCTTGTTTTAAGCTGTCCAGCATCTTCCATTCCGTAATCAGTTTCAACTCTCAATGTTGGGATATTTTTACCCTCAAGAGCCTTTTCAACTGGAATTGACTCCATGATATAAGGCTGGCAGAACTGTAAACCATAATGGATAACGCCATCTGCTTTATAGTTTTCTGCCATTTCAACAATATGGTTTAAACGTTCCTGATTAGGTGTGAAAATTGCACAATCAACCTTAAAATAACGGTCAGTGATTGCGTCCATCATTTTGTCAATCATTTCATCATTATCAGTAGCATTCACCCCGCCAATTGACTCATCAACAAGATTTCGTGTGCCTCTCTCTCCCACGCAAGACTCTTCACCAACAATAACAGCTTCTGAAGTTTCAACAATCCAAGGAAGTTTCCAGTTTGGAACAGCCATTGGACAGCCTGACAGTAAAATTCTTGGTGTTTTTGCAGGAACTGCCCCTTGTTTATCCTGAATACGTTTTTCAAGTTCATCGCATATTTTATTAACAGATTCTGTAAATCTTGCAGGGTTATCATAAAAGAAGACCTGATTTGCAAGAAGAGCATCTAATCCGGAAATTGGTGTGGGAACTGCTTTGCGAAGTTCTGAAAGTCTGTGAATTGCCGTGCGTTTGGCATTGACAGTTTGAATCGCCTTTTTCAAAGATTGGGCTGTAATGGCAACGCCTGTCAGTTTTTCTACAGCTTGTTTGAATCTATAATATTCACCTTTAAGAAGAGCTTTTCCTTGTTCTGACTTCATTTGAGGCAGATCCATGACATAAAGGTTATCAATCAAAGAGCCAAGAGACTCATAAGCCTTTTTCTTGCCGTCACAGGTGTTTTCTCCAACAACCATATCAGCACTTTCAAGATATGGGCAGACCTTTCCAAGTTTGAAACCAAAAGCAGACTTTATAAGGGCACAGGTGTTGCGGGGCAGATATTTTTCAACCTCTTCAACCGCAAAATCAGCACCAGAACAGAGTCCGACTAAAGTAGCATTTGCAGCAAGCACAATCTCTTCAGGCACAAAAACGCAGTAAGAGCCAATAATTTTACGCCCTTGAGCCTTTTCATCAAGTAGCTCTTTGATTCTAAGTCCATGCACTTCACTCATAACAAAATCAAAGTAACCCATGCCTTCTGGTCTATTTTTCTGTGCCAAATAAATATCTTTGTAAGCATTACCAAGCACATTTAAAAGCATATCGTGTGCTTCAAGGTTTAATCCTAAATCTTTCCACATCTGTGTATAGTCGCTCATTATTATTGCTCCTTATTTTAAATCATTGGTTTCATTTACAGCCCTAAGCTATGGGCTGATTTATTAAATTAAGCATTTTCTTACTGTTTGAAAAATAAATTAAACAATATTGTTCTGTATTTACTTAAATATACAGAATAATATTCTTTTTACACCTAACTTTGATGTAGTTAATTTAAAAGAAAAGTGCTATAAATGCTCAATAAAAGGCTGAATACCCTCATGTTCCATGCTGTAAATTCTCTCAATCCTTTTAAAAACACCGTTCCATGTGTAGTTTTGAGTCAATATCTCAATCTGTTTTTGATTAGGTTCAGGATTTTTGACCAAATTTTGAATTGAACTGCTGATATGTTCACAAAGCCTTGTTTCAATCTCTTCTAAATCCTTGCTGTATGGCTTATCAACTGTTTCAAGTTCAGGCAGCTCCACTAAAGTTACCATGTTGTTATTGATATTTGACGATATTGAAGAATCACTGCTCTCTAACAATGCAGAATCGCAACTACCCAACACTTCACAAGTTCCGGGCAAAGATGTTGTGATAATCCTGCATCCACAAGCGAGAGCCTCCATTAAAACTAATGGAAGACCCTCAAAAAACGAGGGTAGAATAAAAATATGTGCTTTTTTCATTAACGCAGAAAGCTCTTCATGGCTCAATGCCCCGTGAACTCTAACGCTGTTTCTAAAATCGTTGTTTGACCCCCTGACATCGCTGTTTGATCCTGATTTAAAGGCAGACTCAAGCTCATTTGCAAGTTCAATACACTCATCTTTTTCTAAGCCGCTTCCACCACCAGCTAAATGGAGATGCAGAATAGGTAAAGACGAAGATAATAAGTGGTTTTCAGCAATCTTTTTAAATGCTCTTAAAAGCCAAACCACCCCTTTTGATCGGCTAAGTTTTCCAGCATAAAGAATCTCAACAGGCGGTGGAGAAGATTTTTTGGTAAAAGAGAATAGCTTTTCATCATATCCGCCTCCAACAACATAAATCTTTTCAGAAGGGATATTGTGAATCTGCATGATCTGCTCTTTTTGGTAGTTGCTCAATGCCATGATTTTGTTGATCTTCTTGATGGATAGGCTTATTCTTCTGCCAATATCTTCACAAAGTGCAAATTGTCTTAAACAAGTTCCGTGGCAGGTTGTAACCATTGGTATATCAGGAAAAAGTTCGCGGGTAAGTGCAGAAACTATCCAAAGATGGTGCGAGTGGATAATATCTGGCTTAAATTCATTGACAGCTTTTTTTATCACCCTTGCAAATGCCTCTTCATAATCGGTTATCTGAGATGGAGTGAGAGTTGAAAAAATTGTGCTTTTATATGGCATAACATCGCTCATTCCGGGCAGAGGATAATCAAGATCAACGACTTTAAGATCAATTCTTTTAAGATCAGCGGCTTTAAGATCAATTCCGTTAAACCTTACAAACATGGTCTTTTCAGGAGAGATTATTTCACTATTTAAAAAAAAATCTCTCTGCAATCCATTACTCTGATCTCCACTACTCTGCACTCCAGCAACAAGAAAATTTTCATGTCCATTGTCAGCAGAACACTTTAAAATTGCCTGAATATATTTGCCACTACCTGTAAAATCAGGTGCTTGGCTTATTATATGAAGGATTTTCATGGCAAACTCGCTCTATTTTCAATCTATGGTGAAGGGTGAGAGTAAAGATATATTGAAGGGATTATAAATAAATATAAAATATTGAAGATGCAAATTGATAATTTCATTAGTTTTAACCTAAATGATAGCAATTACCACTTTGACATTTGAAGTTATGAAACTTAGATTTACCAAATTTAGCCAAATTTAAAACTTTTATCAAATTTTTGGAAAAACAATGGCTAAATTTGGAAAACCATAGGTAAATATAGATTAGATAAAATAGATTAAATAAAATAGATTGAATAAAGATAAACAATAAACATAAGGCAAATCTTACAAAATGCTTCAACATCTACTGTTTAATGATGCATACACAAAACAAATTGAAGAAGAGATTTACGCACAAACAGTTGAGAAAAGTGCGTCTGGAACTAAAATTGTTGGAATATATTGTGCTTTTACACCACGGGAATTAATTGCCGCTGCTGGTGCTGTTCCAGTCTCTTTATGTTCTGGAAGTGAAGAACCTTTTCAAGCTGCTGAAGCACATTTGCCAGCCAATCTCTGTCCTCTTATCAAATCAAGCTATGGTCATGCTGTTGCAGATTCCTGCCCTTACTTTCACATGACAGATTTTCTACTTGCAGATGCCACTTGTGACGGCAAAAAAAAGATGTTTGAGCTTTTAAACCGCATCAAGCCTCTTCATCTTTTGCAGTTGCCTCAGACAGCAAGCACCCCTGAAAGTATTGATTATTGGGAAAATGAACTTCGTAAAGCTGCCTCTCTTTTGGAAGAGAGGACAGGCAACTCCATCACAGAGTCAAATCTTAAAAATCAGATTAAGCTATACAATAGACTTAGAAGCACAACAGAGGCGGTATTTAAGCTCAATACAGGCGATATTCCATTAGTTTATGGCGTAGAGATTGACAATATTATAGGTGCTGGCGGGTTTGAGATTGATATAGAAAATAGAATTGCTAATATGGAGAAGGCAATTGAGATGATTAAAGAACGTGCATATTCATCTTCAAATAACACAAAATCTAATCAAAAAGTGTTGTTCAGTAACAGCCCCGTTTCCACTATTAAAAAAAATGAATTTTTAGACAATATGGCAAAACGCCCAAAAATTTTACTTACTGGCTGCCCAAGCACTAATAAAAAGGTGCTTCATCTTATTGAAAATCTTGGCGGGGTTGTGGTTGCTATGGAGAGTTGCGGAGGGCTTAAATCTGCTGGCACGCTGATTGATGAAACTATTGAGCCTATTCGGGCATTGGCTGAAGGCTCTCTTAAGATTGCTTGTGCCTGCATGACGCCAAATACCAAAAGAGTGGATTTAATCGGAAATATAATAGATGAATACAGAGTTGACGGAGTAGTTGAACTTATATGGGATGCTTGCCACACCTATAATGTTGAATCTTTCCAGATTCAAGAGGCTGTGAACAACAAGTTTGATAGCCCATATCTGAAAATTAAGACCGATTATTCACAAAATGATTTGGGACAGCTTGAAACCAGAATTGGGGCGTTTTTGGAGATGTTAAAGTAGTGATTTAAATCCTTAGCAGGTAGGGAACAACGATCGTTGTTCCCTACACGATGGCTTTGCTGGGTTTAATAAATATTATTAATTATTTAAATAAGGAGGAATGATAAAAAGTCTTCATACTCAGGGAATTGATATATACTGTACCAAAAACAATGAAGTTTTGGTCAGTAAGGCTACTGTTCGACATGTTTAATGGTCATTGAGACCGCAAAGGAGATT
>JADFZQ010000030.1 GCA_015232455.1 Desulfamplus sp. | reverse complement strand
CTCATGGGGACAAAAAACAGTTTTCGGATTCATAAGAACTCATGCATGAAAGGTTGCAGAAAGTTCTTAAAATCTTCATTTTTATAACAAATTCAAGTTCAACCACGGTTAAGTGGGGTGCTACCAATAAAACTATGGCAGCACTTATTTTTAAAATAAATGGATACCATAAGCACTCAGCTTGATAAGTGTTTTCTTTCTCACTCAAGTTCATAAGCTTAACCTTTTTTAAAAAAAGTATGCAGAAAAAAGTTTTACATTATCAAGAAAAGAATCTTTTCGTTCTAAAACAAGTTAAAACCAGAATTCAGGGTATCTTCTGCTTTTTGCAAGATTATTTACAACAAGAGCAACCAAAAGCATAATCAAGGCACCTGCACCAACAGGAGCTAAAGCGTAATAAAAACCCAATTTATGAATCTCTTCTCCTCCAATAACTGCAATAAGTGCAGTTGCTCCACCCGGAGGATGAAGAGTCTTTGTAGCGTGCATGGCTGCAATTGCTGTTGCGACACCAAATGAAGATGCAAGCCAGACAGCATCGGGAAAGAGTTTATAAGAGGCAACTCCGATAACTGCTGAAATAAGATGTCCTCCCACAAAATTGCGGGGTTGTGCCAAAGGGCTTCTTACTGCACCGTAGATAAGCACTGCTGATGCCCCAAAAGAGCCGATAATTAAAACAATATGCTGTTCTGACAATAATTTATAATGAAGATAGGCAACTGCGGTTATGCCTAAAAACGCACCAATCCATGACCATAAAATTTCAGATATATTTACAGCAGGAGGACTCTCTTTTCCTCCTCTCATTTTATTGAAGAACTCAATCAAAATTCTCTCCTCTGCTTTTTTTCATAAGCATTAACTAATCGGCACGATACGATATTAATTACATTGTAAGGATCGTCTTAACACGAAGCGTAAGGATCATATTAGCACAAAGCCTGAACAAGGTCTGATCTGGCAATAATCCCGATGAGTTTGGAATTACTATCTAAAACAGGAACCCTGTTTATTCCTTTAGATTCAAAAATAGCTGCAACTTCCATAATCGACATAGATTTTTCTACAGTAATAGGAGGATAAGACATAATATCTTTTACATAAAGTTTTTTTAAATCTGATGCTAAACAACCGCCAAAATCCAAGCATTGGGCAATAATGCTCATAAATGAACCAAATTCTTTTTCATCTTTATTGGTTTTAACGATTGTCGAGTTGTCTCTATTATCTTCTTTATTACCTTGAATTATTGTTTCTTTATCTTTTTGAACCATTCTTTTCAAAAAATCCTTTTCAGAAAGAACACCAGAAAGAGTTTTTTTACTGTCCAACACAGGCATTCCAGAAATGTTGTTTTGAGCCATAAGTTTTGCAGCATCAAGAAGCGATGTTTTCTCTTCTACAGTTATTACTGATGTCGTCATAACATGCTCTGCTTTAACTGAATTTTTCAACCGTTCTAAAGCGTGTCTTGATGCTATCTGATAAATCTCTTTAAAATCTGAGGGAGTTATATCTAAATAGCCTGAAATATCTCTCATTGCCTCAATAATATCGTCATCACTAAAGCCGATTGTGCATTGGTTTAATGTATTGTTTTTCATGGCAGCTCTCCAAATTTGAATAATCGTAGATAAATTTACAAGAACAATCTATCCACGATTATTTTTAGTTTAGCCAATTTTTTTATTTTTAGTTTTATGATTGTTTACTGAAAAAAGATTGACGAATTGCATTTACAAGGAAAAGAAGCAGCAAGATTGCACCGCCTGCAAAAATAATATCTGGCAGAACTCTTGCCCAGCTAAATGCTCTAATCACATCTCCAGAGGCAATTTCAGGGCTTCTTGCATACCACAACCCATATTTTATTGCGTAGTGAAGCTGATAAAATCCAGACGGAATAAGGCTGAATACTGCCATTGCTGCAAGTCCGCCGTTAAGTCCCCAGAAGCTGTATTTTAAAAGTTTATCTGACCATGATGCACGGGTAACAATGTGTCTGACAGAAAAGAGAAGAAGAGATATTGCTAACATTCCATACACTCCAAACAGTGCTGTATGAGAATGGATAGGAGTTGTATTTATACCTTGTGCATAATAAAGCACTATCGGCGGATTGATAAGAAATCCAAAAACACCTGCACCAACAAGATTCCAGAATGCTACAGATACAAAGAAATAGACAGGCCATTTATAAGCATAATTTTCTCCACCTTGTTGAACAGCCTTTAAATTGTGGACAATTTCAAATCCCATCAAAGTTAAAGGCACAACTTCCAATGCAGAGAAGACCGCTCCAAGTGCAATAATTGGAATTGGGCTGCCTGTCCAGTAAAGATGGTGGAATGTTCCTATAACACCGCCGCCAAGATATAAAAATATGGTAAAATTAACAGTCATTAATGCAAATTTTTTGCTGACAATACCAATATGAGAGAGCAAAAACGCCATTACAACAGTTGCAAATACCTCAAAAAATCCCTCTACCCAAAGATGAACAACCCACCATCTCCAATATTCAGCATCTGATATGTGGCTGCCTTTTCCATAAAGAAGACCTGCCATGTAAAAAAGAGGAATAGATATGGAGCTGTATAATAAAAGATGGGTCAGACCTCCATTATCTTTCTCATCCTTAAGAGCTGGATAGATTGCTCGAAGCACCAATATAAGCCAGAGTATCATTCCAACAATCAAAAGAAGCTGCCATACTCTTCCCAATTCAATAAACTCATAACCTTGATGACCTAAGTAAAACGTATCATCTCCCATTATACCAGTTGCAGAGAGCCAAGTGCCAGCCAATGTTCCCACAACAACCACTACAAGGGCGGAAAAAAGAAACAACACCAACCCTTTTTGTCCTTTTGGCTCTTTTCCAACCATTGGTCCTATAAATAAACCAGCAGCAAGAAAACAGGTAGCAATAAAGAAAACCGCAAGCTGTAGATGCCATGTTCTTGCAGCAGCATAAGGGAAGATTTTACCAAGAGGGATTCCGTAAAAACTTGTCCCCTCAACTGTAAAGTGTGCAGTAAGAGAACCCATTCCTATTTGGATAACAAAAAGCAGTGTTGCCACCAAAAAATAGATCAATGTGGCTTTTTGGCTCGGCGTTGGGTTAGGTTCTGGAAAATCTTTTATTAAAGTTGGTTTATAGTCATCTTTACCAATATATCTAAGGTAGAAAAAGAGTGCTGTTGCAATGCCGAAAATAAAAAGAATTACGCTGATAATAGACCATATAACATTTCCGGGAAGAGGAGTGTTTCCTACAAGAGGATCGTAGGGCCAATTACTGGTATAGGTATAGTCCTTATCAAGTCTTAAAGTCCCAGCAGCCCATGAAAGCCATGCAAAAAAGCTGGTCAGCTTATGGCTCTCTTCAGCAGTTTTTACAATTTCACTCTGAAGCCCCATACGTTCATTGCCTTTCATAAAAAGCTCTCCATAATACTCTTTAAGGGCATTGAACGCTTCTGCCTGATACGGAGTTAATGTAAGTGTAGATGTTGCTGGGTTATAGCGGTTAGTTTTTATTTCATTAGTAACAACAGCTCTTAATTTAGCTTTTATCGGCTCATCAAGAGCGTCAAACTCCTCTTGGGAGAAAAATTTTGCTTTCTCAGCATCAACTCCATTATGACGAGCTGCAACATAAAGCCCCATTCTGTGTAAAAAATCAGCAGACCAATCAGGGGCAAGATAAGAGCCATGTCCCCATATTGTGCCAATATGCTGACCACCTCTTGAGAAGTAAAAATTTTGCCCATTCATAATATCATCATGGGTAAAGATCACCTCTCCAGTTGAACTTACAATCTTATCTGGAATCGGGGGCTTCTCTTTTTTGATTATATAGCCTCCAAAAATAAGAACCCCAAAACTCAAAACCAACATGAACAGCAATACAGCTTTTGTTTTTGCATTTTGCATAGTAATCTCCTTTTTCATAGGTTTAAGTTTAAATTTTGTTTTGTTAAATGAAGCTTACCGCCGCAATCGGCGGGGTATTAACCAGAGATTCGGAATAAAATAGTTATCTGAAAACAGTCATCAAATCGGCGGGGCAATGGTAACTACAACTCTCATGTCTGTAGTTGCTCTGATGCCGTGAGGCTCACGAATATCAGAAATCAAAATATCACCTAAATTTGCAGGAAATACAGCATTGTCTTTGCCAAGAAACTCTCCTTGACCCTCTAAAACAACAATAGAGAGCTGACCATCAATATCATGAGAGTGAATTGGCAACTCTTGCCCAGCTTTAAAATTAAAGTTGATTATCTTGAAATCTGATGAATCATGGACTATCAATCTGCTCAAACTCTTGTCGTTAAAGCTGTTTTCTTTAAATATCTCTATTCTTTTAATCATAGTCTTCCCTCCTTATTATATAAATTGTCATCTGTTTTAAACAGACAAAATATGTAGAGACGCACAGCCGTACGTCTCTACCATTTTATGTCGTATTATCTACTACTTACTTACCAGCCATCATTGCTGCAATATCTGAATCTGCCTCTCCAATAAGTTTAATGTCAAAATTTTCAACAAGCACTTTAAGAACTCCAGCAGATACAAAACCAGGAAGTGTTGGCCCAAGACGGATTCCCTTGATCTGGAGATGAAGCAGAGCAAGAAGAACAGCAACAGCCTTTTGTTCATACCAGCCAATATCAAATGAAAGAGGAAGATCGTTGATATGGGCAAGTCCAAAAGCATCACGAAGTTTCATTGCAATAACAGCTAATGAGTAGCAGTCATTACACTGACCAGCATCAAGAACTCTTGGGATTCCGCCAATATCGCCAAGGTTGAGCTTGTTGTAGCGATATTTTGCACAACCAGCAGTTAAAATTATTGTATCTTTTGGGAGTTTCTCAGCAACTTCTGTAAAATATGCACGACCTTTTTGCCTGCCATCGCAGCCCGCCATTACAATAAATCGTTTAATTGCACCAGATTTTACAGCCTCAATCACCTTGTCAGCAAGTGCGAGTACCTGATTATGTGCAAATCCACCAACAATCTTTCCTGTCTCAATCTCTTGAGGCGGCTGGCATTTTTTCGCAACTGCTATAATTTCAGAAAAATCTTTAGCCTTTCCAGCATCTCTATCTGCAATGTGTTTAACTTCTGGATATGAGACAACACCAGTTGTAAAGATTCTGTTTTGATATGTGTTTTTGCTCTTTATAGGGATAATGCAGTTTGTGGTCATCAAAATTGCACCGTTAAAGGTCTCAAAATCCTCATTCTGTTTCCACCAAGAGCTGCCATAATTTCCTTTCAGATGAGCATATTTCTTAAAAGCTGGATAGTAGTTTGCAGGCAGCATCTCACCATGTGTATAGACATCAACGCCAGTTCCTTCTGTCTGTTTTAAAAGTTCTTCCATATCTTTTAAATCGTGGCCGCTGATAAGAATCCCTGGGTTTTTACCCACGCCGATATTAACCTCTGTGATTTCAGGATTTCCGTAAGCTGTAGTGTTTGCCTGATCCAGAGCTGCCATTGTTGTTACAGAACACTCACCAGCCTTAAGAACTAATCCCACCATTTCATCAACAGACAAGTTTTCGGTTGTTGATGCAAGTGCTTTGAGAATAAATTCATAAATTTCGTCTTTCTCAACACCAAGAACCGCAGCATGGTCAGCATAGGCTGAAATTCCTTTCAATCCAATGATAAGAAGCTGACGCAAAGACCTTACATCTTCATTCTCTGTTGCAAGCACACCAACTGTTTTGCCCTTTTCCTGATATGTTGCCTCATCATCTGAAAACCAGACAGCAGAGTCATCAAGAGTTGTTGAACAACTGCAAGAACACTTACCTTCAACTTTGCTCTTTAGACCTTTCTTGAACTCTTGAGATTTTTTTATCCACTGAATCAAATTTGCATCATTAAAATTAACATTTGTGATTGTGGTAAAAAGTCCCTGGGTTACAAACTGCCCTGCTTCTTTAATTACATCAACTCCAGCAGCCTTGCCTTTTGTAGCAAGAATAGCAATACCTTTAAGGTTAAAAATGAGCAAATCCTGAAGAGTTGCAGTGGTATCTTCCTTGCCGCAAACACCCTTTACTGTACAGCCAGTTCCTTTGGCTGTCTCCTGACATTGAAAACAAAACATTGTAAAGCCTCCTTAAAATAAGTTATATGGTTATTATTAAAACATGATCGAGGTTTTTCTTTTTAAGCTTCATGATTCAGGCGATTCTTTTTTTTGCCTTTTTGAATGCAATATAGGCTGCCTTGAAAAGAAAAACTTTGATCTGGATCAAGAAAAAATTATTATTTTTGTGGTAAAGTAGAAAAAAGAGTTAATAGATATTATCATAAATACCCTCTTTTGGCATACAATAATGAATTTTATTTCAAACTTAACTTAAAGATAAAAAAACAAACGGAGTATCCTGATGCTTAGGATTTTCAATAACGATATATCAAATCCTGATAAATTTGTTGTAACTTTAGAGCTTGTTCCTAAACGTGAATCAGGAGGGTTATCTACTGACGCTCTTATAAATATTGCAAAGGATGCCTTTGCTGATGGAAGGATTTCTGCCGTCTCAATTACCGATAATCCCGGAGGTAATCCATCTTTAAGTCCTGATGTTCTTGGATATGAAATTTTCAAGCATGGAATGGACGTAATTGTCCACTTCACATGCAGAGATATGAATCGTGCAGGTATGGAGAGTCGAGCCTTGCAGCTTGCACGTATGGGTATGAAAAACATTCTTGCCTTAACTGGAGATTATTCAGGAAAAGGCTTTGGAGGACAAGGGTCTCCTGTATTTGACTTTGACTCTGTAATTTTGACTAAAATGCTTCATAAGTTAAATGAAAGACTTGCAGCGTCTGAAGACCCTGATGGATTTTTTACAGGCTGTGCAGTATCCCCATTTAAAACAACAGAAGCTGAATGTGAGGCACAATATCGCAAACTTGATAGAAAAATTGAGGCTGGAGCATCATTTATAATAACGCAGCTTGGATATGATGTGGATAAGTTTCAAGAGTTGATAACTCAAAATCGCATAAAAGGGATCACAACTCCTGTGCTTGCATCTGTTTATATGTTAAGTCCAAAAGCTGCTAAAGCTATGAACAGAGGAAAAGTCCCAGGCGTTATAGTATCGGATTCACTGTGTAACCGTATAATTAAAGAGTGGGAAAATAGCAAACAAGAAGGACTAAGTCAGGCTATTGAACGTGCTGCAAAGCTTGCAGCTATTTTAAAAGGAATCGGATACAATGGAATTCATATTGGAGGCATTCACAGAAGTTTTAAAGCAGTTGGGAAAATACTTGATAGAATGGCAATCATAGAACATAACTGGCAAGATTATCTTGAGGAATTTAGATCAGATGATAAAAACTGCTTTTATCTTTATAAAAAATATGATTATAAATCATCTGATATTAAAAAATCTGAAAATAATGTAAATGAGTATATATATTCTGAATATATCGCCTCACAAGATAATATCCCCTACACATTAAAGGATAATCTGTTTGACCACTATCCATATCTGTTGTTGAAACAGCTACATGAGCTTTTTTTTAACAGAGCATCAAAGTTATCTCCCATATACAAAGCCGCAGCAGAAGTAATTGACAAAAATAACAAGGCATGGATTTTAAAGACGTTTGTTGAGGACCCATTAAAAAAATTGTTCCTCTCATGCAAAAGCTGTGGAGACTGCGGTATTCAGCATATAGCATTCCAATGCCCTGAATCAGGTTGTCCAAAGCATACACGAAACGGTGCCTGTGGTGGAAGTCGCGATGGATTCTGTGAGGTGAATAAAGATAAAAAATGTATTTGGGTGAGAGCTTTCAACCGTTTAAAAAAGAGTGATAAAATAGAAAATCTCTCAAAAGAGTTTGTGCATCCAAGAATGTGGGAGTTAAATAACACATCTTCATGGATTAATTTTCATTTAGGAAGGGATCATCAAAAAGAATAAGGTTACTTTGCCTCACCCCTAACCCCTCTCCTTGGAAGAGGGGAATAATATACTCCCTCCCCAAGGAGAGGGCTGGGGTGGGGGCTATCAGGCTATCTAAATAAGTAACCTAACAAAGTAGAATTAGGTTTGACAACTTTTAGTAAGTTCCCAAACCGTTAAAATTGCAGGAGGTCTATTTGTGATGTCAAAACATGCTTTGCGTATTGCTTTTGTTGTGGCAAGTGTTGTTTTAATGGCAGGAGTTGGGTTTGTGTTAAAAGCACAGTTGATACCTAAATCGTTTGGTCTTTATGGTCCATACAGAGCTGATGCTATTGATGAAGAGGCACAAAGAGTTTTGAAACATGGCACAAACGCCTCATGTTTTGGGTGCCATCAATACGAGGCAACTATTCACCTTAAAGGTAATCACAAAACCATATCTTGCGAATTTTGTCATGGCACATATTCAGATCACATAAAAAATGGGAAAAAAATCGCCAATCTACCCGTGAAAAAAGGAACAGAGATCACAACTTTATGCTTGAGGTGTCATAACACCGAAATAAAAGCCAGATCAACTATGGTTATTAAAACAGTTGGGATCCAAGATCATCTTAAAAAACAGAATGTAAAGCTCACACACACCTGTAACCAGTGCCATCATGTCCATGCACCTCTAAAATACATAAATGAAGCGAAAAAAATAACAGGCTTGATGGAGGTAAAACCATGATTATAAAAGATTTTAAAGTTAATAAAAGTTGTGTAAATGAACAACTTATCTTAAGTGATGAAAAATTCCCCTTAGATATGGATAAAAGAGATTTTATTAAAAAAGTGTTAAAAGGGGCTATTGCAGGCTCACTTTTTCTGGTTTTTCCTATGGATACAACTGGTGGAGGCAATTTTGATAAAAATAGCACCTTAAAAGATGGAATATCCACCTTTGATCCAACTATTAAATTACCTGAAGAGATTCCCGAAATAAGAGATCGTCAATACGATATATATAAACAAAATTTCGCATTTATCGTTGATATAACAAGGTGTATCGGTTGTGGTTCGTGCTGCGTTGCAGACAAACGAGAATATAATGTTCCTGATGGCAACTATCGCACATGGGTTGAAAGATATATCAAAGATTTTGACGATCAAGTTTATGTTGATTGCCCAAATGGTGGACTTGATGGCTACCAAAAACCCCGCACAGACATACCACTGAATGCAAGAGACACCTTTTTTGTTCCAAAACTTTGTAACATGTGCAAAGAAGCTCCGTGTGTTCAGGTCTGTCCAGTAGGGGCAACATTTATCTCTCCTGATGGTTTTATCCTGATGGACAGCGATAGATGCGTTGGGTGTGCATACTGTATTCAGGCGTGTCCATATTCTGCAAGATTTCTAAATCCAATAACTAAAACTGCTGAAAAATGTACGTGGTGCTATCACCGTGTCAGAAAAGGGCTTTTGCCAGCTTGTGTCGAGGTCTGCCCAACTGGTGCAAGAAAATTTGGCAGCTTAAATGACGAAAACTCTGAAGTTTATAAAATACTTAAAGGTCCGGGAGTATTGACAGTGCTAAAACAATCAATGGGAACTTTACCCGCCCTTTATTACATGGGGCAGAGATTGGAGGTGGTTTAATGAATCCTACTTTATATAAAGCATCTACAGAACTTTCGCACGGAGCATCAATGCTCATCTCAAACTATGTCTTTCCAAACGATCTTCATGTCCATTGGAGCATGATGATTGTCCTCTATCCTTATATCACAGGGCTTGTTGATGGGGCTTTTATCATTGCGGCTTTATACTATCTATTTGACGTAAAGAGTTTAAAGCCTATCGCAAGATTTTCACTATTGTTTGCATTTGCGTTTCTCTGTTGTGCAACATTACCACTTCTTCTTCATCTTGGAAGACCTGAGCGAAATTTTAACATGCTTTTAACACCAAGCCCAAGCTCTGCAATGGCGGGATTTGGCTATATTTATGCTGTATCAATGGGAGTTCTTTCGTTTATCGTGCTTTTTGTCTATCGTCCTGATTTGGTTGAACGAGGTAAAAAAGCCAAAGGATTTATGAAACTACTCTATCGTGCTTTAACTTTTGACAGTAACGATCTTTCGGAAAAAGCACTTGCTCTTGACGGCAAAATTA
Source organism: Desulfamplus sp. (assembly GCA_015232455.1). GTDB lineage: Bacteria > Desulfobacterota > Desulfobacteria > Desulfobacterales > Desulfobacteraceae > Desulfamplus. The sequence goes on along the minus strand of JADFZQ010000030.1, from coordinate 25,248 downwards.
TCCGTTTTCTCGTTGGGCTTGGAATACCAGTAGCTGCTGTTCTTCACGGTTATGTTGGTTTTATATTTGGAGGTGTTAAGGCAAATCCAACATGGTCAACTCCGCTCATGCCTGTTATTTTTCTATTCTCTGCCTGTGTATCTGGAATATCAGCAATTATTATTGCATATATTATTATTCGGAAAATAGGTGGGCATTCTGTTGATTCTGACTGCATAAGAACCTGCATCAAGACCTTGACAGGCTTTTTTATCCTTGCATTCTCTTTTGAGATGCTTGAGGTTTTTTCTCATTCATACCTTAAAACAGGTTACCATCACATGGTAGAGGGGCTTTTGAACGGTCCACTTGCAAGCTCTTTTTGGCTCTGGCAGGTAAAGATATGTTCTGTAATTCCGCTTATATTATTAGGCTGCATGGCTTTTATTCCTCTTAAAGATGCAATTTACACAGCAATTTCGGGTTTAGTCTCTGCAATTTTATTACTTCAGGTTTTTATCATGCGTTGGAATGTTGTTATCGGCGGGCAGCTTATGTCCAAAAGTGCAAGAGGCTATACTGAATTTCACCCTGAATGGTTTGATAAGGAGGGTATTGCAGCAGTGATCATAATAATGCTCATACCTTTTATAATACTTTTTGTGCTTGGAAAGATTTTTCCATTCTGGGCAGAGGAGAGAAAAAGCGGTATTCAATAAACAAGTAATAAAAACAGGAGGAAATTAGACTATGACGTTTAAAAAAGTATTCACCATTTTTGCAGTGCTATCAATCTTCCCAGCCATGACTTTCTTCACTTCAGAAAGTGCGTTTGGATTAACTCAAGAGTCCTTTGATGTTAAAAACCCAAAGGTTCAGGAGATGAACAAGAAATGTATTACATGCCATCTAAAAGAGAACAAATCAATGGTTAAACAGTGGGAGGCATCAGCCCACGCAGCAGCAAAAGAAGGGCAGGTTGGATGCTACAACTGCCACGCAGCAGAAGCAGGAGACGAGACTGGTTATCAACATGAAGGAGCTTTTATAAAAGCCATACTTTCACCAAAAGATTGCTCAAAATGCCATGAACCAGAAGCAAAGGAGATGGGCATTTCTCACCATGCAACTGCTGGTGAAATAATGGCATCTCTTGACAATATGCTTGCAGAGGTTATTGGCGGTATGCCAGACAATAAATCCAACATGCACAGCGGCTGCTGGCAGTGTCATGGTTCTATCGTAACTCTTAAGAGAGATAAAGATGGCAAACCTTTAAGGTCAAAGACAGATGCTCCACAGATGGATCACAACACCTTTCCAAATTCAGGAATAGGGCGTATTAACCCTGACGGATCAAGAGGTGCATGTAATGCCTGCCACCCAAAACATTCATTTAGAGCAAGTGCTGGAAGACAGCCTGAAAACTGCGGTAAGTGTCATCTTGGACCAGATCACCCGCAAAAAGAGATCTATGAAGAGTCAAAACATGGTATTGCTTATGCTACAGCATCTAAAGAGGCTGGTTCTGAAGGTATGAACATTATGAAAGATGGTTCATGGGTTCTTGGAGAGGATTACAATGCAGCCCCAACCTGCTCAACTTGCCACATGGGTTCTTATGTAAAGCTCAACGGTGCAGTTGCAAAGAACAGCCACAATGTAGGGGACAGAATATCATGGAATTTAAGAGCACCTGTATCTTCAAAATTAAATCGTGTAACCTTTACTGACGGCACAGTTACAGACGTCCCTGGTGATATTCCTCCAAGAGCTGGGCAGAAAATAACTGCCAAATCATATACAAGGGAGGCAGATAAGTTAAACAAGGTCATGGCAGAAAAGACAATTGAAAGTGTGGTATCATGGCAGGAGAGACGCGATAAGATGCAGGAGGTTTGCAAATCTTGTCATGGAATAAACCACATTAAAGATTTTTACAGCCAATTTGATGAGCTTGTAACCCTTTACAATGACAAGTTTGGCAAACCCGGAACAGAACTTATCAACATGCTGACCAAAGATGGAATTTTGAAAAACAGCGGATTCCAGCACAAACTTGGTTATACATGGTTTGAAGTTTGGCACCATGAGGGCAGAAGGGCAAGAATGGCTGCTGCAATGCACGCACCTGACTATACCCATTGGCACGGAATGTATGAAGTCTCACGTAATTTCTATCACGAATTTTTGCCAGAAGTTCAAGAGCTTGCAGATCACGCGGGTCAGGGAGAAAAATATAAAAAGTACATAACAGACCTGCTCGCAAAACCTGAGCATCTGTGGATCAAAACAGGTGGAAGTGAAGAGACAATGAAGCTGATTCAAGAAGAGCGGAAACTTAGGTATAACCAATAGCCTGACACCAGCCTTGATTCTTATCTCCTGAATATTTAAACAGGCTCTAAACATTATCAATTGCAGGGCGGCTATACGGTCGCCCTTTTATAATTTTAAGGAAAATCTCTGTGAGTAAATATTTATGCTGCGTTATTATTTTCATCTGTCTGGCAGTTTCAACCCATGCTTCAGACTTCCTTTTAGATGCTACAGACACTGATACAGATACTTATAAAAAGGTTGAGTCTCTCCAAATCAACTGGCATGGCTATACTCTTGGGTCAAAACTTAGTGATTCCCAAAAACAAATAGCTCAAAAGAATCCTCTTCCTTCAACAGTGCCCTCTACATATAAATTCAAGGATAAAGAGTTAAATATTGTTGTAGATAGCAAAACAGACAGGGTTCTTATTGTGTTTGAGATGATTGAAAACGCATCCCAGCAAAAGGTAAGAGATATGCTCGGCTCTCTTGTTATAGAGTTTAATGATCCAACTCTTTCTGCCCATGACAAAATCGTCTATTGGGCTTATGGAGAAAATGGTAAGTATAGTGCCAATGAATTTGAGGATGCAAAACAAAATGTAAAGAATAAGCAGGAGACTTTGACCATTATTGCTACTGTCAAGCTGCAAAGCGAAGTTCCCATTATGGAGAAAGGTCAGGAGAAGGCATTGGGAAGAGTTTATTACATAATAAGCTCGGAAATCCTTTTAAGAAGACAGAAGAAAGAAGTAAACCTGTAAATCATAATTTATGCAGATGTGCTACCCTTGAACTGGCAGAGCTGTTAGATTCTATTGAAAATTAGAGTTGTTCCGTAATAGAAAAGCAATTCAAAATATTATTATTGAACGTAGAGACTCTCGGTCGTGCGTCTCTACCTATGCGTTTATTAAAAGGAGGATTTAGGTTAGAATTTAACAATTTTGCCTTGAACTGGTTAGGGCTAAAAGAAGGTCTATTATTTGCCATTGCTTATCTGTTAAATTGCTACTATATTTGGCTCGCTCCATGATTGATTTTCCTGTTTTTAAATCACCATTATTTACAGGGTTATTATATCATGGAACACTTGCTTTACTGGACTATTAATTTCTAATTCATTTTGTATGTTACATAAAATTTTAAACAGGCTCTTATGGTTGCTAATTAATGGAGAATAAGAAACGTGATCAACCCAGAACAACGTATTGCTATTTATCCGGGATCTTTTGATCCTCTGACCAATGGTCATATTGATATAATTGAGAGAGGACTTAAGATTTTTGATAAAGTTATTGTAGCTGTTCTTTATAACCCATCGAAAAATGCTCTTTTTTCTGTTGAAGAGAGGCTTGAGATGATACGAAAAAGTTTTATAAACCACAGCAATAAAGATAATATCATTGTAGATTCTTTTGGAGGGTTGCTTGTTGATTATGCCAAACAAAAAGATGCTGTTGCCATAATACGTGGTATGAGGGCAATATCTGATTTTGAAAGCGAGTTTCAGATGGCACTTATGAATCGTAAATTGAGCCGTGATGTTCAGACTATATTTCTTATGACAGGATTGAGGTGGATATTTATAAGTTCTTCTATCCTAAAGGAAGTCGCACGATTTGGTGGTGATATTTCAGGTATGGCACCACACCCTGTTAAATGTAAAATGAAAGAGAAATTTCCTCTTCTTAAAGATAAAGAATAAAATTCCTGCAAAACTTGTAAGTTCTCAATAAATCAAGGTAAACATTGAATTAACATGTTAATTTTATTGGATAGACAGTAATTGTGGGTAGCAAATAGAAAATATCTAAAGGAGCTAAATCTAAGTTGGATCTATGGCAACTAAAAGTTTTTGTAAATGTAATTGAACAAAAGAGCTTTTCCAAAGCAGGAGAGGCAATTTTTTTATCTCAACCAACGGTTAGCAGCCACATAAAAGAGCTTGAAGAGCATTTTAAATGTAAACTTATTGACAGACTTGGTAGAGAAGCCCTTCCTACAAAAGCAGGAGTTGTTCTTTACAATTATGCAAAGCAACTGCTATCCCTTAAAGATAAGACAGAGGCTGGTATCGCATCATTTTTAGGAAATGCACGAGGCTCTCTTATCATTGGTGGTAGCTCAATTCCATCAACATATATAATTCCAAAAATAATTGGTAAATTCACAAAGAAATATCCTCATATCTCTCTATCTGTAATCACAGGAGATACATCAGAGATAACAGAATCTATTGTTCAAGGAGAGGTAGAGGCTGGAATCGTTGGTTCAGAAGTTAATAAAGGCGAATATAATACTATTCTTAAACAAGAGAAGCTAACTGAAGATGAGATGAAACTCATAGTTCCAGCATCTCACCATTTTGCAGATAGAACCAGCGTAGATATTGAAAATCTATTAAAAGAGCCTTTTATTGGAAGAGAGAAAGGGTCTGGAACTTGGGAATCAATTTCAAAATCAATCGCTAATTATGCAAAAGAGAGTATTGATAGCTCAAAATTAAATGTTCAATATGGTAGTTGCACATGCGACAAACTCAATATATCAGTAAGACTTGGTAGCAACGCATCAGTTATTCAAGGAATTTTAAATGGAGCGGGTATTTCAATAATATCAACAATTGCTGTGCAGGACTACATTGATTCTGGTAGGCTAAAAGCTCTATCGGTAAACGGACTTAACCTAAAGAGGTATTTCTTTTTAACCACACATAGAAAACGGACTCTGTCGCCATTAGCAATGTTGTTTATTGATTTTATAAAAAATGAGTTACAAGAAAACATTGCAATCTAAAGTTATGGAGAGTTTTTAGAATGGCAGAGACCAAAACCGATAGCATTAGTTACAGAGGAATAATTTTTATTATCTTTTCAGCAGCTCTTTTTGGAACAACAGGTACTTCGCAGGCATTAGCTCCAGATGGAATTTCTTCTTCTACAATTGGCTGTTTAAGGCTTATTATTGGTGGTCCTACTTTGCTTATTCTGACATCGTTTTTTTATAAAACGAATCCTTTCAAATTCAAACCTCCACTAATACCAACCCTAATTGCAGCATCTGGTGTTGTCATGTTTCAATTATGTTTTTTTGATGCTGTGGCAAGAACTGGAGTGGCTCTGGGAACTATAGTTGCAATATGTATTGCTCCTGTATTTGCAGGAATATTGAGTGCTATTTTTAACAAAGAGCGTCTTACTTTGAGTTGGGCAATCGCATCTATACTTGCAATTTCAGGTTGTATAATCTTAGGTAGTGCCAGCAACAGTGATATTAAAAGCAACATTACAGTTGATATTATGGGAATTTTTTTAGCAGCAGGAGCAGGATTTGGTTATGCAGTCTCTCTTGTTGGAAGCAAAAAGGTAATTGCTGACCGCTCACCCGCAGTTGGTATAGCAATAATTTTGTCTGTTGGAGCAATTCTTGTTATTCCCAAACTTTTGACTGAAGATTTAAGTCAAGTGATGACTCTTAAAGGAGCTACGGTTATATTATATTTAGGAGTCATAGCAACAGCAGCACCATATTTGCTTCTTGCCAAAGGTCTCTCTACCGTTCCAGTATCTCACACCTCAATAATTATGTTGGTAGAGCCTCTTACTGGTTCTCTTCTTGGTGTTCTTCTGCTTGGAGAAAAGTTTACCTTAACCTCTGCTGCTGGCTCATTGTTTATTTTCTGTGGTCTTGTAATTATATCAATTGGGAATAAACCCTCCCACGTAGAAAAGTTGACTCTTGAAAACTAAGAGACAAATATAATAATGGAGGCAAATTGTTATGAAAATATTGGTAACTGGTGCGTCTGGCTTTGTTGGAAATTATCTTTGTCAAACTCTTCTGGGCAATGGTCATAGTGTTATTGGTATTGGGAGATCAGCAAAACATGAACTTCATTACTCAAAAAAACTGAGACTCTCTAAAGAATCTAAAGCCTCTGATGGTTTTGAAGATTTTGAATCAACTGAAGATAGATTTGAGTGGGTAAGTGCTGATACAACTTTAGAAGGAAGCTGGCAAGATAAAGTAAAAACTTCTGATGTTATAATAAATCTAACTGGGAAAAATATATTTGGCTATTGGACAAAAGAATATAAAAATCAAATATATAACAGCAGGATATTAACAACTAAAAACATTGTTTCAGCATTTTCTGATTTGTCTCACGTTGGCAAAAAACAAGTTTTGTTAAACACATCTGCAATTGGCTATTATGGAGATAGAGGCGAAGAGTCTCTTACTGAAGAAGATAGTGCTGGTAATGATTTTCTTGCAAAAGTTTGTGTTGATTGGGAAAAAGAGGCTCTTAAGGCTGAAGAAAAAGGTGCAAGGGTTGTTTTGATGAGATTTGGCGTGGTTCTTGGCAAAGATGGTGGTGCATTAAGTAAGATGTTGCCAGCATTTAAGTTTTTTGCTGGGGGTCCACTTGGAAAAGGAACTCATTGGTTTCCTTGGATTCATATTGATGATCTTCTTAGAGCTGTCCTATTTTTAATTGAGAACGAGAATGTATCTGGGGCTATTAATTTTGTTGCCCCAGAATCAATAAGACACAAAGAGTTTGCATCTTCATTGGGACATACTCTTAATAGACCAGCTTTTATGCCTGCCCCTGCTTTTATGATTAAAACCATTATGGGAGAGATGGGGCTGGCTTTTTTAAGTAGTCAGAAAGCAAAACCTTATATTTTAAATAAAAGTGGCTTTAAGTTTAAATATGGAGATATTGAGAGTGCTTTAAAAGATATTGTGTTAAGTGAATAATAGAAAATCTAAAAAATAGAATGACCCATGATAACAGGAACTTAAAAAAAGTTTATGGATATATTTTTAACAGAAAAACATAAAATTGTAAGACATTCGGTTCGAGATTTTGCACAAAAAGAGATTGTTCCTATTGCAAAAGAGATTGACGAGGAGCAGCGATTTCCTTGGGAAGTTGTCGATAAAATGGCAGCACTTGGCTACTTAGGTATTCAAGCACCAAAAGAGCTTGGAGGTGCTGGCATGGATACAGTGAGCTATACCATTATTATTGAAGAGATTTCAAAGGCATCTGCATCATTAGGATTATGTGCATCTGTTCACAACAGCGTTGCTATTTATCCTATTCTTGCCTTTGGCAATAAATCACAAAAAGAGAGATTTGTTCCAGACCTTGCAACTGGTAAGAAAATCGGGGCTTTTTGCCTGACAGAACCAAATGCTGGTTCTGATGCCTCTGCTATTGAAGCAACTGCAATAAAATATGAGAACACACAGAGTTTCAACAATAGCCATCAAAACGATTCTAATAGTGATAAACAAGATTTTGATAAGCATGATGAATACTATATTGTAAATGCGAATAAAGTTTTTGTAACCAATGGCGGAGTGGCTGAGACCTTTTTAATATTTGTTAGAACCAACCCTTCAGCAGGACCAAAAGGAATTAGTGTTATTATTGCAGAAAAAGGAAGTGCTGGATTTATAGTTGGAGAGCGTGAGAACCTATCTGGTATGCGTGCAAATCCTGTCTCTTCAATAAGGTTAAGTGATTGTAAAATCCACGCAAGCAATCTTCTTGCAAAAGAGGGGCAAGGTCTTAAGATAGGGCTTGCAGCTTTAGATACAGGACGCATTGGAATTGCTGCCCAAGCTGTTGGAATTGCTCAAGGTTCTCTTGAAGAGGGGATAAAATATGCAAAGGAGAGGATTCAGTTCAATGTCCCAATTTCAAAACACCAGTCAATACAGAATATGATTGCAGATATGGGAACCCAAGTAGAGTCAGCAAGACTTATGGTCTATCGTGCAGCACTTTTAAAAGATATGGGAAAACCATTTTCAAAAGAGGCGGCAATGGCAAAACTTATGGCAAGTGAGACTGCAAGTCGTGTTGCAGATATGGCTGTTCAAATTCATGGCGGATATGGCTACTCAAAATCATATCCAGTTGAGAGATACTACCGTGATGCCCGTATCACAAGGATTTATGAGGGAACAAGCGAGGTGCATCGCATGGTAATTGCAAGGAGTTTGCTCTCTTAAATTATGTAAGGAATCTTATGATAACTAATAATATTGTGGAAGAGATAAATTCATTACCAATTGAAGCACAGCAACAAGCTTTTGATTTCATAGCTTTTCTTAAAACACGTTATCATGCTTCAAAGAATATTATAAAATCCTCCAAAAAAAACAGATTACGAGATACCTCTTTTATAGGCATGTGGGAAGATCGTAAGGATATACAGGATACTACATCATGGGTACGTCAATTGCGAAGCTCTGAATGGGAGAGGAATTGAAAAATATAATAATTGAAATTATTGCCTTATCCTTGAAGCTTGCGAAAAGGGAATTGAGCTTATTCAAGAGCAGGATTTGATCTAAGGAAAGCAACTGGAAATTTCTCAAATATTAAAGAATATAGGAAAAGCTAAATGGAACTCAACATCATCGCCTGCGTAAAATCGGTGATTAATAATATGCTGCCGAGCAGCAACAGAAACACTTTAGAAAATATGGAGTTAAACCCTTTTGATAAACCAGCCATTGAGATGGCTCTATCTTTAATAAAAAAGCATAAAGGCACTTTAACTGTATTAAGCATGGGACCCAAAAGTGCAACATTTGGGATTCATCAAACTATTGCAATGGGTGCAGATAGAGCAGTTCTCATCTGTGATCCAGCTTTAAAAGAGTCTGATACCTACATAACAGCAAAGGTTTTGGGAAAAGCCTTAAAAAAACTTGAACCATTTGACATTGTTCTGTTTGGCACACGCTCATCAGACAGCGATACAGGTCATGTTGGACCTCAAACAGCCCAGATGCTTGATATTCCTTTTGTTGGAAATATCCACTCATTAAAAGCGGATCAGATTAAAAATAGATGGATTGTAGAGCGAAAGACAGATGGATATTTAGAGGTATTTGAAGTTGATGCTAAAAATAGTAAGGAACAAAAAAATTCCAGCACAGCTTTTAGTGTAAGTTCATCTTTTGGTGATTCTAACACCTTTGGCAGAACAAATTTTATATCTCTTTATGGAGTTGAGAGAGCTTTTTCAGACAAAAATATTGAGTTTTGGGATAACCAGACATTAGGATTAAAGCCAGAGGAGACGGGGCTTATTGCATCTCCAACAAAGATTGTTGCATGGAATAAGGAAAAAAGATCAAAGGGGTGTCAATTTATTGATGGCACTTATGATCAAAAGGCAGAACAGTTGGCTCAAAAATTATTAGAAGCTGGTTTTGTGGGGTAGAAATGGGCGATATATGGATATACGGAGATTTAAGAAATCAATCTCTTTTTGATACAAGTCTTAATGTTCTTTGCGGTGCTGGTAAACTTGCCGAAAGTATGAATTCAGAGAAAATTTTTGTAATTGTGGTTTCTGAAAATAGTTCAAAAGATTATCAAGCATCAATCCAATCAGTAATTGAGCAATCATTAAATTATGGTGCAGATAGAGTAATGATTGTCAGTGTCATTAATAATAATGATGACTCTGTAAATGAAATATATAAATCTTATTTTCTGCCAGAGACAGTTTCAAAACTACTTGCTGAACTTGTTAAAAATAGAACTCCATCTGTTTTTCTTTTTCCTTTAAATGATATATCTCGCGAAATATCTGCAAGGTGTGCGTTTATTTGCGGGACAGGCATGATTGCAGATTGCAAATATCTAAAATATGAGAAAAACGAAATAATTGCAGTATGCCCCTCTCATGGTGGTGAAATCATGGCTGAACTTGGATTTTCTGATCCATCTAAAACTGGTTTTATTACTGTGCAGCCAAATGCGTTTAAAAAGGAGTTGGTAAGCTCTCAGTATAATACTTCTCAGTGCAATATCCAAAGCAGAGTAGAAACAATTTCTATTAATCTTTTGGATAATGGCGATACAACAGAGCCGCGAATAAAAAGAGTTTCTGTAAAAAAAGATAGATTACAAGAGCAAAGCCTTGAGATAGCAGATAAAGTTGTTGTAGGCGGTGCGGGAGTTGGAAATATTGAAGGGTTTAGAAATTTAAGAAAATTTGCTTATGCTCTTGGCGGTCAGATTGGGGCAACAAGACCCCCTGTTTTATGGCACTGGACTGACGAAGATCGCCTGATTGGTCAGACAGGCAAGACAATAAAACCAGAACTTCTGATTACAGTAGGAACATCTGGTGCTGTTCAATATACCGCAGGCATTACAGAATCAAAGATGATTGTAGCTATCAACAAAGACCCGAATGCACAAATATTTAGATTTGCTGATATTGGAGTTGTTGAAGATTCTGCTCTTTTTATTCCAGCATTGACTGAGAAGATTCAAAAAATTGCCATGCGTTCACTTGCAAATACCCTTTCTGATTCCAAAATGGGTAATATAGATGATGGTAGTGAAATGGAGAGAGTCAGAGTAGATGAGACTTTGAGTAATGGTTATAGCAATTCCAAAAGTTCTGATTTTGGCTCAAAGCTTATGTCTATGAGAAAATCACATCAATTAACCCTTGAAGAGCTTGCAAAGAGAACAGGCAGAAACCCTGAATTTATTGAAGAGCTTGAAAATAACCGAACAACTCCATCTGTTGGATTTATGATTAAACTTTCAGAAGTTTTTGGGATTGATCCTGAGACTTTCCTCAATGAAGGAGAGAGAGCAGAACTTTCAGGTAACAGGGCAAAAGAATATACAAGAAGAACAGGAAATTACTATTACCAAAATCTTACGCCCGGGGCGGAAAATGAACATCTTAGAGTCTTTATGGTAACTATAGAGTCAAATAAAAAACATAAGCCAGTTGCATACAAGCATGAAGGCGAGGAGTTCATATATGTTATGGATGGTAACCTTGAGCTGACCCTTGACGAAAAGGTGTATGAATTAGTTGCTGGAGAGTCAATGAAGTTTAACTCTGAAACACCTCATCAGCTAAAAAGCCTTGGCGATCAAGATACAAGATGTTTAGTAACGCTATACACACCGTGATTTCTTTACAAATGAAGCTCCCCGCCCAAGCGGCGGGGTATCTTAAAAATATTACAACGCTCCAAGGGGCGGGGTATTAAACCGAGCTTCTCAATAAATTTGTCAACTATATTAATCGGGAGGTAGATTATGTTTTTTGAACAAATAATGAAAATTAAGATGTGTATAATAAAACAGATTCCAATTATCTTATCTTTCTTGTTTATTAGCAATATCTGCTTGTCCCAAATCACTGACAGCGTAACTTCTTATCTAATTTTAACTTCCCAATCTCCTCCCCTGACAATTGAAAAAGGCGAATATGTTAAAGTCTTTGGGGCATCTTTTTCATCTGCTGGTAATGACAGTGGCACTTTCTCACCTTTTCACACAATTAATGTTAAATCTGGCGGACAGGTAGAGTGTGTAAACTTTGTTGGTTCAAGTATTATAAACATTGAAGAAAACTCTTCTGATTTTAATGTTTATCGTTCAGGAGCAACGGTTTATCTTAAAAATGAAGTCAGCGGCACTGAAATAAAAATTCCTGCAACAAAAACAGCCCAAACGATAAAATTTATTGATGGCAATTATGAGCTTCTTATCAGCAATGGCAAGGTCTTTCTTGATGAACAGGAGATTACGCTTAATGAAGCTGCTTTGAATAGCGATACACAAGAGGTAACCTTAAACACTCTAAACAATGCAATATCCCAATTGAAAACCCAGCCGTCAAATAAAGCACTTGAAAATATCACAAACTATATTTCAGTAAGCAGCTCTGAAACTATAAAAAAAGCTCTCTACCTTATTATGGAATATGAAAACAGTGAGCTTTTAGTAAAGAATCAAAATATAATTAACAGCATCAAGATTGACGGAGAACTCTCTGATTGGGCAGATGTAGAAAATACCTATGAAGATAAAGAAAAAGATATAACCACAATAAACAGCAGCCTGCCGATAGGAGCGTATTCTAAATCTGATGATTTAAAAAAAGATGGCGTAATCCATGGAAACGGCTTTATATACTGTATGTTAGAACCTTTTGAAATGCCTCGAAATGAAGATGAATATCATTACAGAACCAATATTCTAAATTCTGAAAACCAACTTGTATATGCGGTTGTGTGGACAAATTACGGCAATTTTATTCAGGAGTGGGATAGCCAAAACAACACATTTATCAAGAATATAGATATAAATGATGCTCTATTTGCAAAGAAAAACGGATTTGAAGCTAAGATTCCAACAGACAAACTCAACAACCTGCCAGAATATTACCATACCCAAGCTGTTGTCTGGCATGAGCATAAAAATAGTCTTGATACCAATTATATCTGGAGCTTAGAGACATCAATTGAAAATAGGTATGGCTACAGATACAGCTTAGATGTTTTTTGCCAATATGCAGAAAAAATGGATTTTACTATAGACGATCCTTTTCCAATAGCTCAAGCTATTACAGAAGGCTATATTTATAAGTTAGCAGAAAATGAGATTAGACCAACAGTTATTGATGATGGCTTAGAGATGATAAAACAATCTGAAAAGTCTATGAATTATAGCTTTCAAGGTCAGGCATCACTTAAAGCAACTCCAATTGAGGCTATACTTTTATGGGCTGACAGATCAATAATGTTTGGAGGTTATAGAGGTACCAATTTAGAGCTTTTAAAATCAGGAAGGTTAAATAAAGAGGCTTACGATTTTCTTATTTTAAAACCTTCAAGTTTAGATACAATCAGAATAGTTATGGAAAATAACGGACTAATTGAATCAGAAAATCTTGCCAACACCATGTTAAATATTGAAAATTGGTTGTGGCAGAAAAATAAATATCGAAGATACTATATTGAAGATATTATAGCACTTTATGAATCCAATCCTGAATATTGGGCTGTTGTGTATCAAGAGTCCCTTCAAGAGCTTGAAACTGGAAATGTCAATATTACTAAAGTTAATGGAAAAGATATAAATAAAGGCGGGATTTTCAGTGCATCTTTTCAAGTGGATTATATTTACGACAATGGATTGTTTTATGGAAACTGCGTAGATGTAACAGCAATAGTAACAGCGTTTCATAAGGCAATTGGTATTCCATCAACCTTTTTTACCTATGGTGCTATAGATGGAAACTATTTTAAAGAGATTCACTCATTCCCCATTTACTATTCATCACAAGATGATATGTGGTTTAATTATGAAAAAGGGGGAAATGGTTTATATGGCTATTCAAGCGAAAATACAGGAGCGTCAAACAGCTATGATGTTTTGTTCACAATTAACAGACCACAAGTCGGCTCTGACTGGAAGATGTTTTATAAAGAGTCAGAGATTAGATACAATGACGCTGCTGCTAATGATGATGCTGGTTTAGAAAATAGTGATACAGACAGCGGAAATCCAATTATAATATCAACAAGATCATATCCTCTAAAGGTCTCTGAATCAGAGTGGAGTTCCATAAATAAGGGCTATCAGATGAGTGAACTAAAAAAATATATGTTGTGCCCTGTATCGTCAGAGGATTTAAATGGAGTAATCGCTAATTGATTTTACTGTAATTTTTATTAGGTTCTAATTAGGAATTTCAATTGATACGCTTAATAAATATCAAAAAACTGATTGGAGATTTCATTTCTTTTTGTGCCCTATTTTTTGCGGCTTTCTTATATATTATACTCTCTACAAACAATATTGCCTTTAGTTTTATAGGTTCAGTCAGATTTGACCATTTAACCATTGAAGATGGTCTTTCTCAAAATACAATTAACGCCATTATACAAGATCAAAATGGCTTTATGTGGTTTGCCACTCAGGACGGGCTGAACAAATACGATGGATACAGCTTTACATATTTTAAAAACAACCCTGAAGATGCCAATAGTTTATCAGATAATTTTATCTATGATATAGCAATTGATAAATCAGGAATTATGTGGATTGGCACTCGTGGTCAGGGGTTAAGCCGATTTGATCCAAAAACAGAAAAATTTATAAATTACCGTTATGATGCAAACAACTCAAAAGGCATAAGCGATAATTTTATTAAAGTTGTTCATATAGATTATAAGGGCAATATCTGGCTTGGAACAGAGAACAGAGGACTTAGCTGCTTTATATCGTCAACAAATACCTTCGTACACTACCAATACAGCACTACAAATTCCCAACAAGACACAGACTCTCTAAGCAATCCAGATAATCTAAAAAATGCAGGTAATCCAAAAATAATAAGCGGCAATAACATTACCGCCATTTATAGAGATTCTAAAGGCATATTGTGGGTTGGAACTAAACAGAATGGCTTAAACAAAATTACTTTAGATGATAACAATAATATTGAAAGTGTTAGAATCTATGAGAATGGAATATCTAATCAAGATTTTAGCAAAGACGCAAAAACAAGTAGAGATGCAAGACCGTGTGTCTCTACCATTCCTGATAATGAGATTACAGCTATTTACGAAGATAAAAGCAATAATATATGGTTTGGTATGCACAAAGGCGGCTTAGCTAAAATCAGCAGTAGCGAAATAAATGATAATAGTAACCGTAATAATGAGTCAGGCAGTAATGCAACAGATACTATAAAATTTTACCAACATGATTCAGATAATAAATTAACTATTTCAAGCAATTCTGTAACTGCTATTTATGAAGACAAAAAGGGACGTTTATGGATAGGCACAGAAAACGGAATCAATATTTTAGATAAAAATAGAGAAAAATTTCAGATTTTCAACCAAGATATTACATCTGACCCTGATGGATTGAGCTATTTAAGTATTATGAGGATTTATGAAGATAAATCTGGTGTTTTATGGATCGGCACATTTTTAGGCGGAATAAACAAACTATCAGAAAAAAAATTTCTGCATATTAAAAAAGATAATTTCCAAGAAAATAGTTTAAGCAGCAATAGTATATGGTCAATGTTTGAAGATCAATATGGAATAGTTTGGATTGGAACAGAAGATGTGGGTTTGTGTAGATTTGATAGAAATTTAAACCAATTTACAGCTTATAAGCACGATCCATCTAATCCTAAAACCATTAGCAATAATAGAGTTCAAACGATTCTTGAAGACAGCAGAGGTCTTTTTTGGGTTGGCACAGAAGATGGCTTAAATCTTATGGATCGTCAAACTGGCGAATTTACTCGCTATTATAAGGATACTCCTCTTTTAGTTCCTCCTTTGTTAAATAGTTCTTTTTTACCAACCCACTCGTTAGATGATTCTTTACCAAATAAATTAAGCGATTCTGACATTATGAAAATTTATGAAGACCGAACAGGTCTTTTATGGATTGCAACTTATAATGGCGGGCTTAACTGCTTTGATATTGTTAAAAATAAACTTACACATTACAGACATGATTCTAATATTGATAACAAAAATAATGAGAGTAAGAAGATTGGCTCTGATAATGCTAAAAATAGTCTTAAAAATAACCAATATCAATCTGCTGCATATACATACACAAGAAGCATAAACCATGACAGGGTTAGAACTGTAATGCAGGATCATTTAGGATTCATCTGGATTGGAACAGAGAACGGTTTAAACAGCTTAGATTTAAAGGGTGGTACCTTTAAAAGTTATAAGCATGATATTTCAAATCCTGACAGCTTATCAAATAACAGGATCATCTTTATCATGGAAGATAGCAAACAAAGAATATGGTTATCTACAAAAAATGGGTTAAACCTTTTTAATCGTGAAAAAGAGACATTTACCCTGTTTTCTGAAAAAGATGGTTTATGCAACAACACTATTTATGTGATAATTGAAGATGAGACAAATAATTTATGGTTAAGCACAAATAAGGGGCTGTCTCGTTTTAATCCAAATACCAAAGAGTTTAGAAATTTCACAAAAGAAGATGGGCTTCAGTCCAATGAATTTAATATTGGAGCTGGGTTTAAAAATAAAAATAGTGAGCTTTTTTTTGGCGGTATTAACGGCTTTAATATCTTTAATCCCTCTAAAATATCTGATAACCCAAACATTCCTGAAATTGTCCTTACCTCTTTTAAAATCTTTGATAAAGAAATTTTGCCTGCTAATGCACTCAGCAGCCTTCCAACAATTCGTTTGTCATATAAAGATAGCTTTTTCTCATTTGAGTTTGCTGGATTAGATTATGCTGCTCCCCATAAAAATCAGTATGCCTATCAGTTGGTTGGGTTTGATAATGGATGGATTAACTGCGGAACAAGACGTTATGTCAGCTATACAAATCTTGATGGGGGTAAATACACGTTTAAGGTTAAAGGCAGCAATAATGACGGTCTTTGGAACGAATCTGGAGTTTCTATTGACCTTATAATCCCGCCTCCTCCATGGAAAAGCTGGTGGGCATATTTAATATATATTTTAACTTTAATTTGTGCGGTTTACACCTATATATTTTTCAAAAAGCAGGAGTATGAACGCAAGTTAGAGGTTCAAAAGCTGCATAGCGAAGCTGTCATACTAAAGGAGAGAACAAAGCATCAAGAAGAGGTTGAACGAATCACCCGCCATGATATGAAAACCCCTTTAAATAGCATTATCGCATTTCCACAAATACTTTTGCAGGACAGCTATCTTTCCCCGCTTCTTCGCAGTGAACATATTGAGCTTATCCAATCAATTAAAAAATCAGGATATATAATGCTTAATATGATAAATCTATCGCTTGATATGTTAAAAATGGAGAATAAAACTTACACACTTAATGCTGTTAATGTTGATATATTAGAAGTTATCCGCAAAGTTGTTTCTGACTTAAGGCATTTAGCTGGCATGAAAAATGTTAAGTTTGAGATTCTAATAAAAGAAAACCTAACAAATATAGGCAATAACCAGATAGACAATGACAAAGCATTGATAACAGACAACCCCAAAGCAGACACAATAGACAATGTTCATACAGGTACAATAAAAAATAAAGAAAGTTTATGGAGTTATCTTACGCAAGAGACAAGAGATGCTGGTGAAAATGAGACTTTTACAATTTTGGGTGAAGAGCTTTTATGTTACTCAATGTTTGCAAATATCATTAAAAATGCAGTTGAAGCATCTCCAGAAAAAAATAAAATAACAATCTGCCTTTCAAACTCTATACAATACAGCCCAAACTCTACAGCATCATACCAGAAACCAGATGATTTATTAAAATCTAAACACCAAACAGATTCCTCGTTAGATAAATTTTTAAACTCAAATCAACTCTTAAACGCAAACAGACAAACAGAACATGCTATAATTTTTATTCACAATTACGGTGTTGTGCCAGCTTCCATTAGAGATACTTTTTTTGATAAATATGCAACTTCAGGAAAAAAGGGAGGAACTGGACTTGGCACTTATTCCGCCAAATTAATGGCTCAAACTTTAGGAGGCTCTATATCCATGACCACTGATGAGACAAAAGGCACGACAATTGCTGTTTTGTTAAAATCTGCCCATTCAAAAGAGCTGCCGCCATCTTATGAAAATATTTTTCTAACTAATACCTCAGTTAATGAAAATTATAGAGATAACAATGAGATAAATAGAGATGAAACAAATGAAAATAAAAGTATTGTTTCAAATAGCATTTTTACAAATAACCTTCCTAAACTTAAAATCTTGATTGTTGAAGATGATGAATATAGCAGGCTTATACTTAAAACCTATCTAAAAGAGCCAAGCTTGATAGTTGATTCAGCTGAAAATGGTAAAATTGCATTAGAAAAAGCTATATTATCACATTATGATCTAATCTTCATGGATATGGAGATGCCTATTATGAATGGAATGGAGGCTGTTACTAAAATAAGAGAATGGGAGAGAGAACATAACTTAACAAACATTATTGCTCTGCCACAAATTGCTGAGACAAAGAGTAATCAAATACAAAATAATCTGACTTCCTATAATTTCACAAAAAATAATCCTATAATAATTGTTGCTCTTTCAGCTCATGATGATAATGAAACACGCCAAAAATGTATTAACGCTGGATTTAATGCCTATTTAACAAAGCCAGTAAGTCGCGACCATATAAAGCAGATTTTTATAAATTATTTTGTCAACGCCAGTATTGATAACCTTGCAAGCAGCCTGACTGGCAATAATAAAGTTGAAATTAATAAAATAGGTGAAAATAACAAAAACAGAGATAGCAGGATTGAGGATAATAAAACTAAAATTGAAGATAGTGCCAAATTAGAAACTCTACTTTCAAAGGCAGTTGATGCTTGTGAAGAGTATAACCCTGACGCTGTTAATCCCTTTATTCAGGAGTTAAAGCTCTATATAACTGAATCTGATTTTAAAAATCTGACCGATAACATGGCACTCTTTAATTTTGATGCTGTAAAAAGTTATCTCATTGATATTTCAAAGAAATTTTTCATTAAAAAAGAAGAGATTTATTTAGAAAAAGATATTTATTCAAAAGAAGATAGTAACTTAGAAGAAAAGAGCTATTTAAAAGAAGAAAGCTATGTATTTGAAATTGACATTGACTTAGAAGATTTGATTCCAGATTTTCTTTCTAATAAAAAAGCAGAAATAGCATCAATAGCTGATAAACTTACAGATAAAGATTATGAATCAATTAGAAAAATTGGTCATAAACTCAAAGGTGGGTTTAATATGTATGGTTTTGATAAACTTGGAGAGATATGCTCTATGATAGAAGATGCTGCTAAAACGCATGATGATAATGTGATTAAAGATGGTTTAACTCAATTAGAAGCAAGTTTTGAAGTTATTAAAATAACCTACGTCAATAAATAAAGATGGTATAGCCGATTGATAATTCTACGCCTACAAGCATTACAATAAAATAATTCCCAAAATTATAATATTTGGACTACTTAACTCTTCATAGTTGCTATTATCCCGTCAAAATTTATACACCCTCTGTTAGATTTCCACCACTTAAACTAAAATTATTCAATAAAAATAAGTATCTACATTTTTTTGTAAGATTATGGCATTTATATTGCATAATTCGTAATCAAAAAGATTAAATTTTTCTTAACGCTCTTTAATATTTCAAAATTTAATCCTTTAAAAATATAAAAAAGAGAAGGTGGAATAATATGATTCTTCAGATGACACGACCTGTTCAGGGTGGATTGAGGCAAGAGAGGATACTTGAAGCCACCTCAAACCACCTTGCCAATGCAGATACAGTAGGATTTAAAAAAGATGTTGTTAGCTTTGACAAAATATTCAAAGCTCAGTTGAATACTGATTTTAGTCAAGGACAGCTTAAAACAACAGACAACAAATTGGACGTAGCTCTTGGAGATGAAGGTTTTTTCAAAATAGCTACTAATGACGGAGTTGAATATACAAGAGACGGAAATTTTAGCCTTAATACACAAGGGATTTTGGTAAATCAACATGGATTGCCAGTTCAAGGTGAAAATGGCGATATTACGATAAATGGTCAAAAAGTTGAGATCAACGAGGCTGGAGAGATCTGGGTAGATGGTGTTTTAGTAGATACTCTTGATGTGGTAACTTTTGACGATCTTGATAAATTAGATAAAAAAGGCGGTGATCTCTTTGTTTATAATGGAGATGCTGCTGCAGATGAAAAGCAACCAGAGAGACTATTAGTAAAACAAGGCTCACTTGAGGGTTCAAATATTTCGGTTGTAGATGAGATGGTTGGTATGATTGATCACCACAGAATGTATGAGACATATCAAAAGATGATGCACTCCTTTGATGAGATTGATGGCAAAGCAGTTAATGAAGTTGGTAAACTGCAATAGATAATTTAGGGAGTTACGCTATAACCTTGTTCGTTTTTATTTTAGAGATAGGCTAATGTTGAGGATTAAAAAAAGGAGATAAAATTATGATACGAGCATTATGGACAGCAGCAACAGGTATGAATTCTCAGCAGATGCAGACAGATGTTGTGGCAAATAACCTTGCCAACTCAAGTACTGCTGGATTTAAGAAATCAAGGGCAAACTTTGAAGACCTCATGTATCAAACCATGCTTGTAGCTGGAGCAACCACCCCGGGAGGTGGGCAAGTTCCTACTGGAATTCAGGTTGGTATGGGAGCAAAACCTGCTGGAATACAAAAAATATTTACGCAAGGCGATTATGTTCAAACTGGTAACCATCTTGATATGGTCATTCAAGGAGACGGCTTTTTTAGAGTTCTTCATGGAGATCAAGAGCTTTACACAAGAGCTGGCAATTTTACCCTTGACAGTGAAGGATTCATAACCACACCTGGCGGAGATAGACTGCAACCAGAGATTGCCATACCTGCTGAAGCAACACTTATAACACTACAGGATAACGGCACACTTACCGTTCATGGTGCAAACGAAGAGATTCTTGCAACAGAGCAGATTAACATTACAACATTCATCAACCCTGCTGGACTCTTTGCAGTAGGCGGAAATCTTTTCAGAGCAACTGAAGGATCAGGTGCAGCAATAGAGCAGGTGCCAGGAGAAAATGGCTCAGGCACAGTTGCCAACAACTCGCTTGAGATGTCAAATGTCAGTGTAGTTGAGGAGATGGTAGGAATGATTACGGGACAAAGAGCTTATGAGGCAAACTCAAAATCTGTTCAAACTGCTGATGCAATGCTTGGTATTGCAAATGGAGTAAAACGTTAATTATAGTTTTAACGCTCATAGATAAAGTTAATTTTTTTTACCTATTACCCTATTTGGGTTTAAAAATTTGATATTTAAGATTTGATAACTTTTAAGATGTCAAATCTCACTAACATTAATTGTTGGGGTGAAGTATGAAATATAGATTGCTTGTGCTTATTGTTGCGTTATTATATCTTTTTCCTTTATCAGCAATCGCTGACTCAGACGAGATTGTAATTGAAGTTCGGGAGTCTGTTCATGTGAATAGCAGAAAAGTTACTCTTGGGGAGATTGCCGATATTGAAGCACCAGCAATTATTAAACGCCAACTTTCAGCAATTGATATGGGTTTTGCACCTGCTCCCGGGAAGACTAAAGTTATTAATGGCAGACAGCTTGAATCAAAAATAAAATCAAACAGGCTTTTGTTGGAAAATAGAAATTCTTCAAACAAAAACTCTTCAAATAAAAGAGCTTCTATTAGCTCTTTTGAAAACAACTCTTCTGAAAATATAACCATTATTGTTCCTGATAAAATTTATATTGAACGTTCAAGCCAAGAGGTTTCTGAAGATGACCTCAAAGCACTTTATGAAGATTATGTCAGCGAAAAGTTAGATGGACAAGATTTTGAGATAAACGATTTTTCAGTAAGAGGGCTTGAGGTCTATCCAGAAGGAGAGGTCTCTCTTTCAACACCTACAACTAACGATAAAGAGTTTAAAGGAAGGATAACTCTCTATGTTAGAGTTAAGGTTGATGGGAAAGATTACGGACGGCTCTCTCTTTCAGGCTGGATTGACATTTTTGATAATGTTCTTTGTGCAGCTCGCTCTCTTACAAGGGGAAAAGTTCTTGAATTAGGTGATGTCCATGTTCAAAGGTTCAATATTGCCAATCTTCATGGTGATTACTTTAACGATCCTAATGATGTTATAGGAAGGGTTCTTACTAAAAACGCACCTAATAACAAGGCTATAACTCCTAATATGATAGAAGATGCGGCAATTGTTCGCAAAGGCGATAGAGTTAAAATTATTGCTGCTCGCGGCAACCTTAAAATAATTACCATCGGAACTGTAAAGAGTGATGGAAAGATGAACGACACAGTTCAGGTTCAGAACATGACATCAGGCAAAGTTATAAATGCGATTGTTACGGGTAAAGAGAGTGTTAAGGTGTTTTATTAGATTTCCTGCAAAATCATTAGATTCTTTTACAAAACTTGAATTTACCTCTTGGTTTTATTGGATAAAAAATGAGTTGTGCAGTAGTTAAATTTAAAATTGTCAAATCTATGACAGCAACATTCAAAATATCGCCACTGTTCACAAATTGTTTAAATTAAGGAGGGTGTTATGAAAATTTATTCAAAAATTCAAATATGGCTTTTAAACACAATGGGTTTGATAATGTGTAGTTTTATGATTCTGATAATGTTGTCGGGCTGCTCTTACTTTGATAAGGATAAGGAGTCTGCTCTATTGCCACCTGGAATATCAGACCAACCAGCACTTCAGACCAAATACGAGCCGCTACCACCATCAGAAGGTTCTCTTTGGACAGAGACAAGTGATCCATTTTTTGAAGACACAAAGGCAAGGCAGCCAGGGGATACTTTGATTGTTGATATTGTTGAGAATGCAAAATCAAGCATGGACGCCGCAACAGAAGCTGGCAGAACAAGCAAGATGGATATTGGTGTTCCAAATTTATTTGGTTACACAGAACCTTTTGTAGCCCTTTCAAATCCTGTTACAAGAGGAATGGTTGCTGATAAGATGGTTGGCACAAAATTTGATAATTCATTTAAAGGTGAGGCAAAGAGCAATAGAAACGGACAAATTACAGCATCTATTGCAGCAAGAATTGTTGATGTGCTTCCAAATGGCAACTACACAATTTATGGGAAACGTGCCATGAAGCTAAACCAAGAGGTTCAATATATTGTTGTATCTGGTATTGTCAGACCCGAAGATATTGGAGATAATAACAGGGTTCAATCAACTTATCTTGCAGATTCAAGAATTGAATATTTTGGTCAAGGTGTAATTGCTGATAAGCAAAAACAAGGTTGGGGAACACGTCTGTTTGATAATCTGTGGCCCTTTTAAGTTATAAATTAGAGGTGAATACTATGTTTAATTTTTATAAGTTTAAATCTTCTCAATATATCTCAATTACTATGATTTTTTGCACTATCTGCTTAAACATAAGCCCTGTATATGCCGCAAGAATTAAAGATATTGCCGCAATAAA
This sequence comes from Desulfamplus sp., assembly GCA_015232455.1. Taxonomy (GTDB): domain Bacteria; phylum Desulfobacterota; class Desulfobacteria; order Desulfobacterales; family Desulfobacteraceae; genus Desulfamplus. Next base: position 2,108 of record JADFZQ010000030.1, on the reverse strand, counting down.
AGGGATAAGAACTAACCAATTAATTGGATATGGACTTGTTATTGGTCTTGATGGAACGGGCGATAAATCAGGCACAGATTTTACTACCCAAGGACTTGCAAACATGATGGAGAGAATGGGAATAAGCGTTGATAAAAATTCTCTAAAAGTTAAGAATATTGCAGCAGTTATGGTAACTGCAAACATTCCACCATTTTCAAGAATCGGTAATAAACTCGATGTTGTTGCCTCTTCTGTAGGTGATGCAAAAAGCCTTGCTGGTGGAACACTTCTTTTGACACCACTTAAAGGCGTTGATGGCAAAGTTTATGCTTTAGCACAAGGTCCAGTGGCAATTGGCGGAGCTTCTGCTGGAGACGCTGGTGGAAGTAAGCAAAAAAATCATCTTCAGGTGGCAAGAATCGCAAATGGTGCAACTGTAGAGCGTGAGATTCCTATGAAGTTGGACGGCAAAAAGGCTTTAACTCTATCTTTACTCAATCCCGATTTCACAACTGCATCAAGAGTTGCTGAAACTATCAACGCTTCAATTGGAAAAGGTGTTGCTGAAACTGTAGATTCAAGTGCTTTGCAGCTTAATATTCCAGAAAAGATGCAGGCAAATCAAGTTGCTGAATTTATAGCAGATATTGAATCTCTTGAGGTCATACCAGATACAAAGGCAAAAGTGGTTGTGAATGAAAAGACAGGCACAGTTATTATTGGGGATAACGTAACCATATCAACTGTGGCAGTTGCTCATGGAAGTTTGACTGTTAGCATAAAGAAAGAGTTAGATGTATCTCAACCAGAGCCATTTTCAGAAGGTGAAACTGTAGCAAATGAACAAACAGATGTTAAGATGGAAGAGGAAGAGGTCTCTTTGATGACTTTAGAAGGTGGCACTACAATCGGAGAATTAGTCAGAGGTCTTAACTCAATTGGAGCAACTCCAAGAGATATGATTACAATTCTTCAGAGCATCAAAGCGGCTGGGGCATTACAGGCTGATCTTGAGATTCTATAGCAGCATTTCAGATAAGTATTTTGCCCCTCCCCACCCTCCCCAAGTGGAGGGAGTAATTACCCCCTCTTCATTATTGGGGAGGGGGAAGGGGGTGGGGCAATAGGAATTGCCAATTTATTTATCTGGAATGCTATATAAAAAGAAATTAAGAGAAAAGGAGTTTTGATATGGATATCTCTTTAGATAACAAAGACTACCTCAATAATATTAGTAAAGTAAACAATAGTGATAAAGCTAATACTTTTAAGGCTAAGAAAGATGAAAAAGCCTTAAAAGAGGCTTGTCAAGGATTTGAGGAGGTATTTCTCAACACAATGATGAAATCAATGCGTGCAACCATTCCAGAAGACCCACTTTTGGGAAAATCGCAAGGTATGGATATTTATACCTCACTGCATGACCAATACCTTGCCCAACAAATTTCTAAAAGTGAAAACTCTACAGGTATCGGAGAGTATCTCTACAGGCAACTTCAAGATTCTCTTTAAAGTATGTTTAGATATTTAGACTATTCTCATCATTTTATCCAAATCAACACCGTTTGCCTGTAAAATTTGAATGGCTGTTTTTAAGTAATTTTCTAAATAAGGGATTTGCTCATAAACAGTTAAAAGCAACTCAGTAGCTTCCATTGCCAATGCAATTGATTTTTCTTTGTCGGGAACCGCTTGCAAATAAAAAATACTTAGATTTATTATTGTCATTGCGACATCGGGCAAATAGGTTCTTGGGTTCTCTTTGGCAAGCTCTCTTCTTATCTGCAAGGCTTCTTCGTATTTTTCGAGTGCCGCCGCAAATTCATTTTTAGCCGAATGTAAATTAGCCAAATTGTTCAAAGTCATTGCGACATCGGGCAAATAGGTTCTTGGGTTCTCTTTGGCAAGCTCTCTTCTTATCTGCAAGGCTTCTTCGTATTTTTCGAGTGCCGCCGCAAATTCATTTTTAGCCGAATGTAAATTAGCCAAATTGTTCAAAGTCATTGCGACATCGGGCAAATAGGTTCTTGGGTTCTCTTTGGCAAGCTCTCTTCTTATCTGCAAGGCTTCTTCGTATTTTTCGAGTGCCGCCGCAAATTCATTTTTAGCCGAATGTAAATTAGCCA